>JAEEJK010000055.1 GCA_016281815.1 Prevotella sp. | reverse complement strand
GATTGGGAGTTTAGACAATAGTCCTTTTGTAGGGGTTGCGTCGAAAACGCAACATACGGAGAAACAATTCTTCACTCTTCACTCTTCATTTTTCACTTTCAGAAGCAGTGGTAATCATAATTCTTAATCCTTAATTCTCAGTCCTTAATCCTTAATTCTTAATCCTTAATCCTTAATCCTTAATTCTTAATCCTTAATCCTTAATTCAACTAAAGTAGTTCCTGAACCGCTGGAAGATGCTTTGGCGGGTGGCTTTGTCGCTCTTGAAGTTGTCGCTGTCACGCATCTTTTCCAATGCCTCGCGCTCATTCCGGCTGAGGGTTTTGGGCACATAGACGCTGATGTTGACGATGATATCGCCATTGCCGGAACCATATCCCTGGACAGCGGGCAGACCCTTGCCGCGCAACCGCTTGGTGGTGCCGGGCTGAATGCCGGGCTCCAGATTGATCTTGAGTGACTTGCCGTCGACGGTGGGAATCTTCACCTCGCCACCTAATGCGGCTGTGGGGAAATCTAACAAAAGATTGTAAATCAAGTCGTTGTCTTGGCGGACAAAGGTATCGTTGGCTTCTTCGCTGATAAACACCTGAATGTCGCCGGGGATGCCGTTGTGGGCTCCGGCATTGCCTTTTCCACGAACGGTGAGCACCATGCCGTCGGCAACACCGGCAGGGATGTTGATTTCCACCACTTCCTCGCCTTTTACTACACCTTCGCCTCCGCAGTGGCTGCATTTGTTCTTGATGACCTTGCCTTCTCCATGACAGGTAGGACAGGCACCCTGTGTCTGCATGATGCCAAAGAGGGTCTGCTTGGTCTGCACGGTGTAGCCGCTACCATGGCAGGTGGGACAGGTCTCTGCACTCGTTCCCTTCTCTGCGCCGGAACCGCCACAGTGGGGACAGGTGACGTCTTTCTTGACGCGGAATTTCTTGGTCACACCGGTAGATACCTCCAGCAGACTCATTTTCACCTTCAGCCGCAAGTCGCCGCCGCGCACTTTGCGCTCTCCGCCGCCACGACTACCGCCGAAACCGCCGAAACCGCCGAAGCCGGCTCCCTCGAACACGCTGCCGAACATGGAGAAGATGTCGTCCATGGAGAATCCGCCTCCGCTGAAACCTCCGAAACCGCCGGGGGCGTCAAAGCCGAACTGGTCGTACTGTTGGCGCTTCTGGGGGTCGTGGAGAACATCGTATGCCTCTGCGGCTTCTTTGAATTTCTCCTCTGCCTCCTTGTCACCCGGATTGCGGTCAGGGTGATATTTGATGGCTATTTTGCGGTAGGCCTTCTTGATCTCGTCTTCACTGGCGGTCTTGCTGACCCCCAGCACCTCGTAGTAATCTCTCTTGTTTGCCAAAATATGAACTCTTAACTATGAACTATGCACTATGCACTATGAATTATGCACTATGAACTATGCACTCTTAACTAAAATTGTCACTGTCCTACTGCCACTTTGGCAAATCGGATGACCTTGCCGTTGAGGGTATAGCCAGTCTGGACGCAGTCGATGACTTTGCCTTTCTTGTCGTCTCCCATGCCGGGAACCATGGCGATAGCCTCATGGTAGTCGGTGTCGAAATCCTTGTTCTCGGTCTCAATGCGCTCAACACCTTCTCCTTCAAGGATCTTTAGGAATTTCTTGAAAATCAGTTCCAGACCCTCGCGCAGCACCTGTGCGTCGTCTGTGGTCTGACCATTGGCGATGGCGCGCTCGAAGTCGTCGATCACGGGGAGAATCTTTGTGATGACTTTCTCACCACCATTGAGGATGAGTTCGGTCTTCTCTTTCATGGTGCGCTTGCGATAGTTGTCAAACTCAGCCACCTTGCGCAGATATTTGTCGTTGAGTTCGTCAATCTTGGCCAACGCGATGTCCAAAGGGTCGGCTTCAGGTGCATCAGCGGCCTTCTTGTCCGTTCCCTCTTGGGGTTCCTCTGATGACTCTGTCTCGCCGGCAGTCTCCTCATTGTCGGTGCTGGCAGCCTCATTCTCCGGAGTCTCGGGCTTCTCGTCCTGAGGCTCGTCTATCTTTTTCTTGTCTTCTTCTTTCATGATGGTTGTTTTTTGTGTCTGCTAAGCATACAGCAAAAAACTTGCCAAACTCGATGACGGCCTGACAAGTTTTCGGTTTTGTAGGTTATTTAGAAACTGTCTATGACAGGTTGTCGCCATACATCTTTGCCTTTTGCGCCTTGATGGCATCATCGTAGATGTAGTCGTCATACTGCATCAGTTTGTCGATGGTGCCCACGGGGGTCAACTCGATGATGCGGTCGGCGACGGTCTGGATGAACTCATGGTCGTGGCTGGAGAAGAGGATGTTGCCCTTGAAGGTCACCAGGTTGTTGTTGAAAGCCTGGATGCTCTCCAGGTCGAGGTGGTTGGTGGGCGTGTCAAGGATGAGACAGTTGGCGTTCTTCAACTGCATGCGTGCGATCATGCAGCGCATTTTCTCGCCACCGCTCAGCACATTCACTTTCTTCTCTACTTCCTCTTGCTTGAAGAGCATACGGCCGAGGAAACCTTTCATCATGACCTCGTTGCCTACACCAAATTGGCTGAGCCAGTCGACGAGGTTGAGGTCGCTCTTGAAGAACTCGGTGTTGTCGAGGGGCAGGTAGGCGGTGGTGATGGTGATGCCCCACTTGTAGGTGCCGGCATCGGGCTCACGGTTGCCGTTGATGATCTCGAAGAGCGCGGTCATGGCCTTGGGGTTATGACTGAGGAAGACGGTCTTCTGACCTTTCTCGATGTTGAAACTGACATTGTCGAAGAGCACGGTGCCGTCGGCATCGACTGCCTTCAGTCCCTCTACTTCGAGAATCTGGTTGCCGGGCTCGCGCTCCATCTGGAAGAGAATGCCGGGGTATTTGCGGGATGACGGACGGATCTCATCGACGGTGAGTTTCTCGAGCATCTTCTTGCGGCTGGTGGTTTGCTTGCTCTTGGCGACATTGGCTGAGAACCGACGGATAAACTCCTCCAGTTCCTTCCGCTTCTCCTCTGCCTTCTGGCGCTGGTTCTGTGCCTGGCGAAGGGCAAGTTGTGAACTCTGGTACCAGAAGGAGTAGTTGCCGGCGAAGACGGTCACCTTGCCAAAGTCAATATCGACGGTTTGTGTGCTTACTGCATCGAGGAAGTGGCGGTCGTGGCTCACCACGAGCACGGTCTGTTCCACATTGCTGAGGTATTCCTCCAACCACTGCACGGTGTCGAGGTCAAGGTCGTTGGTGGGCTCGTCGAGCAACAGGTTGTCGGGATTGCCAAACAGGGCCTTGGCGAGCATCACGCGTACCTTCTCGTTTCCCGATAGTTCGCTCATCAGTTTGTAGTGCTGTGCCTCCTTGATTCCGAGGTTGGAGAGCAGCATGGCAGCATTGCTTTCGGCGTTCCATCCGTCCATCTCGGCGAAGTGCTCTTCCAGTTCTGCCACGCGGTTGCCGTCGTCCTCGTTGAAATCGGGCTTCATATACAGGGCCTCGCGTTCCTTCATGTTCTGCCACAGGGGCTGATGACCCATCATCACCGTGTCAAGCACGGTGAACTCGTCATACTTAAAGTGGTCCTGGTCGAGAACGGAGAGGCGCTCTCCGGGACCCAGTTCTATCGTGCCCTTGTTGGGCTCCAACTCACCGCTGATGGCTTTCAGCAGAGTTGATTTTCCGGCTCCGTTGGCTCCTATCACGCCATAGATGTTGCCGGGGGTGAACTTGATGTTCACATCCTTGTAAAGTGTGCGCTTGCCAAACTGAATGGCAAGGTTGGTCACTGTTATCATGCTTCTTTTTTACCTTAAATTGTTTGTGGGTGCAAAGTTAGGCAAAATTTGTGAATTAATATGCTTCTTGGTAGAATAAAATCTCTTTTCCCATTTTTGGTGATGCCGCTCGGGAAAGAAAATAAAAACTTCGTGTTTTATTTTGCTTTCCCCTCGCTTAATCGTAACTTTGCAGAGAAATGGGAAATGGAAGACAGATACCATATATAAAAATCATTTATGAAACGTAATTATCATACCGAACCGCAATACGACCACTATACGGTGGACCATGAGGCTCCCTTGCTGGAGTATCTCCTGCAGACAATCAAGGGACAAAGCCGCAGCAAGATAAAGGCAACCCTTCAGGGAAGGGGAATCAAGGTGGACGGCAAACTCGTCACACAGTTTGACTTTCCCCTGAAACCGGGCATGAAGGTCACTGTGAGCAAGTCAAAGCGAAACGACTTGTTCAAGAGCCGATATGTGAAAATCGTCTATGAGGACAATTATATCATTGTCGTGGAGAAAAACATCGGCATCCTCTCCATGGCCGCCGGACATTCATCGCTCAATGTGAAGTCTGTGCTCGATGACTATTTCCACAAGTCACGCCAATCGTGCCGGGCACACGTGGTGCACCGCCTCGACCGCGACACCAGCGGTCTGATGGTCTATGCCAAGGATATGGAGACGGAGCAGATCCTTGAGCATGAGTGGCACAACATCGTCTATGACCGCCGCTATGTGGCGGTCGTCTCGGGCGAGATGGAGCAAGATGGTGGCACCATCGCCAACTGGCTCAAGGATAACAAGGCGTATGTCACCTACTCCTCACCCGTGGATAACGGGGGAAAGTATGCCGTCACGCATTTCCATACCCTGGCGCGTACCACGGAGCACTCACTCGTGGAGTTCAAACTGGAGACGGGACGTAAAAATCAAATCCGTGTGCATGCCGCCGACATGGGACATCCCGTTTGCGGTGACTCCAAATATGGCAATGGCGACGACCCGGTGCACCGACTGTGTCTCCATGCCTTCTTGCTCTGCTTCTATCACCCCGTCACTCGGGAGCGCATGGAGTTTGAGACTCCTATTCCCACTCCTTTCAAAAACTTGTTTAAATAAAGATACGATGGAATTAGATTCATTATTGACCAATGAGAATATCGCATACGTTGTCTTTGCCGTCCTGGCTGTCATCGTAGGCGTCGCCTTGATCAAGAAATTTGCCAGTTGCCTCATCCGCATGGTGGTCTTCATCCTTATGCTCGCAGCACTTGCCTATATCTACCTTAATTATATAGACAAGGGTGAGGAGAATACGGACCAACAGGAGATTGAGTACAGTTCATCGAGCAAAAAAGTCTGAAACCTTGCTTCTTGCCCCTTGTCAGAGGGTGCTGATCAGCAGGCCGATGGTGACAAGGATGCCGTAAATGAACATGTTGCGGGCATTCTCACCCAGGATGCCGTTGAGTTGGGTGCCGCTGCCAATCTTCACCATGCGGCGGTAGGTGAGGATGTGCAGCCTCAAGTATATGAGGGGAAGGACGAAGGCCCATACATGGCCATAGACAATAAAAACCACTCCCAACAGGCATCCTGCCAAGCCAAGACCCAAAAAGAGTTGCTCGCCGGCTCGCTTGCCGATGCGCACGATGATGGTGCGCTTGCCTGTACGTCGGTCGTTGTCGCGGTCGCGGTAATTATTGACCACCAACAGCGTGTCGATGATGAGACCGCAGGCGATGGAAGCGGTCAGAACCTCCAATGTGGCGGTGTGGGTTTGGATGAAATAGGTGGCACAGACGGGTACGATGCCGAAGAATACCAGCACCAGCATGTCGCCCATGCCGCGGTATGACAGGTGGGTGGTGTAGAGAAAGCAGAACAGCACGCAGAGCACACCGACTGATACCATCTCCCATCCGCCGTAGTGGATGAGGGGAAGTCCTGTCAGACAGGCGAGAAGGGTGGTGAGGGCGATGGCGATGCGCATCGCACGCAGCGTCACCCATCCCTGGGCACAGGCACGCTTGGGACCTAGTCGCAGTTCGTCGTCGGTGCCTTTCCGGAAGTCGAAATAGTCGTTGATGAGGTTGGCGTCTATCTGCATGATGAAGGCAAACAACAGGCACAGCACTGCCGGAATCCATTGGAATCCTGCACTGCCGCAGTCGTTCCATGCCAGGGCCAGGGCTACCATGACGGGGACTGCGGCACCGGTCAGTGTCTTGGGACGGGTGGCAAGCAACCATGCACGGGGTGAGTTGAGACGTACGCTTTCTTCTTCTTTCATGGCTGAAAAATGGAAAATGACCATAATTGGCCAACAAAATTAATGATTATTTTCTATAATCATCTCTTTTACAAGAAAAATCACTAACTTTGCTCGCAAAGCACACGTATATGATTGACAAGAATGTTAGCCTTGACCTGATGGAGTTTGTGGAGATGAACATCCTTCCACGTTACAACCAGTTTGACAAAGCACATAATCTTTCCCATGCCACAAAGGTGATACGCCGCTCCGTCGACTTGGCGCGCTCTTTTGGAGCGGACGTCAATATGGCTTATGTCATCGCGGCATATCATGACCTGGGCCTGGAGGGACCTCGGGCCATCCACCATCTCACCAGCGGGAAAATCCTGGCTGCCGACACTCGGTTGCCCAAATGGTTCTCGCCTGCGCAAATCCAACTGATGCGTGAGGCGGTGGAGGACCACAGGGCTTCGGCATCGCATGCCCCACGCAGCATTTATGGCAAGATTGTCGCTGAGGCTGACCGTGACATGGATCCTGAGACGGTGATCAGGCGCACCATACAGTTTGGCCTGAACCACTACCCTGAACTTGACAGGGAGGGACAATGGCGGCGTTTCATGGAGCATATGGACGCCAAGTATTCTGTCAACGGATATATTAAAATGTGGCTCCCGGGGTCGGACAATGAACGTAAACTCAATCAGTTACGCGCACTCATCGCCCATCCGGAACAGATGCGCCCCGTTTTTGACAGAATCATTGGGGAAGAGGCCGAAGGCTAATTCTTAAATTCTTAAATTCGGGAGAGAAAATAGACCACGAATCATGCGAATCTGATGAATTTCTTTTGATTTATGTCCCGAATTATAGAATTAGAGAATTCGTGTGAGGGCAATTTTTGGGGATAAGTATTGAGCCGAAGGCTAATTCTTAAATTCTTAAATTCGGGAGAGAATAAATAGAACATGAATCATGTGAATCTGATGAATTTGTTTTGATTTATGTCCCGAATTATAGAATTAGAGAATTTGTGTGAGGGCAATCTTCTTTGGATAAGTATTGAGCCGAAGGCTAATTCTTAAATTCTTAAATTCGGGAGAGAAAAAATAGAACATGAATCATGTGAATCTGATGAATTTGTTTTGATTTATGTCCCGAATTATAGAATTAGAGAATTCGTGTGAGGGCAATCTTCTTTGGATAAGTATTGAGCACCATTTAATTGAAGAAATTCCACGACACTCCGAAACGGAAGATGCGCGGGTTGATGGGGTAGTGGGGAGTGAGGAAATAGTTGCCGCCTTCCGATGAACGGTTGACATGACTCATCATCACGAAGAAGCGCGCATGCTTGAGGAAGAAGTTGGCGTAGGCGTTGACGATGGGATAGTTGCCCACTTCCACCTTTTCTTCATTTTCCTGTACCGCATACTGGGCGATGCCAGGCACGAAGTCGGGGGCTTTGTACTTGGTGAAATATCTCACGTCGGCTCCTAAGTCGCAGTCCAGCACCTTCGCAATCTTGAAGCGCAGGTATAGGTTGGCATACACGTTGAGGGATGGCAGGGGGATGATGTCCTCATGGCTCGACTTCTGGTAGGTGAGTTGGGCGTCGAGATGGATCAGGTTGTATTGGAACTGTTGGTTGACGCTTGCCGTGAATACGCTGATGTTGTCCTTGCTTTGACGGGATGCGGCAGCGTTGTTCGACCTGGAATCGGTGTCCATCGTATAGTTTGTCCCGAAATAGACATAGTTGCTGAGGTTGTCGACAGCCACCCGCAACTGTGTCTTTGTCTTTTCCCATGTGAGCCGCCCCTGAATCCGGGTGTGGGTGACATTCTTCATGTCATCGTTTTCCCACCAGAAATGCCGGGAATGATACTTGGTATAATAAAAGGTGGGGGCATAGTGGTGGAAATATCCGTCAGCAGCCAACTGCACGGTGTCGCCCAGTAGGGGGAAATTGAGGTCGGCGGTGGCATCGATGAATATATCTCCCCTGCGCTTGCCCAAGACGGCTACTTCACCCGTGGCCTTGTAATGCAGCGTGTTGCCTAAGGTCTTGCTGATCTGACCGCCCAAAAACAGGGCATGCTCGTTGTATTTCGCCGACTGTGTCGTGCTGTCGGGCAGGGTGTATTGCCTCAGTTCGTGCCGGGCAAAGGCTTTCAGGCCTGCAGGTGCATATTTGTTGAATCCCTCAAGAAGAGCGATGGCAAAGGTGTTCTGCAATATGAAATGGTTGGTCTTGTCGAAAATGCTGTCATTGGCAATGGAGTCATTGCTGTAGCGTGAGAGGGTATTGTATGTGTTGGCATAGTAGTCGTCGGGATGGTAATAGGCCTGATAGATGCGGCGGTAGTTGTCGAATTTCGCTGTGTGTATGAAACTGGTCACCGGCACATACTCATTCTTCGTCCATGTCGTGTCAACAGGGGTGGCCTCCTCCACGTTGGTCTGGGCATTGAGTGCCACTTGCTGTTCGTATTCTTCCTCATCCCAATCTTCTCCGTTCTTTTCTGCCTGCTTGCGGGCGGCTTCTTTTGCACGGCGGGCCTCATTTTCCTTGGCCGACTCCATGGCGAATTTCTTGGCTTCGATTTCCTCTTTCGTCATGGGCACCTTGCGGTTGAATCCCACGCTGTAGCGGTGGGAAAAGAAGATATGCTGGTTGTCGTTGCGGTTCCAGTTGCTTGCCAGCATGGTGGGAATTTCAGCGGCTGTGAATTTGTCGGTGAAATTGGTGGGGTGAGTGATGTAGTTGTCGTTGGTGATGCCGCCGTTCTCTGCCTGTTTCTGGTGGTTGTTTGAGAAAAGCAAATGGGCCTGGTAGCGGTCACCGAGGTAGGAACCGTAAACGGTGAAGTTAAGGAGCGACGCGCTGTTTTCCTGATAGTAGCCGCGTCCGTAGAGATAGTCTACCTTAAAACCTGCTCCCAGGCGCTTTCCTGCATTGACTGCAAAGAGGGCCTTGAAATGGTCCTCACCATTGGTGCGGTTGCCGCATGAGTTGAGGCTGACGTTGGTGATGGGGGAGTAGGTGTTGGTGAAATGGAAATCCTTTACCGCTGTGGTGAAATAGTCATAGCCACTGTTGAAGATGAAGTCGTTGTAGTCGGTGCGGTCGGTGAAGATGCGGTTGAGGCGGAAACCTCCCAGATTGCCTGTCGTGTTGTATTCCCCATAAAGACCCTCTGTGAAGATGGAGTTCATATACATGTGGGGCAGCGTGTCGGGCACTGCGGGGGTGATGTCGCCGAACCTCTCGTCCACGGTCCATACTTTCATGCCTCGGGGAAAATCCACTTGGGTGCTGTCGCCTGAGCCCTTTCTACGCTGACTGACAGTGCCGCCGGAGTCCATGCTGTAGTATTCCTGTGCTGAGGCGGCGATAGGTAGCAGCACCAGCAGGAGGATGACGTACAACAGGTGATTTTTCATTTCAGGCTTTGTTCTTGATACTGGTCTTTCTTCAAATAATTGTTCACCTCAGCATTCTCAGACAGCATTCCACCATCTTGAATGCCATGCCGCCGATGACGATATAGGTGCCGACGGTACTGTCGAACCACACATAGACCACCACGCCGATGAGGGCGAGGATCATAAAGATGATGTTGAGCACGTTGCGGAATCCCAACAACTGGTCGCTGGCGGGCTTGCGGTGGGAGCGTCGGCGGGGGAAGCCTTCCTGGGCTCCCTCAGTCTCTGTCACAGGGTCTTCAGTCGGTCTCATACACTATTGCGCTCCCAGAGTTGTTCCGATGTTGTTGTAAATCTCTTCCACACGGTCCACGGTCTTGCGGCGGAATTTGCCGGTGATCTTGGACAGGCGGGTCTTCTTCTTGTTCAGCGCCCACTCGTCGGTGATCCACTCCTCGGCTTTGTAGCGCTCGCCGCCATTGCGGTTCTCCTCATACCAATAGTTGACGCGCAGGATACGCACCGTCACCTGATTGTCCATGCAGTCGGCGGCAAGGGTGTAGATGAAACGGGTGCGGTCGAGATTGATAAATGTGTTGGCGAAGGTCAGCCACTCCTCAAAATGGCAGATGATCTTGTGCTCCTCCTTGTTCACCAGCGACACGTTGCTCTTCTCCGGGATTTGTATTTCTTCCTGTGTCATGGCGGTGAGCATGTTGAGCATGGCGGCATAGTTCTCATCCGCGTTCTTGTTGTTGCTAAAAGTCTTCTCCCATACCACCTCACCGTTTACCACGGGCACCACGTTGCCCAAATATTTGGCATATTGATATTCGGTCGATTTCTTCGGGGCCTCCTTCACTTGCTCGGGCTTCTCCCAGTTGCCTTGTGCTGCTGCTGCCAACGGCAGGCAGACCAGCAACATGATGATTAGATTCCTCATCTTTTTCTGCATGTTTTTGGTTTCGGGTAGCAAAGTTAGCGTAAATCCAGTGCAATACAAAAAAAAACGCGAAGTTTTAGAGTTTTTTTCTTTTTCCACTGCATCTCTGTTACTCTATGTTGGATTCTTGTCTTTTTTTAAAGATTTGCCTTTCCTTTGCCTTTTCAAAAGCAAAAATCAAGAAATTCTGCCATGTAAGTCGTCCCCTCATCCTCCTTCTGTGCCCTTTGGGAAACTGGGGCATAGTCACTGCAGAACTGAAGCGGGTGGATGTCCCTTCAGGAGCGCAAGCGCTCACTCATCGACAGCGCCATGCCGTTCATCTGCAAACAGTGATTGATACGCTACGGCCACAGGCCGCATCGACAAAGATCTGAACCATTGAGGCAGCGGTGCAGACATTGTGGAATGTGTGATGGCATACAGATAAAAGAGCATCCACCATACAGCGGATGCTCTTTTATCTGTATCATCTGATTTGAGAAGATTCAAACAATTATTTCACAACAATCTTCTTGCCGTCGCGAATATAGACACCGCGTTTCGGTGTTTGGGTCTTGATGCCTTGGATGCTGTAGGCAGGTGCTTTATTGTCAAATGTATTGGCATCGACATAACCAATGCCGGTGGTGATACCACTGACATCGGGCAATATAACTGTCTCAAGACGTTTGTTGGTGAACTGGTTGTTGCTGATGCTCACCTTGCCATTGGGTGCAATGCCCTCGTCCGACTCTTGGAAGACATACTTCATCTCCCAGGGGACATTCCTTCCCCAGTCGAGGATGACTCGGTCTTCACTTCTTGCCGCCATGACACTGACCATGGTGAGCAAAATAAGTAAAAGTCTTTTCTTCATAGTCGCGCTATTTTATTATAAGTGTCTTCAGGTAACGATACGGAGCAAATTTACACAAAAAGAGGCGTGAGCCGTATCTTTGCTGCCACTTTGCAAATTGAAACATTTCTCCCAAGAATCTATCTTTTTGTGAGTTGTTTTCCTATTCCAACTTCAAATTTACGCATTATCCATAATATAGATTTGGTTCATTTTGGTTCAAATCATTGGTTCATTTTGGTTCAAATGAGATAAAATCCTTCACAAAAGTGCAGAGAAAACAGCGAATTGCCTCATAAATAATTGTTTGTCCATCACCATCAGAAAGGCCTCAGATTTCTTCTGACCTGAGCATCTCGAAGCCTTTCACCTGCATGACGATAAGGTGGAGTTGTGTGTCACGGATGAGTTGGCGCACGCGGGGTCCTTCGGCATAGCCCCGTATCTGCTCCACCGCCTCCGCCCACTGCCGCTCTGCCTCTGCTTCTGTGGCGTCGGCCTTGAGGTACTTCAGTTCAAGGATATAACTGTGACGCACCATCGGGTAGTGGTTGAGGTCGGGCATGAGGAAGAAGTCGCAGTAGCCGTGGTTCATCTCCATCTCCGGAGCGGCGAGGTAATAGGGGTTGAGCGAGAGCATCGCCGTCATGAACCCCTGCAGGTTGCGCTCACCCTCCATCAACTGGCGCACGCTCGATGAGTCCTCGTAGGTCTTGCCGAGGTGCTCCATCATCGGCCGCCACTCTCCGTCGAGGGCGGCACGCTTAAACACCTCTTTCATC
>JAEEJK010000054.1 GCA_016281815.1 Prevotella sp. | reverse complement strand
ATTGAGGATAACCCTGATAAAGATTTCATCGAAAGAATAACTTCTTAGGAGGTGCTGTTCCCACCTCCTAAGAAGTCATGGCATATGACTGAGTAGTTACTCTAGCCCCCTCAAAATCCAAAAAATCATTAAATCAAAATTTAATTCATCAAAAATTTTTGTGCATTAGGAAATTATTAGTAACTTTGCACCCTGTTTGGAATAGGTATCAAAAAACGAAAACAAAAATTTAGATAGAAATGTCGAAGATTTGTCAGATTACGGGAAAAAAAGCCCAGGTGGGCAATAATGTTTCCCACTCGAAGCATCGCACAAAGCGCACTTTCGATGTGAACTTGTTCACAAAGAAGTTCTTTTATGTGGAGGAGGATTGTTGGATTAGCCTTAAGTTAAGTGCCGCAGGTCTCCGCACCATCAATAAATTAGGTCTCGACGCAGCCCTCAAACAGGCAGTGGCCAAAGGGTATGTCGATTGGAAGGACATTAAAGTTATAGGAGATTAGTCAAAATGGCATCTAAGAAAGCAAAAGGCAACAGGGTTCAGGTCATTCTCGAGTGCACCGAGATGAAGAACAGTGGACTTCCCGGCACAAGCCGCTACGTTACCACCAAGAACCGCAAGAATACACCGGAGCGCATGGAGTTGAAGAAATACAACCCCATCCTCAAAAAAATGACTGTTCACAAAGAAATCAAATAATATTTAGAATATGGCAAAGAAAACCGTGGCTTCTCTCCATGAGGGATCAAAGGAGGGACGCGCATACACCAAGGTGATTAAGATGGTAAGAAGCCCCAAAACTGGTGCTTACATCTTTGACGAGCAAATGGTTCCCAATGAGGCCGTGCAAGATTTCTTCAAGAAATAATCATTCACAATACACATATCAGAGAGAGTGCTCCCCAAAAGGGCACTCTTTTTGATATTCAAGGGATAATCGTGTATGAAAATGCAAATTATTCATCCTGCTGGCTGATAATACGCATTTTTTATCTATATTTGCAATAAAATTGAGATTATGGGTTTTTTCGGACTTTTCAACAAGAAGAAAAAGGAGACACTCGACAAAGGTCTGGAGCGCTCCTCTCAGAGTTTTTTCTCTAAAATATCCAAGGCCATTGCCGGCAAATCAAAAGTTGATGATGAGGTGCTGGATGAACTGGAGGAGGTGTTGATCACTTCTGATGTGGGCGTGGAAACAACACTCAAAATCATTGAACGTATTGAGGAGCGTGTGGCACGCGACAAGTATGTCTCTACGTCAGAACTCAATGGCATACTCCGTGACGAAATCGCAGGCTTGCTGGCTGAGAACAATACAGAGGATATGGAGGACTGGGATTTGCCAGTTGACCATAAACCGTATGTCATCCTTGTCGTGGGTGTCAATGGAGTGGGAAAGACCACTACCATCGGAAAATTGGCTTACCAGTTCAAGGCTGCAGGGAAAAAAGTGTTCTTGGGTGCGGCCGATACTTTCCGTGCTGCTGCCGTAGATCAGTTGTGTATCTGGGGTGAGCGTGTCGGTGTGCCGGTCATCAAACAGAAAATGGGGGCCGACCCCGCATCTGTCGCTTTCGATACCCTCAGTTCGGCCAAGGCCAATGATGCCGACGTGGTGATTATCGACACCGCTGGAAGGCTTCACAACAAGGTGGGGCTGATGAATGAACTGAAGAAAATCAAGGATGTGATGAAAAAGGTGTTGCCAGAGGCTCCCGATGAGGTGTTGCTCATCCTGGATGGCAGCACAGGACAGAACGCCTTTGAACAGGCTAAGCAATTCTCGGCAGTGACCAATATTACCAGTATGGCAGTGACCAAACTCGACGGTACGGCCAAAGGCGGTGTGGTCATCGGCATCAGCGACCAACTGAAGGTGCCGGTGAAATATATCGGATTGGGCGAGGGAATGGAGGATCTGCAACTGTTCAACAAAAAGCAGTTTGTGGAATCGCTTTTTGGCGAAAGGATGAAATAGCCTGATGAGGAAAAACAGGGTGGACATCATCACCATGGGCTGCTCCAAAAATCTGGTGGACAGCGAGCGGCTCATGCGACAGTTTGAGGCGCATGGTTTCGTGTGCCACCATGACAGCGATAATCCCTGCGGAGAGATCGTGGTCGTCAACACGTGCGGCTTTATCGGTGATGCCAAGGAGGAAAGCATCCAGATGATCCTGCAACTGACCCTTGCCAAGGAACAAGGACGCATCGGAAAACTGTATGTCATGGGCTGCCTTTCGGAACGTTATCTCAAACAACTCCAAAAGGAAATACCACAGGTGGATGGCTATTACGGCAAGTTCGACTATATGAAACTGCTCGATGACCTGGGCATGGCCGAGGCTGTCGATTGCCGTGGACAGCGCACGCTCACCACCCCTGCTCACTATGCCTATCTCAAAATCAGTGAGGGATGCAACCGACATTGCGCCTACTGCGCCATTCCGCTCATCACACACCGGCACAAAAGCCGACCCATGGAGGAAATCTTGGATGAGGTGAGATGGTTGGTCAGTCAGGGCGTGAAAGAACTGCAGGTCATCGCACAGGAACTCACCTACTATGGCATTGACATTGATGGGAAAAGGCATATTGCAGAACTCGTTGACCAGATAGCGGATATCCCCGGCGTCAGGTGGATCAGACTTCATTATGCCTATCCCAACCAGTTCCCCATGGAACTGCTGGAGGTGATGCGCAAGCGCGACAATGTGTGCAAATATCTTGACCTGGCGCTGCAGCATGTTTCAGACAATATGCTGTCGCGCATGAGAAGGGATACGACGAGTGAGGAAACCTATCAGTTGGTGCGCACCCTCCGCGAGGCGGTGCCTGGCATCGCGCTCCGTACCACCATGATGGTGGGGTTCCCCGGCGAGACAGAGGAGGACTTCCAGCAACTGATGGATTTCGTCAGATGGGCACGGTTTGAGCGCCTGGGTGCTTTTGCCTATTCAGAGGAAGAGGGCACCTATAGTGCCAGACATTATACGGATGATGTGCCCGAGGAGGTGAAACAGGACCGACTCGGCCGACTGATGGCTTTGCAGCAGGAAATCAGCGCGGAGATTGAGGCATCGGCAGTGGGGAAAACCATGCAGGTGATCATCGACAGAAGAGATGGTGACTTCTATGTGGGACGCACGCAGTACTCCTCTCCGGAGGTTGATCCCGAAGTGCTTATCAGGGTTGGGAACAGGAGACTGAGAAGAGGCTGTTTCTACGAGGTGCGTATTACCGACGCTGAGGAATTCGACTTGTATGGGGAGGTTAATAGAAAATCATGAACACGCAACAACTCATATCATTTCTTGCAGAGACACTTGGCTGCGAAGAGAATGCAGCAGAGAAATGTGTGGCCGCCATCGTCAGGTGGCTCACAGGACAATTAGCAGAAAACGGACAACTGCTCATTCCGGGTTTCGGCCGTTTTGAGGTGTCGAAGAAAATGGAGTATGTGCGTTGTGATGCCAACTCTAACAAACGCTTCCTGGTACCGCCCTCATTGTCTGCTGACTTTGTCCCTGCCCCCTTGTTGGATGAGACAGACGAACCGGCAAAAAAGGTGTTTGCTGCCATCTCGGAGATGTTGGTTGATGAGGAGAAAACAGACAAATATTTGGCGGAACGGTTTCCTGTTACCTTCTTCAAAGGAATCCTTGATGCCATGGAGCGTGGCGAGACGGTCTCTGTGCCTCAGTTGGGGACTTTCTTGCTTACAAAAGTCCGCGTGGCGGAGAATATCTTTGGCAAAGTGTCCTTCACACCGGATGCTGCGCTCAGTGAGTGGGTGAACAGACCTTTCTCCTATTTGCCAGAAGTGGAACTGAACGAAGGGGTGGAGTTTGATGACATCAAAACCGTGACTCCTTATGACAACATCCATGAACAACCGGAGGAGGATAAAACTTTCCTTATCCTCACGGAGTCGGCTGCTCCCGCAGAATCCCCCGAAAACCAGGAAGATCAAGATGCTCCAGAATCTCCAGAATCTCCAGAATCTCCAGACTCTCTAGACTCTCTAGACTCTCTAGACTCTCCAGATTCTCTAGATCCTCTAGACTCTCAAGATCCTTCTGCCTCTCCAGATGAGCCTGTAGCACCTCTTGCTTCCCCAGAGCCTCCTGCTTCCCCAGAGCCTCCTGCTTCTCCAGAGCCTCCTGCACCATCTCCTGCCCGTTCCAGGTTTTGGATGTATGCTCTTCCTCTGCTGGCTTTGGTCATCGGCTTGATTTCCCTGCTGTTGCATTTGCGCCGTCAGGACGATGGCATCGCAAAGACCGAACAGACCGCCCAGATGGTAGACTCCTTGAATGGGGGAGATACTATGAAGGTGGCAGAGGTGGAAGATGTCACTCAAGTGGCAGCACCCGCAGACACCATCAATTATGAGGCGATGAATGCTCAGATTCCTTATGGTGCCTATGACATCGTGGGAATCGATACCGTCATCACGGTGATGCCAGGACAAAATCTGGCAACCATCTCTCGGATTTTCCTTGGAACGGACATACACATTTATCTCATTGTGGCCAATAACGGCAACGATGATCCGAAAGAGGGTGAGAAATACAGGATTCCCCGACTGAAATTAAGAAAATAAGGCTTTTATTTCTCTGCAGCACGCAGGATGATGCTGGTGGCTCCGATGGTGAATAATGTGCCGTCGGTGATGACTCGGCGTTCACGGTCGCCGAGTATCTGATTGTCGACAAAGGTGCCGGTGTTGCTAGGACCATCGCGGAGCACATACTTTAGATGGCCGCTCTTATCGCGTGACACATGGATGATGCAGTGGAGCATGTCCACACTGGGGTCGTTGGTCTCAATGGGCGTATTTGTCTTGCTTCCTTTCATGTAGCGGCCGATGGTATTGTCGCCCATGCGCAAAGGGAGTACTTGCTTGTAGTGAAACACATTCTCTATGACAACTATGGAACCGCAACCGGCTTCATTGGCCAACTCGTCGGGATGCTCGTCTTTCTGAGTGTTGCGAAGGCGTGACACATTCATACGAATGCCGAACTGCTTGTGGCAGTTCGGACACTCAAAGACCAGTGACTGGCCAGTTTCGTATTTGGTTTCATCAAATGTGATGAATTCATCACATTTCGGACAACGGACCCTTTTCATCTTATTTGACTTGCATGATCCAACCGCTCTGGATGCTGCCGTCGGCTATAAGTTGCTGCAACTGAGCATAGGCTTCGCTGTTCTCTGCATAACTGCCGTATGCAATGACATTCTCACCCTTGTAGGTCATCAGAACAGCCTTGCGGGCTCCCTTGCTTTTTACATCGGCAAGGAACATCTGGGCATTCTCAAGAGGAAGACTGTAGGCAAGGACAATGGTGTAGGTTCCCACCTCGGGAACAACACCTTGCTCCTTACTTTCCTCTATCATCTTTGACATTTTTTCAAGGCCGCCAACTATGTTGGGAAGGTCGGCTGCCTGCTCTGAAGCCAATTCGGTTTCCTCATTTGGAATGGATACCATGCTGGCCTCCGACGTGGCGGAGCCGGACGCGATGTCTTCTCCTGGCGGCACCGGACGGGCAAAAAGCAACAGCGCTACTGCGGCTACGGCGGTCACTGCAAGATTGCGCAACACGCTCACTTTAATGCTGATGGTTTTTTCCTCCGTAGGTTGGTTTCTCTCGTCTATGTGCGACATGATGGTGGCTAATTTTGATGAATGGGCAGGATGAATGATGCTCATGGGTTTGGTCTCAAGCGACACGTGAGGCGTGCTCGTGGTGTGGCTGAGCCGCGGAATCTCCAACGCTCCGAATCCGTAGAGAGAGGGGGTGAGGATTCCTGCTGGGTAGGGCTCAAACTCATAGCGACCTTCATCGTTGATGAACAGGGTGCCGATACCGGTGAACTCATATCGGCCGTTCTTGGCAATGCGCTCCTTGAGGATGTTCACCTCGTGCTCCACACGGCTGACTGCCTCTGGAAAACTGATGTCATAGGCATCGGCGTAGGACTGGGCAAGAACAGAATCACTCATGCTCAGTTGGGTGTTGAAGCCCAGAGAACGGAACGGGGGGATGAATACGCCGTCGGCCTCATCGTAACGGGCGGCGACGTGATGAGCCATGAATCCACCCAAATTGGGCACGATCACACAGTCATGGCTCAGGAGTAATATTTCAATGTGTCTTCTTAATTCCATCATGATGCAAAATTACGGTTTTTTGCTGAGTGGAGCAAAATTATTCACATGAAATCCTATTTAATTTTTGTTTTGATGACTTTCAAAGCATCTGAGGAACTGGAGTTGCCTACCATGATCTCATATTGGCCGGGCACCACGCGTATGGTGTTGGTCACTTCGTCCCATCCCTCAAACTGCTCGCGTGGCAGTTCTATCTCCACCATCTTGCTCTCCTGGGGGGCCAAAGTGGTGCGCGCATAACCGCGGAGTGTTTTCAGCGGTCCTTCGGTGTCTGCCAGACGGCGGATGTAAACCTGAACGGTCTCGGTGCCTGCCGTCTTGCCGGTATTGGTCACTTTCACCCTCACCTTGCCATTTTTGTAAGTGGGCTTCGAAATGTCAAAATTGGTGTAACTCAGACCATGGCCGAAGGGGAATAGGGCTTCGCCCTTGAAGTAGCGGTAGGTGCGCCCTGTCATGCGATAGTCGAGGAAGTCGGGTAGGTCGTTCACACTCTTGTAGAAGGTGATGGGAAGTTTACCGCTGGGATTGTAGTCGCCAAACAGGACATCGGCGACAGCGTTGCCGCCTTCCTCTCCGGGATACCAGGCCTGTAGGATGGCGTCTGTCGTCTCTGTCTCGGGAAGCAGACCTATGGCACTGCCGGAGCAGTTGACGAATATCACCTTCTTGCCGGCGGCATGGAGCGCTGCCAATATCTTGCGCTGAGCCTCAGGAAGTTCAATGTCGGTGCGGTCGCCTCCTTTGAAACCCGGCGCGTCGACTCTCATCTCCTCGCCTTCCAGACGGGGAGAGATGCCTCCGACGAAGATGACGGTTTCATAGCCCGCAGCCTGCCTCACAACCTCTTCCATGGTCGGGGTGGCTTTCCTCACGATGTCAAACTGAAGGGAGGCCATGTCGGCATCCTGCATGTAGTCTAACTGAATGTGGTATTCCTTTCCGGCCCTGACTTGGAGTGACCGCTCGCCGACTTGGATACGGTCGCGGCCGCGCCACACGTTGATAAGGGTGTCACCGTTGACAATCAGTCGCACACCATCATCAAATTTCAACGTGAAAAGCACTTTTTCATCTGACTTGGGAACAAATATGCCCTCGTAGCGGGCGGAGAACTGTTCCAGATTGACACCCGGGGCAAAGACGGTATTGCCTCCGTTGCTCAGGTTGATGGGCTCACTGAGATATGCAGTGGCGGCTGGCTCTCCCTCCATTTTCTTGTTGTTGTAATATGTGGCACGCAAGCCGCTTCTGCCGTCGGGACTGACGATGTTGCCAAAGAGACTCTCGTCAATCTCGTTCTTGGTGAGACTGCAGGCGGGGTAATATTTCACATCGCCCACTTTCTTGCGGATGCCTTGCAGGATGGTGGTGTTGCTGGTTGGATAACCGGAGTAGTTGGCCCACTGCATAACGGAGTCGTTGGCATTGGGTCCCATGACGATGATTTTGCTCCTGTCCTTGGCAAGGGGGAGAGCCTGGCTGCGGTTGTGGAGAAGGGTCATCGATTCACGCGCCATGTCGAGAGCGAGTTGCTTATGCGCTCTGCTGGCCACACATCGCTCGTCGGTCTGCTGCCAGTCCACCATTGACTCGGGGTCGAAGTCTCCCAATTCAAACCTGGCCTTGAGCAGGCGCTTGAGACTCACGTCTATCTCGGCTTCTGTGATTTCTCCGGCTTTGACGGCTTGGGGCAATGTCAGGTAATTGCTCCCGCACTCCACATCGGTGCCTGCACGAAGGGCTTTCGCAGATGCCTCATGGGCGTTGGCCGATACCCCATGGCGCCCTGGACGCCAGAAATCACTGACGGCACCGCAGTCGCTGGTCACGATGCCTTGGAATCCCCATTCGTTGCGGAGAATCTGCTGAAGGTAACGTGTGTTGCCGCAGCAAGGGTCGCCGTCTATGCTCTGGTAGGCACACATCACCTCTGCTACCTTTCCTTTCTGTACAAGTGCCTTGAAAGCGGGCAGGTAGGTCTCCCAAAGGTCGCGCTCTGGCAGTGACTCGATATTGAACTCGTGGCGGTTCCATTCCGGACCGCTATGCACGGCGTAATGCTTGGCACAGGCAAGCAACTTGCGGTATTTGTGACTGCCGTCGCCCTGCAAGCCGCGGACGACTGCCAGCCCCATCCGCTCGGTCAGGAAGGGGTCTTCGCCATAGGTCTCCTGACCGCGGCCCCAACGGGGATCACGGAAAATATTGATGTTGGGTGTCCAGAACGACAGACTCTGATACTGTTTGATCACCCCACTGTGGCGGGCAGTGTTGGCTTTGGCACGGGCTTCGTTGCCTGCTGCATCAAAAACCTTAAACAGCAGGTTGTCGTCGAATGAGGCGGCCATTCCGATGGTGGCGGGGAAGACTGTTGCAAAACCGTTTCTCGCTACTCCGTGGAGCACCTCGTTCCACCAGTCAAACTGTGGGATTCCCAAACGTTTGATGGCGGGGGAGGAATTCTTCATCAGACTGACTTTCTCTTCCAATGTCAGGCGGGAGCACAGGTCGGCGGCGCGCTGCTCCGAACTCAGGTTGGGGTTTTGGTATGGGTAAGTCTGCCCATGGGCAATCATGCTGCACAAGGCAAGCATGAGACCTGTTAGTAGTTTTTTCATGTTCCTTAGTTTGAGGGTGTGGCGATATATCCGGAATTTTTCCCGGGTTAGAGTGTAATAGTTTTATATTTTTCCGAGAATGTAGGCGACAATCAGCAAGGCGTCATTCAACTCAATCATTTTGTTTTCAGAAGTGTCTGCATTGACGAAGACAAAACTTTTCAGTGGCCGGTCGAGAATGTAGTTCACGATGCAGATGACATCAGAGATATCCGTTGTGCCATCGCCATTGGCATCTCCCCAGATTCGGTTGACGTTATCTGGTGTCATGTTCGGGGTAATCTCATCGGGAGGTGTTTCCAAATCACTCACGTCAAGATAGCAGGTGTTGTTGGCAATGTAGGTGAGTGAGGCATTGTTGTTGAACGGATCGGTGACTGGATCTTTGCCAAATGTGCCTTTTTTTGAAAGCAGGCGCATGGTGGAGGGGTCAAACTTGGTGCGGTAGTTCTCTGGATCGTCACTTCCATCGTTGAGCCAGATCTCTCCTTTGAGCAGGTTGCCCTCAATCGGAGTGAGTTCCTCACAGAGTGGCATCATGCGGTTTTTCTTTGGAGTGGTGCCGTTGCATTCCAACACCACGGCGGTGTAGGCAGGCACTCTGCCGTCCTTCAATTGTTTCAGATGAACGTCGCCATTGTCCATGAATTTGTCGGCGAAATAGGCTTTCATCCCGTCGCGGCACTCATAGGCAAAGGCGGTGTACATGGTCGTGTAGTATTTCCCATTTTTCAGAGTGCTGGCTTCTGGCTTCGCACCGATGTAATTCGTGTCGAAATGCTCCTCGTCGATCAGTTTGAACTGCCAGGCGTAGTCTCTGTTGTAGTTCCAGCGGTTCCAAATTCCCGGACTGTGATAACTGCCCAAGAGTTCCATCTGGTTGGTGCCGGTTTCTGCTGAGCCATTGTCTTTCAGATAGCCGGTGAAACCGTTTTGCGTGGCGAAGATGAAATATTCGTTTTCCTCAAAACACTCCATCCTGAAGTACTGCTGGCCGATGTCAAAAGTGCTGATGCCCTGACTTTCAATGGAGACATTGTTGAGACCGCCAGTGCCGTTGGGGATTCCCTTTACTTTCATAAGGAAAGAGGGATTGTTGAATACTTCGGTGTTGCTGTCGTCCACCAGCATCATGGAGTTGGTGAAATAGCGCTGTTCTTCACCGAAAGTGGGTTCTGAATCGCCGGTGACTCCGAAATAGCGTTTCGTCCCTACGTTCTGCATGATGACAAATACTCCTTTGTCTTCCACTCCCTTGGGTTCATACACAGCGGTGTAGATTCCTCTGTTGGCATTCGACACCGTAAGGGTGAGAGGATTGTCTGTGATCAAGGTGGTCTGGTTGTTGCGTTGCCAACCCTTGAACTGACCGTTGAACAGGTCGGGGATGGCGGTCATGGTGACGACATCGCCCACGGTGTTGGTGGGGATGTCTATCATGACAGTGCCGAGGGTCTCATCGGAGGACTTGGGATAAACAAGCCCCATCTTGGCAAAATATGCCTTGAAGTAATTGACCTTGGGGTTTTGCTTGTCTGTGTTGGTGGTGGTCACCAGGTCGGATGTATGTCGTGCTTGGCTGAAAACGGTTTCCTTCCCGTAGTCATCCAGTCTTGCCCAGTGGGTAAAAATGTAACCGTCGGCGGGTTGGGCATACAGGTAAGCGGTGACGGTGACGGTCTTCACGTTGGGAAGCGAACCTTCTGTGAAAATAGTAGTTCCGTAGTAGTCGTAATACTTCACATTTTCCTCGCCTACCTCTTTGTTGGTGACGTACACCTTGCCGGCTCCCGTCTCATTGGGCTGTGCGACGAACTTGTAGTAGAACGTGGGACCGCCAACTCCGGCCCGGCTTTCTGTACTGATAAACAGCAATGTCAGGAAGAGGAATAATATCTTTTTCATTGTCGGAAAAACTTCGTTTATTTCTTGATACTTCAATACGCTTGCAAAGTTAGTGAAAGCCGAGAGCAATTCAAAATAAAAAACGAAGTTTTTATTCCTATAATAACACTCAACACAGAGACACAAAGGTACAGAGATGATTTCCTCTGTATCTCTGTACCTCTGTGCTGAATAATAAAAATTCTCAGATACTATTTGAACTTGTATGGCAGGTCGCCCTTGGCCCAGTTGGTGCCGTCACCCCAACCGGGGTTTTGCTCCAGTACTCCCTCGGAAAGGGTTACCTGATCCTCTGGAATCTTGAAGAATCCGCCACCGGTCTCCTGGTAACGTTGCATGAAGTCGTTGGTGAATGCATACTGTCCCGGGATGCCTTGGTTGAGGATGCTGTTGCCTACCTGGTTGATTACCTTCTGCTGCACATCGCCCCAGCGGCGAAGATCATTCCAGCGGAGTGCCTCGAAGCACAGTTCATAGCGGCGCTCTTTCTTCAGATTTTCCAAGGAGTAGGGGATGTCGGCCAACTTGGCGCGCTGGCGGACGGCATTCAGACCGCTCTTGCCATTGTATACGACCTTGCCGTCACTGAGTTCTGAGTGCATCAGAAGCACGTCGGCAAAGCGGAGCCATACGAGTGACTGTGTCAGACCGGTCTGGCGGTTGTTCTCACTGCCATAGAAATATCCGTAACTGAGCATGCGCTGACCTGTCTCGGGGTCGTAGGCCTCGCAGCCGATATATTTCTTGGCGAGCAGGTTGGTGTTCTCTACCTCCTTGGCTGGGTCACCCTTATAGTCGGGTATCTCAACAGCGCGGTCGCAGATGGATCCCACACGGCGGTAGTCGCCTGCGTAGTCGGGGTCGGCGGCCCAGTCGGTCCACAACTTCTCGCAGACAGGTCCGTTGGAGTAGCCTTGCACGGAGAAGGGGAAGGCTGTCTCATTGGTCTTGCGAAGGCTGTAGAACTCTACGATGCGGTTGTGGCGGAGTTGTGCGTCGGCACTCCATCCGGGCTTGTTAGACATCTTGATGGCGAACATGTTTTCTATGTTCTCATCGGTCTCCCAGTTCAGACCGTTGTCGATGTCATACTTGTAGTCCTTGCCGGTGTAGGGATTGGTGTAGGGCCAGAGATTGCGCTGGTCGGAGACAAGGCCGTAGCCGCTGTTCTGGATGCAGTCCTCGAGCCAGGAGACCACCTGTGCCTTCGAGATGCTGCCGCCTTCCTCGGCGGGGAGGGGCAATTCAGACTTCTTGTAGAAACCGGTGTAGAAAAGCCACACACGGGCCATCATGCCCTCGGCAGACCAACGGGAGGCATGGCCGTCGCCAAACTCCGGATACTTGGTGGAGGGACCATACTCGATGGCTTTCTTCAGGTCGGAGGCTATTTGGGCATAAACCTCGTCAGGGGTGGCCTTGGGTAGGTTCTGTGGCTCCGTGCTCAGCACCAATGGCACACCATTGAATACCTGTGCCAAGTTGAAATAATAGAAGGCGCGCAGGAAATAGATCTCGCACAGCAGTTGCTTCTTCTTGTTCTCCGAGGACCATCCCGTCACATTGTCAATGGTCTCAAGGGCGCTGTTGGCACGGTTGATGCCGGCGTAGCGCTGCTGCCATAAGGGCTTCATCCAGTCTACATAGGAGTTCATGAGGCGGTCGACGCCCTGGGCTCCGATGTTGCTCTGGCTGCCGCCGCCCAGACGGTCGTCGGAGGCAATGTCGAAGATGAAGAAGGGGTCTTCCTCGGGGTCGGCGAGGTTGCGGTTCATCGCCGAATAGATTCCGTTCACCATCTGAATGGCATCCGTCTCATTGATGGGGAAGTTGGATGTATCTTTCATCGTAAGGCTTTCCGTGTCCAAAAAGTCGTCGCAGCCAGCCAACAGCACACATACGGCGGACACCATCAGGAATATAATATGCTTTTTCATAATCTTCATGGATTAAAAGTTGACATTCAGACCAACCTGCCAGGAACGGGAGGAAGGATAATAACCACAGTCGATGCCGGATGCCCAACTTGTACCATTGCCGAAGCCGACCTCAGGATCCATACCTGAGTATTTGGTGAAGGTGAACATGTTGCTGGCAGCCACATAGATGTGACACTTGGTCACAGGGAGTGCCCGAATCAGGCGCTTCAGGTCGTAGCCGATCGAGACGCGGGAGATCTTGAAGAAGTCGGCATCTTCTATCCAAACACGGGAGATTTCTGACATGTTGGCGGTCTTGCCGTCAGAGAAACGGGGATAGCGGTTGGTGCTGCCTTCGCCGGTCCAGTATTTGGTGTATACGTCGGTGCAGTAGTTGTCGTCGGGATGGTCGGAGAACTGACGGTAACTCTTCGCAACTTGCTGACCGAATGATCCATAGCCGTTGAGTGAGAAGTCGAAGCCCTTGTAGGCGAGGTTGATGGTCAGACCTACGGTGTAGTCGGGATTGGGGTCGCCGATCATCGTCTTGTCGTCGTCACCCTTGTCTATCTTGCCGTTTCCGTTGACATCGACAAACTTCACGTCTCCGGGTTGGAGCGACTCGCCCTGTAGAGAGTTTTTCTTGTCGCCGCCGCAGTTGCGGGCAAGGTAGTCCTGCAGGTCTTGCTCGTTCTGGATGATGCCTTCCATCTCGTAGCCCCAGAAATAACCGATGGGGTAGCCTACCTGCAGACGGTAGAGTTCCGCGGTGTTCTGGGCGATGGCATTGGATCCGCCGTGGATGATGCCTTCGGAGTTGGCCAGACGGGTCACCTCGTTCTTGTTGTGTGACAGGTTGGCGGTGATGCTGTACACGAAGTCCTTGCCGATATGGTCGTTCCAGGAGGCATGGATTTCAAAACCCTTGTTCTCGATGTCGCCGCCGTTGATGTAGGGGGCACCGGTGCCATAGGAGAGAAGTACCGGGGCGCGCACCAGCCAGTCCTTGGTCTTCTTGTTGTACCAGTCAAAGGAGATGCCTAAGCGGTTCTTGAGGAAGCGGGCGTCAAAACCGAAGTCTAACTGTTCGGAGGTCTCCCATTTCACGTCCTTGTTGGGAAGGATGTTGGGGTAGGCGCCGATGCCTGGGTTGTCCTTGCTGTCGAAATAGTAGGGGTCGTCGAATGCCACGGTGGCTACATACTGGAAATTGGAGATGTTGCAGTTACCATTCTGTCCCCAACTGCCACGGATCTTGAAGAAGTAGAGCCAGTCTTTGACAGGATCCATAAATGACTCGTTGGTGAGTACCCAACCGGCTGATACGGATGGGAAATAGCCCCAGCGTTTGCCGCGGGCGAAGTTGGATGAACCGTCGGCGCGGATGACCAGTGAGAGCAGGTAGGTCTCGTCATAGTTGTAGTTGGCTCGTCCGAAGAAGGATGACAGCGCGCCTTGGGTGTTGGGACTGCCGCTGATGGAGGTGTAGGCGGGATCCACCACGTTGGCGTTGTCGATGTAGGCGTGCTTGAAGGAGCCGGGGAAGAGGGAGTTGGAGTTGGTGATACTCAGGCCGTTTCCATATCCCCATTTTTCCAGTGACTGTCCTATAAGGACGTCAATGTTGTGCTTGTCGAACGCCTTCACCCAGTTGACAGTGTTTTCCAGTGACCAACGGGTGTTGTATGATTGGTTCTGACGGACGTCGTCGTTGGGGTTCGATTTCTTGGCACTTATCTCATAAACGGGAACATAACTCCTGCCCTCGGAGTGACGGTATTGCCATCCGGCACTCGAACGTAAGGTGAGGCCTACGATGGGGACATACTCGAGGAAGAAGTTGGACTGCAGACGGTAACGTTTTGTGTAACTCTCGCTTTCGTCATATTTCATGACTGCGAGGGGGTTGGCCATCTCGGCGCTGAAGTCCCAGTTGTCGGCCTGGATGTCCTTGTAGGTGTAGAATTCGTCGGCGTCGTTGTAGGCGGGGAGCAATGGCGACATGGCGAGCAGGTTGCGGATGCTGTTGCCATAGATGCCGCCAATGGAGATGCCTTTCTTGTCGGTGGCTGAGAATGTCACGTTCTCACCGAACTTCAGGATATCGCGGCCGTGACGGCGGATGAGGGAGTAATCGGAGTTCATGCGCACCGTGTAGCGGTCGAACTTCGGGGTGGCGGGCCAGCCGATGGTTCCTGTCTGATGGTATTTCGTGAAACCGAGGGCGAAACGGGACACGTCGCTGCCGCCGGTGATGTTGAGAGAGGCATTGTTCATCGGCGCGTTGTGGAAGGTGGTCTCTTCCAACCAGTTGGTGCCGTTCCAGGTGCCGTTCATGATTTGGGCATACTGCTTGGGTATCAGTTTCGCCCAGTCATAAGTGGTCACACCCTGTATCTCGTATGCCTTGTCATTGATTTCCATATACTGCTTGGCGTTCAGGGGCGTCACATCATTCGTGTTGGGGTTCTGCCAGGCAAGGTAGCCGTCGAAGGACACCTGTATGCGTCCGGCCTTGCCTTTCTTGGTGTTCACCAGAATGACACCGTTGGAGGCGCGGGCTCCGTAGATGGCACTGGAGGCGGCATCCTTCAGCACGTCAATGGATTCGATGTCGTTGGGCGACAGGTCGGAGATATCACCTCCTGGCACTCCGTCCACAACATACAGAGGGGTGTTCGAACCGGCTGTGCCCATACCGCGGATCACCACCTTGTAACTCTCACCGGGCTGACCGGAGTTCTGGACGATGTTCATACCGGCTGCCTGACTCTGAAGAGCACCGAAGGCATCGACAGCGTTGGTGGCGGCGATGTTGTCGGCATCTACGTGAACCGTGGCACCGGTGACCAACTTCTTGCGCTGGGTTCCGTAACCCACCACCACCACATCATTCAATAATTCAGAATCTTCCTCAAGCACAATGGACATCTGCCGGCCTTCGGTGGCTTTCACCGTGACCGTCTTGTAGCCAATGTAGGAGATTCGCAGAGACGCTCCCTTGTTGACGGAAATCGCAAAAGATCCGTCGGGGCCTGTCAGGGTTCCGTTGTTTTGGGAGCCCACTTCCATGACGGTGGCTCCGATAATCGGCATTCCGCTCGAATCGAGAACCACGCCTTTCACCTGTACCGCAGCATTTGTTTCAAGTACTGCTTCTTCAGCCGTGACTGGTGTCGCTGTGGCGGACACAGAAATAGTCAACAAACTGGCACAGATCACCGAAATACATTTCGTGAAATTTTGCATAGATTGTAAGTTAATAATATAGTTAGAAAAATAATAAGGTAAGTAGCCTAGTTAGGTAGATAATCCTCTTCTTCTGCACTCAGTGGTGCATCAATGGTTAAATAATAGTATGTTGAAATGCTTGAATAGTTGAATTGTGCAAATTTATTACTTTTTGTTTATTTTATCAAATTTTATTTTCCATATATTACATTGGATAAAATAGATGTTACAAAAAGTCATTCTGCTCGGTGAGTCTATTTCATGGTTCCCTGACAAGCAAAACCAATGGTCAACGTGCAAAAAGAAGGTCAGGTGATGAAAAAAGTGGTAAATGGGTGGAAAAAAGTATCTTCTTCTCATTTTCTTAAAAAAATCTTGCGATTTCTCGCTGAAGGCGACTATTTTTGTAAGTCGATTGATTGACACCATTTTTTATCATGGTAAAGGATAGATTTGAAGAAGAGAATCACTCTATAACTTTGAAAAAGATAACGATAGAGTATCCGTCTGTCATGATGTAGAAAAAAGGACATTAACAAACAATTATTTGCCAAATTATGGAAAAATATGAGAAAATAATCGTAGCGGCCATCGTGGCCGTTGGCCTTTTGATGCTGGGGTTGTGCATCAAGAGTGGCATTGACAATTTCACCAACAAAGACCGCCGGGTGACAGTGAAAGGACTTGCTGAGAAAGAAGTCGATGCAGATAAAGTGGTGTGGACCATGGAACTGCAAGAGTCTGACGATGAACTCAAGCCCATTTTTGGCAGGCTCAATGCAAAAGTCAAAATCATCCAAAATTTCCTCAAGGAAAAAGGAATTGACGGCAAAGGCACTGTTTCAGTAAGCACGTTCGACGTTACGGACAATCTTGCCAACGTATGGGGGGAGGATAAGCCGCGCTACAATTACACGGTGAGACGTTCTGTCATCGTCACTTCATTTGAGACGAAGTTCATCAGCGAACTGATGACAAAATCTGACGAACTGATCGACAGGGACATCATCCTGAATTCCGACAATGCTGAATATGAATACACCAAATTCCAGCAGTTGAAACCGGAAATGATGGCGGAGGCTATCGCCAACGCAGAGAAAACCGCCAAACAGTTTGCCGAAAACAGTCACTCAAAAATCAATAAAATCTTGGAGGCTGGACAGGGTGAGTTCTCTATCGATGACTCCGACATCCCCTATAAAAAGAGTGTGAGGGTGGTTTCTACCATCACCTATTCTCTCAAAGACTGAAGTCCGCCTACTCTTCACTCTTCATTCTTCACTCTTCACCCTTCACCCTTCACTCTTCACTTAAATGAATTTCCGAACCATAGTAGACATTCCCGTTCCGTCCTTCCGCATTCCGCCTTTTGAGAGAATGTTGTTTGTCGGCTCCTGTTTCGCCGACAGCATCGGGCAGCGATTCGTTGAGGAGAAATTCCGCGCCGTGGTCAATCCCTATGGGGTGATGTACAACCCTGCCAGCATTCTGCATACTGTGGAGCGCTGGCTGCAGCAGACCGATGAACCTCCCCGTGTGGCATTCCTCACACTCGGCACCAACCATGTGTATGTGCTGAAGGAGACCGGCGAGATTGTGGACAACTGCCAGAAACGTCCACATCATCTTTTCCGTGAGGAGGTGCTCACGGTGGATCAGTGTGTGAACTATCTCAGCGAGGCGGTGTCCTTGTTGCGTGGGGCTTATGAGAAGGTGAGGGTAGTGGTGACGGTGAGTCCCATACGATATGCCAAATACGGTTTCCATGGCAGTGTGCTCTCCAAAGCGGCTCTCCTTTTGGCAGCAGAGCAGTTGCAGGGACTCTTCTCTGACAATGTGAACTACTTCCCTGCCTATGAGATTGTCAACGATGAACTTCGTGACTATCGCTTCTATCAGCCCGACATGCTCCACCCCTCACAGCAGGCGGTGGACTATATCTGGGAGCGACTCACCGACTCTTATCTCAGCGAGGACGCCCTCCTTTTCATCAAGGAGTGGAAACCCATCAAGGAGGCTCTGGCCCACCGCCCGTTCCACCCGGAGTCCGAGGAATACAAATCCTTCATGCAGCAAACCCGAATGAAGGCTCAGGCGTTGGAGAAAAAGTGGGGACAGTCAATCATTTAATAGATTCCCAAGAATCGCGGTGTAATTCGTCGAACTTACTTCATGTATGTCCGTCAAACCATGCCGCAAACGAAAAGCCACCGCTCATAATGGGCGGTGGCTTCTTGATATCTAAAGTTAGAACAAATCGTTATTGCACAAAAACCATGTTGCCGGCACCTTTCTCCCAGAATGACTTGCTGGTGAGGATCTGTGTCGATTCGCGGTAGATGTCGATGTTGAAACCTTCCTGGGCAATGCTGATGATGGCCTTGAACTTCTGACCGGTCACCTCGAAACCGCCTGTCCCTACATAGGTGTGGGTACCTATCACTTCCACCTCATTTTTGCCGTCGGCGGTACCCATCTTCTCTGTGGTGTTCTCTTCCTCATTCTTGGCTTCAGCATCGGTTTCCTCGCCTTTTGACTCTTCACCGGCAAATTCCAGTTTGATCACCGATACAGTGTTTTCAACATAGTTGCTGCCCTTGAAGCAATCACTATATTTCTGTTGGAAGAAATCCTCTATCAGTTTTGTGTAAAATGCCTTTGTCTTAGGGAGGGTCTTGGGGGCTTCTACCTCTTCCATTTCTATTTCAGCGGATGGCTGTTCACCAGCAGATTTCTCTTCTCCTTTGTTGCAGGAGCAAAGGCAGAACGCAATGGTCAATATTAGTAAAAAAGTCTTATTTCTCATAATCATACTGTTTTTAGACCACAAAATTAGCAAAAAAAACAAACAGCACAAATCTTATACTAAAAAATCTATCTTATAAGGTGAGTTTTTTATTTTTTCTTCCATAATAATTCCTGCTAAAAGACACAAATAATCTCTGAGTCTCTGTGACTCTGTGTTGATACTAAATCAAAAAAATGCCTTTTTATTTTGCATTGCTCTCGGCTTTCACTATCTTTGCAAGTTGGAAACAGAGTCCCGGCCTGTCGCTGGCAGCACCTGAACAAGGTGATGCGGGAGGAAAGTCCGGGCAGCATAGGGCATCCCACTTCTGAAAATGGAAGCTGTTGGTGACAGCAGGTAGATGCAGAAGAAAACAACCGCCATCCCTTGGGAAGGTAAGGGTGAGAAGGTGGTGTAAGAGACCACCAGCCAGTGGGTGATCACTGGGCTGTGCACACTGGGAGCTGCAAGTTCGCGTATACCATCGTCTGAGGGTAGCCCGCCCGACTCACTCCGATGGAGGGTGGAACGCTGGAGCCTACGGGTGACTGTAGGCGTAGATAAATGACAGGCAGTGTCGCTTGCGGCATCGACAGAACCCGGCTTACAGGGAGTCTGTTTCCTTTTCCTTATTTATTGAAATGAAGAGAATGCTCAACAGAGTCATCAGATATTTCAGTTACGATATCTGGAGACAGAAAAAAGACGACATCCCCGCGCCGCTGTTCTTCTTGGTCAATATTCTCAAGACTCTGGTGCTCGCGGTGAGGGCTTTTGTCGACGCCCGCATCACACAAAGGGCGGCGGCATTGTCGTTTTCCACCATATTGGCCATTGTGCCTGTGGTTGCCGTGGTCTTTGGCATCGCACGGGGTTTCGGATTCTCAAGATATATTGAGGAATGGTTCACCGACTTGCTTTCCAGTCAGCCTCAGGCTGCCGAGATCATCATCGGCTTTGTCAACTCCTATTTGGTCAATGTGAAAAACGGTGTCATCCTCGGTATCGGTGCCGTCGTGATGCTCTACACTGCCATCATGCTTATCAGCAACATCGAGGGGACGTTCAACGATATATGGAAAGTGACTAACTCAAGGGGATGGACGAGCACCATTATCGATTATGTGGCGTTTTTCGTGCTGCTGCCATTCGCCATCATACTCATGTCGGGAATCAATATCCTCATGTCGGCGGTGAACAACCAGTTAAGCGAGTATGCGGCGCCGATGGAGAAATTCATGGTGGCGATAACGCCCTGTGTGGTCATGTCGTTGCTCTTCATCGTGATTTATAAGGTGATGCCCAACACGAGGGTCAAATTCTCCAGTGTCGTGTGGCCGGGCATCCTGGCGGGTGTCGCCATGCAGATCCTGCAGATGGTGTACATCCATTTGCAGTTGTGGGCCACCAGTTACAACGCCATTTACGGTTCGTTTGCAGCCTTGCCGCTCTTTATGCTTTGGGTGCAGTTCTCATGGATTATCTGTCTCTTCGGCGTGCATCTCTGTTATACCAACCAAAACATGGAAAGGCTCATGCCTGTTTCCTACAACGAGGAAATATCACATGAGCACAAAATGAGGCTGTGCGCGCTGCTGCTGAGTTTCATCTGCCATCGTTTTGAGAAGGGGGAGAAACCGCTCACTCCGTTGCAACTCAGGAGCAAGACGGATATACCCACCCATATCATCGTCGATATGCTCAATGCCATGGAGAGGGCAGGACTCGTCTACGACACCAGCAAGGACAGAAAGGAAACGGAACAGGCTTATTTGCCATCCATCGATATATCCAACATGACGGTGGGACGGATGGTGGAAAAACTGGAGAATGGCGGCAACTGGTCACTCGATGAGGTGGGACTTGATGCGCTGGCGAAATCCCATTGGCTCAGAATCCAGCAGATTCGCGAGGAGTATCTGAAGAGCCTGGCTGAGGTGCGGGTCGTTGATCTTGAAATCGAATGATGTCGGCGATGTAGCGCTCTATGGCCTCATTGTTCAGACGGCTCATGCGTATCTTGCTGATGATCATGGCGATGAGATAATAGATGAGACAGAGCACACCACCGCTGGCTGCGGCTATCAGTGCGTTCTTGACCGTTGTGTCATAAAACGCTATCACCACAAAGGGGATGAGAAACACGATGGAGTAGATGGTGTATTTCTTCTTCAGAGACTCGTCGTCATCGATGATGGCCTGTTTGTCAAACAGATAGTCGTCAAACTGCTTCTCGGTCACTCCGTATGACTCAAGGTCGGGAAAGCCTGCCTCGCCTCGGTGGTCAGCGATGATTTTCCTCACCCGGTGCTCCATGTCGTCTAAGATGTTGTCCATTTCTTTCGGCATTAAGGTTGATAACTTGATGGCGAAGATACAACAAAAAGTTGTTAATGACAAATAAATGTTTGTCTTATTCAAAAAAATCGCGTAATTTTGCCCAATCTTTATCAAAACGGCATCAAATATGGAATTACCCGATTTCATGTCATATTCCGACAAGTTCTCACCCAAGGGGTTTGTCGAGAAAATCTCAAGAGTGGCCAAAAGGGCAGGAGCCAAACTGGTCTATTCCGCTCTTGTGCTTTATTATATGCTTCAGAGCAAGAATGTCTCCGTCAAGGAAAAGGCCATCATCATCGGGGCCTTGGGCTATCTCATCAGTCCGCTTGATGTGCTGCCCGACGCTCTCCCGATTGTGGGGCTGAGCGACGACCTCACCGTGCTGGTCTATGTCATCAGCAAGGTATGGGGAGATGTTCCTGAGGATGTGAAAGCCAAGGCCAAGGAGAAACTCTCCGATTGGTTTGACGAGGACGAGGTGGCTGAGGTGGAGGACTTCATCAACGGGAAATTCACCACCACCGACTGACACTCTAATCTTCCTTATCGAAAGGCAACCAATGATAAGCAAGAGTATTGTCTACACTCCTACACTCCTACACTCCTACACTCCTAATCCCCTACACTCCTAAATTTCAAATACAAGAGTCCCGCCAGGCATCTGCTCGGCGGGACTTTCAGTTATTGCCCATCTAAAGGCGAGAGTATTGTCTACACTCCTACACTCCTAAACTCCTAATTCTAATAGAACAATGTCGTAATCAGGTAGGCCACGATCGTGGACACCGTCACGCAGATCAAGCCAGGCATCATGAACGAGTGGTTGAGCAGGTATTTGCCAATCACTGTCGTGCCCGAACGGTCAAAGTTCACCGTTGCGATATCACTCGGATAGTTGGGGATGAAGAAGTAACCATAGACGGAAGGAAGCACACCGAGAAGCACAGGACCGGGAATGCCCAACTTATAGGCGAGTGGCAGCATCGACACCACAACGGCTCCCTGCGAGTTGATCAGCACCGAAACGAGGAAGAACACGAAGGCTATCGACCATGGATATTGCGATACAATGTTTTCCAACATTCCCTGCATCTCTTTCATGTGGTTGGAGAAATAGGTGTCTGCCAACCAGGCAATTCCGTAAATGGCTACCACAGCCACCATACCTGACTGCCACACCGGACCTGCCACGGCCTTCTTGGGACTGGCCTTGCAGAATATAATCATCAGCGCGGCGGCTGAGATCATCACGATCTGAATCAGAAGGTTCATCTTCAGCAGTGCGGTGCTCTTTTCCGTCACACCCTCTACCACTACTCCGGCGCTGGCCAGTTTGTCAGCCGTGATGGTGGCGCCCTCCGCTATCTGGAGGTCTTCGGCTCCCTTCACGGCTTTCACAGTATCCCAGGCAGGTAGAATGTCTTGGAAGATGGCGAAAAACACGATGACCAACAGCGCTCCGAGGAAGATGAACACTGCATTCTTGGCCGACTGGGGAATTTCCTTGTCCAATGTGGTGGCATTGCTGCCGTAGATGTACTTATACTGCTCGGGATCCTTGATCTTGGCTTGGAACTGGGGGTCCTTGTCGAGGTCAAGGCCTCTGTGGTAGGAGGCGGCAGCCGCAGCGATGAGGCCGCACAGACAAGCAGGAATCGACACCAGCAGCACTTTCGGAATCGTGATGTCATATCCGTTCGTGTTGGAGATGGTGACAAAGGCGACCACGGCGGCGGCAATCGGGGAGCAGGTGATACCTACCTGTGAGGCGATGGAGGCCACACCGCAGGGGCGCTCGGGGCGGATGCCTTTTTTGAGGGCGATGTCGCAGATGATTGGCATGATGGTGTAGACCACATGGCCCGTTCCCACCAGCACAGTCAGGAAGAAAGTGGTGATGGGGGCAAGGAAGGTGATGTGGTCGGGATGCTTTCGAAGCATTCTCTCGGCCAACTGTATCAACCAGTCCATACCTCCCGATGCTTGCATGATGCCGGCACAGGTGACGGCTGCGATGATGATGTAGATGACATCAGTTGGAGGAGAACCGGGTTTTAGATGAAAACCAAACACGAGAATGGCAAGACCGATGCCGGAAATGGCACCCAGAGCCAGACTGCCGTAGCGGGATCCGACCCAAAGAGCTCCCAATACGATGAGAAGCTCAACAATCATAGTAAAGTCCATAGTATTAAGTAATGATAAGTAATTTGACCACAAAAATAGTGTTTTTTTTTCTTATTAAGGATTTTGCAGCGTTTTTTTTGCTCTTGGGGATGAAAAAAAATCGTCCGCAGCCAAAACTGCGGACGATACTTATTGTTTCACTTTGTATGTAGGTTACAAAAAACCTCTCGGTGGATGTGGCTTAAACGATGCCCTGGGCCATCATGGCTTTGGCCACTTTCAGGAAGCCGGCCACGTTGGCGCCCTTCACATAGTTGATGTATCCGTCGGCCTCTGTGCCATACTTCACACAGTTGGCGTGGATGTCGTTCATGATGTCGTGCAACTTGGCGTCAACTTCCTCGCGGCTCCAGCGCAGACGCTCTGAGTTCTGGCTCATCTCCAAACCTGACACGGCCACACCGCCGGCGTTGGCTGCCTTGCCCGGAGAGTAGAGGATCTTGGCACCCTGGAACACCTTGATGGCTTCCGGAGTAGAAGGCATGTTGGCTCCCTCGCTTACTGCGATCACGCCATTGGCAACAAGGGTCTTGGCGGCTTCGCCGTCAATCTCGTTCTGGGTGGCGGAGGGCAGGGCGATGTCGGCTTTCTCACCCCAAGGCTTGGCACCTTCCACATATTTCACACCATATTCCTCAGCGTACTCGCGGATACGGCCACGCTCCACATTCTTCAACTCCATGATCCAGTCGAGTTTCTCGCGGTCGATGCCGTCGGGATCGTAGATGTAACCGTCGGAGTCAGACATGGTCACCACCTTGCCACCGAGTTCGATGCACTTCTCCACAGTATACTGTGCCACGTTGCCACTACCCGATACGAGGATGGTCTTGCCCTTGATGTCAAGGCCGCGGGTGGCGAGCATGTTCTGGAGGAAGTATACGTTGCCGTAACCGGTTGCCTCGGGACGGATGCGTGAACCGCCGAACTCCTGGCCCTTGCCGGTCAGCATGCCGGTGAACTGATGGGTCAACTTCTTGTACATGCCAAACATGTAACCTACCTCACGGCCGCCAACACCGATGTCACCTGCGGGAACGTCCTCATCGGGACCCACGTGACGGTAAAGTTCGGTCATGAAGGCCTGGCAGAAACGCATCACCTCAGCATTGCTCTTGCCGCGGGGAGAGAAGTCGCTGCCGCCCTTGGCACCACCCATCGGAAGAGTGGTAAGGGAGTTCTTGAAAGTCTGCTCAAAAGCGAGGAACTTCAGGATGGAGAGGTTCACAGATGCGTGATAACGGATACCGCCTTTGTACGGGCCAATCACATTGTTGTGCTGGATGCGGTAACCCATGTTGGTCTGGACGTTGCCTTTGTCGTCAGTCCAAGTCACACGGAAGGAGATGATCCTGTCAGGGATGCAAAGACGCTCAATGAGGTTGACGCGGTCAAACTCTGGGTGCTTGTTGTACTCTTCTTCGATACTGCCTAATACCTGGCTCACTGCCTGAATGTACTCAGGTTCGTTGGGAAACCTCTGCTGAAGATTCTCTACAACTTTTGATGCAATCATAATCTTTCTACTTTTTTTATTGGTTGTTTGAAAATGTTTGTCTTAAAAAAGATGTCCTCCGATTTTTTCTGCGTGCAAAGGTAAGCATTTTCATAAAACCACCAAACAAAAAGAAAGAAAAAAATCAAAAAACATGGAAAAAAGTTACATTTTTACCCTTTTGTGGAATAAAACGGCAAAATTATACCGCTTTTCAATGATTTTTGATATAAATCAATTGCAGGGCGCAATAACAGTGCAATTCGTTGGGCCTTACTTTATGTATGTCCTGACAAGCAATCAGCCCAGGGCAACGCCTTGGGTTGATAGTGTGAATGGAAATGCGCCCTGCAAGGGCATAAGCATTTCTTATGTTAAAATGAATAACAAACAATTCTATATTGAAAAAAAACACTATCTTTGTCATTGCTATATTATAATAACTCAACTCTCTCAGTGTTGCACATAAGGAGAATAATCTCTGGAAAAACAAATGATGAAGAAGTATTGAAAGCCAAAACAGACAACAATGAAAATAGCAATATATTTTTTGTTGGCCCTGACCGTCATGTCATGTGGCAATAAGACGGCCCAATCACCGGCAGTGGCTGCCTCTGCAAAAGTGACGGGCAAAGCCATTGCAGAAACCAATGATGACTATGTGGCCCAGCGTTCCGACTATTCTTTCCGTACGGAAGTGCGGACAATCAAAGAGGACGACGAGGTGAGGTGGGATACGATTGTGGTCTATCTGACCGACGCCAAGGGTCATACTCAGCAACTTTACAGCCAGGCGCTGCCTCTCGACACCGCGACCTGGGTCAAGGGCAGCATAGGCGATATCGAAGAGGAAGACTGGAATTTCGACGGTATTCCTGACCTTCAGGTGTGCACGGGTCCGATGAACGGATTTGGCAACTTCACCTACGATGTCTGGCTCTGGGACGACAAGGCTCACCAATTCGAGAAGTTTGACTACGACTGCGAGATCTACAGCCCTGAGATCGACGCCGAGAACAAGTGCATCTTCAGCACCTGGCGCCTCGACGACGATGTGGAATTTGTTCGCTATCAGTGGAAAGACGGCAAACTCGTTGAGACCAGCCGCGAGAAAAAGTCCTACAAGGAGATGGTGGAAGGCTGAGGTCTACCTGAAATTTTTGATAAATTCGTGGGAATTCATGTTAAAAACAATACTCGCTGAATGATAACCAAAACACTAAAAATCCTCCAAAAATGAAAAAGATAATATTTCTGCTTTTTGCCTTTGTGGCAGCAACATCCTGTGGCAGCAAGACCAGCGATGCCACGCCAGATGCCGAATCTACCGTCACGAACGAAGTGCCCGACACGCTGAATAACGTGGAGGCTGTGGTCAAACAAGTGAATGCCGTCTATGACTACTGGAATAAGATGCGTGAGGATCCCAAAGAGGAGATGCCCTCTGTCGACGAGCGCTTCGGCAGTAAAGAATGGTGGGAGATACGCCAGGAAGTGGCGGCCATCGACCGTGAGTGTGAGTGCGGCGGCTTCTTCGACTTCGGTGAGGAAGGACCGCTGGATCCCTGGACCTACGACTGCTACGAGGGGTATGTCAGTGCCAACGACATTCAGGTCAAACTGCAGAAAAAAGGAACGGCTGAAGTCAATTTCCTCGTTAAGGACGCCGTCACCACCAAGGGAATTCCCATCCGCTGGCTGATGCGGGTGGAGGACGGACAATGGCGTGTCGCCAACGTTATCTTTGTGAATGACGACGACTACGACATTCTCATGAATATGCGTGCCTATGCCGACGACGGGAAGTTCAACAAGAATTTTGACATCAACAAGTATCTGCCAAAAATGAAGGAACTTGCGGCAGAGAAGCAAGATCTCGAAAAGGATGAGGTCTCCTTCAATGCATACGGCCTGCTGGACGTCGACCGCGATGGTACGCCCGAGGTGTTCATCCAGGACGAGGATCATTACTATAAAATGCTGTTCTCCATCACCGGCGGTCAACCCGCTGTACTCGCGTCCTCCTCTGGAGCGACAGAGATCTATTTCTACGAGAATGGCGTTGGAGTGCAGGGTGGTTGCGGCACAGGCTGTATGATGTCCGACTTTACCATTGTGAAAAACAGCAAGGCTGTGGTCAACTTCAGATCCATCGACCAATACGATTTGGAGGGCGAGTTGGCTGAAAGCAACAAGACAAAGGACGGCAAGGATATCACCGACAAGGAATATGATAAACTTTGCTCAAAACTTGGAAAGCAGGTCAATCTGTCTGCCATGTTGCATCATTTTGATTAAGACGCACCTCTCGATTAAATTTATTCAACTTTCTCAAGTTGAAAACAACTGTATGGACTTGCTTTATGCATGTCCCGTACAAAAGCCTGCTCCACAATTTGTAAAACTACGGCCCTGCTTCACATGTTGTAAAAACTACGGCCTGTAAGGCCACCAAGCAATCAGCCCAGGGCAACGCCCTGGGTTTTTAGTGTGAAGGGGAACGCGCCCAGCAAGGGCATAAGCTTTATCCTAAGCCTCATCCTCTTAATGTTTGGCCTCCAAAATCACTATGATTTTTGATTTATCTTTTGCTTGTTCTTACGTTGAAGTTATACTTCTATAATACCCAGATGGATTGATCATTTTGAGAAAATGGGGCTAGTCGTTGATTAACACCTTCTGCCCTTTTATGGAGAGTGTTTTGGCATCTGTAAGATGTGGCATCACTTCATCCTTTTCCATATAGTAAACTCTCAATGCCGAAGAATTCGGATAGCGATTGAAGAAAACGTCATTGCTCATGAAGAGGTCAATATTGACAACATCTTTTGTCGCAACAATTTTAGTGTAGTAGTTGACAATGCTGGGCATCACTCTTGGCAATACCTTGATTCCTGTCCTTCCATCTTTGAAATGAACAACTGCTACAACATGCCAATGCTGACGTTTGTCTATAGCCTGTTCGTTTTGCTCTTCTGTTCCTTCGTGACGGATAGTAACATGACGACCATATTTCTCGTTAATGCTGTTCATCATGTGTTGGAAGATGGGACCATGAGAAGATGTGTCTTCCATCTGGTTCCATTTAATGAAATAGTGTATCATTTCATGAATGATGGTATCTTCGACCTCCTGTTCTGGGAGATTTATACGTGTGTTTATGTGCAAACGGAAATCGTAATACTCCGTTTTCCCTTCAGGATTAATACGTTTTCGACAGACACACTTCCCGAGGAATGTTTTGGCATCACTCAATTCAATGGGAAGTTTGGGAAGCTGACCAGCAAACATCTGTTGGTTATACTCCTCAAACTTCTTTTCTACATATTGTATGGTCGCTATCATTCGTTTTCCTGCTCTCCTTCAAATATTTTATCCCAATTAATGTCTTGAGAATTACGTTTGTATTTTAAAATTTTCTTTATTGCATAGAAGATTTTCCACTCACAGAATGATTGATCCTGCAGTTGATGCTCTTCCAAGTTTTTAGTAAGAATATTGTCATAGGCATGCGCCAAAACCTCCTTTGTCTCAACATCAATAAGGTCTCCCTTCTCATCGATTGAACCACCAGGTATAGTACTCCAAGCACTAATAGGTGCCAGTTCCATTAGCATTAGATCTGCTGATGCGTCTCGTTTGTTACGCAAGAACATATACTTGTATGGACGGAACACGAATGGGAATACTCCTTTGTTGAAAGAGTAAATACCATGATAGTTATTCTCATCAAATGCCACATCAGGATTAATCTTCCAATTGCCATGTTCATCCTTTTCTATGTATTTTGATGCAGTAGTTTCTTTAAGGTCACGTGACTCAATTTCATACTCTTCTTCAGAATATTCAGTTCCCTCTTCACCAAATCTTGACAAATCTCCTTTGAAAGTCAATGAAAGCACGTCTTTCATGTCTATTCCTTCAAAGAAGTCAGATACATCAATAACGGCAGCTTCACCTTTAGGCACTTGATCGTAGGCATACATCACAGGCGTTAGGCACTTTTGTGTCATTAGAACAGGCCAATAAAATGGAGCATCGTTCCATCCAATGTTTTTCCCTTCTTCGTTCTTTTTCTTCGCACCGTTTTCCTTGATGAACATGATAACTGGCTGGTCAGAAGCTACCTCGCGTGAAGGTGCCACATCTGTACGACCATCGGCAGGTGCATCAATCCATCCACCGTTCTCTCTGATACGGTTCATATTACGGCCAGTTCGATGTATAGCATAGAGCTTGTTTCCAGAGGTTGAAGTACAATATTCCAATGCACACATCAATTCGTAGATGTCGTTTTTGCGGTCGGTATTGAATAAATCCTTATTATAGACATAGGTCGTTTGAATCAGTTTTAGGATTTCCATCACGGTTCCTTTATCTATTTCAAAGAATCCATTCTCGTCCTGCTTCCCATAGTTTGGTGATTCTGTAATAAGTTTATCAATCATCTCGATTGTTTTCTTGATGGCTGTATTGCTTCCAGTCCAAAAACCTACAGGCAGAATCATCTTTCCGGGTTGAAGTGTAAGCGCATTAGATGCCTTAATCTTTGAGGTGGCACATGGCGAGATGTTCTTATCAAAGCCCACAAATACAGCATTAGGCTCTTCCTTGTCCTTTCCTTCTATGAACCATTGACGAAGTTGATTGTCGAGTGTGTTCATGCGCGACAATATTTTATAGATGGCTGGAGTCGTGTGCAAACGCATCACGGCCATATCTTCTTTTGAGCGTGCACCATACATTCGGGCATGCTGAAGAACTGTGTCTTGTTGGAAATTATTCGGATTGCGGCCATAGAAGAAGGAGAGCATGTGTTTGATGGTAACACCACGGTCGAGTATATTTCCTCCAATAAAAATAGTGGCAGCAGTTGTCAGTTCCAGCTCACCAGTTTCCTCGTCAAGCAGTGTTTCCATATCTTCGTCTGAATTAACTGGCTGGATGTGATACTTCTTCTCCTGAGGATTAAAGATGTCACGTATGCCAGCAAGAACATCTTCCTTGGAAGGTATTTCAACTGTAATCAACCCTTGATTGCGCCCTTTTTCATTTGACCGTGTGAAATCTTCATAGATAGTATCAAAAGCACTCCACACACGAAGGTCAGACTGGTCTTCATCAACAAAGGCTTTCTTGATGTCATTGATTAGACGTGTAACTATACGGCGCTGCCAGTCATGGCTTCGTTTGTCTATGTCCACATGGATGATGGCACTTGTCATGTAGTTGTTAGCTTCTTGAATACGGCGGATAGCTGTAGCAGTAAAGTAAGCCACCAATGCATAAGTCAAGCCATAGATGTTACCAGAGGAAACCGAATTGTTTAAATAGCGCTTATCTTCGTGCCCCATCACATCGACACACTTCGGGTCAATTTGGTGGTACAAGTGACTATACATAGACTCTTCATCCAGTGAATCCTCGAAGTATTGTTTTCCACCAATGTAGCGGTCATGCTCAGGCACAAGGCTAGTAAAGCGAGGTTTAAACGGTTTCACTACCTTCCCGTTCAGATTGAGCTCGCCACCAGGTTGTAGGTAGAGGCAATATGGTGTAGCGGTCACCTGAAGATAACGACAGAAGTATGGAATCTTACGGAAATCATCTATTTGCTGCGCTATCTTCGCCATTTCTATTTCGCGTTTTTGCCTAATGGGGTTGCCATCTGCATCAGTCATTGCCTGAAGACTTACTGCACGGTAGTTACGGCTGGCGAAATCTGCTTCATCATCCACGATTATCACCTTTTTCTGCTTTAGATACGGATTCAATGTAGTGAAGATGTTCATCAGGTGTTCCAGATTCTTTTTGTTTTTCTTGCAGACAATCACGTTTTTGCAGACCACCTGCGCTTGCCTTATTCCACGCTTCTTCAAGTCCATCACATCAAAGATATTAATAGTTTCGCGCGGATCTCGGTCCTCCGATGCCTTAAAGAAACGGAAATCATGCTTCATGCGCATGATAGTTTGCTTCACTAAAGCCTTAGTACCTTTAGTTATCACAATGGCTATATCCACACCACGGTCAAAGGAAAGACCAATAATGTCCTCAAAGGTGTCCGTCTTACCACATTGAATTTTACCGAGTAGCAGTCCGGGCTCTTCCGCATGCGCTCCTTCTTCCAGAAGTTGATTGACCGAACTTTCAACACAGTCAATTTTTTCCTGAGGCATTTTCCCATAAGGATAGTTTTTGCGCAAGGTATCCCAAATAGGAGTTGGACTATTAGGGTCAATTGCACATTGTTTTTCTGCTTCTTCAAACTCCTTTAACTGTTTCAGTTGCCAAGGAAGGGCATCCATGCCCACAGCTTTCAAAGTGTTGATTGCTGCCAAACATTCCGCTTTGGATTTGTAGATAACTTCGTTTGCCATATTTATTTCTTATTATTTAATTTCGCTATTATAATTTATTTAATTTTGCTATTATAATGTTTCTTTCACAATGTCTTTACATTTACCACTGATCTTTATGCTTATTGAGATTCTCTGCTAATAAAGAAAGCTCACGCAAAAGAGGTTTGTTTATAAGTGTTGGAATCTTGGATTTTCTACAAGATCTTTCCATATTAGCCGTTTCTTGTACTTTCTTCCACAATTCTTCTGTGAGGTCTGATTTCTTTAGGCCAAAAGATGCTAATATCCTTTGTTCTACTGTCATAACATTTAGTGTCTATTTAGGTTTTTCTTTATCTCATCTATTGTGTATGGAGGGTTCTTGCGATGTAGCATGTAGTGGCAGTTGGGGCAAACAGGCACAAGATCGCGTTTAACATCCAGCTCATATTCACTGCCAATACTGCTGATGGGTACTAAATGGTGTACATGGATAAAATCTCGACCGATTTCACCGTATGTTTCTAAGAAGTCCATGCCACATACTGCACAGCGTGGTCCTTTCAGGACTATGCATTGTTCTCGCGCTTTTCGATTGCGCTCATAGCGGTTGGCAAGCACTTGAACAACAGCTCCCTCATAAAGTTGAGCATCGGCAGGATAATCCACTTCGCAGGAAGAGTCAGGTTCAGTTGGCGTGTCAGTGAAGTCTTCTTCATGAAGAAAGCGAAGTAACTGCTCATCTTTCACCTCCACGACTCCAGCCAGTGACCCTTGCAGACCATGCTCATGCAAGGCTTCTAAACTATAGTACAACGATTGTGCGCCTCCTGTAACTTTCATGCGGGCGTAGCGGAAACGTCCTATGCCATCGTAGTAAGCTGCGAGGTCTCGCCACAGTTTTGGGTGATCGTTGGCTTCATCCTCAGTCAGGCCAACAGCAGTAATTTCCAGTTGAACAGCCAGCCTTACAAATGGATCTTTCACCGCCAGCCACACCTCATCGCCCACCTCGAAAGGGTGAGAGGACATACGCCAATCCATTGTGTCATGTCCTTCATATAGGGCACGACCGAAGTCAAAACTTGTAGCATAGATGGGTATTATCCAGGTTCGCATAAGACAGACAATTACAATTTGCTACTCCATTGTTAGGACTTTGGTGCTTTCTTCACCGAATTGAGAGACTACCCGAACTGCAATTTTCTTACCTTGTTCCCATTTGATGGGTTCGGAGCGGAAATCATAGAGTCGTTCCCACACTTCTTCATTGAATTTCAGTCGCAGGGTATGCTCGGCCTTTTTCTTGGCCATATCGCTCGCTACGGTAGTTAGACCTTTACGCCAGGCAGCAAAGTCTTTCTTGTCACCACCGCAGAAGTGTATGCTGCGTACTTTGAAAAGCGAGCCAGTATATTCATCATCCATCTCCCAATAGGCAATATCGTTTACGTTTCGTGCTTTCACTTCGTCTTGGATAGGATCATACATATCCATGCCCCGTATTTCCACATGCCCCTCTGTTTCGCAGTCACGAATGATGGCAATATCAGGCTCGCCGATGATGATGAACGAACCTGCTTTTTTGTCCTTTTTCAGCAGTCCGTCCTGTAGCAGGTCGTCGTTCATCCGTACTTTCGACACTTGGAACGTTCCGAAGTCATATTCTTTTGTATCGATGGTATCTTCAAACGAGAAACCTAAGAGGACGAGCCAGTTAGATTCATCCAAATGATGCCGGAAAGCACGGATGGCTTCGTTGACAGCATGTTTACTTACTGTACCGAACTTAGGGCCAATCATGATGTAAACACAGTGCTCCAGTCCGTCCTCTGTTTTGTAGTAGGCGCGAGCATTCAGATAAGCATCATCCAGGCGCTCCACCGTGTGCATCACTACCTGCTGCTGCTTGATACCGTTGCGTATACCATTCGAACGCAGATTGTTGAAAATGCGGTCTGTGAAGAGTGCGTACTCATCGTAATCCAAGCGTTTGTCATTCAGCGATTCAGGTGAACTGACATCATGACTTTGTAGTGTCTCCACTGTGAATGGACCACTCACTCGGATGCGCTTCTTGTCTTCCTCGGGTTTGTCGTAAAGCACCTCTTCGTCAGCGGGCAAGTCGTTGGCTAAAGATTTTAGTGTAATGTGTGGTACCGTTTTGTATTTGAACCCATGACGGATGTTAGGATGTTCGCTCTCGTCGTGGGTTTTGTAATAGGGATATAGGGCTGTTATGAGTCTTTTCTTGGCAATGTTCAAGGCTATACGGCTGGTGTCCATCGTAATCCATCGGCGGCCCCACTGTTCTGCCACATAAGCAGTCGTACCGCTGCCACAGGTGGGGTCGAGGACAAGGTCTCCTGGGTCGGTAGTCATAAGGATACAGCGTTGAATAGGCTTCATTGATGTTTGAACTACATAGCATTTGTCTTGTTCTGCAGTTCCCATTGTATCATCCCATAAATTACTTAGGTTTGTAACCGGAAAATCATCAAAATATATTTTAAAATTGATAAACCCTTTAGTCTGTAAGATTCTTCCAATGGAAGCTAGTTTATCCATACCTTTAATATTTGTACTCCATCCTCTATTTCCTGGTGTATATGTTTTTCCGCCAAAAGTGTAAGCAAAACTAGTCGTATCACTTGGTGTCTGTGATGTTAATGGACCACCTAAGAAAATCCTTGCTCCTTTAGGCAAAGTATTCGGATCCAATCGCTCTACAAGTTTAATTGGTCTGATGCTGCCATCAGCTTCTTCTACACGATTATATCTTGCCCCAGCTCCCTCTGTAAGAACTTTAGGAATAAACAACTTTCTACTCTTAACTATTGATTTATCTTTTGCATACCAGATAATATAGTCAGAAATGTTGTTTATAATCTGTTCACTCATACCGCCGCTTTTCTTTGTGGTGATAAGACTTACGAAATTTTCGCTGCCAAATATTTCATCCATCAGATTGCGCACCAGATGCACATTCTCATCTGATATTTGCACGAAGCATGAGCCACTTTCCGTGAGTAGTTCGCGGGCAAGCACTAGCCTGTCGCGTAGGTAGGAAAGGTACGAGTGGATGCCAAGCTCCCATGTGTCACGATAAGCTTTTATCATTTCAGGCTCACTGCTAATGCCACCATCACTTTCTTTGACGTTTGTGCTATTCATACGCATCTGCCAGTTTCCGCCATATTTGATACCATAAGGCGGATCCATATATACACACTGCACCTGTCCCTTCATACCCTCTCGATTCAGCAGGGAGTTCATTACCAATAGTGAGTCGCCTTGAATGAGTCGGTTTTGCCAGTTGTCAGCATGTCGGTAGTATCCTGCCAAACGTTCCAATTCATCCTCTTCCTCCTGGTCAAAAAAATCGCCAGGTCTGAAGAGGTCGAGTTGCGTGTTGCCCTCCTCGTGATGCTCATGGAGCATATATAGGTTGTCGATGATGGCTTCAGGTCGCACATCCTCGTGCTTATAGAGTGAACGGATGTCGGTTCGTAGCTGTGGCATGCGGTCGGGACTTTCCTCGTCGTCGTTGCGATATTTGCCAAGCCAGTAGAGTTCTGGGTCTCTGCCACGCTGAAACTCATGACGGAACACGTCATATTCACTTTGTGCGGGTTCGCAGTTAAGCACAGCCTGTTCCTCTCCCTGATGCTCACTATCGGGTATGGCAACTCGTTTGTCCTCGTGCTTGATACTTGTAACGGGTCTGATATTGTCTAACTTCATAGTTGCTGTATTTTTTCTTTGATTGCTTCTTCCATTTGTTCAATATCACGTACTTCCAACAGATGCCATTCTCCGTATGTTTTCAATACATTGGCTGCCGGTAACCAGTAATTTGTGAGGAAGTGACGTTTTGTATCCCTATTTCCGCTGTTGTCATTGTCGAAGTCGTTGCACTCAACAATGATATTCGCTGTACGTTCATTACTTATGCGAACTCGTACTATCAAATCAGGAGCATATTCTTTTTGCTCGTCACCAACAGAGTAAGGAATGCGGAAACCAAGATAGGTGTTACGCACCCACGCTTCAACACATTCCATTTTGTCGAGCGTGCGACGAGCCACGTCCTGCCATGATTCAGGTTCTCCAACGACAAGGTTAACATGGCTCTTTTCCGTAGGTAATACTGGCTGGTTCGTGGGGCGGAATACATAACGTGTGGAACCTTCGGGGTTGTAGTAGTTAAGCACTGCTGAAATTTCCTCGTGGTCGGCGTTCGCCTGTCGAATACCTTCATAGATATTGTGAAGAACGTCAGTATAAGTCCAAAGCATGACCAGACGCTTTTGTTTAGGCGAACCATCACCTCCGACAATTTCCAATTGTTCATCATACCACTTCTTTACTATTTTCAGGATGTCAGGAACCTTCTGAAATTGTCGTCCATGTTCCTCACTAAAGTAGTACTCACGAATCATCAGCTGCGTAAAATAGTAAATGACCTGCTGATCACGCAATTCTTCGCAGTCAGTTTTAAGTAATTTCTTATCATTATTTACGATTGTTTGAAGAACAGTCTCAGTTGGAATTCTGTTGAAGTCCAGCCTGAACTTGGCCAACCCAGTAAAATCTGCTTCCAATTTTCCGTCAATACTGTCACTACGGTAGCCTGTGATATTAGGGAATTTTATTTCCAAAGCAATTCGCTCAGACAAAGCACGAATGATGGTCTTAGGCTTCTGTGGTTTTGTCGTGACAGCCTGCCCACCTTTGAATGTGTTGAAAGGCACACCGATGACACGTGCATATTCAGGTGGAAATTTATAGGTAATGTTTTCTGGTTTGTACCTATGCAAATCCTTTGATGGAATCTTACGCCCAAGTTTGTCGTAAGGTAAGAGGTCATAGCTCTGCCGACGCAGGGCACGCCCCACAACCTGTTCGCATAACAGCTGGGAACCGAAAGCACGGATGCCGCAGACGTGAGTCACCGTGTTGGCATCCCATCCTTCAGAAAGCATCGATACAGAAACTACACATTTGATGTCACCACCCAGTTTCCCGGGTTTTCCTACGGTGTTTACTACCTCACGTAGGATGTCAGCATCCGTTAGCTGGTCGGCACTTCCCGAACCATGTTGGATGGCATATTCACGTTTGAAGGATTCAATCTCCTTGGCATAGACTCGCTTGAATCCCTCATCAATTGTAGCTGAAGCCTCGTCAATCGCAGAGGAGTCAATAAGCAGTGATGGAAACTTAGGCTTAGGTAGGTTTGTATCATCGTAGTTTGAGAACACGGGAAAGGCTCCATGACGATAACGGGGTTCGCCGTTTTCGTTCACCCCATCCTGGTAGCCAGCGATAAGTCGGAAAACCTCTCGGCTGACTGTGGTGTTGTTGCAAACAACTATAAGTACAGGAGGAGCTGTTAATAACGATCCCATCTCCTCAAAATCGGCACGTAATCCACGGTCATAATCCACGTAATCTTTGACAAATTGCTCCAATGCTGTATTGAGCAACGTAGGAAGGTTGGGCGGTTTCTGTTCTGTAGCCTCACCTCCATCCTCTTTGTCCTTTTTCCTCTGTCCACGAACACCTTTTTTCGGAAGTTTGTCGCGCACAAACTGATAGATGTTGCGCAGTTTGGGTTCATCGAGATCTTCGGTGTTGTCATATGCCGGAAGGAAAGGTATCTTTACCAATCCACTTTCGATGGCATCAACTAGTCCGAAATCGCTCACAACCCACGGAAAAAGCGAATATTCAGGGTAGCCAGAGCCTTTTAAGTAGTAAGGAGTGGCAGACAAATCATAGACATGCTGTAGTTTGTAACCTAATCGTTTCATCTGGCGCAGACCTTCGTACCACACCATAGCCGCCTCGTTTTCCTGCTTCACGTCGTCCTTTTCTTCTGTCGTAAGGGTCTTGTCATTAGATTTCTTTGGGAGATAACAGTGGTGGGCTTCATCGTTAATAACAACAATTCGTTTCCCTTTTACGCCTTTCTCCAATATGCGTGCCAGCATAACACTGTAGTCTTCGGTCTGCTTATGAACTTGCATTTCGCCATCTCTGTATACCACCTTGCCATCAAGTGGAGAAGCATGTTTCCCACTGAAGACGCGGGGCATGAACTGCTGATAGTTGACAATAGTGATAGAAGCGTTCAGTCCGCCAAGTTCTTTTTCGAACTGTGGTGGAATGAGGCCACGCTGGTGATAATAGTCGGTTCGTTCATAATTGTTGGCCCGATGGCTGTGGTCTATCTGCAAAACCCCAAGACGGTCGCGGATGGTGATGCCTGGAGCTACAATGAGAAAATGATCAGCATAATGTGTGTCCATCGGGTTCACCCTTTTGTTCAAATAGTTGTAAAGAATGATCATTGCCATGACCACGGTCTTTCCAGTGCCTGTTGCCATCTTGAATGCTGTGCGTGGCAAAACATCTTCATCGTTTACAGAAACAGAGTGTCGCCGTTCAGTCAGTTCATTCAATAGATAGTTACCCACATTAGGGTCACGCTCAGCAATCTCGTTTAGCCAAATAGCTGTTTCTACTGCTTCACGCTGGCAAAAAAACAATTGTAGTTGATTATGGCGCTCAGGATTAGAAAACCAAAAGTGAAGCAACTCACGAGTGATTCGTGATGACTTAGGGTAGTCGGCCTCACGCCAGCTCTTCACCTGTGCACGAATCTCGTTGATGAATTCAGCATTGGGGTCAGCTGTAGCGAAGTCTTCTTGTGAAAACATACTACGTTGTCCACGTTTAGGTACGATATTGATGTCGTAACCATAAGGACGACGGCCTGTATTGACCGTCTCATAGTCAATGTTGCCATTGGCATCTGAGTCGTAATAGTATTGCGGTTCCTCATAAGGGTTGTTCAATACAGGGTTGTCGCAATTTATCTGTTGCTTCATGGGCATTGTTTTAACAAATAAACTCCCAACGAAGTGTCTCGACAGGTGACCAAACCTTTTGTTACACTATGAGGGAGTTTTATTATGTTTTTGCCTATCAGCTTCAGGGCCTTTGTCGAGAAATATCCGCAACCCGAATAAGCACTAAATGGAGGTATACTCCATTCGTCTCTTTCCAAGAGAGGGATAGGATATGTAAAGATTTGATATTAAGGAATTTGGGCATTTGATTGTCTTGGATTTGCTTAACAAAATGTAAAAAATGCAAGTCCAAGAGGATTTTTATATCAATTGCAGAATGCTTTTTAGTGTTTTTTCTTTAACTTTGTGGGCAGATATCCCTCTCTTGGAAAGAGATTTAGAGATTTGCTAAACACTTTTGAAATTCTAATTCTGCAACAAGGATTATTCCAAAAGTTTGCACATCCATCTTTTTGTATTTGTTTATTACTTGCATTTTTTTAATTCTTATACGGACTTTGCTTTGAGAAGATAGACTGCATCTCTGCAATGATAATAAAAACATCTCTTTTTGCTTTGCATTGAACATTATTTTTACTATCTTTGCATTGAAAAAAGGAAGAAATATGACAAACATACAATTAAATGCGGAGATGCTTCGCAATATGAGTATAATCGCAGAAGATGAGAATCTGCTGAGGAGGGCTGTTAAGTATTTGCGCAAACTTGTTGCAGAGAAAGAAGATGCAACTCTTTTTACAAAAGAAGAGTTTTTCCAGCGTATTGATGAGGCCAAGAAAGGTCCTTCGTATGAATTGAAAGAAGGTGAAACCATCGAAGATCTTATTAATCGCATATAAAAATGTCTTACTCTATCAGGTATCAGAAACAGGCTATAGAGGATGCGAAAAAATTGAAGAACGAAGAGCCTAAGGCTTTTCTAAAACTTTTGAAATTGGAAGCCGAGTTGAAAGAGCATCCTCGCACTGGCACTGGCAAACCAGAACCTCTTTCTGGCAATCGTGCAGGCGAATGGAGCAGACGTATCACCCAAAAACATCGGCTTGTTTATGAGATTCACGATACCGAAGTAGTTGTGCTCGTTCTTACAGCATACGGGCATTATGACGACAAATGATTTAAAGTGTTTGAATCTTTTCTATAGCAATCCCAAAATCTTTTTGTTGGCCTTGTCGACGACGGTGCTTTCCAGCGACGCGAGGTAGATCTGGGTGGTGGCTTCATTGTCATGCCCCATACCTTCGCTGATGACGGAGATGGGAATGTTCTGGCTCTTGGCGGCACTCGCCCATGAGTGACGGGCCACATACATGGTCAGAGGGCGCTGGAGATGGATGAGGTCAGAAAGTTGGCGCAGACGGTAATTCACCAGGTGGAGCGCATTGGTGTATTGCCTGCGCTCATCGCCCGTCTTCTTGATGATGGGCAGCAAATAGATGGTGTCTTCTGATGTCTCTTGACGGTACTTGGCTACCAACTCTTCCATGCATTTCTCCCACTTGATGGTGAGCAACTGCCCCGTTTTCCGCCGGCGGTAGGTGAGAATGCCGTATTGAAGGTCTTTCTTCCGGAGGAAAGCCATATCAACAAATGACATCCCTCTCGTGTAGAAACTGAACAGGAACATGTCGCGGGCAAACTCGAGAGAGGGCTTGGAGGTGAGGTCAAGACTCTTCAGTTTTTTGAGGATGCTGAGGGGAACGGCCCTTTTCAGGGTCTTGCCGATGCCGGTATAGACATGGCGGAAGGGATGGCGTTGCTCCACCAATCCTTTCTCTACCGCACGGTTGTAGACGGCACGGAGGATGCGCATATAGAATGAGATGGTGTTCATGTGGACATCCCTCGATTTCAACCATGACTCATATCGAAGCATGAGGTCGCTGCTGATGCCGTCGATAGGCAGGTCGTTGTTCGCAAGGAAGGCCATGATGCTGTGGAGCGCTGAGGTATAGGTCTCTGAGGTCCTGACCTTGTTCTGCCGCTTCAACTCTGCGATGAGATGGTGCATGAAGGCGAACAGCGAGGTCTCTTCCGATTGCCGCAGATATTGGGCGATGACTTCATCGGTGGTGTATCGGCTCTGCTTGCTCTCCATTTCTGCCACCACCTTCTTCAGCCTGGCAATGTCCCAGGTGATGCGCTCCTTGATGCTGCTGAGCAGGCTGCTGCGCGGACCGGTGACGATGATGGTTCCTTCCTTCTCGTCCCATTCTTCTTCAAAAACTTTGTAGTCTGTGTTCAGTTGTCTGACCACCCGGCGGTGGATGACCTGATAATAGATGCTTCCTTCCTTGCCCTCTACGGTCGAGGGTCTGAACTTGATCTTGATGGATGTCATGACTGGATAGTTTTCATGGATTGACAGGGAATTTGCTTCCTTCCTACAGCAAAGATAAAAACCTCTCTGCTGCGGGGCATGTCATTTTCACCTTGTCAGCATGAAAACAAAAAAAGAGACGCGTATGTGCGCCATTTTTTTGATGTCAAAATTTCCAATTTGGGGCAATTTGTTCACATTTTTATCACGACAGGCTTTATAATCTAAGATTTTTTCCTAAATTTGCAAAATAAAGGTAATTAGGCCTATGTCGTGCTTTCCGCACACCACCTCCTTTGATAACATATTCACTAAGCTAACAAAAACCAAAAACATACCGTATCATGAAACTCAAGACATTATTGCTATCGCTGATAGTTCTCTTTTCCATCAGCATTCACGCCGAGGACGAGACGGCATACGCTGTGTGGTGCTCTGGCAACACCACGTTGTATCTTACCAATCGTGCCGAGACACTAACGGCAGGCGACACCTTCACGCCGGAGGACGGCAGCGAAGTTGTCACCATCACCAACGTGTGGAGCGGCACGGCCGTCACTGCCACCGCCACCAACGGTACCCCGGCATGGAACAACACCGTGAAAAGTACGATGACACACGTGGTCTTCGAGCCCTCCTTTGAAGATGTGAGACCGACATGCTTGCGCGGCTGGTTCTACCAGTGCAGCAAACTTACCACTTTGGACGGAATCGGCAACCTCAACACTTCCGCTGTCACCAACATGGCCTACATGTTCTCGGGATGTTCTGCAACAGGCTTCACCTCCCTCGATTTGCACACATTTGACACCAGTACCGTCACCACGATGGAGCAGATGTTCAACGGATGCACCAATTTGCAAACATTGAACCTGAGTGGATGGACGAACACCAACGCCCAAAACCTCAGTTATATGTTCTACAACTGTAAAAATCTCACCACGCTCACGCTGACAGGCTTTGCCACTCCCGCTGCCACCAGTTTTAACACCATGTTTGCCTACTGCCAGGCATTGGAGAGCATCGACCTAAGCGGATTCAATACCGCCACAGTCAAGGACATGCAATCCATGTTCTATGGCTGCACGTCGCTTACCACCCTTGACCTGAGCAGTTTCAGTACCGACGCCCTGACCAGTACGAGCCAGATGTTCCGTGGATGCAGCAAACTTGAAAGCCTGAACCTGAGCGGATGGGAGAACCCAATACTGACCAATATGAGCAGCATGTTCTATGATTGCAAGAAACTGAGTAGCCTTACCTTGACAGGATTTGCCACTCCCGCCGCCACCAGTTTCAATAGCATGTTTGCCTATTGCCAAGACCTGGAGAGTATTGATTTGAGCGGCTTTAACACTACCACTGTCAAGGATATGCAATACATGTTCTACAGTTGTACGGCCTTGACAACACCCATCATGACGGGTTGGGATACCTCTGCTGCGACAAGCATGTACCAGATGTTCTACAACTGCACGTCACTCACCAGCCTCGACCTGAGCAGTTTCAGTACCGACGCCCTGACCAGTACGAGCCAGATGTTTCGTGGATGCTCCAACCTTGAAAGCCTGAACCTGAGCGGATGGGCAAACCCAAAGGTGACCAACATGAGCAGCATGTTCTATGACTGCAAGAAGTTGAACACCCTCAACCTGACCAACTTCAGTACCGCCGCCACGACGAACATGGAGAGTATGTTCCAGAACTGCCAAGCCTTGACCACCCTCGACCTGAGCACTTTCAACACGAGCCTTGTCTCTACATTGAAGAACATGTTCAACGGATGCACAGGATTGACCACGCTCAACCTTACCAACTGGGCCAACACGAAGGTGACGAATTTCAGTTATATGTTCGCAGGCTGCGCCCAACTTTCCACACTCACGCTGACAGGCTTTGAGACACCTTCCGCCACCGATATGAGTTACATGTTCCAAAACTGCGCCGCCCTGACAAGCCTCGACCTGAGCGGCTTCAACACCACCTTGGTGACGAACATGAGTTACACGTTCCAGAACTGCACAGCCCTGACGAGCCTCGACCTGAGCAACTTCAACACCGCCAAGGTGACGAACATGAATTATATGTTCAACGGCTGCACTAACCTTGTTGATGTATTTGTCAGTCAGACGTGGACGACGGGGGCTGTCACAGGCTCCTCAAACATGTTCAAGGACTGTACAAACATCGTGGGACAGGACGGCACCACCTACACCTCCAGTAGTGTGGACAAGACACGCGCCACCGACGAGGCTGGCGGCTATATGAAGACCGGCACGATGGCCCCCGACCTTGACGAACCGTTGCCTTATGCCATCTGGTGCGCCGACAACACGACGCTCTACTTCCTCTATTCCACCAAGCAACTCGTGGCAGGACGGAGTTTTACACCCGACGGCAGTGAGATGCCGATAAGGATGACCACCGTATGGAACGGCACATACGTGACAGCCTCGGGCAATGGCAACCCGCAATGGTACAGCACATTGAAGGCTGCCGTTCAACATGTGGTGTTCGAACCCTCGTTCGCCAATGTCGCTCCTGCCAGCATCTGCGCCTGGTTCCGTGACTGCGTGAGTCTCACCGACCTCACAGGCATTGGCTACCTCAATACCACCAATGTCACCAACATGAGCTATCTGTTCAGTGGGTGTGCAGCTTTACAGAGTCTTGACTTGTCAAGTCTCAATACCGAAAAAGTCAACAACATGACCTATATGTTCAATGGTTGCACAACCTTGCAGAACCTCAACGTCAGCAGTTTCAACACCGCCATTGTGACCAACATGAGTTATATGTTCCAGAACTGCGCTGCCTTGACCACGCTCGACCTTTCCTCTTTCAATACAGCGAAGGTCAGCGATATGAAATACATGTTCAGCGGTTGCTCGCAGTTGGAGAGCATATACATTGGTTCCTACTGGGCTGTGGGCTATGTCACCAACGCCAACAACCATGCCAACATGTTCAAGGACTGCGCCAGCATCGTGGGGCAGGACGGCACCACCTACGACAGCAGTGCCGTGGACAAGACCCGTGCCCACAACGGCGACGGCGGATACCTGCGCATTGGTACGGAGTCAACCGGGGAGTCGGAGGTTTATGTCGTCTGGTGCTCCGAGAACACAACCCTTTATTTCCTCAAGACCGACAAGCCGCTCATCAACTACGGATTTTTCAAGCCCGAAGGCACCAACACGGCATTGTCCATCTCTGGTCTCTGGAGTGGCACCAATGTCACGAGTGCCACCTCCACTCCAGGTTGGAGCAACAACGGCACGGTCAGGAGTACGCTGACCCATGCGGTCTTCGAGTCGTCGTTCGCTGAGGTGCGCCCCACCAGCACCAACGGGTGGTTTTACGGTTGCTCCAAACTGACGGCCATCGACGGACTGGATCTGCTGAATACCTCCGACGTGACCACGATGCAGAACATGTTCTACGGCTGTTCGCTGCTGGAGAGCATCGACGTGAGTCATTTCAATACGAGCAACGTCACCACGATGAGGAGCATGTTCTATGGCTGCAGCAGTTTGCTGAGCCTCAACCTCCTTGGTTTCGACATTGACAAGGTGACTACCATCGAGTCGATGTTCCAAAACTGCAGCAGCCTGACAGAACTCGACCTGTCTTATTTCAAAGTGAAGAGCACTGTCACACAGCACAACCTCTTCAACGGTTGTACAAATTTGGTCAGCGTGTATGTAAGCAGTTGGTCCTCAAGCAGCGGAGGATGCAGCAACGTCTTCACTGGTTGCATTAACATCGTGGGTGAATATGGTGTCACCTACGATTCCAGCAAGACTGGTTTTGGAATGCTCAACTGTGTTGCTGGCTATTTCAAGGATGGCAGGATTCCCTGTGCCATCTGGTGTGCCGAGACAAGTACGCTCTATTTCAGAGACATCAACCGCAACGAGGTGCCAGAGGCAGGAGACAGTTTCATACCTGAAGACGGCGAACCACAGGCCATCACGACGGTATGGTCGGGCAATGACGTGAAAAACACTGGCGAGGCACTGCCCGGCTGGAACAGCATCGCCGGCGACGTGCAGCAGGTGACCATCGAATCGTCATTCAGCCGTGTACGTGCCACCAGCCTTTACGGTTGGTTCGAAGGCTTCGCCAACATCACCTCCATCAACGGAACGGAAAACCTGAAAACTCCTTCCACCCTCGCCACCACCATGAGCCGGATGTTCAAGGACTGCTCCGCCCTCACCAGCCTTGACCTTGTTGTGTTCAAACCCACCAATGTCACCGACATGAGTGAGATGTTCAGCGGCTGCGCCGCCCTGGAGGCCGTGATGGTCGATACCGACTGGACAACGGCGAATGTGACCAACTCCACGGACATGTTTGCCGGTTGCACCAGTATCGTGGGTCAGGATGGCACCACCTATGATGCCTCCGTGGTGGACAAGAGCAAGGCGCACTACGATGTGGGAGGCTACCTGCGCGGCAAACTGCATCCCTACGCGGTGTGGATCAGAAGCAACAACACGCTCTACTTCACTGCTCAACCCACTTCCTTCGACAATGCCACGACATTCACGCCCGAGGGGAGCAACTCATCCTACACCATCGACGGAAAGTGGGATGACAACAAACCAGACCAATACACCAAAAGTCCCATCAACAAAGGAGATTTCAACAATAGTGACAATAGGAGTTATATCAAAAATGTAGTATTTGAGTCTAGTTTCTCTGTGGCGCGCCCCACCACAATGTATAGTTGGTTCTATAATTGCAAAAACCTGAAAACCGTCACAGGCTTGGAGAACCTGAACACCAGCGAGGTGACCTCCATGTATGGGTTGTTCGAAGGCTGCAGCGACTTGGAGGAAATCGACCTCAGTCCCCTCGACGTGAGCAACGTAACCACCATGTCCTTTATGTTCTCAGGGTGCTTCCAACTCAAGAGTGTCAGTATGGCGGGGTGGAACACGTCGAAGGTGGAGAACATGGCCAACATGTTTGCCAATATCAATTACAACAACTGGGGCATCGTCACGCTCGACCTGACCAGTTTCGACACGCACAAAGTGACCAATATGACTTACATGTTCTATAACCTCAGGGGATTGAAGACCGTATATGTGGGCGAAGGCTGGAATACCGAAAAAGTGGAAAGTTCATCCCAAATGTTCTATAACTGCACACAAATCGTAGGTCAGGATGGCACTACCTATGACGCCAACTACTTGGACAAAACCCGTGCCCACTACGACGAAGGAGGCTACTTGAGGCTGAAGGCAACAGAGGTGCCCTACGCCCTTTGGTGCGGAGAGGCCGGGGCGCTCTATTTCACTTATGGCAATGAAATCTATGCAAAAGGCGGCACCTTCACACCGACAGGCAGTGACACGCCGTTGACCATTACAGAACTGTGGTACGACAGGGAGGTGACAGATTGCCTCAACTATGGTAACTACCAAAGTCCCAAATGGGTTTCCGTCATCATCAACAATGATGAAGGCTACACCCTCAGCCACATTGAGTTTGAGCCTTCTTTCGCAGAAGTGCGCCCACTCTCACTGCACGGGTGGTTTGCGATGAGTAGCATCGGTCGTTCCTATGATATCTGTGGTTTGGAGTATCTCAACACCGAACTTGTGACCGATATGGGCGGACTATTCCAAGGATGCCTCTACCTGACAGAAATAGATGTGAGCCATTTTGATACGTCGAATGTGACAAATATGTTCGGAATGTTCTCCCTCTGTAGTGGATTGACAAGCCTTGACTTGAGCAACTTCGATACGTCAAAAGTCACCAATATGGGCGGCATGTTCTCCAATTGCAGTAATCTCACAAGCCTTGACCTATCAGGATTCGACACATCCAATGTCACCAGCATGGCGTCTATGTTCTCGAGTTGTAAAAAACTGACCCACATAGATATCAGCGGCTTCAACACTGCCAAGGTGACGGATTTTTCCGGTATGTTCCATTATTGTGAAGCACTCCAAAGCATTGACCTCACAGGCATCAATACCTCCAGTGCCTTAAGTTTCAGTGAAATGTTCTCTGAATGCAGCACACTGACCGACCTGGATGTTTCGGGGTTCGACACCGCCAATACCACGGATTTCTCTTGGATGTTCTATAATTGCAGATTGCTCCCAAACATTGATGTCTCAGGGTTTAACACTGACAATGCGACAAACATGGCATATATGTTCCTCAACTGCAACAGTGTGACGAACCTCGATGTCTCGGGATTCAACACGGAAAATGCGAGTTATTTAAATGGAATGTTCAGTGGTTGCAAAAGCCTGACGAGTCTGAATGTCAGCGGTTTCAAGACCGACAAAGTCGAAAGTATGGCTTCCATGTTCAATGGCTGCAAAAACCTGACGAGTTTGGATGTATCTAACTTCAACACAGACAATGTTATCAACATGGGTTCTATGTTCGGCAATTGCATCGGCTTGACAGAAATCGATGTAACCAACTTCAACACTGAGAAAGTGAACTTGATGAATGGTATGTTTTACGGATGTACCAGTTTGCATTCACTTGACCTCACCAGTTTCAACTCCTCCAATGTTTTCCTGATGAACCAGATGTTCAAAGGTTGCACTCAACTGGAGAGGATATTCGTCAGCGATGGTTGGAGTACGGCAAACCTCAAAAGCACTTATGTCGATTCTGGGACAGGGACAGTATATGATGGCACGAAAGACTTGTTCCTGGACTGCCCCGCCATCATCGGCGAGGACGGCACGACATACAACAGCAGCAACGTGACATCCGCCTATGCCCATACCCGCACCGGCGGCTACCTCACCAGCAATATGCTCTACGATGCTGAGGACAACACCGGGAAAATCGCCACGCTCGAAGGAGAGAAGTTCAGTGTGAAACTGAAGGACCGCACGCTCTATAAGGACGGAGGGTGGAACACGCTGTGCGTGCCCTTCGCCCTCAATGCCACGCAGATGGAGACCTTGCTCGACAGTCCGGAAAAGGTGATGACGCTCGGCTCGACAACATACGATTCGGCAACCAGCACGCTGACGCTGAACTTCGTGGATGCCGCGACCATCGAGGCTGGCAAGCCGTACATCATCAAGTGGACACAGGCCGAGGATTACGTGAACGACAACGAGCACAACCTTTATGAACCGACGTTCACCAGCGTCACCTTAAGCAATGCCACTGCCGACATCGATACCGAATACGCTGACTTCCTCGGCACGTTGGCACCCGTCACACTCACTGCCAACGACAATCAAAAACTCTATCTCGACAACAACTCTTTCCATTATCCCAACGCCGACGTGACCCTCAATGCCTTCAGGGGATGTTTGTTGTTGGCTGAAGGTATGGCAGGCTCCAACTTAGGCGACGTGAACGGCGATGGTAAGATTTCTGTGACCGATGTGATGGTGCTGGTGAAATATATCCTGAGCCATGACGATAATAATTTCATAGTAGATAATGCCGACATTAACGGTGACGGTAAGATTTCAGTGACCGATGTGATGGTATTGGTGAAAAGAATCCTGCAGGGCAACCAGAGTGTTTCAAGCATTGTCATCAATGGTGCAGAAGGCATCACCTTGGGCGGTGGTGGAAACGGGCCGGCGAGGGTGAAGAAAAACATCCTTTGGGATGAAGAATGAGTCACATCGCTAACTTTTTTAATAACAGACAGCCTCCATGCACATCACATGGAGGCTGTTTGGTGGTTTGCTCGCATTTTGATGCTGTTATCCAACTTTCTTGGCTTTGCCAGAACTTCTTTTTGCTCCTCCTTGACCACCGCGACTACCGCGACCTCCGCTTCCGCGACCTCCGCGTCCATGCCCACCATGTCCGCCACGTCCTCTTCCGCCTCTTCCGCCAGATAGTTTCATTGGCTTGTATTCGGGGGCCTCGCCAAGACCCTCGGGCAAGGCGACTTTCTCCACCTCATATCCCAGAAACTTCTCTATCTGCATGAAGTCTCCGATTTCTCTTCCGCGCACAAAGGTGATGGCCTTCCCGTCGCGCTGGGCACGGGCGGTGCGTCCGATGCGGTGAACATAGTCTTCGCTGTCGTGGGGCACGTCATAGTTGATGACGGTGGCGATGTCGTCGATGTCGATGCCACGTGCCACAATGTCGGTGGCCACGAGCACATCCACCTGACCGCTCTTGAAACGGTACATCATGTCATCGCGCTGGCTCTGGTCGAGGTCAGAGTGCATCTCGCCGCTGTTGATATGCAGCATGCGCAGGGAACGGTTGATCTCCTTCACCTTCAGTTTGCTGCCGGCAAAGATGATAACGCGGCTCAGTTCGTTGTTCTTGAACAGGTGGCGGATGATGCCCACCTTTTGGTTCTCGTGACAGACGTATGCCTGCTGGAGGATGTTGTCGGCAGGACGGCTCACGGCCAGTTTCACCTCTACAGGATCCTTCAGCAAGGTCTTGGCCAACTGCTCTATCTTCTGAGGCATCGTGGCGGAGAACATGATGGTCTGGCAGGAAGAGGGGATGTAACTGGCTATCTTGAGGATGTCCTCGCTAAATCCCATGTCGAGCATCCGGTCAGCCTCGTCGAGAACGAAGAAGGACAGGCGGCTGAGGTCGGCATGGCCCATGGTGATATGGCTGATGAGGCGCCCGGGGGTGGCAATCACCACATTGGCGCCCAACTGCAGTCCCTTGGTCTCCTGGTCGTAGCGACCGCCGTCGTTGCCGCCATACACGGCCACGCTGCTGATGCCATCGAGGTAATAGCCGAAACCTTCCATCGCCTGGTCGATTTGCTGGGCGAGTTCACGGGTCGGACTCATGATGATGCAGTTGATGGCGTCCTCAGGATAATAACCGTCGTCGATCAGACTGAGGATGGGGAGTAGGTAGGCGGCCGTCTTGCCGGTGCCTGTCTGGGCGACTCCGATGATGTCACGCCCGTCGAGTATCTCTGGGATACATTTCTCTTGGATAGGGGTGCAGGTCTCGAAGCGCATGTCGTCAAGGGCATCGAGAATATTGTCATTCAGATATAGTTCGTCAAATCTCATACTTTACATTATTCATTTTGCATACTCACCTCTCACCCCTAACTTCTCACTTCTCACCTCTCAAAATCACATCTCTCACCTCTTACCTCTCACCTCTCACCTCTCACCCCTCACCTCTCAAAATCACATCTCTCACCTCTCACCTCTCACCTCTTACCTCTTTTATTAATTCGGTGCCTGCCGGTAGCAGAAGTAGGCTACGACAGCAAAAATGATGTTGGGCATCCACGCGGCAATGACGGAGGGGAAGCCGGCATTGATGGCAAAAGTCGCCGAGATGGTCTGCAGCATGATATACGTGAAACTGAGCACCAGACCTATGCCCAAATACATGCCCATGCCGCCTTTGCGCTTCCGGGCGGACAATGAGGCTCCGATGATCGTGAGGATGAAGGAGGCAAACGAGGTGGCGATGCGCTTGTGGTATTCCACTTCATACTGCACGACGTTGCCTGAGCCACGGCTCTGCTGCTTGGAGATGTAAGCCAGAAGTTCCGGACTGGTGAATGTCTCCTGCTGACCTTTCGAGTAAACCAGGTCGGTGGGCTCCATGACGATGACCGTGTCTTTCTCGCTGCCTTGTGTGATATGCTCTTTCAGACCATGCAGTTCCCTTTTCTTCCAGTTGAGCACTTTCCAGTGGAATTTTGAGTCGCTGATGGTGTCGTAGCGGATCTCGGTGGCGGTGAGGTGGCTCACCAACTTCTTGTTTTCAAATTTGTCGAGACAGAAGCCGTATCCGCTCTTGCGGGTGTTGTCGTAATGCTGGATATAGGCGATGACTCCCTGGTCCACCTGCAGTTGTACGTTCTCGGCAGAGGTATTCTTCCGCTTGTTCTTGTAGATGGTCTCGAAATTCTGCCGGATGACCGTGCCATGAGGGATGACGTAGGCACCGAGATAGTAGGTGACGAGCGAGATGATGACGCAGGAAATCATGTAGGGCCGCATCAGCCGGCGGAAGGACAGGCCGGAGGCGAGCATGGCGATGATCTCTGAGTTGCCTGCCAACTTGGAGGTGAAGAAAATCACCGCGATGAAGACAAACAGCGGACTGAACAGATTGGCGAAATAGGGGACGAAATTGGCATAGTAGTCAAACACGATGGCCCGGAGGGGGGCATTGTACTGCGTGAACTTGGCCAGGTGCTCGTTGATGTCGAAGACAATGGAGATGGAGATGATGAGCACTATGGCGTAGATGTATGTGCCAATGAATTTCTTGATGATGAACCAGTCCATCCGCTTCATCCATCTTTTCGGACTCAGCCAGGAAAGCAGTCTGAGGAGGCGGCGGATCACTGCCCACACCTTGCGGCCACCGCGGCGGAGGCTGCGGAGGAATTTCATCAGGGTGAGATGTCGGCGAAGGGTGGAGTATTTCATCTGTTCAGTTTTGGTCGTTGTTTCAGAGACGTTGTCCTAATTGCTGGATGATGCCTGACTTCCATTGCGTGAAGTCGCCGGCGATGATGTGGCGGCGGGCATCGCCTACCAAACGAAGGTAGAAGGCAAGGTTGTGGATGCTCGCTATCTGCAGCGCAAGCAGTTCCTGGGCCTTGAAGAGGTGGTGCAGGTAGGCCTTGCTGTGGATGCGGTCTGTGGTGCAGCCGTCAGGGTCGATAGGGGAGAAGTCGTTCTCCCATTTCTTGTTGCGCATGTTCATCGTTCCTTCGTAGGTGAAGAGATTGGCATTGCGCCCGTTGCGGGTAGGCATCACGCAGTCGAACATGTCGACACCTCGCTCAATGGCTTCAAGGATGTTCTGGGGTGTTCCCACTCCCATGAGGTAGCGGGGACGGTCTTTGGGCAGGATGCCGTTCACCACCTCAATCATCTCGTACATCACCTCGGTGGGTTCTCCAACGGCCAGACCGCCAATGGCATAGCCGTCGGCTCCTTTGTCGGCAGCATGAAGGGCGGCGTCGGTGCGCAGGTCCTTGTAGGTGCAGCCCTGGACGATGGGGAAGAGACTCTGCTCATGGCCATAGAGTGGGGCAGTCTCAGACATCCGTTTTATACAGCGGTCCAACCAGCGCTGGGTAAGTCCGAGGCTGCGCTTGGCGTAGGCATAGTCGCTGTCGCCGGGAGGACACTCGTCGAATGCCATCATGATGTCTGCTCCGATGACGCGCTGGGTGTCGATGACGTTTTCGGGGGTGAAGATGTGCTTCGAACCGTCGATGTGGGAGCGGAACTCACAGCCTTCCTCGCGCAACTTTCGGATGCCGGTCAGTGAAAATACTTGGAAACCGCCTGAGTCGGTCAGAATCGGACGGTCCCAGGTGTTGAACCGGTGCAGACCTCCCGCGGCTCTCAGAATGTCAAGTCCGGGACGGAGATAGAGATGGTAGGTGTTGCCAAGTATGATCTGGGCACCTATCTCTTCACGCAACTCGCTGAAATGCACACCCTTCACGCTGCCACAGGTACCGACAGGCATGAAGATGGGGGTCATGATGTCTCCGTGCGACGTGTGGATCACTCCGGCACGGGCTTCACTGCTGGGGTCGCTATGTTGGAGTTGGAAGGTCATGACTCAGACGTTGGTGTCTCTACATTGAGTTGCACGGGAAGGTCCACAATCTCATCGGTGAGCGCGAAACGCCATACGTCCTGCACGTTCTCCACATAGTGGAACTCCACGCCCTTGAGGTAGATGGCGGGTATCTCGTCGATGTCCTTCTTGTTGTCCTTGCACATGACGATGTCGGTGATGCCGGCTCGCTTGGCGGCGAGTATCTTCTCCTTGATGCCGCCAACGGGAAGCACCTTGCCACGGAGGGTGATCTCACCGGTCATGGCGGTGTTGCGGCGCACCTTGCGCTGGGTGAGGGCGGAGGCGATGGAGGTGGCGATGGTGATGCCGGCCGACGGTCCGTCCTTGGGGGTGGCGCCTTCGGGAACATGGATGTGGATGTTCCATTGGTCGAAAATACGGTAGTCCACGCCGAGGGTGTCGATGTGGGCCTTCACATATTCAAGGGCGATGATGGCGGACTCTTTCATCACGTCGCCCAAATTGCCGGTCAGGGTGAGTTTCGAACCTTTTCCCTTGCTCAGCGAGGTCTCGATGAACAGAATCTCGCCTCCGACACTGGTCCAGGCCAGTCCCGTGACAACACCTGCATAGTCGTTGCCTTGGTAGATGTCGCGGTAATATGGGGGCTTGCCGAGTAGGTAAGTGAGTTTGTCGGGAGTGATTTTCGCATAAGGCAACTCGCCGTCGCGGGCCTTGATGAAGGCCAACTTGCGAAGGGCCTTGTTGATCTGCTTCTCCAACTGGCGCACGCCGCTCTCACGGGTGTATTGCTCGATGATGTGCTCAATGGCGGGCTTGGTGAATGTGGGGCATTCTTCCAAGGTCGACAGACCGGTGTTCTGCTGCTCTCGGGGGATGAGATGACGCTTGGCTATCTCTATCTTCTCCTCGGTGATGTAGCCGCTTACCTCGATGACTTCCATACGGTCGAGCAGCGGACGGGGAATGGTGGTCAGGTCGTTGGCCGTGGCGATGAAGAGCACCTTTGACAGGTCGAAGTCCACATCCAGGTAGTTGTCGTGGAAAGCGGAGTTCTGCTCGGGGTCGAGCACTTCAAGCAGGGCAGAGGCGGGGTCGCCGTTGATGGTGTGCTGCGTCACCTTGTCGATCTCGTCGAGGATGAAGACGGGGTTGGAGGACCCGGCCTTCTGGATGCTCTTGATGATGCGACCGGGCATGGCGCCCACATAGGTGCGGCGGTGACCGCGGATCTCTGACTCGTCATGGAGACCGCCGAGTGAGATGCGCACATACTTGCGCTTCATGGCAGAGGCAATGCTCTTGCCCAGACTGGTCTTGCCTACGCCCGGAGGGCCGTAGAGGCAGAGAATGGGTGACTTGAGGTCGCCGCGCAGCGAAAGCACGGCGATGTGCTCGAGGATACGCTCCTTCACCTTCTCCATACCGTAATGGTCGTGGTTGAGGATGCGCTCGGCACGCTTGAGGTTCATGTCGTCGACGGTGAACTCGCCCCAGGGCAGCCCCACCATCGTCTGCAGGTAGTTGATCTGGATGCTGTAGTCGGGACTTTGGGGATTGAGGGTGTCGAGGCGGTCGAGTTCCTTGTAAAACACCTTTTCCACTTCCTCGCTCCATTTCTTGTTGTTGGCCTGCTCCAGCAGTTCCATCCTCTCGGGGGAGCCTTCGCCGTTGCCCAACTCTTCCTTGATGTTCTTGATCTGCTGCTGCAGGAAATACTCCCGCTGCTGCTCGTCAATGTCCTCACGGGTGCGGATGCGGATGTTCTGCTTCAGTTCCACCAACTGCATCTCCTTGTGGATGAGTTTGAGCAGCATGAACACCCGGTCCTTGGTGGAGGGGCACCGCAGAAGGTCCATCTTGTCGGTGATGTTGAAGGGCATGTTGGAACTCACAAAGTTCACCGTCACGATGTTGTTGGTGATGTTGGTGAGGGCAAACTGCGCTTCATCGGGGATGTCGTCGTTCTTCTTGATGAACTCATTGGTCCTGGCCCTGAGGTCCTCGACGGCTGCGTTGAACTCGGTGTCGTTCTGAGCCGGCAACTCCTCCGTGACAGGATCGACACGGCCTACAATATAAGGACGGTATTTGATCAAGCCCGACAACTGACACTTGCCGAGTCCTTGCACGATGGCAGTGATGTTGCTGGAGCCTGGCATCTCAAGCACACGGATAATCTTGGCATAGACTCCTGTCTCAAAAAGGTCGTTGCCAGAAGGATTCTCCACGTTGGGGTCTTTCTGGCAGAAAATGGCCAGCAGACCATCGGGTTGGTTGCTCAGTTTCTTCACAAGGTTGATGCTGCTCGTCCTGCCCACCAATACGGGGGAAATCACTCCGGGAAACATCACCATGTTGCGGGTGGCTAAAATAGGAATGGGGTTGTCTGCTTCTACATCAAAGAGATGTCGGATGTCTCCTTCGTAGTCGGCAATCATTTGGAATGCGTTATTGTGCTCTCTGTCCATAATTCTTTTTGGTTGGTTGACTTATTGATCATATTCACGCTCATTAGAGCGTTTGTCAGCCCTTTTTCTTTCTATAAGGGGACAAAGTTAGTGCAAAAAATTGATTTAATGTGATGATATGCTTTTATTCTTTGATTTTTTTTGTTATTTTTGCAAACATCATGCCAAATACGTTTTTCAGATTCAGGAATTTCATCGTGCATCAGGACAAGTGCGTGATGAAGGTGGGAACCGATAGCGTGCTCATCGGAGCATGGGCTCATGGGGGCAAACGTATCTTGGATGTGGGGACTGGTACTGGCGTGGTGGCGATGATGATGGCTCAGCGGTTTGTGGATGCCTCCGTGGATGCTGTGGATATTGATGCCGACGCATGCTCGCAGGCGATGGAAAATGTGGCCGAATCACCGTTTGCCGACAGGGTCAGGGTATGGCACATGGCGGTGCAGCACCTGGTCGAAAAGCCTGAACTGCAGGGGGCGTATCAGGCCATCGTCAGCAACCCTCCCTTTTTTGAGAATGCACTTAAGGCGCCGGGACTGGCGAGAAACATGGCGCGCCACACGGATGCGCTGCCTTTCGCCGAACTCTTCGCTTCGGTGCACAGGCTGTTGGCAAAAGAGGGGGAGTTCTCTGTCATCATACCATTCAACTATCGGTCGAGACTGGAAGCAGAGGCCTCGCTATGCGGGTTCTTCCTGTCAAGGGTGTGTGCTGTGCGCACCACGCCTGCCAAGCCACCTAAAAGATATATGCTGGCTTTCAGACAAATTCCTATTGATACGATGGAAAATACAGAGGGCTTGCTGGAGACGGCTCCTGGCATGCGCTCACCTTGGTATCAGACTCTCACAGCGGATTTCTATCTGTGATTACTTGGTCAGCCTCCGCCATAGACGCTTGTTGAATGCAATCATGTTGCGGCGCTGATGTCGGATGCTGCTGTGCACGTCGCTGATGTCGTTGAGCAGTTCGCTCACCGCATTCTGGATGGCGTTGGGCTCACGGCTGCTGATGTCCTCTGCCTCCTCATTGCAGACGACACGGATGCCGCGCTCCACGGCACTTACCTCCAGTTCGGTGTCCATGAGGATGGGGTCGCCATCGAAATGCACTGGCCCGGGATGCTGGCGGTGGATCACCACCCGCTTCGACTTGAAGGTCTTCACCTTGCTGCTCTTGTCAAGCGTCTTGTTCATCAGGTCAAAACTCACTTGGGCGGCATCCATGAAGCCAAAAGGTTCCATGATGATGATGTCCAACAGGCCGTCGCTCATGGAGGCATGGGGGGCGATATAGGCATTGTTGCCATATTGGGAGGCATTGGCACAGGTCACCAAATAGGCTTGGTAGCGGTGGCGGCTGCTCTCATCCTCTATCTGGTATATCTCTGGCTCATAGTTCAGACCCTCACGGAGCACTTCCTCAATGTATTTCAGAGGACCTCTGCGCTTGCTCATCGCAAATTTCTGACTGATGAAGGCGTCAAATCCCATCCCGCAGGTACAGAAAAAGGGATGTTCGTTGATCATGCAATAGTCCAGTTCGTGTATCTGGCAGTTGTTGAGGATCTGAATGGATTTCTTGATGTTGACGGGGATGGAAAGATGGCGGGCAAGGCCGTTGCCTGAGCCGCAGGGAATGACAGACAGCGCTGTTGAGGTATGGATGAGGCCGCGGCCCACCTCATTGATGGTGCCGTCACCGCCTACAGCCACCACGATGTCGATGCCGGCTTCGGCGGCATCACGGGCGATGGTCTCTGCATGACCGGCGTGCTCGGTATACCTTATTTCATATTCAAATTTATCCTTGTCGAGGTGTTGATCAATCAATTTCGGGATGCCACTCTTCTTGATGGCTCCAGAAATCGGATTCATGACAAACAATAATTTCATTTCTCAATCAATATAGACATACTCAGTTCGGCTGCAAAATTAAGAATAATTAGACATTTATGGGGCAAAGTCACTCATTTTTTATGATTATTTGTTTTTTCTTTGAAAAATCATGCGTATTATTACTTTTTTTGTTACCTTTGCAGCCAAAACTGACGATTCTTCATGGGAATATTACAGGAAAGGTATAAGAAATACCGTGAGCCTCAGAAATATATGGAGATGGGAGTATATCCCTATTTCCGGGCAATTTCTGGTAAACAAGGCACAGAAGTTGAAATGGAAGGACATAAAGTCCTTATGTTTGGGTCAAATGCCTATACAGGGCTTACTGGTGACGAGAGAATTATAGAGGCTGCCAAGAAAGCGCTTGACAAATATGGCTCTGGTTGTGCAGGTAGCCGTTTCCTCAACGGTACGGTGGACTTGCATGTGGAACTGGAGAAAGAACTTGCTGCCTATGTGGGCAAGGAAGATGCTCTTTGCTTCTCCACGGGATTCTTTGTCAATTCAGGTGTCTTGGCGGTTATTTGTGGGCGCGAGGACTACATCATCTGTGATGAGCGCGATCATGCCAGTATCGTAGATGGCAGAAGACTCTCTTTTGCCAAGCAACTGAAATTCAGGCACAACGACATGGAGGACCTGGAGAAGCAGTTGCAGAAGTGCGATCCTGATGCTATCAAACTCATCGTCGTGGATGGTGTCTTCTCTATGGAGGGCGACTTGGCCAACCTGCCGGAGATTGTAAGGCTCAAGAAAAAGTACAACGCTTCCATCATGGTCGATGAGGCTCATGGAATCGGTGTCTTTGGCAACGAGGGCAAGGGCGTTTGCGATTATTTCGGGGTAACCGATGATGTCGACCTCATCATGGGTACCTTCTCCAAGAGCCTGGCCAGTATCGGAGGATTCATCGCTGCTGATTCCGATACCATCAATTATCTGCGTCATACATGTCGTACCTATATCTTCAGCGCTTCCAACACTCCTGCTGCTACTGCTGCAGCCAAGGAGGCCTTGCATATCATTCGCACAGAGCCTGAGCGCCGCGAGAAATTGTGGGAGACCACCAAGTATGCTTTGCGCAGGTTCCGTGAGGAGGGCTTTGAAATCGGTGACACCGAGAGCCCCATCATTCCACTGTATGTGAGGGATGTGGACAAGACTTTCATTGTCACCAAACTGGCTTTCGACAATGGCGTCTTTATCAACCCGGTCATTCCGCCGGCTTGTGCTCCTCAGGATACGCTGGTGCGTTTCGCTCTCATGGCGACACACACACAGGAACAAGTGGAGCGCGGTGTGCAGGTGCTGAAAAAAATCTTCGTCGAACAGGGAATCATTAAGTAACAGGCCCTCGCCGTTTTTTGAATTCCCGATTCTATTCAGAATAACATTTAGGTAAAAGAATATGCGTGATATCCACCATGAAAATGGTGGATATCATTGTATCTGTATTATTGTGCTACCTGATAGGTGAAAGTGTACTTTTCTATACCATGGGCACGGTATTCTCCATTGATGAAAGACACTCGCCAGGGGGAGTAGGCTTTCAACAATTCTGCCATCTCTGCGGCAAGTTGGGGGTTGTCGCCGGGCTTCATCACCTTGACTTCACAGTCCACCATATGACCGGTCTCGTCGACCTTGGCCCGTCGGATGTAGAACAGGATGCGTTTCTCATTGGCCAACTCCGGGTATCGTTCCAAGTGCAGGGGAAACATCTCCCTGAGTTGGGCCGGAGTCACCTGCTTGGTACCCATCTGCGCCTTTCCCACTTGGGCAAAGGAGAAACCTTCCTTGGTATAGTTATGAAAGGCTTTCATACCAGTCACCTTCCCGTTGTCAATACTGATCAATTGCTCCTCCTCATAGTTCCTTTCGTAACCCATGTGTTCATAATAGAGCATCTTTCCCCTTGCCACACGGATGTCGCCTTTCAGCCATCCGGCCACGATTCGCTTGCCATCAAAATATTTCTTGAACACCCGTTGCAGTGTCTCTGCCGGAATACACTCTGGCAGAGTTTTCTTGTCACTTGCTGGACTCAGATATTGTATGCTGTCGAGGAAGAGCACGTCCTGCTTGATGCTCCAAAAGGCAGTGAAGCCGCTCCAGTTGGAGGAAATGACAACGTGCTGCTGTGGAATGGCTGCCCTCACTTGGCGCCAT
>JAEEJK010000053.1 GCA_016281815.1 Prevotella sp. | reverse complement strand
GATGTCGTAGTAAGCGCGTAGCATGCTCAGGAACACGCTCTTGCCAAAGCGCCTCGGGCGGATGAGGAAGAGAAAGTTATCTGTCGTCTCCATTTTAGAGATATACATCGTCTTGTCAACGATGTACTTCCCTTCTCTTTGAATTTGTTTGAAGTCGGAGATGCCGTAGGGCAGCAACTTGATTTTTTTCATGATAATCGTTCTTTGAAGGCAAAGATAACTCAAAAAATGCGTATATGCAAAAAAACGCGGAAGAATGAAGGATTTTTTCCCCAGCAAAGGTTTTCTGCAACCCAAAGGTCTTATTATCCATCCAATTGAGTGAGTTGTGCGAAAACATCAGTTGCGAAGTTCTTCGATCTTCCATTTTATATGTCAATCTTCTTCTTGGTCGGGAATTCCCCTTCATCTTTAGGGATAATCCTCCCTTGGTTTAGGCGTATTCCTTTTCATAGTCTCTGATATATGGCTACTTTTGCAACAGAGAAAAGAAAACAACAAGTACAACAACTAAAAAAATAAGACAATGAAAAAGATGTTATTCATGGCCATGATGATGACGATAGCCATCTCTGCCACAGCAATGCCATACAACACAGCACGCAACGAGGCTTTGTTCCTCAGCGACAAAATGGCCTACGAACTGGGACTCGATGAGGCACAGTACGAAGCAGTATATCAACTCAACCTTGACTATCTCATGGGACTCAATGCCCGCGCTGACCTCTACGGGTCACGATGGAGCATCCGCGACCGCGGTCTCGTGCGTGTCCTCACAGCGGCTCAGTACAACCTCTATATGACACGTTCTTACTTCTATCGTCCGGTTTCTTGGGGAAGGAGCGCATGGGTATTTGGCGTCTACGACCGCTACCATCGCAATCACTTCTTCCGTCATCACCCGCCAGTGGCACCGCGTCCCATCGCTGTTCCCCGCTACGGTCATCGTCCCGGTCTGGTTGCTGGTCCGCGTCCTGGCGCACACCGTCACAATCCTGGTCCCGCACGCCCCGGAAGACACGGCCACCATCGCAGATGATGAATTAAGAATTAGGAATTAAGAATTATGATTACTCCTGATAATGAAAAGCGGACTCGATACGACATCGGGTCCGCTTTTTAGATATCTTCAATTTTCAATTTTCAACCTTTCTTGCAGTCTCAGCACCTCATCGCGGTATTGTGCGGCCTGCAGGAAGTCAAGCCGTTTGGCAGCCTCGTTCATCAGACGTGTGCTTTCGGCGATGGCTGCAGCCAGTTCCTCTTGCGTCATCTTGCTCACTATCGGGTCGGCCACCATGCGGTCGCTGTCGGGTTCGATATAGGCTTCGCCGTAACCCTTTGTGGCAGGTGCCTCTTTTTGTGCCACATGTGGAGTAAGACTTCCCCTGATGTCCTTGATGATCTGTTGCGGAGTGATGCCGTGCTCCTCATTGTATTTCATCTGGATGGTCCGGCGGCGCACTGTCTCGTCGATGGTTTTCTGCATGCTCTCTGTGATGGTGTCGGCATACATGATGACCTTGCCATTGACATTGCGGGCGGCGCGTCCGGCGGTCTGAGTGAGCGAGCGGTGGCTGCGCAGGAATCCCTCCTTGTCGGCATCGATGATAGCCACCAGCGACACCTCCGGCAAATCAAGGCCCTCGCGCAGCAGGTTGACACCCACTAGGACATCAAAGATGCCGGCCCTGAAATCGCTCATGATCTTTACACGGTCGAGGGTAGCCACGTCGCTGTGGATGTAGTTGGCTCGCACCTCGTTGTTGAGCAGGTATTCTGTCAGTTCCTCAGCCATCCTCTTGGTCAGGGTAGTCACGAGCACACGCTCGTCGCGGGCGACACGGGTGAGGATCTCCTCCATCAAGTCATCAATCTGGTGCTCGCTCGGGCGCACCTCGATGTCGGGGTCAAGGAGCCCGGTGGGGCGGATGAGTTGCTCCACCACCACGCCCTCTGCCTCAGCGAGTTCGAAGTCGGCGGGTGTGGCGGAGACATAAATCACCTGATGCACCATTTGTTGGAATTCCTCGAAGCGCAGCGGTCGGTTGTCAAAAGCGGCGGGGAGGCGGAACCCATACTCCACCAGGTTGGTCTTGCGGGCCCGGTCGCCGCCATACATCGCGTTGATCTGCGGCACACTCACATGGCTCTCATCAATCACCATGAGGAAGTCTTCGGGGAAGAAGTCGAGCAGACAGTAGGGACGCTGTCCTGCCTCGCGGCCGTCGAAGTAGCGCGAGTAGTTCTCTATGCCGGAGCAGTGGCCCAGTTCCTTGATCATCTCGATGTCATACTCCACGCGTTCCTTGATGCGCTCTGCCTTGACGGGGTCACCCATCTCGTTGAAGAAATCTATCTGCTTCAGCAGATCGTCCTGTATCATGCGGATGCCCGCCGTCTGCTGTTCTTTGGTCGTGACGAAGAGGTTGGCGGGATAGATCTGATAGTCGGCAAAACTCCCGATGCGGTGGTAGGTGATGGAGTCGACCTCCTCGATAGACTCAATCTCATCATCCCAAAAAGTGATGCGCAGCACGTTGTCGCTGTATGCCATGAACACGTCCACCGTGTCGCCCTTCACGCGGAAAGTGCCGCGTTGCAGGTCGATGTCGTTGCGCACATAGAGAGCGTCGACCAACCGCCGCAGCAGCATGTTGCGGTCGAGTTTCTGGCCACGGCGCAGACTGATGACACTCTCCGTCATCGCTGTCGGCCCGCCCATGCCGTAGATGCACGACACCGACGACACCACCACCACATCGCGGCGCCCGCTGAGCAGGGCAGAGACGGCGGAGAGGCGCAGACGGTCGATCTCCTCGTTGATGGCGAGGTCTTTCTCTATGTAGGTGTCGGTATGGGGGATGTACGCCTCAGGCTGGTAATAGTCGTAGTACGACACATAATATTCCACGGCATTGTCGGGGAAGAACCCGCGCATCTCTTCATAGAGTTGGGCGGCGAGGGTCTTGTTGTGGCTCAGGATGAGGGTGGGGCGGTTCACGTTGGCTATCACGTTGGCCACGGTGAATGTCTTGCCCGAACCGGTGACACCCAGCAGCACCTGGGCACGGTCGCCACGGACCAGACCTTCTGTCAGTTCGCGGATGGCCTGGGGCTGGTCGCCCGTCGGACGGTATTTTGAGGTGAGTTTGAATTCCATCGTTACAGTGAGTTCAGATCATCCTTGCTGATGTTGATGACACCAGTGTGTGGATGAATGTACCTTTTTTGTCGCACAACAGCGAGCAAATATAGCATAAAAACGAGCAAATATAGCATAAAAATCTGAATAAGTGAGCAAAGTTCATCTTTTTTTCTATCAATCCCGTCAATTGATTCTTGCTAAATGGATTCTTGCTATATTGAATCTTGTCTTGTTAGGCTGCGGCAGAACCGCAGCATACGGAGAAGGCCATTCATGAGTCTGAAACTCCTCAAATAGTCAGTAACTCAGCATCATCAAAGTTCTTAACAATGCTTAAAAACCACGGGCTTGCCATCCGCTGGTTTGTGAAGCATCATTATTTTTGCTACTTTTGTCCTCAAATTCAACAGACTACTTTGCAAGAAAGATACAATAAGCAATGGCAAATCCGCTTTGTCGGTATTATTCTGACGGTTTTGCAGTGTGGCTGTATGCACCTGATGGCACAGAGTGCAGACAGCACTTCACTGCGTCCCTCGTTTGGGATTGAGTATACTGGAGAGGTGCAGACAGATTTCAAACGGGCACGTATGGCCAATCTCCTCCAACTTAGTGCCGATGTTCCCCTTTCAAGGTCGCTGTCCTTCCAACTGCATTCCATCAGCACATTGGCTACCAAACAGGAACCGGTGGCTTTTGCCTTGCAGGGGTATTCCAATATCGATTCTTATAACGATATACCCTTCGCATTGTCGGTGGCAGGACTTACCTGGCAATTAGGCGAACGTCATTCCCTTTTCGCCGGCATCCGTCGCACCGACGAGGACTATTTCTGCAGCGACGGACTTTCTCTTTTCACTAACAGTTCGTGCGGCATTTTCCCCACCATCACCTGGAATGCGTACATTGGCACTTTTCCGGATGCAGCAGTAGGCTTCCATTATGCCTATGACCACAAAAACCTGCGCCTTCAGGCGTCTCTGTACAACGGCGTGGGAAATCACGATTTCACGGGTCGTTACAATGTATTCCGCTTTTGCCCTAATAGTGATGGCCTGTTTGCTTTGGGACAAGCGGAATATCGCTATCGAGGCAGCCACTATTTCCTGGGAGGCAGCACGCACGTCTATACGGATGAATGTTCCACGGCATGGGCATACGCAGAGCAGGCACTCTCGCCCAAATTCACCTTGCTGGCTGCTTACAGTCATACTTTCGGACGCTACAACATTTGTGAGAACTTCTGCGGCCTTGGCGGAAAATATTCCCTCAAGCGAGCCGATTTTGGCTTGTTCACTGACTACACCCGTGTGTCCGGCATCGACGAATGGGCCACTGAACTCATCTGCAGCCTCCGCATCACCGACTTCCTGACTGTCAAGCCTGTGTTCCATTTCATCGTCGCCGACCACAACACCAAGTGCATCGGCTTGTTGCGAGTGGATGTAGGTATTTAGAATGGTGTCATTCTTAAAAAAACTTATCACATCAAGCCAAATCATTTTTTTTTGCTAAAAATCAACCTTAGGTTTTGCAGAAGTATAGGATTATGTGTAATTTTGCAGTTCAAAGCGAAAAAAATGAAGAAAATACCCTTTATCGCTCTCTGTTTCGTCATCCTTCTTTCAGGATGTGCCAATGAGTTCAACAGGGTCTACAAGACCGACAACTACGAGTATAAGTACGAGTATGCCAAGGAGTGTTTCGCCCAAGGCAAGTACAACCGTACCGTGCTCCTGCTTCAGGATATCGTGACGATGATGAAGGGCACCACTGACGGACAGGAGTGCCTTTACATGCTCGCTATGGCAGCCTATTGCGGAAAGGACTATGAGACAGCGGCACAGTATTTCAAAAGATACCACCAGTCATACCCCAAGGGGACCTATGCCGAGATGGCTTCCTTCTATGTGGGGCAGAGCCTGTATATGAGCACGCCGGAGCCGAGACTCGACCAGACTCCCACCATGTCGGCTATCTCCGCTTTCCAGGAATATCTTGACCTCTATCCGGGAGCACAACTCAAGGATATCGCCCACCAACGCTTGTATGAACTTCAGGACAAACTGGTGGACAAAGAACTCTACTCCGCCAAACTCTATTATGATTTGGGCACTTATTTCGGCAACTGCACCAGTGGCGGCAGCAACTATGAGGCTTGCATCATCACCGCGCAGAACGCCATCAAGGACTTCCCCTACAGCACCAAGCGCGAGCAGTTTGCACTGCTGGTGATGAAGAGCAAGTATGAACTGGCCCAGAGCAGTGTAGAGGAGCGACGGCTCGACCGCTTCCGCGACGCGGAGGATGAGTGCTACGGATTCATCAACGAATATCCCGACTCGGAATACAAAAAATTGGCAGAGCGCTATATTGAGCACTGCAAGAAATATACTAAAGAAGAAAACTGAAACCAACCACAACAAAAAATGGATTACAAGAAGTCAAAAGCACCAGTCAACACTGTCACACGCAACATCATGGACCTCTGTCAGGACACCGGCAACATCTATGAGAGTGTGGCCATCATCTCAAAACGTGCCAATCAGATATCGATGGAGATCAAGCAGGATCTCAGCCAGAAACTGCAGGAGTTCGCTTCCTACAATGACACGCTGGAGGAGGTGTTTGAAAACCGTGAGCAGATTGAGATCTCACGCTATTACGAGAAGTTGCCCAAACCGACACTGCTCGCAACACAGGAGTTCATCGAGGGCAATGTGTTCTGGCGCGACCCATCCAAGGAGGCTTAGTTATGTGGCAGCGCATTCAGACCGTCTACCTGCTCTTGGCATTCATCCTCACGGTGGTGTGCCTGTGTTTCCCCTTGGGCTATTTTGAGCCTGCTGCGATGGGGGGAAATACGGTAATGTACAACCTCTGGAACGTGATGCCCGACGGCACAAGGGATTTCGGCGCCGTATGGCCGCTGTTTGTCCTGCTGCTCATCACCTGTCCGCTCAACCTGTGGGCCATCATCTCCTTCAAGAACAGGAAATTTCAGGTGCGTCTCTGCACGATCTGCGTTTTCCTCATCTTCCTCTGGGTATGCTACGGAATAGGAGTTGTCCGCGGACAAAACCTCGGATTTGAGAGCAAGTTCCATCCTTACTATTTCAATGACCTGCTGCCTGTCCTGGCATTCGTCTTCTATATGCTGGCTCGACGTGGCATCATCAAGGACGAGAAACTCGTCAGAAGCATGGACCATATTAGGTAAAATCCGGTCCGTTGCTCATATATTTATAACGGCAAGGGGATGTGCCAGATGGCATGTCCCCTTGTCGTTTCATAATCTGCGAACACCGGATTTTTTTCTTCTCACGAATTATCGAATTCAAGAATTTCCTTTGCTCACCAATTCTCCAATTCTCTAATTCGGGATTTTATTTCTTCTCACGAATTAAAGAATTCAAGAATTTCCTTTGCTCTCCGATTCTCCAATTCGGGAAAAAAGTAAAAAATATTGAGTGATACTTCGAAATTCCTGTTTTTTTTGGAGATATGGATAATAATTCTTATCTTTGACCCCAGTTTGGATTATCTTGAGAATTATTTCTAACCTTAACCTTATTATATTATGTTGGAAAAGATTTTATCCCCCGAGACTTACTCAATGCTGGGACAATGGGCATTGAGTTTCTGCAAAAACGTCCTTGTGGCGATTATCGTCTACATCGTCGGTAGTTGGATCATCAAATGGATCAACAAACTGATCAAGAAAATGCTCAAGAAGAGCAATGTGGATCCATCGCTCTACTCGTTCCTGACAAGCATCGTCAGCGTGGTATGCTGGCTCCTGCTCGCCATCGTCATCATCTCTATCCTCGGCATCGAGACCTCCTCGTTCATCGCCCTCTTCGCTTCCGCCGGCGTTGCCATCGGCATGGCCCTCAGTGGCACACTGCAGAATTTTGCCGGTGGTGTGATGATCTTGCTCTTCAAACCCTTCAAAGTGGGTGATTTCATTGAGGCTCAGGGCTATCAGGGCACGGTGAAGGAGATCCAGATTTTCAACACCATCATCCGCACCAATGACGCGCAGACCATCATTATCCCCAATGGTGAGATGTCGACAAAGAGCATGAAGAACTACTCGACGGAGAAATACCGCCGTGTGGACCTTGACTTCCACTTCGCCTACGGCGGCGACCTTGACGAGGTGAAAAAAGCCATCCGTGAGATTCAGGCAAAGAACCCACTCATCATTCAGGCTCCCGTGGAGGACTCCGATGTGGTGGCTGAACCGTGGGTAGGCCTCACCGAACTGGCAGAGAAAGGTGTGGTGGTCAACACCCGTACCTGGTGTCTCGGCACCGATTATTGGACCGTCTATTTCTACATGAATGAGACCGTCTATCAGCAACTCAAGGAGCGTGGATTCATGTTCCCGTGCAAGCGCCTCGATGTCAAGATGGTGAATGGCTGATCCCCATCAACTATGAACTATGAACTCTGAACTAAAAAAAGTGCCGCAGACTCCACTCGGAGCCTGCGGCAATTTTTCTTTTCTATGCTTTTTTGTCTTGATTATTGACCAAGGGCGCCCTTCAGTTTGTTGGCGGCGTCGTCGATGGCACCGGCAGCCTTCTCAGCAGCGGCATCCTTCATCTCGTTGGCCTTGTCAACAGCAGCGTTGGCAGCATCGTTCACAGTAGCCTTGGCATCCTCAATCTTCTCGGCAGCAGCATCCTGAACAGCCTCAGCAGCGTCCTTCACACCCTCAGCGGCGTTCTCAGCAGCCTCCTCAGCGGCAGATGCCACATCGGGAACCTCAATAGCGGGAAGGTTGTTCACAGCGTCAATCACACTGGCCACAGCACCTGTTCCGGCAAATGCCTTGATCTTGTCAGCATTCTCCTTCAGAAGGGTCTGGATAGCAGCGAGATAGTCCTTTGCCTTGGCAGGGTCAATGTTGGTCAGTTCCTGAATCTTAGCCTGTGCCTCGGAGAGCAGGGCGCTCAGTTGGGTGCTGTCAGCAGCCTCGATCACAGCGGCGATGGAGTCAGTGGATACCAGTTCTACCTCGGGGGTCTCTGGCTCGGGCTCGGGTGCGGGAGCAGCCTCTTTCTTACATGCGGTGAATGTCATGGCAACAGCGGCCATAGCGATAAAAAACAATTTTTTCATTTTTGATAAGTGTTTAGTAAAACAATAAGTTGATTCTCGGCGACAAAAGTAGATATTAATACGATAGAATGTTACATTTGTTTGATTTTTTTAAGTTAAAAAAAATCATCAAAAAGGAGGTGAGTTTTTGATTTCGTTGGAGATTAGCGACTTAGGAGTTTGGGTGTTTGGGAGTTTAGACAATACTCTTTGTGTAATGAGGGGTTGAGACGAGATATGAAAAAGGAGCACCCGTGAGGTGCTCCTTTGATAATAATGGTCGAGATTACAAATCCCTCCAACTTTCGAGTTCTTGATTATGCTTCCTCGCTCCAGTCTTCCTGTGTCTTGCGCACATAGGTCTTGTAGCGGATCTGTGCCATACGCTGAGCCTCGGCAAACAACTCCTCTGCCTCGTTGGGATAAGCCTTCTTGACAGAGAGGTAGCGCACCTCGCCCATGAGGAAGTCGTGGAACTTGCTCCAGTCGGGCTCCTTCGAGTCGAGTGAGAACGGATTCTTGTTCTCCTCGATGAGAGCGGGATTGAAGCGCCAGAGATGCCAGTAGCCGCACTCCACAGCACGCTTCTCCTCAGCCTGGCTCTTGCCCATGCCACCCTTTGCCTTCAGACCGTGGTTGATACACGGAGCGTAAGCGATGATGATGGATGGTCCGTGCCAAGCCTCTGCCTCGCGGATGGCCTTCAGACACTGTGCGTGGTCGGCACCCATGGCGATCTGTGCTACATACACATAGCCGTAGGTGGTGGCAATCATGCCAAGGTCCTTCTTGCGGATGCGCTTGCCCTGAGCGGCAAACTGTGCGATGGCGCCGAGCGGGGTAGCCTTCGAAGCCTGACCGCCGGTGTTGGAGTACACCTCGGTGTCGAGCACCAGGATGTTCACGTCCTCGCCAGCAGCAATCACGTGGTCGAGACCGCCGTAGCCGATATCGTAGGAAGCACCGTCACCGCCGATGATCCACTGTGAGCGCTTCACCAGATAGTGGTCGAGGGTCTGCAGTTCCTTGCAGATCTCACAGCCGTTGGCAGCGCAGGCAGCAATCTCAGCACGCAGTTTCGGAGCAATCCCCTTGGTCTTGTCGGCGTCATCACAGTTGGCAATCCACTCTTCTGCCAAAGCCTTGTACTCGGGAGTGACGTCGCACTTCTCGCAGGCCTCGCAGAGCAGTTTGGCAATGCGCTCCTTCATCTTCTTCACACCGAGAGCCATACCGAGACCGAACTCGCAGAAGTCCTCGAACAGGGAGTTGTTGAACACAGGACCCTGTCCCTTCTCGTTCTTTGTATAAGGAGTGGAGGGGATGGAAGCGGAATAGATGGATGAGCAACCGGTGGCGTTGGCAATCATCTGACGGTCACCGAAGAGTTGGGAGATGAGTTTCACATAAGGAGTCTCACCGCAACCGGCGCAGGCACCTGAGAACTCAAACAGAGGCTGAGCAAACTGGCTGTTCTTCACGTTGCTGCGGATGTCGACGAGATGCTGCTTGCTGGGAACCTTGACGAGTTTGTCCCAGTCGGCGGCCATCTTCTTCATGTCGGCGGCATCGGGATTGAACGGAACCATCGAGAGGGCCTTGCCCTTCTTGGGATGACCCGGGCAGATGTCGGCGCAGTTGCCGCAACCCAGACAGTCGAGGACACTCGGCTCAATGACGAAGTTCATGCCCTTCATAGCGGCGGGAGCCTTCATCTCAATGGCATTCAGACCTTCGAATCCGGCCAACTCATCATTGGTCAGCACGAACGGACGGATGGCTGCGTGAGGACAGATGTAAGCACACTGGTTGCACTGGATACAGTTCTCGGGATTCCATACAGGAACGAATGCCTCCACGCCACGTTTCTCGTAGGCAGCGGTGCCCACTTCCCATGAACCGTCGGTGGTGTTGAACTTGGTGAATGCGCTGACAGGCAGCAGGTCGCCGGCTTGTGCGTTGATGGGGCGAACCACTTCCTTGACGAAAGCGGGTGCGTTGTCCTCCACCACGGGGTCGTCGGGAAGGTTGGCCCATGCGGGATCCACCACAAACTGCTTGTACTCACCGCCGCGGTCAACGGCTGCGTAGTTCTTGTTCACCACGTCCTCACCCTTCGAGCCATAAGACTTGACGATGAACTTCTTCATCTGCTCCACGGCGAGTTTCTCGGGAATCACCTGGGTGATGCGGAAGAATGCCGACTGCAGGATGGTGTTCGTGCGGTTGCCGAGACCGATCTCCTGGGCAATCTTGGTGGCGTTGATGGTATACACGGTGATGTTGTTCTCTGCGAAGTAGCGCTTCACCTTGTTGGGCATGAAGCGGGCGAGTTCCTCACCCTCGAAGATGGTGTTGAGCAGGAAGGTGCCGTTCTTCTGCAGACCGCGGGTCACGTCATACATATGCAGGTATGCCTGTACGTGGCATGCCACGAAGTTAGGTGTGGTCACCAGATAGGTCGAGCGGATGGGCTCGTCGCCGAAACGCAGGTGTGAGCAGGTGAAGCCACCCGACTTCTTCGAGTCATACGAGAAGTAAGCCTGGCAGTATTTGTCGGTGTTGTCGCCGATGATCTTCACGGAGTTCTTGTTGGCTCCCACAGTTCCGTCAGCACCCAGTCCGTAGAACTTGGCCTGGAACATGCTCTTGCCGCCGAGGGCAATCTCGGGAACAACAGGCAGCGAGGTGAAGGTCACGTCGTCCACGATACCGATGGTGAAGTGGTTCTTGGGCTCTGGCATGGCCAGGTTGTTGAACACAGAGATGATCTGTGCCGGTGTGGTGTCGTGTGAACCCAGACCGTAGCGGCCGCCGACGATGAGAGGACGCTCCTCCACTTCGTAGTATGCTGACTTCACATCCATGTAGAGAGGCTCGCCTTCTGCGCCCGGCTCCTTGGTGCGGTCGAGCACGGCGATGCGCTTCACTGTCTTGGGAACAGCGGCTAGCAGGTGCTTGATGCTGAACGGACGATAGAGGTGGACACTGATCATACCCACCTTCTCTCCGTTGGCGTTCAGATGGTCGATGGCCTCGCGGGCTGCGTCGGAAGCAGAACCCATCAGGATCACGATGCGGTCGGCATCCTCGGCTCCGTAGTAGGAGAAGAGGTGATACTCGCGGCCGGTGATGGCACTGATCTTGCCGAGGTATTCCTCTACTACCTCAGGCACTGCGTCATAGTAACTGTTGCAGGCCTCGCGGTGGGTGAAGAAGGTCTCGGGGTTCTCAGCGGTACCACGGGTGACGGGGCGCTCAGGAGTGAGGGCGCGGTCGCGGAAACGCTGGATGTCGGCCTCGTCGACCAACGGCAGGATGTCCTCATTGTCGAGACGCTCGATCTTGTGGTACTCATGAGAGGTGCGGAAACCGTCGAAGAAGTTGATGAACGGCACGCAGGTCTTCAGAGAAGCCAGGTGGGCGACGGCGGTCAGGTCCATCACCTCTTGCACGCTGCCCTCGCAGAGCATGGCGAAGCCGGTCTGACGGCATGCCATCACGTCCTGATGGTCACCGAAGATACAGAGAGAGTGGGAGGCCAGGGTGCGGGCCGACACGTCGAACACGCAGGGAAGCAACTCACCGGCAATCTTGTACATGTTGGGGATCATCAGAAGAAGACCCTGGGAGGCGGTGAATGTGGTGGTCAGGGCACCTGCCTGGAGAGAACCGTGCACGGCACCGGCGGCACCGGCCTCCGATTGCATCTCCTGCACTGATACGGTCTGGCCCCAGAGGTTCTTGCGCCCGCGGGCTGCCCACTCGTCAACGTGCTCCGCCATTGGTGATGACGGGGTGATGGGATAGATGGCGGCTACTTCGCTGAACATATAACTGATATGTGCAGCGGCCTCATTACCATCACATGTGATAAATTTCTTTTCTTTTGCCATTGTTTTGTTTAAAAAGATAAATTAGAGAGTATAATATATAATGTCTGTTTATACGTTGGTCTGTCTCAATAGAGGAAGCCCAGCAGCCATAGAGGTATCTGGTTGCCCTTGCCCACCTCCGTGTTGTAGCGCGCATACAGCGTGTCGGGAGAAAACCTCATCCGGCTGCTCTGAGTGGCATCGCAGATGCGGAACTTCATGCTGCCGTCCACCAAATAGGTGCTGTCGTGACCGGCTTGGTTCACCTTATGGTCTTTCCACATCGAATTGACAAAAAAGGTCTCCATGACATCCTGCTGCTCCACACGGCTCGGGTAGATGGCGTACATCAGGTTCGAGTTGTGGAGCATCACTTTCGACGGTTTCTTGGGGAACGACTGACCGTAGGGGTAGATGATGTTGATCAGGCGCGCGTCGGCGAGATATTTGATGTAGTTCATCACGGTGGCACGGCTGGTGTCGATGTCATTCGCCAGTTTGCTGATGTTGGGAGCCTTGGGACCGTCGACGGCAAGGTCGTAGAACAGTCTCTTGATGCGGGTGAGATATTTCAGTTCTATCTGCTTGATGAGCAGGATGTCCACCTCGGTCATCATGTTCATCGTCTTCAGAAGGTTCTCTGAATAGTTGCGGCGCTCCTGAAAGAAGGGATAAAAACCATGGTGCACATAGTCCTGGAAATACTCCTGGGGACGGGCCTTGGGCAGTATCTGCTTGATGATGTGCTCGTGGTCGGCGAGTATCTCTTCCAAAGTATAGGCCCTGAAGTCGTTGCCGGTCATCAGGTTAAGAAACTCGCGGAAGGAGAACCCACGCAGGTTGTAACTCTTCACGATGCCGTTCAACTCGGGATTCTCTTCCTTCAGACGCATCACGCTCGAACCTGTGAAGATGATTTTCAGATCGGGAAAACGGTCGTAGCACCGGCGCAAACCCTTGCTCCAGTCCTGTTGCTTGAAAACCTGGTCCACCAGAAGCACCTTGCCTCCCTGACGGTAGAACTCCCCTGCAAACTCCTCTATGCCCTTCTCCTGAAAGTAGAAGTTGTTCATGTTCACATAGAGGCACTGCTTGTCACGGGTGTCGAAATTTTCTTTCGCATATTGAAGCAGGAAGGTGGTCTTGCCCACACCGCGGGTGCCCTTGATGCCGATGAGACGGTCATTCCAGTCAATCTCATCCATCAGGCCACGCCTGACCGGAGCATTGGTGTGCTCTACCAGATAGGTGTGTGTGCGGAAAAAGGCCTCCATTTTGATGATTTGTTTTCAATGCGCCGGGTTTTCGCCCTCGATCACTGCTATTAATTTGCAAAGATACTCTTTTTTTCCAAATTTGCAAAGTGTAGTTTGCAAATATTGAGTTTTTTTTCTATTTTTGTCACAAATTACAACAACACATGGGAAAACCACACACGTTATAGCGTCCTGACAGCCTACTGATGACCAAACTGTATGTATTCAATCCTGAGCACGACCTGGTGCTCGCTGAGGAAAAACAGGGTAGGGGAATGACCCCGCCGAGGGCCGCGCGGCTGCTCAGACGCGACTTGGGGTTCCTCCCGGCATTCATGGCGATGGACGGCGACTGGGTGATGGTGGATGATGCGGAGGTGGCTCGGCAGACGTCCGCTCCCTTTGCCCAGTTCCTCCCCGACGTGAGATGGGTGACTCCGAAAGGGGTGGAGAGGATGCCTGAGAGAGAAAAACTGCACGTGGAGTGCTGTCCCTGGGGATGGGATGAGGATGTGCGCAACCAACTGCTGCGGATAGGGATGAACGAGTACCTGATGCCCAGTCAGGGTGACTTGGTGAAGTGGCGCCGCCTGTCGCACAGGGCTACTTCCATCGGCCTCCTTGATGAGATAGTCAAGGCTCATCCCCTTACTGTCGGAGAACGGATAGAAGCGACTTCCCTCGATGAGGTGAGAGAACTGATGCGGCAATGGCATGGAGCAGTGGTCAAGGCTCCGTGGAGCAGCAGCGGAAGAGGGGTGAGGTTCGTCGGAGAGACGCTTTCAGACAACGAGGAGGGCTTCATCCGGCGGGTGCTGGAGCAGCAGCAGTCGGTGGTCGTGGAACCGCATTATGACTGCGTGCTCAATTTCGCCCTGGAGTTCTTTGTCAGGGAGCGCCGAACGGTGCCGCTCGAAGGCATCTCCGTTTTCAGCAATGCGGGGTCTGCATACACGGGCAACTTGCTGGCTCCGGAAAAGGAAAAACAAGCTATGCTGGAAAAACATGTCGATGCGCTCACCATGCTCGACATCTCCTACCGCATCCATCGGTGGCTCGGCAATGTGGCGTGTGATGGCACAACTGCCAGCCCTTTCCTTAGGGTGCTCAGAGGTCCCGTGGGAGTGGACATGATGCTGGTGCGCACGGCGGAAGGCATCCGCATCCATCCTTGCGTGGAGGTCAATTTCCGCTGCACCATGGGGCATGTCGCCTTGCATGTGCATCAACGCACCGGAGGACAGTTCCGCTCCATGGCCATCAAGTATGAGGACAACCGTTATTCGCTCGTCCTAAAATAGAATTGAGAATTAAGGATTAAGAATTAAGAATTATGGATTAAGGATTAAGAATTATGATTACCACTACTTCTAAGAGTGAAAAATGAAGAGTGAAGAGTGAAGAATTGTTTCTCCGTATGTTGCGTTTTCGACGCAACCCCTACAAAAGGACTATTGTCTAAACTCCTAAACTCCCAAACTCCCAAACTCCCAAACTCCCAAGTTCCTAAACTTCTAAACTCATAAACTACTAAAACAATGAAACAACTACTGACAATGACTTTTTGCCTGATGCTCTCTCTGACAGCGACGGCACAGGACAACTACCGCTCCCAAGTATGGTCGCCCGACAATGGTGATGGAACCTATACCAATCCTGTCATCAATGCGGATTACAGCGACCCTGACGTATGTGTGGTGGGAGACGACTATTACCTGACTGCGAGTTCTTTTCAGTGCATACCCGGACTGCCGATACTCCACTCACGCGACCTCGTCAACTGGAAAATTATCGGCCATGCCGTCAAGGAACTCCAACCCAAAGAGGTGTTCGACCGACCCAGCCATGGCAATGGCATCTGGGCACCCAGCATCAGATATCACAATGGCGAGTTCTATATTTACTGGGGAGACCCTGACTATGGGGTTTTCATGGTGAAATCTACCAATCCGGCTGGAGAGTGGACCACGCCGCTCTGTGTCATTCCCGGTAAAGGCATGATCGACACCTGTCCGCTTTGGGATGACGACGGCAGATGCTACCTGGTCAACGGATGGGCCAACAGCAGGGCAAGATTTGCGTCTGTACTCACTGTGAGGGAACTCAACAAGGAGGGGACCAAACCCATCTCTGACCCTGTCGTCGTGTTCGACGGGAACGGGACGGAGAACAGAACCTGTGAGGGTCCGAAATTCTATAAGCGCGAGGGATGGTATTGGATTATGTGTCCGGCTGGAGGGGTTCCCACTGGATTCCAACTCGCCATGAGGTCGAAATCTCCTTACGGACCTTACGAGTCGAAAGTGGTGCTGGCTCAGGGAAAGAGCAGTGTCAACGGACCTCACCAGGGCGGATGGGTGCATACCGCGTTGGGCGAGGACTGGTTCCTCCATTTCCAGGACAAAGAGTGTTATGGACGCGTGGTTCACCTGCAGCCTGTCACATGGCGCGACAACTGGCCGGTGATGGGGGTTGACAAGGATGGTGACTATTGTGGAGAACCGGTGCTCAAATATCGCAAGCCCAAGACACGGGAGACGGTCGCTGTGGTCAATCCCGTGGAGAGCGATGAGTTCAACCTGCCTGTGATGGGCCGCCAGTGGCAGTGGCAGGCCAATTACGACCAGATATTCGGCATGCCCACGGCATTCGGCACGTTCCGCATATACAATTTCAAGCATGCTACGGATGCGCCCAATCTGTGGGATGTGCCCAATATGCTGCTGCAGAAGACTCCGGCGGACAATTTCACGGCGACAGCCAAGATGAGGATAACCTCAAAGGCTGACAACCAGGTGGGTGGCGTCATCATGATGGGTCTCGACTATGCTGCTTTGGTGGCCAAGAGGGTAGGGGATGAATTCGTCCTGCAGCAGGTGGTTTGCAAGGCGGCTGACAAGGGAAAGCCGGAGACCGTGACAGAGATTGCCCGTCTGAAGCCTTCTCAGAAGGACGTGATTGACTACAAGCCTGGCATCCATCTCGATATTTATATGAGAATGAAGGTGAGCGATGGCAATTGCTCTTTCTCATACAGCCTCGACGGGAAGAAATTCCGTGATGCCGGCGAGAAATTCAAAATGAAAGAAGGAAAATGGATCGGTGCCAAAATCGGATTGGTCAGTTATGAACCTGATGGCAATACAGACCGCGGATGGGTGGAGGCCGACTGGTTCAGGGTGAGCAAGTAGGTGGAAGAAATATATAACGTATAAAAAAGATAAAGGATGAGAGCCAGACAGACCTCATCCTTTATCTTTTTTATCTTTTATCCTTATCTTTCATCCATTTTATCCCATATAGTGCTTGGGCGATGTATACCTATAAGTATATATCATCGCAATGATGATGGCCAATGCCGCCAACACCAAAAGCCAATAGGTGACCTTGCCTAAAATCTGTCTGCGCTTGATAGATGACAGTCCCCTGCGCTTGAAGCGGTCGGAGTCATCCATATGCTTTTTCCTGTGATGATGGTGATGGTGGTGATGGCTTGAAGAGGAAGAACTGCTTGAGGAAGAAGTGCTTACGGAAGAACTGCTCCTATGTTCGTCGGAATTGCTCATATCATGCAAGTTTTTGATATCTGTCGCCTGGTGCCGATGAGTAGAAAACTCTCAATATCAGGGATTTTTAGTGAAATGAATGACGTAATGTTTATAAAATCGGTGCAAAATTACAATTATTATGTATAAATATGGATATCAGAATGTTAACTTTTATTAAATCGTATTGTTTCCCCATTCCCTCACCCTCCCCTTGGGGGAGGGCAGGGAGAGGTTTTACATTCCGCAGGCAATGGTCAGGCCGGCCATCACGATGCTTACCATCGACATCAACTTGATGAGGATGTTGAGGCTCGGACCGGAGGTGTCCTTGAAGGGGTCACCAACGGTGTCACCCACGATGGTGGCTTTGTGGCAGGCAGATCCTTTGCCGCCGAAGTTGCCTTCCTCGACCATCTTCTTGGCATTGTCCCAGGCACCGCCTGAGTTGGCCATGAACACGGCCAGGGTGAAACCGGCTGTCAGACCGCCTACAAGCAGACCCATGACACCGGCCACACCGAGAGCCACACCCACAACGATAGGAATGGCAATGGCAAGCAGCGACGGGAATATCATCTCTTGCTGGGCACTGCGGGTGGAAATCTCCACACAGCGGCTGTAGTCGGGGGTTCCCTTGCCTTCAAGGATGCCCTTGATCTCACGGAACTGGCGGCGTACCTCTTCTACCATCGACTGGGCGGCACGTCCGACAGCACCCATCGTCAGACCGCAGAACAGGAAGGCTGCCATGCCGCCGATGAAGGCGCCCACAAGCACTTTCGGATTCATCAGGTTGACCTGGAAGTAGTCCATGAATTTCGCCATGTCTGCCTCGCCGGGATTGATGGCTCCGTAGGTTTCCGACACGAAGTTGCCGGCTGCATCGACAGTGCGCTCCATGGCTATCTTCACCTCCTCCACATAGGAGGCGAGGAGGGCGAGGGCGGTGAGGGCTGCCGAACCGATGGCAAAGCCCTTGCCAGTGGCGGCTGTGGTGTTGCCGAGGGCGTCAAGGGCATCAGTGCGCTTGCGTACCTCTGGCTCCAGTTCGCTCATCTCGGCATTGCCGCCGGCATTGTCGGCGATGGGGCCGTAGGCGTCGGTGGCCAAGGTGATTCCAAGGGTGGAGAGCATACCGACAGCGGCGATGCCGATGCCGTAAAGACCATGCGACATGCTTGCTGAATCCATACTCAGACTGAAGCCATTGGCGCAGAGATAACTCAGCAGGATGGCGACAGAGATGGTCACCACAGGTATCATGGTGGATATCATTCCGGTGCCGATGCCTTTGATGATGACGGTGGCGGCACCTGTCTGTGACGACTCAGCAATCTTCTGGGTGGGTTTGTAACTGTGCGAGGTATAATATTCGGTTCCCTGGCCGATGATCACACCTGCCACAAGACCGGTCACCACGGAGAACGACACGCCCATCCAGTTCTCGATGCCGAGCAGGTAGAGGATGGCGAAGGAGGCGACGGCGATGAGAATGGCCGAGGCATTGGTGCCTACGCCTAACGAATGGAGCAGGTCCTTCATGGTGGCTCCCTCCTTGGTGCGGACGAGGAAGATGCCGAAAATGGACAGGAAAATACCGACGGCGGCGATGATCATCGGGGCGATGACGGCTCGCATCTGCATGTCTGGATTCATGGCGAAGGCTGTGGCACCCAAGGCGGCTGTCGACAGGATACTTCCGCAATAACTCTCATACAGGTCAGCACCCATACCGGCTACGTCGCCCACATTGTCGCCCACATTGTCGGCGATGGTGGCGGGGTTGCGGGGGTCATCCTCTGGGATGTTGGCTTCTACCTTGCCTACAAGGTCGGCTCCCACGTCGGCTGCCTTGGTGTAGATGCCGCCGCCCACACGGGCGAAGAGGGCCTGTGTCGAAGCACCCATGCCGAAGGTCAGCATCGTGGTGGTAATGATAATCAGCATCTTGGCATCACCTTGATAAACGGCGTTAAGGACAATAAACCACAGGGCGATGTCGAGCAGACCGAGACCTACCACGACCAAACCCATCACGGCACCGCTGCGGAAAGCCACGCGGAGACCGCGGTCCATGCTGTGGCGCGCTGCGTTGGCTGTGCGGGCTGAGGCATAGGTGGCTGTCTTCATGCCGAAGAAACCGGCGAGTCCGCTGAAGAAACCGCCGGTGAGGAAGGCAAACGGCACCCAAGGATTCTGCACATGAAGCACGTATGCCATGAACGAGAAGATCAGGGCAAGGACAATAAACACGATGAGCACCACGCGGTACTGCTGCTTAAGATAAGCCATGGCTCCACGGCGCACATACTCGGCAATTTCTGCCATGCGGGGTGTACCTTCTTCCTCACGCATCATCTGCTTGAAGAAATGCCATGCCATACCCAATGCGCACACTGAGGCAATGGGAACTAACCAAAATACTGAAGGGATATTCATAACAGTGACTAAATAATAAAAAAATGTTTCTCTCTGCCTACAAAATTACTTCAAATTCAAGTAAACAGCGACAAATGTCTAATAATTTTTGTTAATTAGTGTTCACTGATTAATTGGTGTTAGCGCAGATGGCAGTAGCGAGCTTGTGCCTCCAAGCGTCCACCATGGTGATAAATCTCAATAATTCGATAAAGTCATGACAAAGCTCCCTGAAGAACTTCATCACATTCTT
>JAEEJK010000052.1 GCA_016281815.1 Prevotella sp. | reverse complement strand
TTTGCCTACATGATTGCCAAGCGAATGAACCATCTGCAGGCTCAGCGTGCGGCAGCCACTTCGTGGCGCAAGCGCCGTGCACGTATCAACACCATCTCGCCGGGCGTCATCGTCACTCCCCTCGCCTACGACGAATTCAATGCCAACGGTGAGGGCTACCAGCGCATGATTGACGCCTCTGCCGCACAACGCACGGGGACGAGCGACGAGATAGCCGAGGCTGCTGCCTTCCTTTTGGGCGAGCATGCACGATTTATCACCGGCACCGACCTGCTCATCGACGGTGGTGTCATTGCCGCCATCCGTACAGGAGAATACAAACTCGGATAAAACCACCAAGCGTCATGAGAAAGATATTGTTAAGTTTAATCGCATTATTGAGTGTAACAGTTATGGAAGCACAGAAGAACCAGACTTTTCTCACACTGAACAACGGGGTCGTCATTCCTCAGTTTGGTCTCGGTGTATATAGCATTCCCGCGGGGGAAGCAACCTACAACTCGGTGCTGACCGCCCTGAAGGCCGGCTACCGCCACATCGACACGGCCCATGCCTACCAGAACGAGCGCAGCGTGGGACAGGCCATCAAGGACAGCGGCATCCCCCGCGACTCGATTTGGGTGACGAGCAAACTCTGGCCCAATGAGTATGGCGAGGAGGTGACGCCGAAGCAACTCGACAAGATGCTCGAGCGTCTCGGACTGGAATACCTCGACCTCGTTTATCTTCATCAGCCGCTGCGCGACTACAACGGCGGATGGAAGGCGCTGGAAAAAGCCATGGAGGCTGGCAAGGTGCGTGCTATCGGCATCAGCGACTTCGACTTCAGCGACGAACTGTTCAACTCCATCGTGGAACCGGCGCTCATCAAACCTCAGATGTTCCAGATAGAGTGCCATCCCTATGCCCAGCGCGAACACTGGCAGGAGATGGCCAAGAAATATGACATCAAGATTGAGTGTTGGTTCCCGCTCGGGGGGCGTGACTCGAAGGGTGAAATCCTGCGCGACCCTGTCATCAACGAGATAGCCAAGGCTCATGGCAAGAGTGCTGCACAGGTCATCATCCGCTGGCACATCCAGAAGGGCTTCTGCGTGGTGCCCGGCTCGTCAAATCCGAAGCACATCCAGGAGAATATCGAGGTGTTCGACTTCGAACTGACAAAGGAAGAAATGGCCCGCATGGCTTCACTCAATCAGGAGAAGCGCTACTTCAACATGACCTACCAGCAGATCAAGGACTGGATGGAGAACTACGAACTTTGGGATTAATGCAACAGTCAAAAAGGCAAATCAAATGGGAAAGGTATTTGCATTCATCGCTCTGTTGTGCACTGTCTGTCTGAACGTGCAGTGCCAAAAGGCAGAGGTTCATTTGGCTGACGGCTCTACCGTCGAGATTCCCGTGGACGAAATCGACAGCATCACATTCAGTATGACCAATCCATTCAACTTTGAGACCAAGACCGTGAAACTCAACAGCGGTTATGAGATGCCCATCATCGGCATCGGTACTTATTTGCTCTCTACTGCCCAGGCCGAGGAGTCTGTCTATTATGCGCTGAAGGTCGGCATGCGGCTCATCGACACCGCCGACATCTACGGCAACGAGGTGGGTGTGGGCCGTGGCATCCGCCGCGCCATGCAGGATTTCGGCATCAAGCGCGAGGAGATCTTCGTCACCTCAAAACTCTGGACCTCGTCATTCAACAATGCCGACCGTGAGGTGGACGAGCGGTTGGAGCGCCTTGGGCTCGACTATATCGACCTGCTCTTGCTGCACCACACGGCAGCCTATGACGAGGAGGCTTATCAGGCGATGGAGCGTGGCGTGAAAGCAGGAAAGATTCACAGCATCGGTTTGTCGAATTTTTATGAAGACGATGTTGACCGCATGATGAGGATTGCCACCATCAAACCCGCCGTGTTGCAGAATGAGACGCACCCCTATCACCAGAGCCGCAGCGTGAAGGCTCACATCGCCAAACTCGGAACCATCCTCGAAGCATGGTTCCCGCTGGGTGGTCGCGGCACGGGCATCAAGACGCTCTCACAGCACGAAGTGATTACCGACATAGCCCAAGCCCATGGCAAATCGGCCTATCAGATCCTCCTCCGCTGGCATCTGCAGTGCGGCACCATCGCCATTCCCGGTTCCAGTAATGCCGCGCACATCGCCGAGGACTACGACATCTTCGACTTCGAACTGACTCCCGACGAGATGCAGCGCATCAACGCCCTGGAGTGTAACCACCGCTTTGCATCATACTAAATCGGACAAACGGCATTTTGATTCGTAAAGTCGCCATCATGGTGGACTCCATAGCCGCAAAGCATATCACCATACATGGCTTTTTCTTTTCACGGAAACACTTTTTTGGCGATAATTGTGTAAATTTGCAGGCGACATGAGATGCTTACAAATTGTCACTAAATCAAAATGTACAACAAGAAAATACCTATTGACCTCAACTGTGGCTTTCGCATAGCCATCGAGGTAATTGGAGGGAAGTGGAAGCCCTATTTTGTCTATGAGTTGCTCAGCGGCCCCAAACGCCCGAGCGAGTTGCGTCGCCGGATGCCTGAGGCCAGTGAGCGTGTGCTAGCTCAGCAGTTGAAAGAACTGATGGAGTATGGTGTCATTGAGAAAAACGTCATCGATCCTGTCTGCAAACATACAGAATACAGTCTTACGGCACTCGGCCAGACGCTCATCCCCATCATTGAGCAACTGCGTGAGTGGGGCAACGGTTTCCGGCCGAGGTTGGAAGAGATTCTGGACGGCAAGTCAGAAGAGGAGTGACGCCCCTTTACCACGAAACGTTCTTCACCAACCTTTTCCCCAAGTCGTAGGCGTTTTTCAGGTCCAAAGGGAAATGCTCATCACGATGGCGGCGTTTGTCTTCTTCTTTGAACACCGTCATGGCATAGCGTGAGTAGTCGCTGAACTGATAGGTGTCACAGGCATAAAGTGTCTCGCTGTGGCCGAAGTTCTCACGCAGTTGGTCGGCGCATGAGCCAAGCAAGACCGGGTATTTCCAATTTTCCATGGCGTCCTCGGGAATGTTCATCGTGAAAATCATGGCGGTCTGTTTCTCGCGGATGGGTCTGCGGCGGTTGCCCTGTTCGTCGTAGTCGTAGGTGAAGTTGGGGAAGATGAGCCTTTCTAGGAAAGAGCGTGTCGCGCCCGTTGGGTAACTGAAATACACAGGCGAGCCAATGACGATGACATCGGCCTGGCGTGCTTTTTCGAGCAAGGGCCGGAGTCCGTCGCGGATGGCGCACACTCCGTCGGTCTTGGCATTCTTCAACTGGCAGGCAAAACAACTCTTGCAACCCTTGAAATCCAGGTCATAAAGATTCACCATCTCACAGTCGGCACCGGCCTCCAGAGCGCCTTTCAAGGCACTCTCCAACATTTGTGCCGTGTTGTTTCTTTTGCGTGGTCCGCCATTGACGAACAACGCCTTGATTGTTTTCTGTTCCATTGTATATTTGTGGGTAGATGTTCTTCGTTTTCTCCTGCATTATTTACATCTTGATTAAAAATGCACTGATGGCGGGTTTTTCCATTACGCCAACAAAAGTACAGTTTAATCGTGAGGTTGCAAAATGACATAATACTGATAATTTTCACAGTACTGGGAAATGACGGTATAGTGAAACCGGAAAACTACCGGGAACAAGAACTATCCTTGCTTGAACTACGCCGAGTTAGCACAATCTTTCGGCAAAGATACGAATAATCTCCGTCCCCGTCGTTCTCAGAGCATTATATCATACTTCGGCTGCAGACTATGGCGGTAATCACTGGGTGACTGACCGAGATGCTTAGTACAGTAACGGCTGAAGTAAGAAAGTGATGTAAAATTCATCAGTTCGGCTATCTGGGTGAGCGATAGGCGTTCGTCGTTCAGATAGTCTTTCAATATGGGGATGGTGTGACGGTCAATATACGAGGTCACGCTGTGTCCTGTCACGCGCTTAATGGTGGCGGAGAGATACTTAGATGACACATTCAGCCGTTCAGCATAGTAGCCCACATCACGCTCCGTGCGGCTGATGCCCGTAGCAAGCAATGCCATTAGCTGTTTCACGATGTAGGCCGTGCGGTCGGTATGGCTACCGGTGGCTTCACGCTGGGCATGGGCCTCAAAAATGTCATAAATCATCGTCAGACAAAGACTGCCCATCAGTCCGTGATAGAACTGCAGATGATTGTCACCCATGCGGTCACGAAGACGATGGAAGTCTTCCAACAGGTGCCGAGATTGGTCATCTGTGAGTTTAATCACCGGATCTTGGTTCAATGATATGCTGCCACCAATGCTGTAATTGTTCGATGGCAACAGGTTCTGTAGGAACTTGTAGTCGGCAGCAAACCATTCCACCTGCAAATCGGCATGTGCCGCAAGATTACTGACACGATTGGGCATCGGTATCACCACCAAGTCGTTTTTTGCGATGTGATAGCAATGCTCGTTGAACACAAAACTCCCTTCCCCTGCCATGCAGAGCAGGTGCATGCAGGTATGGCTCAACTCACGGGCATTCATACCATTGAAGTCTGTGGAATACTGAAAATCTATCTTCATATCGTTGTCAAATTTTGGCAAAGATAGACATTTTTAATTAGATAAATGTCTTTCTGTGCAAAAAGTGAAAATTGTGGGGCAATTTGTGAAACTGACGTTTTGAAAAAACACAGTAAATTTGCATCGTGAAAATCAAAATAGAATAAAATGAATATCAAAAGTATCATCACTGCTGCAATGGCGTTGCTCATATCTACAGCATGCAGCGGCACGAAACAACAAACGGAGTCATCAACATCAAACGAAACAACAATTATGGCAAAGGACGGAAAGGCGTTGGTAGTGTTTTTCTCTCATGCGGGAGACAATTACTCAGTAGGCAACATCGAGGTGGGCAACACGAAGATTGTAGCCGACTACATCACAGAAATGACAGGTGCGGAACAGTTTGAAATCGTCACCCACAAGTACGACGGCATGGCCTATACCCCGCTCATCAATCTGGCGAAGGAAGAGGCAAACAAAGGTGAATTGCCGGAGTATGAGGGCGACATCGACCTGACGAAGTACGACACTGTGTTCATCGGAGGTCCCGTGTGGTGGGGCACCTATCCACAGGTGATGTTCACCTTCTTCAAGAAGCACGTTAACGATCTGAAAGGCAAAACTGTCATCCCCTTCACCACCCACGAGGGCTCAGGCCTCGCCAACTGTGTGGAGGACGTGAATGAAGCCTTCCCAGGTGCCAACGTCCAAAAGGGCTTCAGCATCTACGGCCACGAGGTGCGCACAAACAAGGCAAAGGTCGAGAAGTGGCTGAAAGGACTGGGATATTAAAGATTAAAGATTAAAGATTAAAAATTTAAAAATAAAAATTAATTATGGAGTACATCAAATTATATAACGGCGTTGAGATGCCGACATTGGGCTACGGCGTGTTTCAGGTGAGCCCAGACGAGTGTGAGCGGTGCGTGACGGATGCCCTGAGCGTGGGCTATAGGTTGATAGACACGGCACAGGCCTACCAAAACGAGGATGGCGTGGGCAATGCCTGGCGCAAGAGCGGTATCAAGCGCGAGGACCTATTCCTCGTGACGAAGGTGTGGATATCGAACAACGGCGAGGAGAAGGCTGCCAAGAGCATCGACGAGAGCCTGCGCAAGCTGCAGACGGAGTACATCGACCTGCTGCTCATACATCAGGCCTACGGCGACGTGTTCGGCACGTGGCGGGCGATGGAGAAGGCTTATCGAGCCGGCAAGGTCCGCGCCATCGGCGTGAGCAACTTCCAGGCAGGACGTTTCTTCGACTTCGCCCATTATGTGGAGTTGAAGCCTATGGTGAACCAGTTGCAATGTAATACACTCATCCAACAGACGGGCATCGAACCGATACATGCTGAGTGTGGTACGAAAATGATGGCCTGGGGACCTCTTGGCGGACAGGGCGTGGATGGCATCGTGAAGAGCGAGGAGTTGGCAGCCATCGGCGCGAAATATGGCAAATCTGCCGCCCAGGTAGCACTACGCTGGCTCATCCAGCGAGGCATCGTGGCCATTCCCAAGTCGAGTCACAAAGAACGCATGGTGCAAAACTTCGACCTCTTCGACTTCACGCTGACAGACGAGGACATGGCAAAGATTGCCACAATGAACCAGCATGACACTGGTACCATCAACTTCGGTGACCCACTTTTTGTGAAGTATCTGATAGAGAATTACGGTTGATTATTCTAACAAGCGTTTCTCTTAATAGTACGAATTGTTAATTGACAATGCCGCGCGAATTTTCCTGCGGTTCCTTGCTCTGGCTCAGCAGAATGCCAGGACTGAGCGCGAAGTGGCCTACTATGCCGACCTGCTCTGCATCACGCCGAAATATCTGTCGCAGGTGAGCCGCACCATCACCGGCCTGCCCGCCTCGCAATGGATACAGTATTATGCGGCCTTCGAACTGGTATCGCTGCTGAATGACACGACGAAGACGCTGACCGAAGTGTCCGACCTCATGCATTTCGAAAACGTGTCGCATTTCTCGCGTTATGTGAAGAAAACGCTCGGCAAATCCCCCAGTTCTTTCCGTAGCAAGTAATCTTCGGCAAAATGTGAAAGTATAGAGGCAATCCGTGTATCGACGGGTTGCCTTTTTCGATATACTTTTGCATTGTGAAATCAATTAAACATACTAAGGATATGGATATTTTCGAGCAATTAAGATCTGGGGCTGATGTAGACATGGCAACGCCCGAGTATGCAGAGGCCATCCAGGAGAT
>JAEEJK010000051.1 GCA_016281815.1 Prevotella sp. | reverse complement strand
GATTACTATCCGCTGTGTGCGTCACCTGAACATCGTAGGCGAGTGCAACATCCAGTTTGCCTTCAATGCCCAGACCAACGACTACCGCATCATCGAGATCAACGCCCGCCTGTCACGCTCGTCCGCTCTTGCCTCCAAGGCAACAAGCTATCCCCTCGCCTTTGTGGCAGCCAAGATAGCCCTCGGCTACACGCTCGACCAGATCGGTGAGATGGGCACGCCCAACTCCGCATACGTGGCACCCAGCCTCGACTACATGATATGCAAGATACCCCGCTGGGACCTCACCAAGTTTGCCGGCGTCAGCCGCCTCATCGGTTCCTCGATGAAGTCAGTCGGTGAGATCATGAGCATCGGCCGCACCTTTGAGGAGATGATCCAAAAAGGTCTCCGCATGATCGGTCAGGGCATGCACGGCTTTGTGGGCAACGACCATACGAAGTTTGAGAACCTTGACGACTCGCTCGCCAATCCTACCGACCTGCGCATCTTCGCCATCGCCCAGGCGTTGGAAGAAGGCTACACAGTGGAGCGCATCGAGGAACTGACCAAGATCGACAAGTGGTTCATCTCCCGTCTGAAGCGCATCGTCGACCTGAAGCAAAAACTGATGGAGTACAACCGTCTGGAAGATATCAGCGACGACTTCCTGCAGGAAGTGAAGGCCGCTGGCTTCAGTGATTTCCAGATAGCAAGGTTTGTGCTCAAGCCCCAGGCAGGCAACATGGAGCGCGAGAATCTCCAGGTGAGAAGGTATCGCCAGTCACGCAATATCGTGCCCGCCGTGAAGCGCATCAACACAGTGGCCAGCGAGCATCCCGAACTGACCAACTACCTCTACTTCACCTACAACACCCCGCCAATCCATGACATTTCTTATTATAAGAACGAGAAGTCGGTGGTGGTGATGGGCAGCGGCGCCTACCGCATCGGTTCCAGCGTGGAGTTCGACTGGTGCTCGGTGAACGCCATCAATACGGCCAGGAACCTGGGCTACAAGTCCATCATGATCAACTACAACCCCGAGACCGTCTCTACCGACTACGACATGTGCGACCGTCTCTACTTCGACGAACTGTCATTGGAGCGCGTGCTCGACGTCATCGAACTGGAGCAGCCACGCGGTGTGATTGTGAGCATGGGCGGACAGATCCCCAACAACCTCGCCATGAAACTCCACCGGCAGGGCGTGCCCATCTTAGGCACCAGTCCGGTGAACATCGACCGTGCAGAAAACCGCGACAAGTTCTCTGCCATGCTCGACAAGTTGGGTGTCGACCAACCCGCCTGGCGTGCCCTGACCTCCTTTGAAGACATCAAGGAATTTGTGGCCGAGGTAGGCTATCCCGTGCTGGTGCGCCCCTCGTATGTGCTCAGCGGTGCCGCAATGAATGTCTGCTACGACGATGAGGAACTGCACCGGTTCCTTGACATGGCCACCGAGGTGTCTAAGGACTACCCCGTGGTGGTGAGCCAGTTCATGCAGGACACCAAGGAGATAGAGTTTGATGCCGTAGCCGACAAGGGCGAGATTGTGGAATATGCCATCAGCGAGCACATCGAGTATGCCGGTGTCCACTCCGGTGACGCCACGATGGTGTTCCCTGCCCAGCACATCTACTTCTCCACCATCCGTCAGATCAAGAAGATATCGAGAAAGATAGCCAAGGAACTCAACATCAGCGGACCGTTCAACATCCAATACCTGGCAAAGAACCGCGAGGTGAAGGTCATCGAGTGCAACCTGCGTGCATCGCGCTCCTTCCCCTTCGTGTCGAAGATTCTGAAGCGCAACTTCATCGAGACCGCCACGAAGATCATGCTCGACGTGCCCTACAACCGTCCCGACAGTTCCGAATTCGACATCGACCGCATCGGTGTCAAGGCCAGCCAATTCTCCTTCGCCCGTCTGCAGAATGCCGATCCCGTGCTTGGTGTCGACATGTCCTCCACCGGTGAGGTAGGCTGCCTCGGTGACTCGATGGAAGAGGCTCTGCTCAACGCACTGATTGCCACCGGCTACCGTCTGCCCGATGCCACGAAGCATCCCGCCATCCTGATGAGCAGCGGTGGTGCCAAGGGCAAGGTAGACCTTCTGGAGCCCGCCCACCTGTTGGAGCAGAACGGCTATCGCATTTATGCCACAGCCGGCACAGCCAAGTTCTTGCAGGACAATGGTGTGAGCGCCACCACAGTGTTATGGCCCGACGAGGAGGGAGACAACAATGTGATGGACATGATTGCCGCTCACCAGTTCGCCCTCATCATCAACGTGCCGAAGAACCACACCAAGCGTGAACTGACCAACGGTTACCGCATCCGCCGTGGTGCCATCGACCACAACATCCCGTTGATGACCAACGTGCGCCTGGCCAAGGCATTCATCATGGCGTTCTGCAGCATGAGCGAGAACGATATCCCCATCAAGAGTTGGCAGGAGTATAATAATTAAGAAGTTAAGTAGTTAAAGTAGTTAAGTAGTTAAGCCATTTGATTGGTTTGGCGGTATCTATAAGAGTTTGGGCGGATTTGCAATCCGCCCATTTTTTTTTTGGGATTTGTAATCCGAAATACTACTTTCAACTTGGGAAGTTGAATTATATTTAACTACTTGATAATAAGGGAGGCTGTAGGCAGTTTGCTCTTGATGCTGATTTGCGTCTTGCCTTTCTTCTTTCCGCTGCGGATGACCATCATGGCACGTCCCTTCCAGGTAGTGACCCGTGGCGAGGTGGTAGGTTCTCTGTCCTTCAGGTCTGCAGAAGCGAAGGCCAACAACAGCCCCGCCCCTTTGACAACAGCCTCGCAATCAATGGCAGCCTCAGGACAAACATTTCCCTTGCTATCAACCACCTCGACGGTGACGAAGGTCAGGTCCTGCCCGTCGTACTTCATTGTCTTTTTATCAGGTGTGAGACGCAGGCGAGCCGGTTCCCCGGCAGTGCAGAGAGTGACAGACTTTCCGCCCGCCTCGGCACGCAGTTCGCCCACCTCGTATGGAACTTGGAAGACCGCCTTGAACTCAGTGCCACGGTTCACCTTTTTCGTGCCTATCAACTGATCATTGAGATAAAGTTTCACCTCCGGCAGTTTGGTATAGACCTCCACATCGATGGTTTTGCCCTCCCAGCCCGGCCAGGTCCACGACTCCCACATGGGCCATACGCTCCAGGCTGTTTCATGGATTTTTCCATGATAGCCGTCAGGCTCCCTCACCGCCATATACAACGTCTTTTGATCATTCCAGAGCATCTCCCGGTAATGGCTGATGGGCTTGCGCCATCCCGTCACATCCACGTCGCCGCAATACGCGCCGTGCCAATCAGGTTGTCCCCCTTCCACATAGTGTTCTCCAGGACGCTCACCCTCATAATAATAACGGCCGATACCCGACTCCCCCAAATAGTCGAGACCCGTCCAGACTATGTCGCCCACTACATAAGGGAAGTCGTTGACTACAGCCCAGTTGCGGAAAGCATCCCGTGGATAACTCTCCGTCTGCCAGATGATGCGCTGAGGATCGCGCAGATGGTCGCCGGCGTGTTTAAACAGCATGTAGTTGTAGCCCACCACATCGAGCACCTCGGCATGAGGGTCATAGATTTCCCAATCCCTGTCCCATGCACAAAGAGCCTCTGTGATCGGCCGGGTCTTATCACACTCCAGGACAGCAGCCTTCAACTGGCGGGCGGTGGTAATGACACGTATTTCCTTACGCTCAATGACCTCATTGCCCAGACTCCAACTGATGACACAAGGGTGGTTGCGGTCGCGCAACACCATGGCTTGGATATCCTCACGATAGCACGAGTCGATGAGTGTGGAATAGTCATAGGTTGTCTTTGCCGAGCGCCAACCGTCGAAAGCCTCGTCGATGACCATGATGCCCAGTGAGTCACAGGCATCAAGGAAGGCACGCGTCGTGGGGTTGTGCGACGTACGGATGAGATTGAAACCAGCCTCCTTCATCAGCCGCACCTTGCGGATTTCAGCAGCATCGAACGCCATCGCGCCAAGGATGCCGTCATCATGGTGCACGCAGGCTCCGTTGATTCTCACAGGTTTTCCGTTGAGCACAAAGCCATTCTCAGCATCAAACGAGAAAGTGCGGATGCCATACCTCACCTGTTGACTGTCGATGGTTGCCCCACCCTCCCTCAGCAACACCTCGGTAGTGTAAAGGTAGGGATTCTCAGGCGACCAGAGTCGGGGACTGCTGATGGAAAAAGAGGTAGAGACCAACTTTTTCTCATGAGCAGGGACGTTCACCATCATCTGTCGGCTGCCGATAACAATGGTGGCATTGCGCTGCTGGTCGGACTCATTCTCTACAGCCACCTCTGCCACCACCGTTGCCTTGTCCCCTGTCACCTCATGAGTGGTGATGAACACACCGTTCTCTGCAATATGCAAGGTCGGCATCGTCTGTAGCCACACATGCCGGTAGATGCCAGAACCGGAGTACCAGCGGCAGTTGGGCTGATCAGCATTGTTTACTTTCACTACCACCTCGTTCTCCCCTTTCAGACCGTTCTTCTTGTTCTTATTAATATAAGGTGTCACATCGATGGTAAAAGGTGTGTAGCCATAACCATGCTGTCCAGCCTTTTGTCCGTTGACGTACACCTCGGCTCTCTGATACACTCCCTCAAAATGAAGTTTCACGAGATCTCCATCGGCCGGAGTTTTGAATGTCTTCCTATACTCGCCCTTGCCGCCATGATACCAACCGCCTCCAGTGCCGGTGGCACCATTTGAAGGGTCGGGTTGGGAAAAAATGTCCCAATCATGTGGGAGATTCACCATTATGGTTTTGCCATCCTGTGAGAATGTCCATCCATCGTCAAACAACGTCTGACGGGTCTGTGCTGCAAGTCCTGTCGCCATCAGGAATGTGCAGAAAGAAGTAAGGAGTCTTATCATTGTATTATTCAGTTGGTATTCAAGTAGATCTTTTTCAAAGGAGCCATGCGGTCTTTGATGCTCCATGCAAAAATAGCACTTTTTTTCATGAGGAGCAAATATTGCAAAAAATAAATAAGATAGGCTGCACCTCAACAATAAAAAAGAATAAATTCTTTTTGTATTGTCTTCGGTTTGCACTATCTTTGCAGTGGTTAATAGTTTTGAGGTCCAAGAGAGACTTACTTCATGCTCGAGATAGGGCCTGGCTCTATTTTTACAGTTTCTCAATTACCTCTTTATATAGAAACGCTATGAACAACAGCCATCTGACGAAAGTAGCGCTGCGCTACCGTGCCGTTTTCCTCGACATCCACCGCGAGGACATCAATATGAAGTCCGAGGCCACAGTTCCCGTGATGGCCTTCATCGCCCGACTGAAGGAGAACGGTTTCTGCGTCAGCGAGGAACTGCTCCATGCACTGAATGCTGTTTCTGCCGACCGACTGGCAGAAATCACCGAAAGCATCAACGACGTGATGGGCGTGAACCTCAACTGGGCGCCGCTCGTCAAAGGCTGGAATGTACCCACCGGCGAGACCCTCGCCGACCATCTCATCACCCTGATAGCCAACATCTTCGGTGAGGAAGCCGGTTTCAAGGGAACCACCCTGCCCTGCGGCCACCTCATTCCTGACGGCACCTTTCCCCTTGAACGTTACAATGGTTGTCCGTTCTGCGGCACCCCCTTCGAGACGGCCCATTTCGTCTACAAGGGACAGGGCAGCAAGTTGAAGGAACTGCGTCTGTTCACCCTCGATGACCTGAAGCATGTCTTCACATCCCTCCTGTCATCCGCCACCCCACTCGATGCTACCCAGAAAGACTCGTTGGAGCAACTGCTGCAGGAGTTCCCACTCCCCCAAAATGCCGGCATCACCATGAAAGAGACCGCCATGCTGGTCATCAAGTTATTGGTGGAACAGGGCAAGGCAGGTGAGGCATCGAAGTTGCTAAAAACCCCATCCGACGTGCTCCGCTACCTCTGGTATGAGAAGACCGGATATGTGCAGGTCATTGAGCCAAAGACCTTGGTAGCCCATGCCCAGAAGTTGTATTACCACATGTGGGGACCGCTCGACAAGAGTACCGACGCCGCCAAGGACATGAAGCAGAAGTTGATGCTGAAGTATGACCGCAAAGCCTGTCTGCGTGTGGCGAAGTGGTTGAACGCCCTCCCCATGCCGGCCCCCCAAGCAGCCGAGATCATGAATCCCAAGCGTGGCATGTGGGTGCGCATGATCCGCGCCCTGCGCTTAGGCGAATACTCCCGCAGGAAAGGCTTTGGCCGCCTGAAAAAACTTCTCGACGTGTTTTACAAACAGGACTACTACACCCTGCAGGGTCGTATAGACAAGGCCCGCAAAAGGAATGACCTCCACAAGACCCTGACCTTGCTGAAGAAGCGTCCTGGAATGTTCGCCCGCTGCCTGTTCGCCACCATGCTCCGCTTCTGCAGCGACAAGGTGCTGCCTGCTTTTGAAGAGATCGCCGACCAGTTGCCGGCCCGTCTGCTGCTGTCGCTCGGCAATGCCGCGGAGAACTATTTCGACCCTCAGGAAACCCGTCTGGCACGCCCCATCACCGGCGTGACACACCCCATTGAACCCAACAAGTTGCTGGCTTTGTATAGCGAGGAAGACCGCAAGAAGATGTCCGAAGCCGTCAACGACCTTTACAAGGCATCGATGTCGAGGCGTTTCGCTGCCCAGATGAGAGCAGACGGCAGCCATTGCCCCAAGGCGAAGACCATCTACATCGACCCTGTGTTATACAACATCCCCGTCAGCGTGGGCGACCGCACCACCACCATCCAAGACACATCCTGTGCGCTCATGGGCACCCGTTTCACAGTGGAAGGAGATGCCGTGCGCCTGTTCCTCCAATGGGGCAAGGGCCTACATGCCCAACCCCTCGACATGGACTTGAGTGCCCGCATCGTCCTATCCGACAACAAGATAGCCGAATGTGCCTACTACAACCTGACATGCGTGGGAGCCAAACATTCAGGCGACATCCGCTCGATTCCGGAGATGGTGGGAACAGCCGAGTACATCGAATTGTCACTTCCCGAACTGGAAGCAGCGGCAGCGAAGTATGTCATGTTCACCTGCAATGCCTATTCCACAGGCGCCCTCTCCCCCAACCTTGTGGTGGGATGGATGGACTCCGCCCATCCGATGACCATCTCCGAAGAGAATGGTGTGGCCTATGACCCGTCGTGCGTACAGCACATGGTACGCATCAGCGAGGCCAACCTCTCCAAGGGGTTGGTGTTCGGTGTACTCGATGTAAAGAAACGAGAGATTATCTGGTTGGAAATGCCGTTCACCTCCCAGACCTTGAGAGGCGCCAACGGCGAGTCCGTGGAAGCATTGCTCCACAAACTGGAGACGAAACTATCCGTGGGAGAACTGCTCGACATCAAGGCCAAAGCCCAGCAACTGACTCCGGTAAAAAAGGCCGACGAGGCCGACGAGTCATACACCTATGAATGGGCGCTCAACCCCGCAGAGGTGACCCAGTTGCTGAACGGGGATTGCACTTGAATCAGATTTGATATTTATTTGTTTTTCCGGCCCTTCTTGTAGGTTTGGTATTGACACCCGCATATCCACCCGACTCATTCACCCCGAATGAACTGTCAGCAAGCGACACGCCGGCATAGTCCTCAAATCTGGCACGCACCTTGTCGACATAGTCATGCGTTTCCGTACCCCTCATGTAGCCGAATTTCACCACAGCATCCCTGTAAAACTCCGGTTGGCTCAGTTTGAGGATATACTCCGACACCTCCGCCCAAATATAAGGATCACCGCCATATTTCTCTGTCAGCGCCATGGCATCCCTCACATGACCCGGTCCGCCGTTATAACTTGCCAGCACAAATTTCATTCTTTCCTCCTTGTCGGGCACATCCCGATAAAGCATGGTGAGTTGGTTGACCACTTTGGCCGCCGCCTCAACATTCGACTGGGGGTCAAAGATTTTCTCGATGGGCAGTCCCACGGTCTCCGCCGTCTCCGGCATGATCTGCATCAGTCCGCATGCGCCCGCCCATGAGCGCGCCTTGGGGTCGAAGCAAGACTCCTGATAACTGATGGCAGCCAGCAGCCTCCAGTCGATACTTGCCACCTTGGCATAGGTTTTGAACAATTCATCCCATTCTGAGATGGTGCCTGTTTTTCTGTCCAGATAAGGTTCATACTCATGACACTGTACCCCACCCATGTTTTCGATGAAAGACTGTTTCTCCTTGACCTCTGCGAGCATGTCTGGTACAAACCACTCGTCTATTTTCTTTGCCAGTTCCTTGGAATACTGCATGACCGCCCACCGCTCATTATCCACGTTGGGACCGCAGAAGATGAGGCTGTCGCTGCCATGTACCTCCTTGCTGATGGGAACGAGTATCAGGTCAGCCTCCCCGTTGCGCAGTTTGGTCACCATCTCCGCCGTATCCGCACATTCCTCCATTTTCAGTTCCACGCCGAGTTCGCTGGCCAATTTCTCGCCAAGCAGGTAATGATATCCGAGTGTAGCCTTGTTGTAAGTGAAATATGTTTCCTCTCCCGAGATGGTGAGTGCTCTGAGTTGACCACTTTGCAGGATTTCATCCAAAGAATATTGCTCCATGGTATCGGCATCCGCCTCAGCCACAGTGCCCCATGGTGTCATGGCCACAGAATCGTTATCCTCTTTTTGGTTGCATGCCACCAGCAATAGAAGAGCAAAAATCCATGCGTATTTTTTCACAATGCTGATCATTATCTTAAAAACAACTTCAAGTACAAATCTTAAAAACGTCTGCAAATGTAAGCATTTTTGCCGTTCCGACAAAATGTTTCGCTAAGGTTTACGATTTATTAACTCATGTTTTGGGTAATGTAACTACTCAGCACCCTCTAGTAAACATGTTCGACAAATTAGAAAAGTAGTCGCCTATGGCGAGAAATTTTAAGAAAATGTTTAAGAAAATTATAAGAAAATATTTTTTTACCATTTTTTATTCATTTTTTTATAATTTC
>JAEEJK010000050.1 GCA_016281815.1 Prevotella sp. | reverse complement strand
GAAATTATAAAAAAATGAATAAAAAATGGTAAAAAAATATTTTCTTATAATTTTCTTAAACATTTTCTTAAAATTTCTCGCCATAGGCGACTACTTTTCTAATTTGTCGAACATGTTTACTAGAGGGTGCTGAGTAGTTACCCCCCGTCCCCTCCAAAGGAGAAACCTCCCCCATCCCCTCCAAAGGAGGGGTGATGAAATAAGCCCATTTAGGTCTTCCCTCCCCTTGGGGAGGGTTAGGGAGGGGTATATATTTTTTTTCTTCTTGGGGGTAATGATTTCCCCCGCTTGTCTGTATAATAGATAAAACAGCGAGAAAAAGATGCAAGAGAGAGAACAACAGTTTGAGCGACTCTTCCGCTCCGAATACCCCAGGATGTACCGGGCAGCCCACATCCTGCTGGGCGATGAGGACGAGGCAAAGGATGCCGTGCAAGATGTCTTCGCCCGTCTGTGGGACGGAGAGATCATCCTGCGTGAAGAGTCGCTACGGACTTTTCTCCTGACATGCGTCCGCAACCGCTGCCTCAACATCATTGCACAACGGCAAAGACAACAGGCCAACGAAGCACAACTTGCGATGGCCAGCATCTCAGACGAAACGGAAACATGGTTTGGTAAATCCGATGAGGAGTTGACGGCGATGGTGCAGCAATACATCGACCAGCGCCTCACTCCTCAGACCGGACGTATCATCCGCATGCACTATGATGACCAGCAATCCTATAAGGAGATCTCAGGGAAACTCGGCATCAGCCTCTCCGCCGTCAACAAGCACATTGTGCAGGGACTGAGGAAATTACGTCAACATTTCAACCACAGAGAAGCATGAAGAACGAAGAGAAAATCCGTATGCTGCTCCATCCGGAGCAATACTCCGACGAACAACTCGACCAGATGCTCGGGGAGAGCGACACGCCCGTTCCAGACGTGGATGAGGAATGGCAGCGCTTCAGGACCGGACGCCGGCACCGCCAACATTCGCCGATGCGGTGGGCTGCCATACTCACTATCGGCATCGCCCTCTCAGGCATCTCCTATGCCGCCATTCATCAATGGAGGCAGTCACGGGCACAAAAAGAGACAATTGTCGAGAACCAACACAGACAGGCGTCACAGACAGCCGCCGACAAGGAAAGCACGTACAACCTCAATACGGTTGCAGAGGAGAGAGACTCTGTCAGGCAAGACCAGAGTTTCAACAATGTGGAACTGCAGCAGATCATGCAGCAGGTCGCCAAAGACTACGGAGTAAAAGTGGTGTTCCGCAACGAGGCGGCACGCTCCCTCCGCTTCTACCTGAAATGGGAGGCCAATGACTCCATCCAGGATATCATCAACCATATCAACCACTTCGAGAAAGTACACCTCACACTTTCCGACGCCACCATCACCATCGAATAGAATACTGCCATGCGACATATTTTTATCATTCTGTTGTGCCTCTTCGCCACGACAGCAGGGGCTCAGCAACTGTCACACAATTTCAGGAACACCTCGCTTTCAGAGGCGCTCATCTGGATCGACAACGCTCAGAAAACCTATAAAATCAACTTTATCTTTGATGAACTGGAAGACTTCACCGTCACCACTTCGCTGAGAAACGCCTCGGTGAAGGACGCTGTCAGGCAGGTGGTGGGATTCTACCCCATGAGGGTGAGTTTCGAGAAAAACGACATCTATGTGGAGTGTACTCAGAAGGACGAGACGAAGGTCTCCGGTCATGTCGTCGACGAGAAAGGAAAGCTGCTTCCCTTCGCCACGGTGACCCTCCTCGCTCAGGGGGATTCTGCCTTCATCACAGGCGGTGTGAGCAATGAGAACGGCGACTTCGTCGTACCTTGCCAACCGCAGCGCCTCATCGTCAAGGTGACCTGCATCGGATACCAGACAGTGACGAGAAACGCTCCCGTGGGCAGTTTAGGCACCATCGCCATGAAACCAGAGACCTATATGGTGCAGGGTGTCACCGTCAAGGGTGAGATTCCGCAATACAAGATGACCACTGGCGGCATGACGGTCGACGTGCAGCACTCCATCCTCCATGATGTGGGCACCGCCAATGACCTGCTGTCGATGATGCCGATGGTGCAGGTACGTGACGGGAAGTTTGAGGTGATGGCCAAGGGGGAACCAGAGATATACATCAACAATAAGAAGGTGACCAACGCCAACGATCTGAAGCAGTTGAAATCGCTCGACGTCAAGAGCGTGGATATCATCACCGCCCCGGGAGCCCAGTACAATGCTGAGGTGAACGCCGTTATCCGTATCAAAACCCTGAAGACCCAGGGCGACGGATTCAGTCTGATGGCGACCAGCCAGACGTGGAGGAACAACAAGTGGAACAGTTACGATGACCTGACGCTGAAATACCGCACGGGTGGATTGGAGGCATTTGGCAATGTGGCGCTTGACTACGGACACTACAGCAACGACCAGGATGTAGAGCAGGATCTGCAAATCAAAAAAGACATGTTCATCGCCTTTGCCGACCTGCCCGTCAGGAGTAAATGGACGAGGTTGCTATACCAGGCAGGTCTGAGTTACGATTTCAACGCCGATCATTCCGTGGGACTGAGTTTCTCATCGGAGAGATTGCTCCATGGCAAATTCAAGTCTGACATGAAGCAGAAATATCAGAAAAACGGTGCCTTTTATGGCGACGTGTTTCTGAAAACGGATATTGATGAGGTGGACAAACCTAAATGGGAAATGAATGCATACTATGTGGGGAAGGTGGGCAAATTGGGCATCGACCTGAATGCCACGGTGCTGCGTCGTGATTCGGAGGACCAACTTCACCAGTGGGAGACGAGCAAGGAATTGGGTGACCGCACCATCACCACCCTCAACAATGAGGAGCGAACGATGGTGGCAGGAAAACTGGTGCTCACCTATCCTATATGGAAAGGGGTGCTGAGTGGCGGATCAGAGGCTACAAGCACGAGGAGTTATGGTCACAATTTCAACGAAGAGAACATCATTCCTGAGGTCGGCAACGAGATGACGGAACGGAATATTGCCGGTTTTGCTGAATATGGGATGCAGATGGGTCCATGGCGTCTGAATGCCGGACTGCGCTACGAGCATGTCTCTTCCGACTACTATTCATTTGGCATCTGGCAATCAGAGCCCAGCCGCATCTACAACGACTGGTTCCCCAACCTGTCGGCAGCCTGGCAGAAGGACAAGTGGAGCGCACAACTGAGTTACAGCAAGCGCATCACCCGTCCGCCATACAATATGCTGAGTTCGGTGATCGTGTACGACAGCCGCATGTTCTATGAAGGCGGTAACCCGTTGCTGCGCCCTTCGGTACGCCAGAGCATCGACTTCAGCCTGACCTATTCGTGGCTGAACTTCGTCACAGGCTTTACACGCGAAAAAGACCTCTTTACCCACATTGGCAGAGTGTATGATGAGGAGAAAGAGATCGCTATCTTCCAACCTGTCAACTTCGACCATCAGGACCGCGTCTATGCCACCCTCGTAGCCTCGCCGAAGGTAGGTTTCTGGCAACCCTCTGTCACGCTGCACTACTATCAGCAGATATTTGATGCCGAAGGCTATGGTGCGCCGAAGAAACTGAACAAACCTGAATTCTCCTTTGACCTGAAGAGTTGGTTTGTGATCAATCCCACGACAAAGGCGCTGGCACAGGCCAGTTATACCGGCAGCAACCACTGGGGGTTCATGTATCGCGGCAGCAGTTTCAGCGTGAATGCCCGACTGCAGAAGTCTTTCTTGAAGGATCGGCTGTCGTGCACGCTGTATGCCAATGATATTTTCCACACGGCATACAATGATGTGACCACTTACTACGCCATCGGCAAGACGGACCAGAGTGTCTATACCTACACCCAAAGCGTGGGAATAACGCTCAGTTACAACTTCAATGCCAGCCGCAGCAAGTATCGTGGCACTGGTGCCGGAAACGAGGAGAAGACCCGATTCTGACCTGACTTGTTTTCACAGCGTTGTGACAGTTTTCAGATGCCTTTGTTATAATTGTCGCTTATTCATGACTGTGTCGCAACCATTTACACTTTAAAAGTGCGGAATATTTGTCTTGATTCCGCAGCCACCGTAAATTTGCATCAGAAATCAGAAACAAAACAACTAAAAAAATACGATTATGAAAAAGATGAAAATTACGGTGTTCGCACTGATTGGTTTGTTGACAAAGTCAATGGCATGCAAAGCAAGTGACAATATGGTATTCGCAGAGAATCTGCCCACTGGTGCAAAGGTTTTCGTACAGCACTATTTCCCCCGTCAGTCTGTCGCCTATGCCGAGAAAAAGGCCACCCGTCAGGGAATGGTTTATGAGGTGAGTCTCAACGATGGCACAGAGGTTGAATTCGGTCAGAATGGTGCCTGGGGCATGATTGACTGCAAGTGGGATGCTGTTCCTGCCTCGCTGATGCCCGCTTCGCTGTCCTCATTTGTTAAATCTCAATTCGCCGACGCAAAGGTGGTCAGGCTCGACAGGACCGACAATGGTTATGTGGCAGCACTCTCCAATGGCATGTTGCTGAAGTTTGACCATAAGGGAATGATTGCATGAAAGTTGAGCGAATGTGAAACATGAATGATATATAAGACATTATAAAATCAGAAGAAATAAACATTTTTATATTCATACGTTTCAACCCCTCTGTATCTTTGCAGAGGGGTTGGAGGTTTGTCCTCCCCTTGGTTCTTGTATGTATAGTGACAATGATCACCTCTTGCTCAGACGATGACGACATCAGCAACTTGATGCCTTGGTGCATGCTCTGACAAGTTCGAATCAGAAATAGCCAGATTCCCCTTTCAATTTAAATACCATCTCCACACCCACATTTTTTGGGGGTTTGGAGACTTTTTGTATACTCAGAGTTTTTCAACCCATGTTCACACCCAACTGTCTATCCGCCCAAAAACAATAATGGCATGTGCCATGCGCTTTTATGTCATTAATTTTTGGCAGATTGAGTTTTTTTTCTTTACTTTGTCCTCCGAAAGTTTGAAAAACCAATAACTAAAAAAATAATTTATGTTTGAAGGACAACCTAAAGGACTTTATGCGTTGGCATTGGCCAACACGGGTGAGCGATTTGGCTATTATACGATGATTGCCGTCTTCGCTCTGTTTTTGAGATCCAATTTCGGCTTCGATGCCGGTTGGGCTGGTGAGATCTATGGCGACTTCCTCATGCTCGTCTATTTCCTCCCGATTCTCGGTGGTATTATGGCCGATAAGTTCGGTTTCGGCAAGATGGTCACCATCGGTATCGTCATCATGTTCCTCGGCTACCTGCTTCTCTCTATCCCCCTGGGTGGAAAGACACTGGGCATTGTCGTCATGCTGGCTGCCCTGGTGCTCATCAGTTTCGGCACCGGTCTGTTCAAAGGCAACCTCCAGGTGATGGTGGGCAATCTCTATGATGACCCGCAGTATGCCGACAAGCGCGACGCAGGCTTCTCCCTCTTCTACATGGCCATCAACATCGGCGCGCTTTTCGCTCCGACGGCTGCCATCAAAATCACAGAGTACGCGCAGACACACCTCGGGTATACGGCTCCGGGCGAGGCCTACCACTTTGCTTTTGCCGTAGCATGTGCTTCGCTCATCCTCTCCATCGCCATCTACTACCTGTTCCGCGGAACATTCCGCCATACTGAGGGTGGTAAGAAGAAGGATGGTGAGAAAGCTGCCGCTATGTCTTCAGAACCCGAACTCACCAAGGAGGAGACCAAGCAGCGCATTGTGGCGCTCTGTCTTGTCTTCGCCGTCGTCATCTTCTTCTGGATGGCTTTCCATCAGAACGGACTCTCCCTGACCTATTTTGCTGATGAGTTCACGCAAAAGTCTGCCTCAGGGGTTCATACCATGCCGTTTGATGTGTTCAACCTGGTGATGATTATTTTCATTGTCTATGGTGGTTTCTCCTTCTTCCAGAGCAAGACTTCGAAGGGAAAGGGCATTTCTGCGCTGGTAGTGCTGGCTGCACTCGCCGTGCTGATTTACAAATACACAAAGGCTACAGGAAGCGTTGACATCTCTGCTCCGATTTTCCAGCAGTTCAACCCGTTCTATGTGGTGGCACTTACCCCGGTATCGATGGCTATCTTCGCCTATCTGGCCAACAAGGGTAAGGAACCATCGGCTCCGCGCAAGATTGCCTACGGTATGTTGGTGGCCGGTGCCGCCTTCCTGGTGATGATGTTTGCCTCGCAGGGACTGAAAACGCCGAATGAGCAGGCTGCGTTGGCAGAGTCGGGCCAACTGGGTCCGCTGGTGTCGCCTTACTGGTTGATTTCCACCTATCTGATTCTCACCTTCGGTGAACTTCTGCTGTCGCCCATGGGTATCTCCTTCGTGTCGAAGGTGGCTCCTCCGAAGTATAAGGGTCTGATGATGGGCGGTTGGTTTGGAGCCACTGCCATCGGCAACAAACTCGTGAGTGTGGGTGGCTATCTCTGGGGTGACCTGCCGCTGTGGCTGGTATGGGGCGTGTTCATTGCCGTCTGTCTCGCCGCCGCCATCTTCATGTTCGCCATGATGAAGCGTTTGGAGAAGGTCAGTTGACCATCTCAACCATCAAGATTCTATCATAGATATCTTGTATTTGTCCCGAATTATCGAATTAGAGAATTATAGTTATCCATTCAAGAGTCACAAGGAAATTCTTTAATTCTATAATTCGGGATAATAAAAAAGTGAATAAATCAATTCATTGTCCCGAATTATCGAATTATTGTCGTCCTTCCATGAGGCATATGGCAAATCTTTAATTCGATGATTCGGGATAATAAGTGGGAACGAATTGACTCCCTAATTGGGGATTTTTATTTTTTATGTCGCATCTTCTTGATCACGAACCAGGCGATGGCTAAGAGGACGATGGCGATGATGCCCCATTTGATATAGTCACCATATTCCATCAATTTATCCGTCAGTTGGTCCTCAGGGACGAAGGAGTGCAGATACCATCCCAATGCAGCGAGGATGCTGTGCCACACGCCGGCCCCGAGAGTGGTGTAGAGCAGGAATTTCCAATACGGCATCTTTGCCAGACCCGCCGGGATGGAGATGAGGTGGCGGATGCCGGGGATGAGACGTCCGGTAAGGGTGGCAACCACACCGTGGTCGTAGAAGTATTTCTCACTTTTCTCCACTTTCTCCTGGTTGAGCAGGCACAGATGGCCGATGTGGCTGTTGGCAAATTTGTAGATGATAGGCCTTCCGAGGAAATAGCCTGCCACATAGTTGATGGAAGCCCCCACGTCGGCACCGATGGTAGCGAAGAGGATGACGAGCAGCACATTGAGATGGCCTCCGGCTGCATGATAGGCAGCAGGAGATACTACCAGTTCGGAGGGAACCGGCACGACGGTGCTCTCAAGCAGCATGAGGAGGAAGATAGTGGGGTAGGTGAGGTTGCCCAAAAGGGCACTGATCCAATTCATTGGTGATGATGTTTTTGTGCGTAATCTAAATAGTCGTCCGGCTCCAGGTCTTCAGGGAAAAGCGGACTGAGCACGGCACGGGCAGAGAAGGGAGACAGTTGGATGGCTTTTCGGAGGCAGTCGAGATACATCTCTTCCTTGCCTAAGTCGTGTGCGCAGATGGCCAGGTAGGCATAAGCCTGGGGCAGTTCCTCAAAATCCTTGGGTTGGAAACCGGAAAGGATGTTGTAGGCCGTTTGGACATAGTTGTTGTCGTAGAGCGAGACAGCCACTCGCATCATGATGTGGGGAGAGTAGCCAGAATGCTCGATGGCCTGCCGGAAACAGTCGTGGGCAGAGGAGAGGTTGAAATTCTCCAGATAGACATGCCCGCGCAGTACCATCGCCTCATCGTGGTCAGCATCCTTGAGACCGTCCATCTGGTCGATGCATGCCAGTGCTTTTGTCTCGTCATGGTGCTGACTGTGTGAGAACACCATCTCTTGATAGACTTCCCATAACCGTTCGGGACAGTATTTGCGGGCAGCAGTGGCAGCCTTCTCCAAGTAAGCCATGCCCTCGTCATGGCGGTTGAGGTAGAGCAGGCACAAGCCTTTGTTCAGCATGCCGTCGATGTTGCTGGGACGCAGGTCGCCGTATTGCTCAAAAAATGGGATTGCTTCCTCATAGTTTTTGAGCCGCATGAGTGCCTGTCCCTTGTAGAGCAAGGCCGACTCATCGCTGGGGTTGATGGCGATGGCGAACTCGCTGCTGTTGATAGCCTCGCTGACCTGTCCCAGTGCCAGTTGGTTGCAGGCAAGCATGTCCCAATAATAGGTGTTATAGGGCGAGTTGTCGATGAGTTGCTCGAAGATGTTGCTGCTTCCGCTGTAGTCTTTCTCGAAATAGAGAATCCTTCCCAAAATTTCCTGATAGTCGTTGAGTTCACGCTCCTCCGACCGCTCCAACCATTTCCGGGCCAGTGCGGTCTGCTCGTAATCCACGAAGAGAGTGGCGACATCAAGCAAGAAGTCCTCGTAGTCGTTGTCATCCACCTGTTCCAGGCAGTACTCCAGATATAGGTCAGCCTCTTCAGCCTTGTCAATGACGATGAAAATCTCCGCCTTGATGTAATAGTAGTCAAGGTCGAACTTATCCTCTATCTGCTCAGCCAAGGCCAGTGCGCCTTTGGGGTCGTTGTTGGTGAGAAGTGCGATGCGGGCTTTGAGCACAAGGGGTGCCGTGGCACCCTCATACATGCTGAGGGCTTGGTCGGCAACGGCCACAGCATCATCGGAGCACCCCATCCAGTGGTAGTACTCCGCTATGTCTGTCAGTTGCTCGGAGTCGAGAAAGATGCTCTCTCCCCTTTGCTGTGCCTCTTCATAGGAGGCCAACAGTTGCTTGAATTCCTTGTTGTCGAAATAGCCTTGCATCGTAGAGCGCAAAAGGAGTGTTTCCGTGTCACTTCTTCTTCGACCATGTGTCTTTCAGACCTACGGTCTTGTTAAAGACAGGATGCTCCGCAGTGGTGTCGGGGTCAGCCATGAAATAGCCGATGCGCTGGAACTGCAGGTAGTCACCTGGTTTCATGGCAGCCGCGTATGGCTCCACATAGCAGGAAGTGAGAATGGTGAGACTGTCGGGATTGATGATCTGGCGCATGCCTGTCACGTTGTCACAATTCTGTGCCTCCCGGATGGCGGCGAGTTCGTCGCGTGGATTCTCCACTTTCCAGAGGCGGTCGTAGAGCCGTACCTCAGCCTTCACCGCATGGGCGCAACTCACCCAGTGCAGGGTCTTGCCCTTGATCTTGCGGTTGGCACCGGGCAGTCCGCTACGCGTCTCAGGGTCATAGGTGCAGTAGATGGTGGTCACGCGTCCTTCCTCATCCACGTCGCAGGGATGCTCCTCATCGCATTTGATGATATAGGCATTCTTCAGTCTCACCTCCTTGCCCGGGGCGAGGCGCAGGAATTTCTTCTCAGCCTCGCGCATGAAGTCATCGCGCTCTATCCATATCTCACGTCCAAACTCCACGGAGTGGGTGCCGTCGGCCTCGTTCTCTGGGTTGTTGACAGCCACCAACTCCTCGATTTTCCCCTCGGGATAGTTGGTGATGACCACCTTGACAGGGTCGAGCACGGCACTGACACGCTGGGCACGGGTGTTGAGGTCATCGCGGACAGCGCTCTCGAGCAATGCCATCTCGTTGAGGGCATCGTAGGTGGTATAGCCGATTTTGTCGATGAACTTGATGATGCTCTCAGGGCTGTAGCCACGGCGCCGGAAACCACAGATGGTCGGCATGCGGGGATCGTCCCATCCGCTCACCAGTCCTGCCTGGACGAGAGCCAGCAGGTTGCGCTTTGACATCAGGGTGTAACTCAGGTTGAGTTTGTTGAACTCCGTCTGGCGGGGGCGGTTGTCCTCGATGTTCTCGGTTTCGCCCTTGTATTCCTTCATCCAGGTGACAAACAGGTCGTAGAGGGGACGGTGCTCCACAAACTCCAGGGTGCAGAGAGAGTGGGTCACACCCTCGAGGTAATCGCTCTGTCCATGTGTGAAGTCATACATGGGATAAGCGTTCCATTTGTTGCCAGTGCGGATATGGGGGATGTTGAGCACGCGGTATATGAGCGGGTCGCGGAAATGCATGTTGGGGTGGCTCATGTCGATCTTGGCGCGCAGGACGTATGTGCCAGGTGTAGCCTCGCCACTGTTCATGAACTCAAACAGGCGCAGGTTCTCCTCCACCGGACGGTCGCGGAACGGACTGTTGGTGCCAGGACGGGTGGTGGTGCCTTTCTGCTGTGCGATGACCTCTGCGCTCTGTTCGTCGACATAGGCACGGCCCTGCTTGATGAGCCACACGGCAAAGTCCCACAGTTCCTGGAAGTAGTCGCTGGCGTAATAGACATTCGCCCATTTGAATCCGAGCCACTTGATGTCGTGCTCGATGTTCTCGATGTATTCAGTGTCCTCCTTGATGGGGTTGGTGTCGTCGAAGCGCAGGTTGCAGATGCCGCCATAACGCTCAGCGATGCCGAAGTCCATGGCGATGGCCTTGGCATGACCGATATGAAGGTAGCCGTTGGGCTCTGGGGGGAATCGTGTCTGCAGTCTTCCTCCGTTTTTTCCTTCCGCCAGGTCTTTCTCCACCTGCTGTTCTATGAAGTTGAGGCTTCTTTTCTCAACGTTCATGCTCTCTTCTGTTGTTGCCATATATTTGGGTGTTATATTGTTGAATCTTCGATCTTCAATTTTCAATTTCAATCTCATCTTATTCCTCTCGCATTGAGAGCCTGGTGATAGCGTCGGGCGTTGGCGGCATGTTCCGCCTCGTTGCGCGCATAGTTGTGCGTGCCGCTGAAATCCTCTTTTGCACACATGTAGAGATAATCGTGGTGCTCATGGTTGAGGACAGCCTCAAGGTCTTCCTTCAGGGGGATGCGGATGGGACCGGGAGGCAGTCCCTTGTATTTATAGGTGTTGTATGGGTCGTCGGTGGTGAGCATGCGGTTGAGGATGCGGCGGATGGTGAAGTCGTGCATGGCGAATTTCACCGTCGGGTCCGACTGCAGCAGCATTCCCTTGCGCAGACGGTTGATATAGAGTCCTGCCACGGTGGGCTTCTCTTTCGTGGCCGCAGTCTCTTCTGTGACGATGCTGGCGAGTGTGCTCACCTCCACGGGAGTCATGTCGAGGGCCTTTGCCTTGGCGAGTCGCTCCTCGTTCCAATAGCGGTCGTGCTCCTTCTTCATCCTGTCGAGGAACTCATCCACCGTCACCGTCCAGTACATGTTGTAGGAATCGGGGATGAACATGCTGGGAATGGTCTGAAGGGTGTAGCCATATCGCTGGCAAACCTTCTCGTCGGTAAGGGCGCGGTAAAGTTCGGTGCTGTCGAGTTCCAGTTTTTTTCCCACAGCGGCAGCCAACTTATCCATGGTGCGCACAGAGGGGATGGGCACGTTGAGCGGTGTCTGTTCGCCGCGCTTCAGCATGTTGAACAGTCCGTTGGCACTCATCTTGGTATCCACGCCATAGCGTCCGCGGATGATGTTGTCGCCATAGCCTCGGAAGTCAGCAAGAGCCTTGAAACCTTTCATTGCATGAGGTTTCGCGATGGCGGACACCTTGGCCATCACCGAGTCGATGTTGTCATTGCGGTCGATGTAGAGATACTGTGTCTCCTCCTCATTCAGCAATGGGGTGCGGGTGAAGTAGTAGCCGATACCCAAGGCCGCCAATATGAGGATAGCCAATATGATGGCGATAGTTTTCAGAGCCTTGCCCGATTTCTTTTCCTTTTTCATGTCGTAACTATTAATTTGACTGCAAAGATAGTGCAAACCGAGCGAAAAGCAAAGTAAAAAGCATTTTTTTACTTTCTTTCCCGAGTAACGAATTGGACAACACACAAAATGAAAACCCTAATAAAAGTATCAACACAGAGACTCAGAGATACAGAGTTTTTCAGATTTTTTCATCTGCGCCTCTGTTTCTGTGTGTTGAATGAATGTTTGTTTATGAATAATATAAACATTCGTGTGAAAGATTATGTTTGACATGTAATTATCAAGTAATTCGCTGAACAGTTGCTTTATTTCTCTAAAATCGAAAAAAAAGAGAAGATTTAGAGATTTAAAGCACTTTGTTTCTCTGAATCGAATAGTTTTTATACCTTTGCAATTACCCCTTTCCCAATGATGCACAATAAGGTAGTCAACGACTACGATAAATCATGACACCTATTATTACACAAGAAGAGCCCACGTCAGGATTCGTCCGACCGGATGATGTCATAAGAACCGACCGGTTCACCGACTTCTCGCCCTTGTCAGGCAGCGGATACAGTCTGCTGGTAAGGGCAAAGCGCAATGGGCGGTGGTGGCTGCTGAAAGGACTGAAGGAACAGTATCGTAAGGATACCGTCTATCAGGTTCTTCTGCAAAAGGAGTATGAGATAACCAGTCAATTGCTGCACCCGATGGTGGTGTCAGTCTTCTCCCTTGAAGAGGTGGAGGGTCTTGGACCATGCATCGTGATGGAATGGGTCGACGGTATGACACTGAAAGAGTGGCTTGCCCAAGGTGGGCATACCAAAGCGCAGCGCCGCCATGTGGTAGACATGATGCTCGATGCCTTAGCCTATGTGCATAGCAGGCAGACACAGCACCGTGACCTGAAGCCCTCCAACATCATGCTCACCAACGATGGCCTGCATCTGAAACTCATCGACTTCGGGCTTTCCGATACCGACAGCCATGCTATATTGAAAACTCCTGCGGGTACGGAGGGATATATGGCTCCCGACGGCCCTTCGGATGTTTACTCATTAGGCTGCATTCTCCGTGAACTTCGCTTAGGGTGGTTGTCGAATTTGGTCATACGAAAATGTTGCGCATCCTTGCCACGGCGGTACACAAACTTTGCGGACATCCGTAGAGACTTGCACCGCTGTTGGCAGTGGCCACGACGCGTCTTTCTCCTTGTCATCCTTGCCTTGCTGGTGGCAGGACTCTATTTGCTGAGCCATTCACCAGCACAACAGGGCATGCAAACGGTCAATGACTCCCTGAGCGTTCTCAAAGAAGAAGACACTACAAGGAGTGATGTCGAACAGGAAAAAGCCGACACTCCTCAAATTCAGGTGAAACAAATCTATGTAAAACAGGAGCAGGAGGAAATGGGACCCCGAGACAGCGCCAGGAATCACCTCGATGAGGCAAAGCGACAGATTGATCAGCAGGTGCAGTCATATGGCATCCAGCAGATGCTCGACACGGTCAGTTGCCAACTCAACATTTCTATCCCCTTCCTGAGAATTCTCGATGAGATGATATTGGAAACAGAGGAGCCAGAATTGAAGGAGTACATCGATGAACGTTACCGCAAGCCTTGGATGAAGCGGATGAAAGAATTGCCTTTCGACTAACCTATTCACACACTTCTACGACAACGCCGTCGCGTTGTCCTGCCACATAGACCATGGAGGGTTGCCCCTGATGCGACACGTCGTCCAAATACAATGGCTCATGCTGTATCATCAGGTGGCATCGGAACGTGTCACCCACGCACAGTTTTGTGTTTTCTGCCTCCACGATTACAAACTCACCATTGCCCTCGTGCCTGACCACGATTCTGCGGTCTGGTCGCCAGGTGATGACCAGCCGCTGTCCTCGTCTCAGTTTCTCCGTGTCAATCTTATCCTCTGGAATGATGCCGCTCTGCACCTCATCCAATTGGTCTGACTGAGCGCAGAAAGACTCATAATTCTTATAGCCTACAAACCGCGCCAGCACATCGAGCGTATGTTGGCGTGTCTGCACCTCTTCATTGCGCAGATATCCCCATAGACGTTTTAGTGTTGTCGGCGACAACCTATCTCGTGTGTGTAAGAATATTTGGTTGCTCAGTTGCTCAAAGTCGCGTGCCTCAATCAACTTGCGGCCCATCAACCGCTCCACCTCTTTTTTCAACAAATCCTGCTCCATGATGCGAAGGTACGAAGAAATCATCATTTTTGCAAGACCAGAGGCGAAAAGGACAGAAAAGGACTTGCAATATTGTCTGCATCATAATAATTTTGTTTCCCAATCACAAATTATCGGCTCTAAATGTTGCGTCTCTCAGAAAAAAGCACTATCTTTGGAGCGTCGTTCTATGGGATAGGACGGCGACATCGAGGAGAGCGATTATGCTTTGACCCGCCAGAGAATCTGCAAAATTCCATGTATAAGGGGAAAAAGACTGAGAGCTGCTTCTCCTGCAGTCGCATTTATACGACTCACCCCGCCATGGGGTTGACTCCTATAATACCTGCAGGTGTGAGCCGATTTCATTCTTACTTATACAGGTATTGCAGAACCTTCTGGCTAAGGATGCGAGAAGGCTCACACTCTATGTGTATAATATGGAATACCAATCTAATCAATAAACTATATGAAGCATTTCAAATTATCAATTCCTAATCCTTGGGAGAGGATTGTCAAGGAGGAAAATATCGCTGAGTGTGATAAAGATAGCTTCCCTCATAACAAATCAGCCGCACAGTATGCTGATGAAATAAATAGCAAAGACGATGAGATTGAATTAACTTTCTCCACTCTCCCTGACCCATTTAGTGGTAACCCCAATAGCAAAGTATATTGCCTCAACAAGAATCCTGGCCGTCCTGATTCATGCTTTGATGGGGAAAATGCATTTGCCAATGCAACCATAAACAATTTGCTGCTGAAGTCAGACAATTGTTTTTGGGCTGAGAACATCAAAAACAGATGTGGAAAACTGCACGATGGTGTGGCTTGGTTAGCAAAACGAACCAAGGAACTTGAAAGGATTCTCGGCAAGCATCCTGACATCTTCTTCGTAGAGTATTTTCCGTATCATTCTTCCAAGGGTTTCAGTTTTCCAAAATCTTTACCATCATACGAGTTTTCAAATAAGCTTATAGAAAAAGCCATGGATGAGGGAAAGATGATTATCATTATGCGTGAAAAGAGAAAATGGCTTAATAGGATAAATGGTTTGAAAGACTATTATAATCTCTATACCCTTAAATGCCCACAAGGAGGTTACCTTACACCTAATAATATAATCAAAGAGAGGTCTGGAACACCACTAACCGATGATGAAATCCAGAAATATTTCACATTATAAATAATAAATTAGAAATAGTAAAATATTGCGTATGAAACGACTACTTTCTTCAGCGGCATTGTTCCTATGCTCGCTACTGACATTTGCTCAGTACAGTGGAACGGGGGCAGGAACAGAAAGTAACCCCTATCTCATTTTCAACCAGACGCAGCTGTCTCAGATGGCAAATTTCCAGAATCAGGACGGCGTGGTGTTTCGGTTGATGAAAGACCTTGACCTTACCGACTGGATCAACGAGAACAACCCTCAACAGGGTTGGATACCCATAGGCGTGGAATCCTCTCCTTTTAAGGGAAAACTATTGGGTAATAACAAAACTATCAGTGGGTTGTCCATCACACGCACATCCTCATCCTATGTGGGCTTTTTCGGATATTTGGATGGTGCTACTATCGAAAACCTCACAATCAAAGGCTCATCAATCAAAGGTGCTCAATATGTAGGTGTGTTAACAGGCTGTGCCGATAACTCCACATTTACTAACGTCAATATAGAGATGACGGGCAGCGTGACGGGTACGAATTATGTGGGAGGATTCTCAGGAAATGTTAAGAACTCAACGATAACTAATCTCACTGCCACCGTAACAGGTGGGGTGTCTGGATCATCCTACGTAGGAGGTTTGATAGGTCCTGTTGAGAGTACTTCTATCACCACTTTCTCCATAAATGCTAATGTGTCAGGTTCTACAGAAGTCGGTGGCGCTTTCAGCTCTGGGTACAGCATGCCTGTAACTGACGGCACCATCATTGGATCTGTTACATCTTCTGGATCTGGTTCAATAGTTGGTGGTGTCTTTTCTAACGCTAACGGTTGTAATTTGACAGACATCACCATGAAGGGAAATGTCACAAGCACAGGAACGGGAGTATGGGTTGGAGGAATCATGGCTTATGGAGCAGGTACATTAACCCTTACCAACGTTGCTCATGTCGGCGATGTCAATGGCAATGGTGAGGTCAGTGGATGTGTGGCGGAATTGGGGAGCGGATCTTCAGCCACTTTCACATCCTGTTCGTCGAAAGGAAAGATTACTAACGCGGGTAACTATACTGGTGGTATTGTGGCTGTAAGCAATGATTTCAGTATTGCAGGAATGAATGGTTGTAGCCATTTTGGAGACATCAGCGGACAAAACTACGTGGGAGGTATTTTAGGAGCATCGGTGGCCACTAGCGGATCATCCCCTACATTGCATACTTATCAAGTATATTTTTCAAACGATCAAAGTAATACAAATGAATATGGTGGTGGTACATATTATACTCTTACTGATTCTATAACTGACAACAGTTCCACCCCCCTCATCACCAATTGTACAGCCATCGGCAATATCCAAGGCAAAAACTGGGTTGGTGGGCTCATTGGATCGGATGTTTCTAAAATTGTGTATAAAAAAGTAGAAAAATTTACGATGATGGGAAACACCTCTTATAGATACAATTTCCTTTGGAAAGATGGTTCATACACAAGAGAATACAAAAGTGGTTATAATAAAGTTAAAGTATACTATTATGTATATACTCGTGAGCATTCCAGTCACAATCTGACCAATAATTATTTCAGCGGATCGATTAAGGGAACAGACCATGTGGGGGGCATTGCAGGTCTGAAAACATCGGGTGAGATTTCATGCAACTATGCATATGCCAATATCTCCGGTGCCTCGAATGTGGGTGGAATAATAGGACGTGTCTCCAAAGAATCACCCTTCTATGTGACCTTGAAGAGCAATGTCGCCATCTGCTCCTACCTATCCGCTTCTGGCAATGGTATAGGAAGAATTTATGGCTCATTGGAAGATGCCGCATCTGTCACCATCGGCGCCGTTGGTTCGACAGATGGCAACCGTGCTCTCACCCAGTGCAAAATCATTCGCCAAGGCGTGGCTCAGACCATAGAGGACAATCTGCAGAACGGTACCAGCATTGGTCCGTCATTGTTGCGGCTGAAAGCCACTTACGTATCAATGGGATGGGATTTTGATAACAATTGGAAAAATCAGGAAACAGAAAGTTATCCGTACAAGAAATACCAGGCCGCGCCACCGATTATCGAGAGTGACCTTGTTTCACAATCTACCAGCATCAGTGGCAAGAGTGTGGATGGAGGAACGGTATATCTCTTCTACAAAGACCATGAGGCCGTATCGACCGACTGTGTGAGCAACCAGTGGAGTATCACCACCGAACCGCTACAGAGCGGGGCACAGGTGCAGATATACGCCGACGTGGCAGGACTGACACCATCCTACTTTACCAGCGCCAACGTGGGCTATCCCGGCAGCGGAACGGAGGATGACCCCTACCGCATCTATACCGCTGAAGACCTGCAAGGTGCCTACAATATGGGCTACTACAAAGTGATGAACGACATCGACCTGACCGCATGGATAGCAGAGAATAGTCCGGTGAAGGGCTGGCTGCCTGTCGGACTCAACAGTGGCGATGCCACCTATATAGATGGCGGCGGCCACAAAATCACCGGTCTGTGGATCAATACTACAGAGAACTACACCGGTCTTTTCTCCAATTATTCTGCTGGAGAAATCAAGAACCTTACCGTTGAAGTGGCAAGTGGCAAAAGCGTCAAGGGCGGAGACTACACAGGCATTCTGATTGGCAGAATGGCAAATGGTTCCATTGTCAATTGCCAGGTAAAAGGCGACGTGATAGGAACGTCACGTGTAGGTGGAGTTTCCGGCAACACCAACAAAACCACTTTGTCTGCACTTTCTTTTGAAGGAACGGTATCTGGAACAAATAATGTGGGAGGTATTGTGGGATATGCTTTTACATGCCCAGCTACCAATTGTAACGCTATTGGTACTGTGAATGCAACCGCCGAACAAGCCAAAATAGGAGGCTTGATGGGATATTACGCTAATTCTACCATAAGCAAGAGTATAACCAATGTTACCGTCTACGCTTCTGGTAAAACGAGTTATGTTGGTGGTCTCGTGGGCTATCTAATTTCAAGCGATGTGCAGCAATCCTTGTCAAAAGGCTCCGTCACTTCAACAGGAACAGGCGGCCCCACAGGCGGACTGGTCGGTTATGCCCCGGATTGCGACATCTCCGAATGCTACAGTTCAGCCAACACCAACGGAACAAATTACACCGCTGGTCTGGTGGGCTATGCTTCGGAGGGAACCATTACCAACTGCTACAGCACCGGCAACGCCATTGGAACGGAGTACACCGCTGGTCTGGTGGCCTATGCCAAAAATTGTTCCATCGACAAGTGCTACGCCAAGGGTGACGTGACAGGTGAGCAGTATGGCGCAGGTGTTGTGGGTGAGTTGGATGGTCAAGACGCACAACTGACCAACAGCGTGGCAGCCAACAACATCATCTCACTCTCTGCACAAAGCTCATGGGGCAGCCGCGTCATCGGTGGATACAAGAATGATGCTGCCGACCCCGAGGAGAGCAATTACGCCCTCGCCACCATGCAGGTGTCGCTCAACAACGTACCCCAACGTAAAACTGACGACCTCGTGGAAGGTATCGCCAAATCAGAAACCGAACTGATGACCGCCGCTACTTATCAGGTGCTTGGCTGGGATTTCACGAGTTTATGGGGAATTGAAGAAGGTGAGAGCTATCCTTATCTGAGTTGGACAAACTTGCCTTCACCTAACTTCATCACCTTTGCTGATGACAATGTCAAGGCACTCTGCGTGGCCAACTGGGATTCTAACCATGACGGAGAGTTGAGCATGGAGGAGGCCGCTGCTGTGACCGATCTGGGCGAGGTGTTCAAGGGCAATGAGGAAATCACCTCTTTCGACGAGCTGCAATATTTCACAGGGCTGACGAGCATAACGGCAGGTGCTTTTGACAACTGCCATGACCTTTCTTCAATCGTTATTCCCAACACTGTCACAAACTTGGAGTCGTGTGCTTTCTGCGGATGCTGGGGGCTCAAGTCGCTCACAATTCCTGATGGTGTGACAAGCATTGGCGAAATGGCGGTAGCTTGGTGCATAAGTTTGACATCCATCACCATTCCAGCAAGCGTGACCTCTATACAGAACTATGCATTCGAATCTTCCGCCCTCAATTCTGTAATTGTGGAATGGCAAGAACCTTTGGCTGTGCCTGAGAACATTTTTGAGGGCATCAACTACAACAATTGCACGCTCTATGTTCCTGAAGGAACCAAGGCCGCTTATAAGGCTGCTGATGTATGGAAAGAATTCTTCTTCGACGGTGATGACCGTGACGGATATAATGCCAGGAGGCTGTTGCGCGAACTGATTGCAAACATGGAGGCCATCGGAGGCTATGCACTTGACAATGCCAAGGCGACGGTGGACAACGCAAATGCCCCCAAGGAAGACTATGAGAGTGCCATCGCCCAATTGCAGCAGCAAATCAAGGACCGCTGCGCCAATGCCGGGGAGGACGGTCTGCCCGTGGATGCCACCGGACTGATCACCAATCCCTCGTTCACTTTCGAAACAGTTTCTTACTGGCAGGGCGACACACCGCAGTTCCAAACCTACAACAATGCGGAGTTCTATATGACCACATTTAACATCTACCAGGAACTGACTGGTCTGCCCAATGGTCGTTATATGCTAAAAGTGAAAGGTTTCCACCGCCCGGGCTATAACCAAGATGTATACAGCGACTTCCAACAGGGCACCGACAATGCCTCTGCCCTGCTCTACGCCAACAACGAGAGTGTGGTGCTCAGCAACCATGCAGCCTTTGCACAAGACGAGCAAATAGAAGGTTGGAGTGGCGTAGAAGTCAACCACAACGGCACAACCCAGTATGTGCCCGACAGCATGCATGACGCCTATATGTGGTTCAATAATGGCTACTACGAGAACGAGTTGCCCGTCACCGTCACTGACGGCATCCTGCGCGTGGGCATTCGCCTCGACGAGAGCATAGACCACGGGTGGGTCATCTTCGATGACTTTCGTCTGGAGTATTTGGGCAGTGATTCTGACAACAACATCGAGTATACTGATCTTTCTAAATACGACAACGTCATCTATGTGGAGGAACAGACGTTGGCTACAGATGTGCAGACCACCACACTTTCCGTAAAGATGAACAACGAGATGGGCGTGCGCGGTTTCCAATTCGACCTGGTATTGCCCGAAGGAATGACTGTGGCTCAGGATGAGGACGGATTCTATATGGCGGAGCTCAGCACCGAACGTACAACAACCCGTAAGATGAACGTTTTCGACACTGAGATGCTGGAAGACGGTTCACTGCGTGTATTGTGCAACTCCTCCGGAGGCTATACTTTTGATGGCAACGAGGGTGAGGTATGTACCATCACTATCCATGTCGGAGAGCAGGAGGGCGGCGAATACCCAATAATCGTGAAGAACATTGTTTTCACCGATGTGTCGGCAATACGCCATCCTTTAGACGATGCCATCATCACCAAACTGACCATCAGTGATTTCACACCTGGTGACGTGAACAACGACACATTCGTCGATGTCGCTGACCTTGCTTTAGTATGCAACTATATTCTTGAACGTGATATGGAGGTATTCATCTTCAAGGCTGCTGACATGAACAAGGACAATATTGTCGACGTGTCCGACCTAGCCGGGGTGTGCAACATCATCCTGCATCGCGAAATGTCTAACTCTCCAATGGCAAAAGCCCCATCTGCATCGTCTGCCAACATTACCATTGAAGCATCTTCCTCAAGTGTCCTACCAGGAGGAAAGGCTGTCATGTCCATCATCCTAAATAATCCATCGGACGAGGTATCTTCATTACAGATGGACTTGCTGGTTCCCAAAGGCTTTCGTGTGACAGACATCAGCATGAGCAATGACCGCCGTTCCAACCAATATGTGGAATATGAGGCCATCGGAGACCATAAGGTGAGGGTGCTGTGCGTTTCACCCAACAACTGTCCTCTGAAAGGATTTGACGGTGCTGTGCTGATGGTAGAGATGGAGGCATCCCGCGCACTGAATGAAGGTTCCTATCCGCTGGTAATCTGTAACACCATTCTCACCTCATACGGCAATAGGATGACAACATCCGAGATGACTTCCATGATGGAAGTAGGCAACGCCACTGCCATCACAGAGTGGGAAGCCGACGGCCATTCCAACAGCAACATTTACAGTATCAATGGTTCGCGCCTGAACCAGCCACAGCGTGGTGTCAACATCATGAGAGACAACAAGGGCAATGCCCATAAAATCATCAAAAAGAAATAATCATTATGAAAACAAGATTGATATGGATTATCATGGCCATCATGATATCTGCCATGACAGCATCGGCCCAAAAAACAGATATCAGCAATCGTGACAATGTCATTTATGTGGAGAACGCCACTGCCAATCCCGGAGAACAAATTATATTGTCGGTACAGATGAACAACACATTGGCAGTTCGCGGATTCCAGTTTGACTTGCTATTGCCCGACGGTATCACCGTAGCAACAGATGAGGATGATTTTCTGATGGTTGAACTCAGTACTGCGCGTACGACAGAAAAGAAGATGAACTATTTTGATACTGAGACTTTGGAAGATGGTTCACTACGCGTATTGTGTAATTCATCAAAGGCTTACACCTTCGATGGCAATTCAGGTGAGGTTTGCACCATCACGGTCAATGTGGCAAGTGGCCTTGGCGGCGACTTCGACATCAACCTGAATAACGTTGTTCTCACTGACCCTGATGCCGAACGCTATCCCATCGACGGCTCTCAATCTGTCATCAGTGTAAAAGAGAAAGACTGTGACTGTGGAATCCTTGGAGATCTCAATAAAGATGGGAAAATCTCCGTTGCCGATGTAATGTTACTTGTAAAAATGGTGTTAGCTAACTGACTTTCACTTAAAAGCTATGAAGCTATCCGCCGCATTCGCGGCGGATGCTTTTGTACGCTCAGAATGAGTATTAGCTAACGGGTGCAAGATCCGAGCGAGCGTAAGCATCCTAATAAAACACATTGTGACAGTTGTAGTTTGGTTGTACCTTTGTCCTGCAATAGTGCACCCAACTACAACTGTTTTGTAATGTCACACGAAGAGTTTCTGAATCTGCAATCCTCCCATCAGTCGAGTGGGCTGTCTTTGAAGTCGTACCTGATCATTGGTGATTATTGGGGACTGATCAGTGTGATCTTTGGGGACATTTCAATGATCATTTTTCCTTGTTTTGATGATGATTTCATGTTTTTCATCAGGGGTCTTCATTCCTTGGTCGATAGTTGCAACAAGCAGAATACTATCTCCAAAAGTGTGTCTGGAGAGAAAGTGTGATTATAAAAGTGGACCTGTCATCCCAGACGAAAGACGTGTTTAGCATGGTAAACACTTTTAAGCCTAAATTGTTTATTATAGAAAACACATTCGGGCTAGAGGTTACTTGCATCTGATTATAGGGGAACAATGAGAAAAATGGGGTAAACTTGCTAAACTTGATAAAAAAAAACGAGGTTTAGCAAGTTTACTCGTTTTTTTATATTTCTTTGCAACAACAGAAGAAGATATGTCTATGATTATTGGAAAAGATCAAATTCAGAAAATCCTTCGTTTTTCTTGCTCATGCCGTGACAAATGTGTAATTTTGCGTTGAGAGTCGGAAAAATACATTCCGACAGCACAACGACAACACTATGAAACTCAAATTCAGAATACATTACAGTACTCCCTGGGGCCAGAGTCTCCATGTCGCCATTACCTATTACAGCGATGACGGACGGACACGCAACTACCTGCTGCCCATGACCACAGACGACGGGGAGGTGTGGACAGTCGAGACCTCTGTGATGGAGTCACGGCAGCGCCCCATCACCTCGCTTACCTATCATTATCAGGTAATGGACAGCGAAGGACATCTGCTCAGAAAAGAGTGGAACAAGGTGCCTCGGCTCTATGCCTTCGACAGCACACGCGACTACTATTTCCCCGACTGCTGGCGCGACGTGCCTTTGCAGGCTCATCTCTACAGTCATGCCTATCAGGTGGCGAACAGCGGGAAGAGACATACCCCGGTGACCATGATGCGGATGCCGCTGTTCCGAAGGACGATCATTTTCCGTGTTTCGGCACCGCAGTTGCGCGAGGGTGAGACGGTTGGCCTCTGCGGAAGTCATCCCGCCATCGGTAGTTGGAGTCCGTCGCGTTTCCTCAAGATGAACCCCATCGGTGACAGCGAGTGGATGCTCTCTGTCAATATAGAGGGAATGCCGTTGCCCCTGGAATACAAATATGTGGTGGTGAACACGAAGACCAACCAACTCAATGCCTGGGAGGAAGGTGACAACCGTTCGACATTTGACGCGGAGATGCGCGATGGCGAAGTATTGGTGCTTTATGGGGAATCGCTCAGGGTGGCAGAATCGGAATGGAAGGCTGCCGGAGTGGCTGTCCCGGTGTTCTCGCTGCGTTCAGAACATTCGTTCGGAGTGGGTGATTTCGGCGACCTCTTGCGTTTCACAGACTGGGCTGCGGATGTCGGTCTGAGCATCGTGCAGTTGCTGCCAGTGGCAGACACCACCACCATGCATTCCTGGACCGACTCGCATCCATACAATACCATCTCAGCCTTCGCCCTCCATCCTCATTATCTCGATTTGGAGCAGTTGCCGCCTCTTCATGATACGGAGCATACGGTGGCATACAACCGGCAGCGCAGGGAACTCAACGCAATGGACTACAGCGACTATATGGCCGTAGACAAAGTGAAGATGGCCTATGTTGATGAGGTGTATGCCGAATCGGGAAAAGCAGTTCTGGAAGACGCCGACTGTCAGGCATTTATGGCAGCCAATGAAGAATGGCTGATGCCCTATGCCGCCTTCTGTATCCTGAGGGATATGCATCACACTGCTCGGTTTGCCGACTGGCCCGACCATGTCGTCTATGATGAGCAGCAAATCCGCTCCTTTCTGCAGGAGCATGCAAAGGATTTTGGGCGCATTTGTTTCATCCAGTACCATCTCCACCGGCAACTGTCGGCGGCAGTGCAGCATGCCCATGATCGGGGAGTAGCATTGATGGGCGATCTGCCTATCGGAGTTTACCGCGACAGTGTGGAGACATGGCAGCATCCGGAGTTTTTCGACTTCGGAGCACAGATAGGAACACCCCCCGACCAGGAGTCGTATAACGGACAGAACTGGGGCTTCCCACCATACCGGTGGACGGATGCCGAAGACAGGCATGACACAATGGCACCCCACGGCATTTTCGCCTGGTTCCGTCGTCGGATGGCCCATTTGGAACAGTATTTCGATGCGCTTCGGCTGGACCACACGGTGGGGTATTTCCGCATTTGGGAGATTCCCGACCATGCCGTGCTTGCCACCATGGGACATTTCCATCCTGCGCTCCCGCTCAGTGAAGAGGAAATCTCACGCACGGGACTGGTGTTCCGACGCGATCTCCACACTCGCCCGTTCATCAATGACGGAATCTTGGAGCGGCTTTTCGGCATTCATGCCAACTATGTCAGGGAGCATTTCCTCATCCGTCAGCAATATGGCCTTTATGCGCTGCGCGAGGAATATGACACGCAAGTCAAGGTGCGCAACCATTTCGGAGGGCTGACCGATGAGAACAGCCTGTGGATCAGGGACGGACTATACCGGCTCATCGCCAATGTGCTCTTCCTTGAGGACCTTCACATAGAGGGGATGTATCATCCGAGGTTCATGGTCTACAACGAACCTGTCTATGAGATTCTCAGCGCGGAAGAGAAGGATGCCTTCATGCGTCTCTACAACAACTATTACTATGAACGCCACAATGCGTTTTGGGCTTTTGGGGCAGAGCAACTTCTGGAGGGTATTTTGGACGGAACCCGGATGCTGGTCTGCGCCGAGGATCTTGGCATGCTGCCGTCATGCGTAGCGCAGGTGCTTGAGCGTCAGCGCATACTGTCGCTGGAGATTCAGGCAATGCCCAAACAGCCAGGATATGAGTTCGCTCACCTGGAGGCAAATCCCTACCGCAGTGTGTGCACGCTGTCCACCCACGACATGCCGCCGCTGAGGCTGTGGTGGGAGGAGAATCTCGGACGCACACAGCGTTATTATGCCGTCATGCTCCAACAGCAGGGGAAAGCGCCGAAACAGTTGCCGCCCCATCTGGCCGAGCAGATTGTGGCAAGGCAGATGTATTCGCCATCGATGCTCTGCATCCTCGCCTTGCAGGACTGGTTGGCTATGGATGTTGAACTGCGCCACAGCAATGCTGCCGATGAGCGCATCAACTCCCCATACGATATGTATAATCCTTGGCGCTTCCGTATGCGGCCCACCATCGAACAACTGCTCGATGCCACTAAATATAACACGAAAATACGGACCATGGCCAAACACAGCAAGAGAAAATGAACTGCATCTTTGATCTTGACGGAACATTGCTGGACACCCTCGACGACTTGGCTGCCAGTACCAACTATGCACTGCGTGCGTTCGGACTTCCTGAGCGCTCCCGGGATGAGGTTCGCCGTTTTGTGGGCAATGGGGTGAGGCGGCTCATGCAGCAGGCAGTGCCCGATGGTGAGAGCGATCCCCGGTTTGAGGAGGTGCTCGCTACTTTCCGGAAGCATTACCTGCATCACAGCATGGACACCACTCAGCCCTATCCGGGCATCATGCCGATGCTCGCCCGCCTCAGGGAGGAGGGACATGCCACGGCAGTGGTGAGCAACAAGTTTGATGCCGCCACGAAGTCGCTGTGCCAGCATTATTTCGGCACGCTCATTGATGTGGCTATCGGAGAGAGTGAGCGCATCAGGAGAAAACCGGCGCCCGACACTGTCTTGGAGGCAATGAGGCTGCTGGGTGCGAAGAAGGAACAGACCATCTATATCGGTGACAGTGATGTGGACATCGCCACGGCGAAAGCATGCGCCATTCCTTGTGTCAGCGTGCTGTGGGGATTCCGTGACCGTGACTTCCTCCTGGCACATGGAGCCACCGTCTTCATCTCACAGCCCGAGGAGATGGTGAAGATGGTGTCAGAAGTTGAGACAATAATTCGTCAATAGGATATCTTGAACATATAAGGATATTGGCGATAGCCACTCACCGTCTTTATTTCAATCACGCCATTGGAGCCTTGCGAACCCCAGATATCGGTGGCGGCGGCACCTTTGATCATTGCGATGCTCACGATGTCTTCAGTGTTGACGTTGAGGAATTTTGCAAGTTTCTCCTTATTGGCGTAAGAGAAGTTGAATTTTTTGGTGTCGGTTTCCCATACGTCGCCATTGACGACGATGAGGGGGGCGTTGGAGCCTTTTGTACTCGACACACCACGCATGCGCATGGAACTGCGGGGGCGTGTCGCCATCACGCCTTCGTGATGCTGGGGCGCTCCCATCACCACGAGGTAGAGATGCCTCAACTGCTTATTCTTAGGGATGCGCAACACGGGGGCGTTGACGGCACCGTAGATGCATTCATCATCGAGGGTGACTCCCACGAAGCCGTAGCGCAGGTTGTCACCTTTGACACGCACCTTGAACGTTTTGGCATTGAGGTCCACGCGTTCGTCCAGCAGGATGGCATTGAAGCCATAATCCTCGGGCAAGTTTTTGGGACCTAGCCATCCTCCGCCTTTGTCCTCCAACTCGGTGTCGAACGTACAGGCATAGGGACGTGTCTCACGCCGTGCATGCTGGAAATCGAAATTGACCAGATGCTGATAGCCTCGGAACATTTCGTCGCAGAATGCTCCCTGGTCAAGTCCGTACATACGCATGTAGGTCGTCGCCGCGTCTTCACCTGTTCTGTGTTGACGGTAAAGTTCAGCGATGCTCTCCCGTCCATGCAGGTCGCTCCACCACTGTATGACGTAAGGTGAATGATAAATGTTCTCCTTATGGAGGAAGGCCTTGTGAGTCAGTTTCCTGAAGGCTGCGAGATGGTCGATCTCGTCGGTGACCCAGTCGGGGTTGACTTGCCAGAGCATCCACTGCGAAGTCATCTCCTTGAAGCCGGTGTTGATCCATTGTTGTCCTACGCTGTCGGCCACGATCTGGAACTGGAAGCAATGCCCCAACTCATGGGCTATGGCATTCATTTTTTCATTCTGTAGGAAATTGGGAGTCACCCAGAGTGCGCCGATGAAATTGTCGTACGACCCACCATAGGCCTTGCCGTCAAGGGAATACTTGATCATGACCATCATCTTGTAGCGGTCGGCTTTGGACGGGCCTTTCACCCATCCCAGCGTGTCGCGGAAGAAATTGTAGAATTGCTGCGCCCGGTACCTGATGTTGTCCAACCGGAAAGCCATCGGCTTGCCATCTAGGAGAGGCGGATGGTTGAGGTCTTGCCCGAACCCCTTCTCCCACATGAAGATGAGGTCGGGGGTCTCTATGCTGCGCTGGAACGACCATTGCGAAGTGTCGCTTGCCAGGTCCATGCCACGCAGGCTTTCAGGGACGTACACTTTCTTCTGAGCATGGACGACATTCGTTGAGATGAGCACCATGGCGAAAACGAGGTAGAAATAATGTCTTGACATCATATAGACATTACAAATTTGAATTCTGCTAAGATGAGGGTGTAAAATCATCCTCAATATCGAATCTGTTTACCTCATTTCTGAAAAAATTTCAACATGTAGATGTTGTAGATGGTCAGGTATTTGCTCTCCAACTCGTTTTGCTGAGCCTTCACCAGGTTGGTCTTGCCCGTCATCAGTTCGGCAATGTTTTTCAATCCGAGACGGAACTGCTCGCTGAGCAGTTCATAACTGGTCAGCTGACTTTCCGTTGCCACCTTGGCCGCCTTGAACTTGCTTTGGTTGGTGGTGGCATCTATCCAATAAGTCTCTATGGTGTTGTAGAGTGTCTTCTGCTTGTCTTTCAAGTCGAGTAGGTTGCTCTCGCGTTGGAGCCGCGCTTTGTTCACCGCAGTTTTCGCCTGGCGATTATCAAGGATGGGTATGCTCAGGTTGGCTCCGACCGCCATGTCAAAGTTGGTCTTGAGTTGGTGTCCGAATCCTCTGTCATCCATCGAGGTGGTGTTGGTGCCCAATGAACCGCTCACGCTGACCGTAGGGCTTTTGGCGGCACGGGCTATGTCGATGCTCACATCGCTGCTCTCAATGGCCAAAAGGGCATTCCTGATCTCCGGTCTGTTGTTCAGTGCCTCAGCGTAGACGCTGGTGAGGGCGGGTATGGACTCAAGAGCCTGCGCATCGGTGTATTGGGGAATAACGACGTCGAAGTCGGGAGCCTCGGTGAGTTCCAACAACTGCTTGAGTTGGAATTTGTAATTCTTCACCTGACTCTCCGCTGCCACCAGATTGTACTCGTCCTGGGCACGCTGCGCACTGAGTTGGGCGAGGTCGGCTTTGCTCATCTTTCCCACCTCTACCATGGTATTGCCGCGGCTCTCATTCACCTTGCTCGCCTCGAGACTCTGTCTGGCGACGGAAATAGCCTCGTTGGTGTAAAGGATTTGCGTGTAGAGTTGCACGATTCGCTCCTCAATCGAACGGGCACTTGTCACCGAGTCAAGTTCCGCTTTTTGTGCTGTCAACTGGTTGAGTTTGATGGTGTTGTGGTTGCGCTTGCCGTTCCATACCGTCCAGTTGGCATTCACACCATAACTGCCGTTGTAGTACACCTTGTCGATGCTCGACTGCACATAACCGTTGGCGACAGTGCTTTGACCAGAAGCGATGAAGGGTCTGTAAACGACATTCTGACTGGTGGATGCATTGAGTGAGGGAAGCAACTCGGCCTTTGACTGCTCCACATCTTCCAGAGCGGTCTGTCGCTGTATCTGACTTTTCTTGAGGGTGATGTTGTTCTGCAGTGCATAGTTGATGCATTCCTGCAATGTCCATTTCTTTTCTGTCACCTGTCCGCTGACGGGCAAAGTGGCAGCAAAGAACAGACAGGCACAACACAATAATAACTTGTTCATTCTTGGTATGGTGTGATGAATGCTTTTATAATCCTATTGATGGGTAAACAATGTACAAAAGTACATTATTTTCCGGATAATTTCAAGAAATGGCTTTTTTTTCTATATCCGTTAACCAATTACTTAATCTTTTTCCCTTTCCAAACGTCTAAAAGATATAAGACCAAACAAGAATTACGTAAGAAAAACTATCTCACATGAAAACGACCATGAGATTTTTCTGCATGCTGCTGGCACTGTTGTTGGCCGGCATAGCGTTTGCACAAAAAAAGCAGGAACTGCCCACCAAATATGAGCAAAACAAAAAAGCAGTCGTCACCCTGACGAGCGGGAAACAGGTGACTGCTCCCAATTCCAATATCTTCATGAAGGATGCTTCCTTGCTCTATTTTCAGGGAAATGAGGCAAAATCGGCGAATATGAGTATCGTCGCGTCTGTGGAGTTCGATGACAAGAAATATATCAACATTGAGAACCAACTGGCCTATTTCGTCGATTCCATCAAGGGCAACAGCCTCTACTGTGTGGAACTGATTGACCTGAAGGCATGGAAGCAGAACCTCATCAACAACCGCAATTTCACCCATATCGACTTCAGCAGCGAGCGACTTGAAACCTATGCTGACAATTTCGTTGAGCATGAGGACAGGATGTTCCCTATCATCTATGTTTATTATTTCTATCTGGACGGGAAATTTGTGCTGGCTCATGACCGAGACCTGTGGGTTGTGCTCAACAAGGAGCGTCACCGCCTGATGAAGACGGCCATCAGCGACCCCAACTTCAGTTGGACGGATCCCACGTCTCTGATGAAACTGCTGAAGATGATCAGCATCTGATGACCCTTCTTCACACTCCGAAAAGTATAAGATACATCTTGCAAAGGATATTTGACGGCAAAATTGTATTTTTGCCGTGAAAAATTATCAACTATTGCTTACTGTAAATATCTTATGCTTATGAAAAAATTGTTGCTTCTGTTGCCATTGCTGGCATTTTTTGGCTGTACCTCCGAAGTGGACAGTCCTGTGTTGAACGTTGAAGGAGGCCAAATTCAAGGTGTGGCCGCAGACATCCCTGGCGTTTTTGTATATCGGGGCATCCCTTATGCTGCACCGCCTATCAAGGAACTTCGTTGGAAAGAACCGCAGCCTGTAATCGCTTGGGAAGGTGTGAGAATGTGCGACAAGTTCGGTCATCCTGGTTACCAAGGTGTTCATCTGCCTGAGGGGTATGCCAATGAGTGGGGATATGGTGATGAGGCTCCTTACTCAGAAGACTGTCTCTATCTGAATGTGTGGACCAAGGCTCCTGGAAAAATTGACAAGAAACTGCCTGTGGCTCTGTGGATCCACGGCGGCGGATACAGAGAGGGCTGGGGGTCGGAACCAGAGTTTGACGGACAGGAATGGGCCAACAAGGATGTGGTGCTTGTGTCCATCAACTATCGCCTCGGCATCTTCGGATTCATGCCCTATCATGAACTGTCGGAGGAGAGCCCCAATAAAGTTTCTGGCAACTATGGTATCCTTGACCAGATACAGTCACTGAAGTGGATCAAGGCCAACATCGCACAGTTTGGCGGCGATCCCGACAATGTCACAATCTTCGGACAGAGTGCAGGTGCAGGAAGTGTGAAGACATTGTGTGAGTCGCCGCTGGCCCGTGGTCTTTTCCACAAGGCAGTCATCATGAGCGGCGGCGGAATCACCGTGCCGCCAACTGGTGACGAGGAGGCCAAGCCTGCTGTTCCTATGAACAAATTCTTCACCTACAACCCATCACTCGAGCAGGCAGAGGCTGACACGAAGAGGGTGATGGATTGGGCAGGACTGACCGACCTTGCCAAACTGAGGGAAGCCCCCACAGAGATCCTCTACACGGTGGGAAATCTCTATAATACCGTGACCCACAGTGATGTGTTCCTCATGGGACGACCGCTTATCGATGGCTATGTGAGCACCAAGAATTTTGATGATGCTACCCGTGATGGAACCTTGGCTGATGTGCCTTATATGATAGGCTATACCTTGAACGATATGGGCAGTATGGGACCAGGCATCGCTGAGTTCTGCAAGGTGCGCGAGAGCAAGGGCGGTAAGGCTTGGGCTTATGAGTTTGCCCGTCCGCTGCCCGATGACGGATCGCATCCTGAGGTGACCGCCCGTCTGAAAGGGGCATTCCACTCTTCCGACCTTTGGTTTGTCTTCAAGTCGCTCAAGCATTGCTGGAGACCCTGGACTCAAGGCGACTGGGATCTTTCGGAAAAAATGCTGACGGCATGGACCAACTTTGCCAAATACAGTGATCCCAATGGTCCTGACGGTGGAGAATGGACTCCCTGTACGGCAGAGAATCCGAAATTCATGCTGTTCAAATTGGATGACAAGGATGCAGAGAACTCGGAGATGGGTGACCCCATCATACCCGAGACGCCTGCTACGCCTCCAATGCCAGTTCCCGCAGTTCCTGCTAAGTGATAGTTACTCTATACCATCCATGTGATATTCAACACAGAAATAAAGAGACACAGAGGTAACAATAATTTTGTTCCTCTGTGTCTCTTTGTTTATTCTCCAATTCGCTTATTCGAGATTGCTCCGACCGGTGCGGTCCATCTCACGGATGACCTTGAGGAGATATTGCCCGTATTGGTTTTTGAGCATGGGTTGCGCTACTTCCTCCATTTTCTCCCGTGTGATCCATCCACTGCGGTAGGCGATGCCTTCGAGACAGGCAATCTTCAATCCCTGGCGCTTCTCGATAACCTCCACGAAGACCGATGCCTCTGAAAGAGAGTCGTGGGTGCCGGTGTCGAGCCAGGCGAATCCCCGTCCGAGCGTCTGCACCTTCAGTCGGCCGACCTCCAGGAAGCGCTGGTTGACCGTCGTGATCTCCAACTCCCCGCGTGCGGAGGGCTTGATGGTTTTTGCTACCTGAACCACTTCATTGGGGTAGAAATACAGACCCACCACTGCGTAGTTTGACTTGGGATTGGCAGGCTTCTCCTCGATGGAGAGGCAGTTGCCGGCATCATCAAATTCTGCGACGCCGTAACGCTGTGGGTCGTCCACCCAATATCCAAATACGGTGGCTTGGTTGTGCTCTTCGGCCTGGCGGACGGCTTCGCGGAGCCTTGCTGACAGTCCTGAGCCATGGAAGATGTTGTCGCCCAGCACGAGGCAAACCGAGTCATCGCCGATGAATTCCTCACCGATGAGGAATGCCTGGGCCAGACCATCGGGAGAGGGCTGCTCAGCATATTCGAAGCGCACGCCGTAGTTGCTGCCATCGCCGAGCAGGCGTCGGAAAGCGGGCAGGTCGTCGGGTGTGGAGATGATGAGTATGTCGCGGATGCCGGCAAGCATCAGCACAGAGATGGGGTAATATACCATTGGCTTGTCATAGATGGGGATCAGTTGCTTGCTGATGCCCTTGGTGATGGGGTAGAGGCGTGTTCCGCTGCCTCCGGCTAAAACGATTCCTTTCATATATTGATGATTTAATGGGTGATAAACTAAACAAAAGGCTTTTCTCCCTTGCTGCGGATATAGCGGTCGAGCAGGAGATTGTAGACAACGAAGAGTATGATGTCGATAGCCAGCGAGTAGGTGAGGCTGATGTCGATGTACTGCACCATCAGGATGTTGATGACACCGAAGAAGATAGCAGTGAGGATGATGGTGAAGAGTGTACCATGCTGTCCTAATCCTGCCCGCATCCATTTGTGGTGGAGGTGATTCTTGTCGGCCTGAAATAGATGCCTTCCATGATACATGCGGGTGATGACTACGCGCACAACGTCAAACAATGGCACGAGCAGCATGGTGATGGAGAGCATGAGTCCTCCGCGGCGGAATTCCATGATGGCTGGATTGTCCATGGCAAATTTCACAAAAAGCATGCCAAGGATAAACCCGAGTGTCAGACTGCCAGAGTCGCCCATGAATATCTTCTTTTTCTTTTCGGGGTCACCACAGATGTTGAAATAGAGATAGGGCACCAGTACACCCATCAGACCGGCAATCAGTATGCAGTAGGTGATGAGGCCGTACTGAATGAAGCAGGTGAGGAAGCCACCGAGGGCAAGGAACGACAGACCCGCTGCCAATCCGTCGATGCCATCGATGAGGTTGATGGAATTGTCGATGAAGACGATCATGAAGACGGTGAGAGAGGCTCCCACCCAGAACGGGATTTCGCCGATTCCGAAAAAGCCATAGAGATGGTTGATGTATAGGCCTGAAAGCGGCAGCATGGTGGCAGCGATGATCTGGATGAAAAACTTCGTCTTGGCATCAAGTCCGAGCAGATCGTCGATGATGCCCATCGTGTAGATCATGAGCAGTCCGATCAGGAAACAACATGCCCACAGGCTGATGTGGATGGTATTGCGTCCCTCGTTGTGTCCCATCACAAGAAGAGCGAGAAGAAATGCAAGCACCATGCTGGGCATGAAACTGAGGCCTCCCAGCCTTGGTATGTTGTTCTTATGCACCTTGCGCTCATCGGGTATGTCATAGAGTTTTTTCCGCTGACAGAACTTCATGATCAGCGGAATGAGGATAAATCCGGACATTACGCTGATGCCAAAGGCGATGAGGGAATATATTGTGATTCTTGTCATGCTTTGTTCCTGAAATAGTCTTTTATGTGTGCAAAGTTAGTGGAAAAAGGATGCACATCAAAAAAAACATCATGTTTTTTCTGATTCAAGTTGGTTTATTTCTTCCACATTGTTCTGCAAACCTGGTGGAGAGGATGCCTGAGCCGTGTCGCCCCAATCCCATCTGAATGAGAATTGCTGTTGGGTGATGAACCAAGTGAAGAAGAGGAATTGAACGACATTGACGATGCTCATCATCACATTTTCCTGATAGAATTGAAGGATGAGCACATAGACGGCATAGGCGTAGACACATTTTGCGAAACCGCTGCCGTTGCGTGCATAGCGGTATATCCATCCAGAGAGCAGGCCATAGACGAGGGCGAAGAATGCCACACCACGGTATCCGAAATCCATGAAAAAGGGTTGGAAGACGGTATAGACATTGGTTGGAAGCGGCACCCATACAAACTCCTGCAGTTTGGTGTTCACTTCATAATTGCCTCCGAAGCGGTTGAGGAAGAGATATATGGTCTGAAACGTATGTGAGCCAAACTGAGTGGAGATATCTTCTGAGATACGCTCGAAAGCCGCAGGGGGAGAAAGCACATAGATGGCAAAGAAGTCGAGAAAAGGCATAGCGTCTCCGGCATCGGCATCATCGCTTGTGAGTTCGCGTGCCAAATTGATCAGGAAGAAAACCACCACCACAGAGACAGTGGAGAAGATGATAGAACGCAGGCGGATGACCCTCTTTTGGTAGAGAATGTACATGAGTGCGGAGAAAAGGAAGAAGAGAATGCCTTTCTCCATGATGGCGAAAGCACTCATCATGCTGGCGGCCACAATGGTGAGCAACTGCCACAGCGGCACTTTCGGGTAACGCCACAGAGCCACGACGATCAGCACCTGATTGAGCACGTAGGAGTAATTGAGAAAGCCGTATTGCTCATCGCCGAAGACAGCCAGCAGACGGAGGTTGTTGAGCATGTCGGCCGTGTCGAACATCATTACTACCTGCATGATTTTGTATAGATACAGAGGGGTGATGACCATCGAGATGACATACAGTGTGGTGAAGATGAGTCCGCTGGTCTCGGGCAGACGCTTGGATGCTTCCTCTGGGTCTTTTACGGCGGGCAGCAGATAGTAGGTGATCAGCGCAGAAGCACAGAATATGGGCAGCCAAAGGGCAAGACAGGTATGGAACTGTGTGCCGAGAGGATAGAGAAGGTCGCCTTGGAACTGAAACATCACCACGATGGCGAGCCACACTGCGGTAGTGATGGTCCACGGTGCAAAGAGGTCGCCTGCCTTGAACAGCATGTACCCGACGAGCAGGATGCTCATGATGATGATGAGAATCAGATCCATGGGCTATGTACTTTGGGGGTTCTGATGGCATGTTGCAGAAGCACTGCCCATGTGGTAAGGGTGAGTGCGAGGAAGACGAAAGACAATATGTAGCCCACGATGGCAGGAGATGATGGGTGAAGAGGCACCGTGGAATTGCTCAGTACAGCGAAGGTATAGGAGAATTTGCCCACAAGCGCCTGGTTGCGGCGGTATTGCTCCATCGCCTTACTGTAGCCAGTGAAGGCACTGGCGTACTCTTTCTGCAGGTGTTCCTCCATGGAGATGACGCGAGGCGTGCTTAGGTCATTGTGTGTTTCGCGGAAATGCACATAATCGTTGCGTGCTGCCGTGAACCGTTCTTTCTCCTGATTGAGTTTGACTGCCGCCTGAACGAGGTCTCGGTGGGCGCGGTCACGGGCATAGTCGGCCATGTGGCGCTGAAGGTGTATGCGGGCAGAGTCGGCTATAAGTGCTGCCACCAATGGGTCTTGGTCGTTGACCCGAATGGTAATGGTCTTGTATTTGGATGAGGCTTTTGAACGGATGTTGTCCTGAATGATGTCGATGATGCGTGTGTGCTCATCTGTGGAGGAAGTGAACAATGACTGCCACCACGGTGTACGGTGGTGGTCGAGGATATGGTGGTAGTAGTCGGTGTGGAGAGGCGGGATGCGCACTTTTGCCATCTCCTCAGCGAAATCAGTGGCAGACACAAGTTTGGAATATACCTCCGGCTGTCGAAGTCCCTCCTGGTCGTTCATGGCAGTCTTTGCCCATGAGGCAAAACTATTGAGGCCCAGCAATAGGTCGGTCTCTTCCTTTTCATTGGCGATGATCACTTTGGCAGAATAAGACTTGGGGATGGACGAGCAGACAACCATGGCGAGCAGCACTGCCATGGTGGCAGTGACGGCGTATGCCCGCCAATGTTTCAGGCATACTTCCCATGCGCTCCATGTGGGCTGGTCGTTGTAGAGGTTCTCGTCGGTCATCGCAGCATCGGCTTATCGGAAGACAAAGACCTGTCGCCGTCTTTTCCAGACGAGGAAGACGATGTATGCCGCTGCACCGAGGAACATCGAAAGAATGAGTACCGACAGTTTTGACCTGTTGATGTGCTTGATGGGTACCGAAGCCGACTGCACGATGGTGAAGGCGGGGGTGCGTTCCTGTACTTTCGCCTTGGAGAGTTGCAACTGCTCGTAAATCTGTGTGTAGGCATTGTATTTGAGTTGCATGTCGTTCTCCAAGTCATCCTGCTTTGACTTGTAACTCTGCAGCAACAGGTCCTGGTTGGTGTCGCTGAATGAGGCATATTGTTGGCGGGCCTTGACATATTGCTCACGGGCCTCCGCGAAAAGGCGCTCCATATAGGCCAGGTCGTTGCGTGCCTTCTTTGTACGGTATTCGGTGATGAAGTTTTGCAGTTTGTTGCGCACAGAGTCGGCCATGGTGGCAGAGATGAGCGGGTCCTGGTCGGTCACCTCGATGGTGATGACGCTTGTCTTCTTGTCAACGGTGCAGTTGATGCTCTTGCCGATGTTGTGGGCAATGTTGTATTGTTTCTTGGTGAGTCTGAACGGGTCGACATGGCTGTCGTCGGTGGGGGCGCCGCTGTCGTCGCCTTTCATTTTCTCCACCATATTGGCGAGCCATTCAGCAGGACGTTTGTACCATGCCCTACGGGTATGGTTTTTCAGATAGTCGAAATAGTCGGTGGTGAGCGAACCGTCCTTGGTCTCCACGGTGACAGGAAAAAGACTGACGATGAAGTCGGTTGACTGGATGAGGTCGGGGTAGAGTTCAGGATAGATGGCATCGCTGCTGTTGCCGAAGTCCATATCCATGCCCACCATAGAGGCGAGTGATGAGATGTTGGAGGTGAGGCTGTTGCTGGTGGCTGTTTCCGGAGCAAGCATCACGGAGGCTCTGTATTCCTTTGGCGTGCCAAAGGAAATAGCAAGTCCGATGATACCGAAAATCCCCATGGTCACTCCCATCCAGAGTCTGTTTTCCTTGATGGCTCTGAGCAGGGCAATGATATCGATTTCTATCTTGTTGCTCATGGCTGTGTTACTTGAGGATATTGGCGAGAGTGGCGATGATGGCTGAGAGAGAAGCCACAGAGGTGGCGATGCTGAGGGTCTCCTGCATGGAGGTGTGGACGATAGGTTTCGAGGGCACTACAATCTCGCATCCCGGCATGGGCTTTGCCTTGTTGCTCTTCTTGGCTATCTTTCCGTTCATGTAGATGATATAGGTCTGGCGCTTCTTTGCCTTGTTGCCGTATCCGCCAGCCTGGTTGATGTAATAACTGATGCTGCGGCCTTCTTCGAAGGCAACGGAGTTGGGGCGCATCACCTCGCCGCTGATCTTGACCGTGCCAGTATATTGTGGTACGATGAGACGGTCGCCTTCGCGGAGCATGATGTCCTCGTCACCTCCGGGGCTACGCAGGGCCTCGTCGAGGTCGATTCCTACAGGGTAGGTTTCTCCCACCTCATATTTTTGAAGTTGCTGCATCTGGCTGAGGTTGGAAAGATTGGCGTTGCCGCTTCTCAGAATTTGTTCCTGAAGGTTGATCTCAGCCTGCTCTCGGGCTTTCTTGAGAGCCTCGATCGCATTCACACGTTCTTCCTGAGTATATCGGCGCTCAAGTCGTGCTCCCTTGGCATAGGCATGGTCGCTGAGTCCTCCGGCAGCCTTCACCAATTCGCTGATGTGCATATCCTTGGTAGATATGGTATAAGGGCCGGCAAACATTACCTCGCCTTCAATTGTTACGTTCTGTTGCTTGTACGATCCGGGGCTCTTGCGTACATACACCTCGTCAAAAGGCATGAGTGTGAATCCTGGTTCTCCCTCGATGACAAAGCCATCCTTGATGGCGAAGGTGAACGTCTGGGCGCGGATGGAGTCGGTGGAAATGGCGTATGGGTCTGTCACGCGGCGGGCTACGTCAATCTTCACGGCGGATGCCGTCTCCTTGAGGCCTCCTGCTTGCAGGATGAAATCCTCGATGGTTTCATTGGCTGCATACTTGTAGGTGCCAGGGAAATAGACCTCTCCATGGATAGAGAGCGTCTGTTCCTCCATCATGTCTTGCTTGGTGGGGATGAAGAGTTCGTCGTTGGGCTTGAGTGGGATGTCGGCCTTGGTGCCGTTGAGGATACCCTCGATGTCGAGCCTGAGCACCTCGCGGGTTCGGTCTTCCTTCAGACGGTGCATCACGGCATGGGCGGTGAACGCCTCCTCCTTCAGACCACCTGCCGCTTCGATGAGTTTTCTCACGGTATTGATCTCACCGTCCATCTGGTACATGTCGGGACGGAAAACAGCACCCTTGATCTGTGCCATGTTGCTGTAGCGGTCGATGATGGAGTCTACGGTGACGGAATCGCCGTCGGCAAGGATGAATGAGGCCATGTCAAACTCATCGACGGTATAGACGGAGCGCTCACGCCCTGTCTTGCGGATGACGCGCAGTGACTGTTTGTATGCATCGCCTGTGAATCCTCCGGCGTATTTGACGAGCGACTGCAGGCTCTCGTTGCGTTTCATCTCATAGTACATGGGGCGTTTCACCTTGCCCTCAATGCAGACGATGCAGTCGTAACTGCCCACCATGATCATGTCGTTGTCCTGCAGTGTGACATTACCGGTCATTCGGCCGTTCTGCAAGTAGTCATAGATGTCGACCTGGGAGATCAACTGACTGTTGCGGTAGACGCGGATGTTGCGCAGCGTACCGATGTCGGTGACACCTCCTGCCATGTAGAGGGCGTGGAACACGCTTGCGAAGGCAGACAGGGTGTAGGTGCCCGGTGTTTTGACATCACCAACCACATTCACCATGATGGAACGGGTCTCGCCAACAGTGAGCCTGAGTTTCGAACTCTGATAGCGTGCACCAAGTTTTGACCGTATCGTGGCATTGGCCTGGTTGACGGTCATACCCGCCACATAAACGGGACCATAGCCCTCGATGACGACTCGTCCGTCGGGTGAGACGGTGCTCTCTATGGTTTTCTGAGAGGCCCCGTAAATATCGATGTATACGGCATCCCCTGGACCGAGGCGGTAGTTCTCCGGAGTGGCGATGTTCATGTTGGGCTCAAATGACAGTCGCTTGTTGTTGAACAGGTCGTGGCCGTAGATTTTTTTCTTCTGCTTCTTCAGTTTCTCCACGAGGTTCTCATACATGGTGATGGTGTCACCCGGAAGCCATCCGTTGAGTTCATCGAGAAAATCATTGTATTCTTCATCTTCATCGTCAAACGTCCGTGTGGTGATGACATCATCCTTGATTCTCATGCCAGAGTTGTATATACCTTGGTTGCCTGAGAAATCGGTGTTTTTGTCTTCATACTGTCCGTCGTAGCCCTGGGGCTTCTTCTTACGGGTACGGTCGTCGGTTTTTTCAGTGCTGTTGCTCATGACACCGAGTCCCTGATCTTTGGCAAGGCGTTCATATTTCTGCCTGACCCGCCTCAATTGTGTGACATCCACGCCACGCTGAATAAGTTGGATGCCGATCTGCTGCTGCGAGGTACCTTCCTGATGTTCCTTGACGATGTATCTGAAAACCTGGTCATCGGTCATCGATGACTGAGCCGCTGCGCATAGTGGCATAAGAGCGGCAAACAAGATCAAAAACACGTATTTTCTCATAATCTCAGAATTGCTTGTTGTTTGTTTCCCCAGTGAAGCCAGTCTCTGTCGGTGAGGAAGGGCGCTGATGGGTTGCTGTATGTTTATCTTCCTTCCCGTCTGAGGGATGGAAAAGGCATCCTATGGTTTGGATGATGATGCTCAGGTCGGTGCGCAGAGACCTGTTCTCCAGGTATCTGATGTCCATGTCAAGCCGTTTGAGCATTTTCTCCATGGTGTCAGTATATCCGTTGTAGATGGTAGCCTCGGAAGTGAGTCCGGGTTTCATCTGGTAGATGAGCAGATAGTCATGGGTGTGCTCCATGATCTGGTCTATGTAGTATTTTCGCTCGGGGCGCGGTCCTACCAGCGACATGTTGCCGATGAGCACATTCCAAAGTTGGGGGAGTTCGTCAAGATGATGGTCGCGGAGAAATCTCTCAAAAGGTGTGGACTGCACGCTGTCACCCTTTGCGATGAGTTGCGGCCCTTGGTCCTCAACCACAGTGCTCAGAGTTCTGAATTTGTAGATCGTGAAGGGCTTGCCCTTGTGTCCTATCCTTTTCTGTGAGAAGAATACCGGACCGTTGCGCTGGATCCTGAGCATGACGGCAAAGACGATGAAGACGGGCAGGAGCACGACAAGTCCTACACACGAGCAGAGGATGTCTGCTGTCCGTTTCACCGCACGCTGCCATGGCTGCATCGCATCGTGGCTGTATGCCAGGCTGGCCGCCTGTTCGTCATATACTCTGGCCAAACCGGATGATTGTTGATATGATGTGGGATTTCAAGGTCCCACCAATATATATAACCGCAAAACGGTTAAATTGTTGCAAAGTTATAGTATTTTTTTGAGAAACTCCAGGTGTTTTTTCATTTTCCCTTTCTGAGTCTCACAAATACATGGACCACATGGCTGTTGTCTGCCTTTCTCTTCTCTATTTCGAAATATTTTGGACATGCCTCGATGAGGGGCGTGAGTTTCTGGAATCCATAGTTGCGTGGGTCGAAGTCGGGACGCTTTTTCAGCAGGAGACTGCCTACCTCAGCGAGCGACACCCAGTCGTTGTCATCGGCCAGGTCGTCGATGGTGTGTCGCAGCAATTTGATGATGGCATAGTTGATCCTCTCTTTCTGGGGGGTGGCTTTCTTGGCATCACCGGTGGTGGCAGTCAGAGCCTCTGCCTCCCCATCTTGGTTTTCCTCCTGTGTCTCCTCATCATCACTTCCGAGGTTCTCGATGTAGATGAACTTGTCGCATGCAACAATAAATGGTCTCGGGGTCTTTTTCTCACCCATGCCTATCACTGTCTTGCTCGACTCGCGTAGGCGCGTGGCCAGACGTGTGAAATCGCTGTCGCTTGATATGATGCAGAATCCGTCGACCTTATTGCTGTGGAGAATGTCCATGGCATCGATAATCATGGCTGAGTCGGTGGCATTCTTTCCGGTGGTATAACTGTATTGCTGGATGGGTGTGATGGCGTTTTCGAGCAGCACGCCCTTCCAACCTCCGAGATTGGGCTTGGTCCAGTCGCCATAGATGCGCTTGATGGTGGGCACGCCGTATTTGGCGATTTCATTGAGCATCTCCCGCACGTGTGATGACGGCACGTTGTCTGCGTCAAAAAGTACAGCCAATTTGAGTTCTTTCTTTTCTTGTGTCATAATTGATTGGATATGTGTATCACAAACAGGATGCAAAGGTACACAATTTTAATAAAAAAAGGGAATTCTACTTAGTAGGATTCCCTGTAAATTGATGATATCGTCTTTTGGTATCATCATTTTTCATGCGATAAAAGTTGTTTACATGATACTGTTTCTATCCATTCATTGAATATCCAGCATCATTTTTATTCTTCCCAAAATGCGTGAAAATATGTAGTTGCGCTCAATCATTCCCTTCTTATACTGCATCTTGGTCAAGATTTTGGCAATTTTGAAACGTCTCTCTATGTATTTGTCAGAGAAAGGACACCCATTCAGCCAGTTAACAGTTCTGACATTGTAGTGGTTGGATGGAGGTGCATAGAAAGAAACGGTCTTATGTCCTCTTTTTTCAAGAATTTTCCTCATGATGCGGTTGTCCTCTGCAGTATTCCCCTCCGTGATGTAAACACCCTTGTTGCGGATATACTCATTGAATTTCTTATACATTTCTTCCAAGATGCCTATTCCCTGGTATTCTTGTAGAATACCGGTAAAACAACCGTGAGCCACTTTTTCCCCTTTGTTCCACCACGATTTTCCTACGAAGAATGAGACAGAATGTGTGCCGACCAGTTTGTCGCCACATAAAGCGACCCAGCACATGCCTTCATCACCTATTTTTTTACGTATTTCTTCTCCTGGCAATTGAACATATTTCATCACAATCCCCTTCTCGATATTCTTTTTGTGGGCAGCAAGAAGAAGTTCGTGTATGTCATCCCATGAAACCCATTCGGGCTTCTCCATGATTTTAATTTCTTCCATGAGTAATAAAGTTTGATATCATCAACAACACAAAAGTCCGAGTTATGAGACCAAAGACTCAAAGAAGTTGTTCCACAGAGTCATTTTGTGGTTCCAACCCCTTTCCTGTATGATTGTTTTTACTTCTTGTGGCAATTCTTCTACTTTTGCTTGGCTTGCTTTTACAATGACGGAACCCAAATTTTCCATTTTATCAACAGGGAAATAGCAAGATGGCTTATAATCTTCCAAATAGGCATATTTGATCCATGCGCCATGAACCACTTTTTTATTGCAATAAACATATTCCATCACACATCTTGATCCTGCATCCGTGGTTTGAACATGGACAAAGATGTCTGTCGCCATTCTTAGTTTCAGTAAATCTGCCAAATCCAAATACTCTTCTATCACAGTACAATCAAGTCCCAGCGATTTGCATTTGTCTGTGATCTCATCCTTGTGCTTGATATGTTGGGCACATCTGCCATAAGTGAAAGGAAAGAGAAGTAGGAGATTGTTGGGAAGTTGGTCTTTCATGCTGTAAATCGCATCTATTATTTCTTCTTGCCTTTGTTCATATTGCATGTTGTAGCCACATGAGATGACAAATTTGTCAGTTAACCCGAATCTTTCTTTTGCACTTTCTGTAGTCACCTTGCCGGAGTTTTCTTGGATAAAATCAAAGAACTCACCTCCCCAGCCCAACTTCACCATTTTTTCAGGATTCATCTTGAATTTATCAATTACATACTTCCCAATCATGGAGTCTCTTGCGACTGTAATGTATCTTGCCTGAGAACAAATATTGCAGAGATTTTCTATCGATTTTTTGTCATCCACGCGCATCACATCGCTTCCCCAGGGTGTAATGACAATATTTTTGGTCATCATTCTTATAATCGGCATGATGCGTTTGAGAAATGCTCTCGGATAGTGGATGTCGACAATATCAAAATGATGGAATAGATGAAGTTTAAGAAATCCCCAATATAGATACAACAAATCCATTATGGAGTAAATAATAGGTAACTTTATGAAGCCATGGTATTGTTTTATCCTGATGATTTGGTCCACGGACTTCAAAATGTCATTTTTAAACTCATCTCTGACAGAAAATGTGACCAACGTAATTCTTGCCTGGGGGTTTTTCTTTTTTAAGTTGACGACAAACTCCCTGATATGTCCGCTATAGCACTTGAGACCAACAATCAGAATGTTGTATTTCTTCATAAAGCCATCCTAATGATTACAGTATATTGATCATTTTGAGGTATTCTGGCCATTCGCCCATGTCGTGCCATGCATGCTCACTGACAGGGAAACAGCCTACGCGACCACCACGGGACTTTACCTTTTCCATCAGTTGGGTGATGTGAAAAAACTCTCCCTCAGGAATTTCGTCAATCAGTTCCGGATTGAGGATGTATACGCCAGAATTTATCATATAGGTATGTTCGGGCTTTTCTTTTAAAGAAATCATGAGACCGTCTTCTCCAGTTTCAATCACTCCGTATGGTATTTTGATGCTCTTCACCATAGTGACTATCGTCATGTCGTTATGATAGTTGATGTGGTAGTCATATACGTCACGGTAGTCCTGCTCGTTGATGCTGTCGCAGTTGGAAACAAAGAAGGGCGTGTCGATTTTTCCTTTGAGCAATGAAACACTGCCTATAGTCCCCAATGGCTTATCTTCCATGAAGAATTCAATGTCATACTGGTGGTTGAGTTGACTGAGATAATACTTCATCATGTCTGCTTTATAATTGATAGACATATAAAACTTATGGCAGCCAATTTCCTCAAACTGATCAAGGATGACCTCAAGGATGGTCTTTTCACCTACGGGGACAAGAGGTTTGGGAATCACATTCGTTAAAGGCTTTAGGCGCGTACCCTTGCCTCCTGCCATGATGACAACGGGAAGATTGATTTTTTCCCTATGCTGGCGCTCTGGAACAAGAAAAAGGTCGCCCCAAAACCACACATCCTTCAATTCGCCTTTCTCATCTAAAATGGGCATCACCTCAGCACGCATCCGATGCATTTTTTCCTTGATGACTTTCTCGTCTTCGTAGGCATAACCATAGATTTTGTCTTTGTTAAGAATGGCACTAACAGGCTCAGAAAGGGCGATGTTTTTTATAATTGCACGTTGGATGTCTCCCAGCGTCAACAAACCTTCGAAATGATTATCGTCGACAACAAAAAGGGTTTTCACCTTTTGTGTGTCCATTTGTTTAAGAGCAGTCAAAAGACTCTTATCTGATGTGATGATACGATTCTCAATCCTTGACTTATTCATGATTTATATGCTTTGTTATGCCATCCGATTATTATGCTCATTATGTCCGCCATAGTGGCCTCTATGTCATTCGAGCAACTCTTATTTGAATAATTTATCAAAAGTTGTCCAAATAATCATCTCAGAACCATTTACATCCTTTACCGATACCGACTTTCTTATTGTTTTTAGAGTTTCATTCATGTCGGATTCTGTTTGGGATACAACCATTATTCTCGCAAACAATTGGTCGAGTGTATTTATCTTTTGAGGAACTATGGAATCCCCAACCTCATAGTAATGTGTATAATCAACAACCTGTTTTAGAGACTTGATTTTTTCTATTCCTTCCACACAGCCAATCTCGCCCAATCTCAAAGGAAGAGTAATAGAAATGCCTCTTTTCCCATTGAAAAATGGCGAAATATTTTGAATGTCTTTTTCTTCACACATCTTCCCCGTGAGAACATGATTTAGCAACAATCTGAATGAATTATGACCGCAGACAGCATCGGTCATCTTATATGTCATACCTCCAGTCAGTCTAAAACAGCATTCATATACATAAATTTGATTACCTTCTGGAATCGCTTGAAATGCTACCACTCCATTTTCCAGTCCTAATCCTTTTAACATTTCTCTAACCATCGGGTCGACATATTTTAACCAATGATTCAGAAACAATGAGGGGAAAGAGGCTGCTGCTGTTATTAATCCTCCATCAAGCACATAGCGGTCTCCCATGGCTTCGAGATAATAATTACCATTGATGGCAACGTAATTGACCACATTTGTAAGTCCCCCATTATCTATATATCTTTCAATTATGATATTGTGTGTTGGAGAAGAGGATAAGGCTTTTTGTTTTGCTTCTTTAAGTTCCTTATCATTATAGCATATATTTATTCCTTTGGAAGCGCAACCATCTGTTGGTTTGACAATTACAGGATAATCTTCATCATTGAGGTCATCACAAATGTCATACTCAGGAACTGTAGGAACCCTGTATTTCTTGCAGCAATTCTTGAATGCTCTTTTATTCTGAAGGACATCCCATTGATCCTTGGTACAGTAACATGGATATCCTAATTGATTGATGTAATCGCATGATTTCGAAATAATGAGTTCACTTCCACCCATAAAAATACCATCTATATTATGTTCTTTTATAAAAGGAATCATAACCGATGGATCTGTGGTATCTATTCGATAATGTTCATTTGCAATATGATCCAACTCTCCTGGATATAATCCTGCAAATATCAAATAAACACCATTCTTTGTTGCAAAACGTTTGAGGTCTTCTCTCCAAAGATTGCTGCCAAGCAGTAGGAGCCTTTTACCTTGTAAATTATTCATAGACAAGTATTAAATATCATTGAGGGTTATTTTATGGTCAGAAGCATAAATGATGAATCCAGAATTCGCTGTTTCTACATTTCCAGTTGTTTCTGAAAATACATCACTCTCTATGGTATTCATAACACACCATGAAGATGATTTAGAAATATCAAACAATGGCTTAAGTTTCTTATTTTGAATAGTATGAAAATATATTCCCGTATAAGCCTCGTTTGAAATTTTAGTGTGATGATATATGCCTAAGTGACATTCAATTGCTGACTTATAATAATCAAACCCTGTACTTAATGGTGTTAAGATATCTGATATATGGTCGCCTCCACCACGTGCACCGACTTCAATAAAATAAATCTCACTATCTATTATCTTAATCTCCAAATGAGCCATACCGCAATTCAGTCCCAATACCGATAATATTTCAGATGCTGCTTTGTCAATCTTTCTTTTCATCATTTCGGAAAGGTTTGCTGGTTGGTGATGTCCAGTCTCAACAAAATGAGGTGGTCCTGAAGATTCTTTTTCTGTGTATTGAATCACATGGTGTTCTTCTTTGCCATTTGACAGGCATTCTATTGAATATTCTTGTCCTCCTTCAAGATAATCTTCAATCAAGGCTCTGCCGTCCGATGAATACTTTTGGGCTTTTTGGACGCTTTTTGTCAAATCGTCCAAATCGTAGGCTATTCCAATTCCTTTTTTCCCACAGGCATCAATAGCCTTTACGACAACAGGAAAAGAATATGTGGAATCATCCTTATAAAGAGAGAATTTGGGTTGTCGGACTGAAGATAGTTGCGAGACACGGGTTCTCATCAAGTATTTATTTTTACCTGCAAAACCATTTTCGACTTCATTGCCAGGCAAATTTAATTCATGGGCTACTTTGGCAGCCACTTCAGTAGATAGTTCGCTGGAAGCCATTACTCCATTTACATGTAGTTTCCGGCAAGAGTCAACAATGAAATTGATGTCAAAATGATTTTCCTCAACAAAAATATCTACCATTTTCTGTGCGAGAGAATCATTTCGACCATAAGCAACAATTGTTATACCCATGCTCTTTGCCTTATTGATAATTGGAAGTGCTCCTTCCCCAGCACCAATAATGGCTAATATTTTCTTCATAATAGCAGATTATGTTGAGTGCAATAAAATAATACGTTTGTTCATCTTGGCCCCATGAAATCAAAACATAATTGTCTACTATATATACTCATAAACATGTTTCCATAATAGCCTTTTCGTATTTCTCAAATGCGTCTTCTATTGACTCCTTGTTGCCGGCAACCAGAATCAGTTGCCCGTATCTGTTCAGACTCGACGTGATTTGATGTACCGTCTCTCCCTCGCTGAGGTTGAAAGAGAAATCAATGACATGCGGCCATTCTTTGACAAACCTCTCATCTGGCATCTGCTTGACAACACTACCCTCCTTGAAATCAAAGAAACGGACGCCTGCATATTGCACCGCTTGGGGATGGGGGGTGATGGCTTCACCCAAAGAGATGTGCAGCAGTTCGTCTTCCAGATTGACCCCAGTGGACAGAGGGGTCAGGGTCGAGGTGATGTAGTCGCCACCCAACCGGGGACTGGTCTCAATGACGAAAATGCCATGAGAGTTGATTTTCAGTTCTGTGTGCGAGGGACAGTTCTCAAAGTGGAGAACTTGACCGATCCTTACTATGATCTCCCGGATCTTCTGCTTGTCAACATCTGAGATGTCGGCGGGCTGGATATGGCCTAACTCCACATTGTAAGGGAATTCAGTAGTCTTCTTCTCCGTGAACTGGATGACCTCATGTTTCCCATCATAATGAAGACTCTCGATGCTGTATTCTTTTCCCTCAATGAATTCTTCCACAAGAACGGTGTCCAAATGGGAGTAGGGCAGGGCCTCTGCGATGGCATCATCCAGTTCCTCGCGGTTGCGGCAGAGTTTCACTCCGCGGCTGCCAGAGTTGTCGCGGGGTTTGATAATCACGGGGTATTCAAAATCTTCCACTTCGGCAGCAGACTTCACCAGTCGGCCTTTGGCGCAGGGTATGCCGCCTTCCATGAACCGCTGCTTCATCAGGAACTTGTCGGTACTCCATTGTGCTGTCTCTACAGAATAGAAGGGGAATCCATATTGTTTGGCCACCCGTGCCATCATCACCAGCGGCTTGTCTGTGGCGGTTGTGATGATGGCATCAATGCCATATTTCTCCACTACAGCACATGTGCCTTCATAATCCTGTCCGCCGACCACCTCATAGGCGTCCACTTCCTCACGGCAAGCGGCATCTTCCAATGGGTCAATGCCTACAGTGTAGAGCCCCATCTGTTTGGCTCTGCGGATGAGGGATTGCTGCAATGTGCCTACACCAAATACCAAGATAGACTTACGCTTCTCCATTATTTTATAGCAGCCACCGCTTTTTTGACGGTTTCACAGATGAAGTCGATTTGCTCGTCGGTCAGGGCTGCGTACATGGGGAGGGTGATCTCATTGTCGGTTACATAGTCCGTTTGGGGAAGCACCGCTCCAAGTTCCGCAAAGGTGGAGAAATGATGCGCGGCTGGGTAATGGACACTGGTCTGTATGCCGGCAGCATGGATGAACTCCCTGATCTTGTTGCGTCTCTGACGGGTGGAGTTGAGCAATACGACAGGCATGATGTAGTTGCTCACAAACTCCTTGTTGTCTGCGAAGGGAATGGCTATCTGGGGAATGCAAGACAGTTGCTCCACATACCTTTTCCTGACCTCCAACCTGCGCTCCAAGTCGCCCGGCAGTTTCTTCAACTGTTCGATAGCAATGGAGGCACGGATGTCATCCATGCGGAAGTTGTAGCCCAGACAGGTGATGTCGTACTCAGTGGCGTGACCGCTGGCACGTTGGTAACTCATGGTGCTCATGCCGTGGGAGCGGATAAGGCGGGCCTTCTTCTCCATCTCCTCATTGTTGGTGATGAACATACCCCCCTCACCGGTGGAAATGTTCTTGTTGGAGAAGAAACTGAATGCGGCACAGTCGCCGATGGTTCCGAGTTTTTTGCCCTTGTATTCAGACAGCGGACCATGGCATGCGTCCTCCACCACCTTGAGATTGTGTTTTTGGGCGATAGCCATGATCTCATCCATTTGGGCAGGGAAGCCTGCCATGTGGACCACCATGATGCCTTTTGTGCGGGGTGTGATTTTGGCCTCTATATCCTTGGGGTCAATATTCATGTCGCTTGGGCCGATGATATCTGCGAAGACAGGTGTGGCACCCACATAGCGGATGCAGTTGCATGAGGCGGCAAAGGTGAGTGAGGGACAGATGACCTCGTCGCCAGGACCGAAACCGCAGACCATGCAGCACACGTGCAGGGCATCAGTGCAGTTAGTCATGCTGACAGCGTATTTCACATTCCACATGTCCTTGAACATCTGTTCGAGTTCTGCATTTTTCGGACCTGTGGAAATCCAGCCCGACTTGATGGTGTCGTAGGCTGCCTGTGCCTCACGATCATCAAAATTTAGATTAAATAGAGGTATTTTGTATGCCATGATCGTCTCATTTATCGGATGTTATCTGTTCATAAAAAAAATGCCACAAAGGCGTGAGCATAATGCCTTCCACGATCTTTCCACTTTTCATCATAGTGAGCAACTCTTCTTTGGATACCTGATGCACCAAAATGTTTTCTGTCGGCTCCTGATGCGGTTCTTGGATTTTTGTGACCCCCTCTGCCAGGAAAGAATAGCACCAGTTGCTCATGGAGTTGGGGTTGGGGGCGTATCTGCCCATCAACGACCAAGTGCCGCCACCAAATCCTGTCTCTTCAAGGAGTTCGCGTTTGGCGGCATCTATAGGTTTCTCGTTTGTCTCACATACTCCTGCGCACAACTCAAAAACCTGTTGTTGTATCCCATGACGATATTGTTGCTCTATGATGAATTTCCCCTCTTGGGTGATGGCGATCACATTGACCCAAGTGGGGTATTCCAAAACATAGAAATCGTCGATGTCTATGCCTTTGTCTGTCCTGACCGCATCTTTTCTGACGGTCAGCCAGCGAGATTTGTAGATGTACTCACTACGGCAGATTTGCCACATTGCTACATTTTCTGATCCAGATTCTTTCCCTTCTCCTCATGCTCGAAGTTAGGGATGAACTCTTTGATGGCTTCCACCACCTGAGATTTTGTGAAATCGTCCAAGGCGAAAATGGATTCGAGTTTCTGGAAGAATCCATTGATCTCATCCATGTCATGACGGGCGGTCTGCTCAACCACACCTAATGCCAGGAAACGTTCCATGTCGATTTTCTCGCCGGGAATATAGAACTCCTCATATGCTTTCTCACCAGTCGTGTCGCTTTTGAAATAGACGACAGGGTACTTCGGAAGTGAAGAGTGAAGAGTGAAGAGTGAAGAATCTAAGGCGGCTGCTTTCTTCTTTGCTTCCTCGTCTGATAGGCACATATCCTTCTCAAACCCGTTTGCCTTTACAAAGTTATCGCAGATAGATGAAAAGGTGAGCATTTGGTCTTCACCGAGTTTTGGGAAGAATACCTCTCCTGGTCGGCCAAGGATACAAGCGAGCATACAGATTTGCCCCGATTCTTCTGGACTCACAAAATAACGTTTGACGTCGGAAGGAGCAGCAAGGGGCTGTTGCTTCTGGATGCGGTGGAGCCAACCGTCGGGCAGGGAGCCGTTGCTGAATGCCACATTGGCAAAACGAGCCGTGGTCACCTTGAATCTGGGATTATAGGCCATCACCAGGTCCTCCATGATCCGCTTGCTTGCACCCATGATGTTCACAGGGTTGGCGGCTTTGTCAGTGGAGACGCAGAAAAAGTGCTGAGGAGGAAACTCGCAGAGTAGGTCCATCAATTTCTTGGCTTTGAGCACGTTGTTCTCCATCAATGCCTGCACGCTATACCTGTCTTTCTCGCTGCGCACATGTTTATGGGCAGAGAAATTGGCTACGATGTCGAAGCCTTTCTCCTCGCGGAAGATGCGTTCAAAAATGGGGTCGGCAAAGTTGAGCGTATAGGCTCGGTATTCCTGTGGAACATAAAGTCCCGCTGTGGAGCGGATGTCCCTGGTCAGTTCGGCCAGACCATTCTCATTAAGGTCAACAACAACCAGTTTGCTGGGCCGGAACCGCAGTACGGCCTTGATGAAAGAAGAGCCGATGCTTCCCGCACCACCGATGACACAGACCGACTTGCCCTCAATCTCTCGAGCCAGGAGAGCCGAGTGGCTTTGGATGTCGCTTTCAAACATACTGAAAGGACGGTGCGTCACATGCTCTGATATGAATTGGTCAAGATTGAACATATTTTTTTATAGATAATTGAGAGGCAGTACTTTCATTGGAGTGGTCTTCAGCAACATCGTGCCCCAGGTCAGTCCCAGACCAAAAGAGGAGCACAGCAGGGTCAGCGGCTTCGATGATAGTTCTTCTGCGATCTCAGATACCATCAGCATAATGATGGATGCTCCACCCAGATTGCCAAATTTCTGCAAGTTGTAGGGTACCTTCTCTGAGGGTAGTTTCAACTTCTTCACTATCCTGTCCACAATCAACTTGTTGGCTTGGTGGATCAGGAAGAAATCTATGTCATTATCTTTGTCAAGACCTTGTTCCTCAAGCATCTTCCTAATGCTGATAGGAGGTTTGGTGATGGCAAAGGAGAAGACGTCCATTCCGTTGATCAGCGCATCTTTGGGTGCACGGATGATACCGTTGCCGAAATCCTCATATTCAAAGGATGTCTCTTTGTCTACGGGATGCCTGTAACCGCCATGGGGCGTCATCAATGCCTGGTAGCCAGAGCCCATCGTGTTGAAATCGATTATAATGTCGCTTGCAGAAGGGTCATGCTCCAAGGCCAAGGCTGTGCCGCTGTCTCCAAAAAGTGGGCCACGACTCTTGTCTTTTGGTGACCCCATCCGCATGGCTGTGTCGCCTACCAATACCAAAGCCCTACGGGCGGTCCCTGCAGAAATCAGATTGGCAGCCACTGTGATGCCGTAGATGCATCCGCAGCATCCCATGGGGACATCGAGTACAAAAGTGGAGTTGGGCAGTCCGAGCCTGTGCTGCAGGATGGCGGAAGTAGGCGGTGTCTTGTAGTCGCCCGTGACCGACGTGAAAAGGAGCACGTCAATGCTCTCCTTTTCCCATCCCAGTCCTGCTATCAGTCTCTCTGCCGCATCGGAGCAAAGGTCGGAAGCACAGATGTCATCAGGGGCAATATACCGGTTCTTGATGCCCACTGTGGCATCAAAGGTGTCGGCATCTTCTTGGGTGAAGAAAGGAAAATCTGCAGTTCTGACGAGACGGTTGGGTACCGTTCCGGTCACACCACGTAGGGCAACATTCTTGATGTTCCAGTTTGCCATTACAGTTCGATGTCGTATTTGGCCAAAATTGTCTTGGCGTTATCGTAAGATGTGAACTCAAGTATGTCCTCGGCATCCAGCATGATGTCAAACTCATCTTCTATGGCTGAGGTCAGACTGAGTTGGTGTACGGAATCCCAGCCTTCAACTGTAGTGTTGTCGAACTCATCATTTAGTTTGTCAACACTTACAGAGAATACATCGCAGAAGATGTTGTTGAACTTTTCTAAATTGGTCATATTTGATTTTATTGATTGATTACTTTTCCTGATTCATTCCTTAAAATGGCATCCACCAACTGAACTTCGATGTTCTGATGGAACAGGTGGGTCTTCTCTTCGATGAATGCAGGCAACTGTTCCTTCAACGATGGCGTTGTGACGAGAACAATCAGTTTCTCGTCATTGCCCTTGCAATAGCAGTCTGTATTGAATTCTGACTTAATGAGGTTCTCCACTTCGTCAAGCCCGATTCTCAGTCCGAATATTTTAAGAAACCGCTTCAGCCGTCCCACGATGAAATAGCAGCCGTCTGTGTCACGGCGGGCGAGATCGCCGGTGTGCATCACACCGTGATTCTCATCACCTTTGAGCAAATCTTCGAGACAGGTGGCATAGCCGAGGGTCACATTCTCTCCCCGATACACCATCTCTCCGGTTGCCTCACCTTCGAAAGTCTCATTCCCCTCAGCATCTACGATGGAGAGTTGCCCTCCCGGTTCTGCGACACCGATGCTGCATGTCTTGGTCAACGCCAATTCCGCTGGCAGATAAGCCATGCGGGCCGTGCATTCAGACTGGCCGTATGTGGCGATGAATTGCTTGCCCTTGTCGTGGGCATACTGTGCCAATGCATGGAACATCTCCTCGGTGAGTTTGCCGCCGCCTTGGGTAATGATGCGCAGATGAGGAAGATCCATCCTCGTGAAGCGCATCTTCATCAGAATCTCAAAACTATATGGGACACCGGTGAAACTGGTGGCTTCCTTCAGCATCGTCCAGAATCCCCTGTCGAGCAGTGACCTGCCCGAGAGCAACAAAGTGGCACCGGCAAGCAGGTGGGAGGCGATGACCGACAGCCCCATGGTGTAATGCATCGGCAGGATGGCCATGGCCTTCTCGTCCTCAGTCAGACTGAACAGACTGCGCACGTTGTCGGCATTGGCCTCAATGTTGCGGTAACTGTGACGGACCAACTTGGGGCTTCCCGTAGAACCGGATGTAGGTAATAACAGGGAAAGTTCTTCGTACAAGGGTACGGATGGGTTGCCCGTGCGTAGCAAGGCATAATCCCAAGCAGTGAAAACCACCTCGTATCCCAAAGCCTCTGCCATCTCTTCGGGTGCCCAGAGATATTCTGGAAGATATTTGTCAAATAGGTCCTGATACAGTCCTTGCTCAGTCTTGGCACTGATCACAAGCGGCACTATCCTGTTGGAGAGTGCCGAGGTGTATCCGAGCAGTGATCCGATCTTGTTTTCTGCCAGGATGAAAATCAGCGCTCTTTCATGCAGATGGCCTGCAAATACAGGAGCGAAATCACAGATGTCTCCATAGGTGACACTCCTGCCGCTGTCGTCGATGACGGCTATTTTGCCTGAGTCTTTTTTGTCTAAGTCGAGAAACATTTACTTTTAGATGATGGCTCCACCGTCAATACCGATAATCTGACCTGTGATATAAGATGACTGGTCGGATGCGAGGAAAAGACAAAGGTTGGCTACTTCCTCTGGTTCGGCGAGGCGCCCAAATGGCACGTCATTGATCTTTTGGGCAAATTTCTCTGCCAATACGGTTTTAAATCGTTCCGAGCCAACCATGCCTGGGGCAATGGCGTTGATACGAATTTTGTGCTCTGCGAGTTCCTTGGCGGCAGACTTGGTGGCGGCAATCACGGCTCCCTTAGAGGCGGAGTAGGAAAGTTGTCCTTTAGCCCCCTTCTCCCCAACCATGCTGGCCATGTTGATGATGGAGCCACTGTGCTGTCGTGTCATGATCCTTGAAACCAAAGACATCAGATGAATCAGCGCTATGACATTCACCTCCAACATCTTCCTGAAGAACTCGTAGTTGATCATCGGCATCAGTTCATAGGAGATAAGGCCGGCGATGTTGGCAAGCACATCGATGTGTCCGTGCTCCTTCTTGATTTCCATCACAAGATTCTTGACTGCAGCGAAATCGCAGATGTCAAGTTCTTTTGCTATGATGTTACTGTCGGCAGAATCCAAGGAACTTACCCAATCAAGCCCCTTGATGTCAACAGCGTAGACGGTTGCTCCTTTTTGAGCAAACAACTGAGCCGTAGCCTTGCCTATCCCCGCTCCTGCTCCCGTGATGATGGCAATTTTCCCTGTTAGCATGTTATTTCAAACTCCTTCCTCCGTCGATGACGATTTCTGACCCTGTCATAAAACTACTGGCATCACTTAAAAGATAAATGATACAATGAGCAATGTCTGTAGGTAGGCCATAGCGCCGTAATGGATAAAGTTCAAGATCTTTAAGTTTGTCTTCTTCGGTATACGTGCCTTTGTTGATGAGTTTTGTCTCCACCATTCCAGGAAGGACGGCATTGGCTCTGATGTTTTTGGATCCCAACTCTAAGGCACATGTTCGCATATATGCGCAGACTGCTGCTTTAGAGGATGCATAGACAGACAAGCCTGGCGCTGTCACGTGAGCGGAAAGGGAGGAAGTGAAGACTATAGATCCCCCTTTTGCTATTTTCTTCTTTTTCAGCAACAGTTTTGTTATAAGTGCGACAGCAAACAGATTGGTTTGGTAAACCTCTTGCAAATCTTGTATTTTGACAAAATTCACCGGTTTGTTTCTCCCTTGGCCAGCATTATTGACCAAGCCGTCCAAAACAGGGCATTCGGAAACAAGTTGTTCTATATCATCCTCATTATTCAAATCTGCTGTTATTTGAATATGGCCGTCACCTTCCAGTTGGGAGAAGGTTTCTTGGAGCCTTTCAGCATTTCGCCCTGTGATGACGACCCGGGCTCCCATTTTGGAACATTCAATGGCCGTCGCTTGTCCTATCCCGGAAGAGGCTCCTGTCACCAGAATGGTTTTCCCTGCAAGGGAAAATGGATTATAATTGGTATCCATAGTTGTCCTCGTTGTCTTTTACATTCACGATATCAGGGATGACCAAATTGTTCGTCTCGAATGCTACTGTTCCCCAACTAAGACCAACACCAAAACCACAGCATATGAACTTTGTCGGTTTGTCTTCGATTTTTCCCTTAAGTTGTGACGCTATAGTCAGCGGAATGGATGCAGAAGAAGTGTTGCCAAACTGATACATGCACGATGGAACCTTTTCGGGGGCAAGTTTCAGTTTCTTCACAATTTGGTTGTTCATCTTCATGTTGGCTTGGTGGAAGATGAAGTAATCGTTCGCCTGATAATCGAAGCCGAAACGTTCACCAAGTTTCTTGATGGATTTCGGAGCCGTGGTAATGCCGAATGAGAACACATCCATCCCTTTCATGAAGGTCTGCACGCGGTGTTTCATTTTGCCGTCATATTCATGCAGTTGAAATGACTCTGGTGACACTTGATTCCTGCTTCCACCATCGGGAATGATAATGGCGTCATAGCCACTGCCATCAGAGCCAAAATGGAATTGGAAACCTTTTGCTCCCTCGACATATTCTATGGCAGTAGCAGTGCCGGCATCGCCAAACAAAGGGTCACGATTCATCTTGGCACGTTTTTTTGCATCACCTACCAAGAGCAGGGCTTTCCTAATGGAGCCTGTTGCCACCAATGAGGCGACATTGCTTAGACCATAAACCCATCCGGAGCAGCCTAAAGCCACGTCCTCCGCATAGCAATCTCTTGAGAGTCCAAGTCGGTCCTGAAGAATACAAGCAGTTGCAGGCAGGATGTAATCCGCAGTCTGTGATACAAATATCAAAGCCTCTATCTCTTTCTTGTCCCAACCGAGGTCAGCAATCAGTTTTTCTGCTGCTGCAAAGCATAAATCGGAAGTGCACAAGGTGTCTGAGCACCTACGCTCCTCCACACCAGTTGTCTCGACAAATGCCTTGGCTGTATAGTCAGACGAGATGTCGATTCCTGGCTGAAGAGTGTAATTGCTGACAATGGTCTCAGGGACGCCAGCAGCAATACCGGCAATTCTTACATTTTTGTATTCGAGGAAAGCCATTAGAGTTTGCTGATGACAATGTTGTATAAATCCTCAATGGTGTCGGCATTACCGACATCAGCACCTTTCAGAGCCACATCAAACTCTTCATCCACCATAGCGATGATAGACAGGCTGATCAAGGATGACCATTCGTCCAGCGTACGGAACTTTGTTTCAGGAGCAAACAAATCTTGTTCTGTTTCCTCGAACTGCTCAGCAAAAAGTTGTACAAATTCGTCAAGTGTTTTCATTTTCTTCAATATTTAATAAGACATTTTATTTAAAATCAATTTTTCTTGCCGAATAGTTTTCTTATTTTTTTCAATGGCAAGATGGAGAGGGTGTATGTATACGCTTCTGGTTTGAACAAGAGCGACCAACTCATGTAGAGAATGACATAAATTAAAAATTTGACGATTCCATCAGGATATAGGTTTAAATTCAGCAAGGATCCAATTGCATAACTGATGACAGCACATACAACTGATGCTATTGCAACAGGTAGAAGATCACCTATTTGTCTATACCATTTGTATCCGATATATTTGGAAACGAGTCCGAAATTCACGAATAGATTGAACCAGGCACTAATGATATTGCCAGCCAACAATCCTTTCATACCGAACAGTGACAAACCGCTGACAACAAGTGTGAGTGCAACCGCTATTTTTATTAAAGCCCAGTTGAACATCGTCTTGCTTCTCCCTATGGCGGAAATTGTCTGCAAATTCACGGAGAGCAGGCAAATGGCCAGGCCAGCAAGGCATAATGCCTGGAAATACGGAACGCTGTTCAGCCATCTTTCGGAATACAACAAGACGAAAATAGGTTTTGCGCATAGCATCAGGATGAACATCATAGGAAAAGTGACGTATGATATCGTCATTGTCATCCGTTTGATCATGTTCTGCATCCTTTCCTTGTCATCCTGTACTTCCGCATACAGCGGATAGGTCACTGAGGTCATCACCCCGGAAATGGTTCGGGAGGCAAGACTTTCTGTTCCACTGCCTTTCGAATAAAACCCCAAAGTAATAGGATTGTAGACCTTTCCTATGAGCAAGGCTTGTAATTTGGAATTCATCTTGTTGATGATGAGCGTGAGAAACATGTATATCCCAAAACTGAACAATTCCTTGAACGAATTCCATGAAAAGACCAATGATGGTCTCCATTTGGTATAACCCCAAAACACGATGGCAGGTATAGTTGCTCCTATCATTTCCTGAGCCACCAAAGCCCAGACCCCAAACCCTTTGTATGCCATGATGATGGTGACAACCAATGCAATGAAAGAGGTGATGATAGAAACTCTTGCTAATATTTGGAATTTAAGTTGTTTGCGTAGTTGATTACGCTGGACGAGATTGAGGGCATATATAAACAGAATAATGCCTTGAACCCTGAGAACATCACAAAGTAGAGGTATTTTGTAAAATCTGGAAATAGCAGGGGCAGAAAAGAACAGAATCGCATACATCAAAACAGACAAAGCAATATTCCACCAGAATATGGTGGAATAATCCTCATGGGTAGGACGCTTTTTCTGAATCAGCGCAGAGCCGAAACCACCATCAATGAAAGTTTCTGCCAGCATCATGAATATGGCAAGCATTCCAATGCAGCCATAATCATAGGGCGTCAGCAGACGAGCAAGAATCACTCCGGAGAAGAAACTGATGCCTAATTTAGCGAAACTCTGGATGGTGGTCCACACCATTCCAGCGACAGCCTTCTGTTTGAGATTCTTCTGTGTCATTTATGCTATAACCATCGACACGAGGTGGAAAAAATACACTTCAAAGATCAAGTGATCCAATCAATCCGTAATAGGGTTGGCCTCCCTCAGTATCGTTGATGAGATGTTCTCCGTCCTGGGGACGACCACGACTTCCTTACCATGAGTTTTGCACCATTCCACGGCGCGCTGAAAACCGGCATGGCATTGGTCGGGTCCCTTGGCGAAGATGTCGAAATCTACTTGTTTGATAATCTCATCGACATCATCGTATGTGATGACATGGTCAACATAGCGGATGGAGGAGACCATGAACAGGCGCTCCTCTGTGGTGTTGACCATTTGGGCTTCGGGCTTGTATTTCAAGATACATTCATCACTCTGGACAGCCACAATCAGTTCGTCGCCCAGGGCACGTGCATTTTTGAACAAGTTGATATGTCCTATATGGAGCAGGTCAAAAACCCCTACTGTAAATACTTTTTTCATCTTACTGCTTTAGCATTCCATGCTATAATAAATGGATACCCCCAATGGGCGTTTATGAATAGTTGACAATATATGATAAAAGTGCATCAGAAAGAATGTGAAATAGATGCACAATCATCCTACTCACGCCAATGGGCGCAAGATCTGATGATGATTGTGTCATTCAAGAATGGCATAGACCGCCTTGAGTCATATATAAAAGCAGATGGTGCAAAATATTCATTTCCATTTGTTTATAAAAGGGGAGACCGCAGTCATACACATCCTTTTTCTGCACTTCTTACATAGCAAAATGCACAACCATAAAATCCGTGCAAAATTAATTAAAAAATAATGTATGATGAAATATTTCCAAAATAATTTGTTCTACTTCCTCAGAAGTTTTCAGAAGTCGAAGGGGATTTGCATCTGATTGGGGTCGGTTTCCTTTTTTTTCTTGGTATTGCGTCGTTGTTTGTGATTGGAAGGCTGTCCATCAGAGGCAGAGGCTTCCGCTTTAGAGTCTGCAGGTTGTTCTCCGCCTTCGGGGGCTTGGACATTTTGCTGCTCAGCAGCCTGCATCACTGATTTCAGTTCAGTCTGCAGTTGGTCTTTCTCAGCCTGCAGTTGGTCTTTCTCGGCTTGTAGTTGGTTCTTCTCGATTTGCAGTCTGTCATGCTCACCCTGCAATGTCTGCAGCCGGTCGATCTCAGTCTGCATTTTCTTGATTTCCCTGACAAGCATGTTGTTGTCGGCTTGCAGTTGTTCATTTTCGGTCTGTAACGACTCCTTTTCCTCTTGCAGGCGTTCTGTCCCGGCACATGAAGATGTGATCAATTGCTCCAAAGAAGAGCAACTGCTTTCCAGTTGGCTGATATGTTGCAACAATTGTTCCATCGTGTCTTATTCTTCGTAGATGGTGGGGTCGTCGATACCGGCTTGGCGTAGGGCATCGCGCCGTTCTTTGCAGGTGCCGCAGCGGCCGCAGTGTCGCTCACCGCCTTTATAGCATGAATAGGTCTCGCCGTAGTTGATGCCCAGTCGTTTGCCGATGCGTGCGATATCGGCCTTCGAAATGTCGGTATACGGTGCGCATACCTCCACACCGATATAGGTACCCGCCCGCATGGCCTCAGACATCGGACGGATGAAGTCGGCTCGGCAGTCGGGGTAGATGTCATGGTCGCCGAAGTGGTTGGCAATAAGTACTTTGATGAGATTCCTGCTCTCAGCGATACCGCAGGCGACGGCCAGCATGATGCCGTTGCGGAAGGGCACCACCGTTGAACGCATATTTTCATCTGCATAGTCGCCTTCAGGGATGGCATCGGCACCCTCCAGCAAAGATGACTTGAAATATTGGCTGATGAATGACAGTGGAATGATCAGGTGCTCGATGCCGAGCCGCTGGCAATGAAGAGCCGCACAGGCCGCCTCTCGGGCATTGTGGTTGCTGCCATAGTCAAAGGTGATGGCAAGTGCGATTTGCTCCTGCCTGTCATATAGCAGTGTGACGGAGTCCATTCCACCGGACAAAACAATAACCGAATCTTTCATCAAACTATGAATTATGAACTATGAACTATGAATTATGAACTATATTCGCCTCATGCAGTCCGAACCCGCGCTTGCGGTCGATATACATCAGGAGGACAGCAATGATGACAGCAGCAAGGCCAAGGGCGGCGAACACCAGCATGGGAGCCGTGAAATCAACATGTCCGTCGGTGGAGGTATGCTCACCGATGACGTTGCCCACAAGCATCGGAACGAGCATCAGACCAATGTTCTGTACGAAATAGATGATGCTGTAGGCCGTACCCAGTTCCTTGAGCGGAACAATTTTTGGTACGCTGGGCCACATCGCGGCAGGAACGAGCGAGAAGGAGACCCCATAGAGCACCATCATCAATGAGGCAAACCATGGATGTTCCATGATGGGGAGTGCAAGCAGTACGTGGCAAAGGGTGACAATCACACAGCCTATGAGCATGAGGGTGCTGCCACGGCCAAGGCGGTCATAGATGGCACCAAACAGCGGAGTCAAAACGATGGTGCCGTAGGGGAGGATAGAGGTGATCCAACCCGCGGTGACCTCCTCAATGCCATATTTGTTGACCAGCAGGTCGGTGGCGAATTTCAGGAAGGGACGCAGACTGGAGTAGAACATCACGCAAAGGACGGCGATGAGCCAGAAACCAGGATTGCGCAGGATGTGTGTGAAGTCGCGCAACGTGAAATTGTCAGCATTCCCGGTGGTGTCGGACTCTGGTCGGGGGACGGACTTGTCAAAACGCCTGTCCATGAAGATATATATGATGAAAAATACGAACCCCAGCAGCAACAGAGTGGCACCCACCAGGATGGGGGCGGAGAGTCCGTAGGCATTTGCAATGACGGGACTGAGGCTGATGGCAGAAGCCGTGCCCATCCGTGCCATCGCCACCTGTATGCCCATAGCAGAAGCCAGTTCATGGCCAGTGAACCATTTGGTGACGATTTTCGATACCGTGATACCAGTGATGTCGCATCCCACACCAAACATTCCAAAGCCAAGTGCTGCTATGAGCACCTGTGTCTTCATGTTGGCAGGGATGAGGCCGAAGAGTGTCACCGGCATGTCGGTGTAACCCTCGGGGCTGATGAGATGCACCGCATAGTAGTTGACTGCCGCACCCGCCAGCATCATGCCCGTGGCCAGAAGACCAGTGAAACGGATGCCACATTTGTCGAGGATGATGCCGCCCCAGAAGAGCATCAGCAGGAAAATGTTGAAGATGCTGTAACTACCGGCGTAGAAACCATACTCCGCTGCCGTCCAGCCCATGCCTCCCTCTTCAGGGGAGGCCTTGAGTGTGGTCGACAGCGGAGAAACGATATCCCAGAAGACATAGCCCATCATCATCACCGTGGCGACGATGAACAGCACTGTCCATCTGCGGACAGGAGTATTCACGGACTTCGGTGTGCTCACTATGATATTGTTCAAACTCCTAGTCTCCTAGACTCCTAAACTTCTAGTCTCCTAATCTCCTAAGATTTGATATTCGGCTCCTCGAGACCAAGACCTTTCTTCTTGTCCACGACTTTGAGCAAGAGACCGAGCACCAGTGCTGCTACTCCAAGGCAGGCCAGCATCACCAGCGGGGCTGTGTAGTCATAACTTACGGCGGCTTGTTCGGCAGTGATGCTTCCATTGGCAAGGCCGTTCACAATATCAGGATTGGTCTTGTCAAGCACTTTGCCGATAAGCAGCGGGAAAAGCCACAATCCAATGTTCTGAATCCAGAATATCAGGGCATAGGCCGATCCGATGATCTTCGGCTCAACCAGTTTGGGCACGCTGGGCCACAATGAGGCAGGAACGAGTGAGAATGATGCTCCCAGCACGAGGATGGTGATGTAGGCCACTGCCACACCGCCGATGGCATTGCCCTTGAAGGCGGGCAGTACAAAGGCAAAGGTGAGGTGGCATGCAATGAGCAGAAGAGAACCGAGCACCAGCATGGAGGCAGCCTTGCCCTTATTATCGACATAACTGCCCAGGATGGGAGTGATGAGCACGGCCAACAGCGGGAACACAGCAAAAATGGATTCTGCAGACTGTCTCATGTAACCCATGTAGCAGTAGGTGATGAGGGCGATGATGGACAGTCCCAGCAGACCGTATTTCTTTCCGGAGGCCTTTTGGAAATTGCTCGCAAAGCCAGCAGCGGCCACGACAAGCATGATGATATACTGGATGATGGTGACCGATGAACTAGCCCAGAACGAGTTGGCGTCTGGCGGGGTCAGCGTGAGGTTGCACTGCAGCATGTTGACCGCATACTTCTGGAAGGGGAAGATGGCGGAGTAGTAGAGCACGCAGAGGAGAGCAACAAGCCAGAAGCCGCTGCTGGTAAGAATCTTACCTATATCGCTCACCTTGAAGGGGTCGTCCTTTTCCTCGGCCTCACCCGTCTGGGAGTCGAGTTTCCTGTCCATGAAGAAATAGACAATGAACATGATGAGGGCAATGCACATAAGCACCACACCAAAGGCTACTGAGCGGGTGACGCTCACATGGCCGCCCAAACGGGCAAAGAAGGGTGAGAAAATCATGCAGGTAGCCACACCCAGACGCGCAAGCGCCATCTCAGAACCCATGGCAAGCGCCATCTCGCGACCTTTGAACCATTTCACAATACCACGGCTTACGGTGATGCCGGCCATCTCGCAGCCGCAGCCGAAAATCATGAAACCGACGGCGGCAAACTTGGCAGAGGCAGGCATTCCTTCGTAGAAGGGGGATACGCCCAACTCTTCGAAACCAGGAATATAGTTGAGGTTGTTGGTGAACCATGTCTCCAGTCCGCTTCCAGCGAAACTGTCGCTCACGGCATACCATTTGATGACGGCACCTATCAGCATGACGGCACCCGACAGGACGGCTGTGAAGCGCACACCCATCTTGTCGAGGATGATACCTGCGAAGATGAGGAAGAAGACAAATACGTTGAGGAACACCTCTGAGCCTTGCATCGTACCGAATGCGGTAGAGTCCCATCCGCGTGTCTCAAGCATCAGGTCTTTGATGGGTGAGAGAATGTCCATGAAGATGTATGAACAAAACATGGCCAAGGCCAGCAGCAGCAAGGCTGTCCAACGCATGGCGGCTGAATCGCGGAGTGTTTTTTGAATCGTAGCAGTCATTTCTTTATAGTTTTTATTGTCTTTATTCTAGGAGGACTAGGTGGGCTAGATGTACTAGATATACTAGATGAAATAGATATACTAGATGAACTAGATTTACTAGATGGGCTAGATAATATTGGTGATTTTTACTTTTTGGATTTTATTTCAGCCATCGGTCGAGCCAATTGAAGAAGGTGCGTTGCCAGAGAATGCCGTTTTGGGGCTTGAGCACCCAGTGGTTTTCATCGGGGAAGATGAGCAGTTGGGCCTCGATGCCACGCATGCGGGCGGCATTGAATGCACTCATGCCCTGAGTGGCGTTGATGCGGTAGTCCTTCTCGCCATGGATGCAGAGGATGGGCGTGTCCCATTTGTCAACAAAACGATGGGGGGAGTTCTCATAGGTCTTACGGGCATTGGCTGTTTGGTCTTTATTCCAGTATGCGTCGTCATACTCCCAGTTGGAGAACCAGTTTTCCTCTGTCTCGGTATACATCGCCTCAAGGTTGAAGGCACCGTCATGGGCGATGAAGCATTTGAAGCGCTTGTCATGGTGGCTGGCCAGATAATAGACGCTGAAGCCACCAAACGAGGCTCCCACTGCACCCATGCGGTCGCGGTCGACATACGGCAGGTTGGCGGCTGCGTCATCGATGGCAGTCAGGTAGTCGGACATGCACTGGCCCGTCCAGTCGCCGCTGATCTCCTCGCACCATTCACTGCCGAATCCGGGCAGTCCGTGGCGGTTGGGAGCGATGATGACATAGCCTTGCGATGCCATGATCATGAAATTCCAGCGATAACTCCAGAACTGAGATACCGGGCTTTGCGGACCACCTTCGCAGAAGAGTAGGGTGGGGTATTTCTTGTTCGCATCGAAGTTAGGCGGCAAGATCACCCAATAAAGCATCTGCTTGCCGTCGGTGGTGGTGACCCAACGTTGTTCTACGCTTCCTTTGTCGAGTTGGTCGAAGATATGCTTGTTCTCAAAAGTAAGTTGCTGGATGACAGTCTTCTCTGGCGCTTTTCTGTTGGGGGTGACAATGTACAGTTCGGATGCCTCCATATAACTGTGCCGTTCAGCAATGAGCCTTTTGCCATTGCCCAGAATCTGTGCGCTGCCGAAGTCGGCCACGCAGTTGGTGAGTTGTTTGTGCTCGCCCTTCCAGTTGGTGGAGTAGATGTTGTAAGTGCCGTGCCACACGCCTGTGAAGTAGATGGCGGCATTCTTGTCCTTGGCGTCAGCCCAGCAGTAACTGTCGACATCTGAGTCGAAACCCTCTGTGAGGTATCTTTTTGTGCCCGTAGCGAGATGGTATACACAAAGGCGGTTACGGTCAGCCTCATAACCATCGCGGGCCATGCTCTGCCATGCCACATATTCACCGTCGGGTGAGAACTGGGGGTTCTGATCGTAGCCAGGATTGTTTTTCAGATTGCTCTCTGCGTTGACCGACTGGTTGCGAAGTGTTTTGGTAGCATCCACCTCAGGGTCTTTGTATCCCTCCGGCTTGCAAAGGTTGCGGGTGGTTTTGTTCTCCACATTATATAAATAAATGTCGGAGTCGGTCGAGATGGAATAGGCGAGACCTGTTTTCTTGCGGCAGGTGTATGCGATGCTCTTGGAGTCGGGACTCCAATCCAGTTGCTCAATGCCACCAAATGGTTCCATCGGGCATTCGTAAGGCTCACCTTCGAGCATGTCGGTTCCCTTGCCGATGCTGCCATTGCTCACCTGTGCCACGAAGGGGTGCTGGATGTTCTCCACATAATGGTCCCAGTGGCGGTACATCAGGTCGGTAACGAGCCTACCCGTTGCTTTTGGAAGGTCTTTGGGATTCTCCTTGATGATGTCGTGGAAGGGAATGGACTGAATGAGGATGACGCGCTGTCCGTCGGGAGAGAACTTGAATCCTTCGACTGCGCCATCGGTGTGGCTAAGTTGTCGGCGGTCGGTGCCATCAGCCGCCATCGACCATACCTCACCACCGCGGATAAAGGCGATGCGTGAGCCTACCCATGCAGGATCCGTCTCGTTCTCAGCGTCTGTGGTCAGTTGTCGCTGTCCTGTGCCGTCAGTGTTGATGATGCACAGCACATGGTGGCTTTTGTTCTCAGCCACACTATAGTAGCCCACTTGGTAGACCACCTGCTTGCCGTCGGCAGAAGGGGTGTAGGCACTGATGCGCCCCATCGCCCATAAAGCCTCGGGACTGAGGCGTCTGTTCTCAATCTTGATGTCGCTTTTGCCAATATTCACTTTGTTCTGCGCTTGTGCCGGTGCCAGACTGGCGATAGCCAGGGCAACCGTTAGGATAATAGACTTGTTCATGGCGGGTTATTTGCGGTTGTTGAGTTCGTCGCGCTTGCGGTTGAGTTCTGAGCGTTTGCGTTGCATCTCCATCTGCTCCTTCTGCATGGCTTCGAGACGGGCTGCAAAACCAGTCTTCTTTTTCGGGTTGGCCTTGTTCTCCTTGTAGCGAGCCTCCAGAATGGCGAGCAGTTTCTCGTCATTGGTAGTCTTGCGAAGGATGAACATGATGGCTGCGCTGAAGAACAGCGAGATGAAGTAGTAGAAGTTGAGGCCGGCAGAGTAGTCGTTGAAGATGAAGAAGAACATCACCGGCATGAGATACATCATCCACTGCATGGCCTTCATCTGCTCTGCTTGCTGTCCTACCATTTGGTCCTTCTGCTGGCGCATGGTCATCACCGAGTAGAGAATGTTGGACACACAGAAGAGGATACATGTCAGCGAGAGGTGGTCACCGATGCCCCAGATATTTTTGCCCCACTCCATGATGGGGTCATAGGTAGACAGATCCTTGATCCAGAGGAAACTCTCGCCGCGGAGTTGGATAGCGTTGGGGACGAAGTTGAACATGGCAATCCAGATAGGCATCTGGATGAGCATGGGCAGACAGCCTCCCATCGGGCTCACGCCATATTGCGAATAGAGTTTCATCATCTCCTGGCTCTTGAGCATCTGGTCCTCAGGCTTGTCATATTTCTTGGTGGCTTCCTCCAGTTTGGGTTTGAGCACACGCATCTTGGCAGAGTTGAGGTAGGTCTTCTTCACCAAAGGATAGGTGATGGCCTTGAGCAGCAAAGTGATGAGAATCAGGACAATGCCCATGTTGATGCCCAACTTGGTGAGCCAGTCAAAGACATAGAGAGTGAACCATCTGTTGATGTATCTGATGAGTGGCCATCCCAGATAGACGAGACGCTGCATGTCAAGGTCCTTGCCGAAACGGCTCTCCTTTTCCATGGCTTTCAGCAACTGGAAATCGTTGGGACCGTAGAAGAATTCCAATTCAGTGGCAGTCTCACCCTTCGGGTCGAAGAACGTCTCCACATCGGCATTGTATTTCTTCAGATAACCTGTCTGCTTCTCCTGGGGGATGCTGGTGAGCGACGCATTGGCGTTGAACTGCGTCTTGGCAATCATCATCGTGCTGAAGAATTGCGACTTGAATGCCACCCAGTCGAGAGGCTCCTCTATCTTTTCGTCTATCTTCTCCGATGTCTCGCTCAGGTGCTTGGTGCCGCTGTCCTTTTTCTTATAGGTAAGGGTGGCATATCTGCTCTCGAAGGCATGACCTTTCTCTTGCTGCTTGCAGTTTTCCTTCCAGTTGATGCCCATGGAGTGGGTCTTGGTGGAGAAAAGTCCTTCCATTCCTGTGGCGCGGAAATTGAAGTGCAGCATGTAGTTCTTGCCCAACAGATAACTCATGACGATTTTGCGCCCGTTGCCGGCATCAGCCGTCATGACCACGGTGCTGTCGGACATCTCGGAAGGCGAGAAGAAGAGGTCGGCCGTGTTGATGTTGGTGTCCTTGCCCTCCAACTGATAGGTGAGTTGCTGGTCCTTCCCCTCGAAGATGGTGACGTCGGGCTGGCCGTCAATGCTCTTGAAGCCACGCACCACAGCCTTTGTCACCGTGCCTCCCTTCGTGCTGAGGGTGAGTTCGATTTTGTCGTTCTTCAGCACCACGTCGCTGGCAGTGCCTTTCAGGGCATTGTGGAAGAGGGCCGTACTGTCCTCAAGGGCCTTGGCCACCTCTGCTTCTTTTTTCGCAGCCTCTGCTTTCTTTTGTGCTGCGGCTTTCTGAGCCTCTTCCTTTGCTTTCTCTACTTGTTCTTGCTGAGCCTTGATTTCCTCCTCACTGGGGCGGGTGTACCAACTGAAACCGATAAGCACCAAGGCGATGAGAATAAAACCTACAACGGTATTTCTGTCCATGTCATTCTTGATTTTTCTAATTGTTGCGTCTAAAAATCATAGAAAATGAGTATTTCAACGCTATCAAAGTGCAAAATTACAATTTTTTTTCCCCTTTTCTGCGTTTTATTCAAAATTTTGTTTAAATTTGCACAAAATTCTAATATTGGAAATGTATATGAGAAATTTGCTTATTGTCTTAGCCATATTTTTGGCTGGTACGGCGTATGCTCAAAAGCCAAGCAAGCAAAGCCGTTACATCGAATATCAGGAATATCAGGTGAACAAGAACTACACCGATTCGCTGGTGGCATGCAGGGAACGATTGGACTCCCTTCAGGCTGCAGAGGAGGCTTTGGCTGAAGCAGGTCTGTCGGATGGAAGATTCTACAAACTGTTTGCCCCGCTCACCTTCTATCACTCACCTGCCAGGAAGGCATTGCGCCTGAGTGAGCAGGGCGGAACCGATGAGGTGGGGGATGAGATTGACAATACCCTTCTGGGCGTCTATCTCGAGCGTCCCGACCTTGTGGTCAACAGTGAGGACAGGCTCAGCAAAGTAGGCGGTGTAGTCAACGATATCATTGCTCCTATCCAGCAGGATGTGGAACTGACTGAGCAGGTTGCACCGGAAGTGGAGCCGGCAGATGATACACCAGAGGTGGATGTTGTCGTCACCAAGCCCAATTTCTGGACCATAAAGGGTGATTACTTCCTGCAAGGTCTGCAGTCGTATATTTCAGGCAACTGGTACAAAGGCGGTGAGAGCAACTACTCCGTATTGGGAAGCATCACCATGGAGGCCAATTACAATAACAAGCAGAAAGTGAAGTGGGACAACAAGTTGGAGATGAAGTTGGGCTTCCTCACCTCGAAGACCGATAGCATCCACAGGCTCAAGACTTCCGATGACCTGCTCCGCCTTACCAGCAAGTTGGGCTTGCAGGCAACTAAAAAATGGTACTATACCCTTCAGTTGCTGGCTTACACGCAGTTCTGGAGAGGATACAAGAGCAATGACTACCATGTCTACTCCGATATCATGTCGCCGTTCAACCTCAACATCTCACTCGGTATGGATTACAATGTAGAGGCTTGGAACAAGAAACTGACGGGTACCATTCACCTGGCTCCTTTCGCGTACAACTTTAAATATGTTGACCGCAACTGGTTCGGCGATGTAGAGAACTTCACCACACGCTATGGTCTTGACTTGCACAAGCACACGCTTCATGACTTCGGTTCGCAGTTCACCGTCGAACTGAAATGGGCGATTGCAGACAATCTGACCTACCAGACCCGCATGTATGGGTTCACTACTTTCAAGCGTGTGGAGTGGGAGTGGGAAAACACATTCACGTTCAACTTCAACAAATACATCTCTACCAAGTTGTTCGTTTATCCGAGGTTTGACGACAGCACCGTGCGCGACGGTCACCACGGATATTTCCAGTTCAAAGAATTTATGTCGATAGGATTTTCCTATTCGTTTTAAAAAGGTTGAGAGGAATTTGGACACAAAGACCATCGGTCAATGTTCTGAAGGACTCAGAGACAGGATAACTTAAAAAAAAGGTCACTCTAGTTAAAACCGGCTGGCACTTGATGCCAACCGGTTTTTTCAGATAGAGGCTTTCCATTACCTGATTTTATTGTTTTTTTGTTTTTTTTATGGGTTTTGCGACAGTTTTTGCTGCCTTCTCCGCTTTTTGTCGCATCAGGTGGGGGTGTGTCGCTTAATAGTTTAGAAAAAATCAAATAATTTGTTTTTTGACACAGAGAAAAGCCATACCTTTGCAACGTCGAAAGGAAAAAAACAAAATCCAGACGATAAAAAAGCAGAAAATATAACAATTAACAAGAATAACAACAACAAAAATTAAAAAGCATTATGAAAGCAATGAAAATGATGTTCGCCGCCATCCTTCTCTGCGGTACAAGTGTTAGTGTTCAGGCACAGAACGATTATTATGAGACCAAAGACGAAGTGGCAGTAAGTATCGGTACGGTGACCAACACACAGTTTATGAATGTCTTCTCCGACTTGTTCGGGGTGCTGGGTGAGGCATTGATCACAGGTGTTATGACAGGTGGGCATTATGTAGGTACAACCTCTTATGCAGATGAAAAATATGTTCCGGCTTTGTCAGCAGAGTATTTCCATCACGTCAGCAAGGTGGTCAGTGTCGGTGGTATCGCAGCATTCAACGGCTATTCCAGGGATATGTACTGCAATTGGCAGAGTTCAGACGGCTCAACAAGAAAGGAAAAGGTTGGTAAAGGAGAGAAGTATTTCGCCACATTGATGCCGGCAGTGAAATTTGACTGGCTCCGCAAGAAGAACTTCGGCTTGTACTCCAAAGCAGCAGTTGGTGTGACATATATGTTCGAGAAAGAAGTTCAGGATAACCATGGTGAGTCAAAGAAAGTAAACGATGACAGCAAATTCATGGTCAACTTCCACGCTACTCTTCTCGGTGTTGAGGCAGGTTCACAGAAACTGAGAGGATTCATAGAACTTGGTGTCGGTGAGCAGGGTATGATGCAAGCAGGTGTTAGGTATAAGTTCTAAAAGGACATCAGAATATTCCATAAAAAATCCTCCCCCAGAACCTCACATGAGGATTCTGGGGGAGGATTTTTCATGTAGTTTTTTTATTCTGTCATTTCTCCTTCTACATATAGGCGGGTCATCTCGATGGTGCCATTGGTACGCACCGTGATGCTTTTCTTGAAATGTCCGGGGTCTTTGCCAGCACCATTGTAGGTTACCTCGATGGTCCCCTTCTCACCGGGGTTGATGGGAGTCTTGGTGTACTGTGGCACGGTGCATCCGCAACTGGCCACAGCCTGATTGATGACCAGTGGAGCATCACCTACGTTGGTAAACGTGAAACTGCATTTCTGCACCGCGTCGCTGGATGCAAACCTGCCGAAGTTGTGAGTTTTGGTGTCAAACTTGATTTCGGCTTGTTTCTGGGCTGCCGCATAACTGAACGAGCAGAGCAGCAGCAAGGTCATCATGATTACTTTACGCATGTTTTATCTCCTTTTTAATGGTTTTTCTCAACAGGGAGGACCTGAGGTCCATCATCCTGTGAACGTTGTTTCTTGCTTATAATGATGTGCAAAAATACGATTTTTTGTTATACTAGGCTGTTAAAACCTCATATTATTGCAATTATTTAACAAACTATATCAACTTTTTGAATTGTTTGGGTACTTTGTCAGAATGCAACACAGAATGAGGCACCTAAGGTCCACTGATACATCTTTTTCGTGATTGTTTGCTGGGGTGCGTCGTTGTCATCCCCAAGGATTCTGACAAAATCTCTCATGTTGGGGATAGCATGGTATATGTAGGCATCATCGTCAAGCGTCAGGGTAAAGTCTTTCTTCGTGTAGTCGAAGTCGGCAAATACCTTCCAGTGGAAATTGTGCTTATAGGCATAGGTCAGTGAGAGGCCTGTTCCCCATTTGGTCGAGTTGGATGCATGTACCGTGGCATAGTCCCACTCATAGTCATATTGGTCGCCAGTCCTTTTGAAATCGGTGATTTCAAAATTGTTGAAAACCCCATCTTTGATCTCTGCGTCATACAGCATGTTGATCACCTCACCCGAGAAATGGGCATTCAGGTCGAGTTCCTGCATCATGCTTCGTCCGCACAGAAGTTTGGATCCCATGGATAAGCGTTGGGAGATAGGCATGTTGAAATAGAAGCCCAAATCTGCGGCAAACTCCGTGAGGTGATCGCTTTCGATGGAAAACTGAGCATCACTGATCATATTGTCGAACACGGTGTTGTCGGGTAATGCCGTGGCTATATCTTTCAGATCAGCAGAAGCCTCGCTCAGTGCGTTCTCTGCTTCGTTGAGCAAATTGTTCCATCCTTTGATAGGGGTACTTTTGATGCGCAGACGGCCTCCCAGACCCACATACTTGTTTAGGAAATAGGCAGACTCTATACCCACCGCAGTTGATGCTTGGAATTTCATCTTGTTTTCATCTCCCAAACCAAAGTCCAGTGTAGGGTTGTTGATACCCACACCCATCGACACATTGAAAAAAGAGGGATGATTCTCGTTGATGAGACCCTCTGAGTCATTGCGGCGCAGTCCTTTCTTTTTGAAAATCAGGTCGCCCAAAGCATAGCCCAGTTCACCGGATATGATGCCGATGCCGGCTCCTGAAAGCACGTCGCTTACCCAGTGGCGGTTGTTGAGCACGCGCATGATACCGGTGGCAGTGGCAACGGTGTATCCGGCCACGGAGAACCATGGTGAGTGTGTCAGACCATATTCCTTGTGCAGGATGGTGGCACCAACGAATGAGGTGGCAGTGTGTCCTGAGGGCCATGAGTTGGCGGTAGAGCCATCTGGTCGCATTTCCTTGGCGGTGTACTTGACACCATTTACAATGGCAGCCATGGTGGCATAGCCCAACAGGCTGGATGCCAGATAACGTCCCCAGTCACTGCGCCCTTCCACGCCTCCCAGTTTCAGGCCGGTGGCCATGACGGGGCCGAAATACTGCGTATAGTTATCTATCTCGCTTTTGAAATGGGTTAGCAGTCGGGTGTTGGCGTGGACGTTGTTATAGTCTTGGCGGAAACTTTTTTTCTCTTTCTTGGCAATAATTCCTGCGACGAAGAGCGGTACACCCACCCAGGTCATGTCCTGCATGAAGGTGTATGGCTTGACATCTTTGCGCAGCCGATTCCAAGCCCATCTTTCGTCATTGCTTGTGTCGCTTAGGTCGAGCAGCGAACTTTTGGCGGGCATGATGGAAAATCTGGGAATTGACGAGATGTCCGTTGTTAATGCAGTTTCCCCCGTTTCGTCTGTTTCTCCGGTTACATTGGTTTCCTCGGATAATACAGTCTCTTCTTCGGTTACATTGGTTTCCTCGGATAATACGGTCTCTTCTTCGGTTGCAGTTGTAATGGTGTCATCTGCCAGGGTTGGCATGGCCGCGCAGAGCAGGCCCATCATCATGATCAAAACTCTCATTTTCTCTGTCGTTGTTTAGTTGCAATGGAAAATACATCTCACTATTTTGATTGCAAAAATAAGAAAAAATCGAAAATCATGCAAACCATCAGGGTTCTTTTTGCCATAAGTCCTGACAGATGAACCTCTGCTTACAGTATGGGAAGCAGGTATTCCCAGATGATGTCCATGTAGGGCTGATAGAGCGACGATGAGGTGGTGAGCACCAGCACGGCGTCGCGGTCGGGGAACACCATGATGTATTGTCCTGCAAATCCGTCGGCCCGGAAGGCGTTGTGCCGGCATATCCACATCTGATAGCCGTAGCCCTGCACCCACTCGTTGTTGTCTTTGTTAAGTCCTGCTTTCTCGAGGTCTTCAAAACGTGTTCCCGATGGTGCTGATGGCACTTGGTAACTCGACATTTCCTTCAGCCATTCAGCGGGAACAATCTGTTTGCCGTTCCACATGCCTTTTTGCAGGAACAGTTGTCCCATCTTGGCCATATCCTCGGTTTTGAGCGAGAGGCCCCATCCTCCGCAGTTGATTCCCTGTGGACTCTCCTCCCATTCGGGACGGTCGATGTGCAGGGGTTGGAAAAGCCTGGTGTCGAGATAATCGATGAGTTTCTCTCCGGTCACTTGCTGTACGATGGCAGAGAGCATGTAGGTACCGATGGAATTGTACAGGTAATACTCGCCGGGTTTGTGCACCACTGGCCATGAGAGGAATCCCTCCACCCAGTCGATGGAGTCTTTTCTGTGGCTGTTGGGCTCTGTGTCATGTCCGCAGGTCATGGTGAGCAGGTCACGGACAGTCATCGCCTTCAGGTTGTCGCTTGGTTCAGCAGGCAACTTGTCTGGGAAGAATTTCACAACTGGGTCATTGAGTTGCAGTTTCCCTTCGTTGATGGCCAGTCCCACGGCAGTGGCGGTGAATGTTTTGCTTACCGAGAACATGGGGTGTGGCGTTGTTGCATCCTGGCCGTTCAGCCATTTCTCGTATACCACCTGTCCGTGCTTCAGGATCATGATGCTGTGGAGGGTGATGGAATCTGGAGCGACAGGGCGTGTTTGTGTGGCATTGATGAAGGAGTCCACCGCAGCCACGACTTCGGGTGATGCGTTTGTTCTTGGAAGGTCGATCACTTCTGTTTTTTCCTGTTTGCAGCCCAATAGCAAGGCTGTTGAAAGTGTGAAGAGTGCAATGAGTTTTTTCATAAGTATTCTTTTTTTGATGTGTATGAATGTTGATGCTAAGGGAAGAGGAGTGGTCACCTGAGACCCCATGAAACCGGGTAGACAATCTTCTCGGTCGCTTCCTCAACGTCATCAGCGAGATTGCAGAAAAAGTCGATGTCGGTGAGTCGTTCCAGTTCGTCGATGCTGACGACATAGTTGATGATGTTGTCGTTGGAATGGTCCTCATTGAGGTGTTCCACCCAGAAACCGAGCGCTTTGTATCCCTGTGAGTTCTTGCAGAGGATAGCCATGAAGAAATAGCGGGGCACGATCAGTCCGTTGCTGATCCGGGTGAGGATCTGCTCTTCTTTGTCGATGGTGCCGCCTTTGCAGACGTAGAGGGTGTCGCGGAATTGGTTGGTGTTCCATGTCCTACTGACTATCTGCTCCATCTTTGCCCATAGTCCGGCGTTGAAAACATTCCGCTGAGGTTGCATGTTGCTCAGGTAGAATGTCTGTTTGTTCTCCTCGATACTGTTGAGCCTGTCGTATGACGGGCAGATGTGTCCGTGGTCGTATCCGGTGCGCCAGTAGGGGTCAGAATCAAAGGTATATGCGGAAGGGATGTCTGGGTCTTTGGGGTATTGCTCCTCGCTGCTGCCAGCATACCACCTGCTCACGTTCTTGGGTGAGTTGCTGCGGTCGAGAGTGTAGCAACTCCATCGCTGCGACTTTTTCATGCCGTCCCATTCCACGATGTAGTTGACGCCATTTTTCGCTGTGGAGTGCACGACGACAAGGTTGGTGCTGCCGCCTTTGATGTGAGGCATTTCCAGACGGCTGTATTCAGGCCGAAGCGTGGGGTTGGCATTGATGTTTTTGCTGGCTTTTGGCGTGGTGCCGGTGCCGGTGTTGTCGGAGTCATCATCACCGCAGGCTGCCAGCAAGGAGATGCCGATGAGGAGGAAAAACAGTTTTTTCATGATTAGGGGTGTGAGGTTTTGAGGTTGATTCTTCTTGGCAAATGCTAAAAAAGGTGCCACTGAGCGCATATGCAACTACGCTTTAGTGGCACCTTATTTTATTTATTGAAAGGATTTAGGATGAATAAAGACCTTCATCTTTCATCCTTCACGATTTATCCCAATATGTTACTTCTTGATTTTGCCGTAGCGGCTCATGAAGCGGTCGACACGACCGGCAGTGTCCACAAGTTTGTTTTTACCTGTGTAGAACGGGTGTGAGGTGTTCGAGATCTCGATCTTCACCAATGGATAAGTCTCACCTTCAAATTCCACTGTCTCTGATGTCTTGCATGTGGACTTTGTAAGGAACATATCGCCGTTGGACATATCCTTGAATACGACGGGGCGATAGTTTTCTGGATGGATACCTTTTTTCATTTTAAAATATTGTTGTTACGTTAAATAGAATCTTTTCTCACGTTTGGGGTGCAAAATTACTATTTTTTTCTCAACCCACCAAATTCTTTTTATATTATTTGCAAAAAAAGGCAGGTCGAGCCTGCCTTTTTTGATATAGAGGGTGGGTTGTTATCTTTTGCGGATGGCTTTGCGACGCACGTTGGACTTGGTGCCGATGGTCTTGCCGTCGATTTCCGCATAGGTGACCGACTTCACGCCCGGTACCCTGAAATAAGCCTCGATGTTGCCATAGAGCAGCACTTCCTTGCCCAGGTTGCTGGGATTGTCAACCAGGTTAAGTCCTTTCCTGACATCTCCTGAGGGCAACTGCACCGGCATACACTTGCTCGGGTCATTCTCTGTGGAAGATTCGGCGATGAGCAGGTTGGTCACCACATCGGGCAGTGCGTTGAAGGTGGCTCCTGAGTCATAAGCCTGGCCGCTCACGCATCCCACGATGTAGCCCTTGACATAGACCCCGCTGCCAGAACCGGCTGCGATGGCTGCCGATACGGAGTAGGGATCGCTGTAGGAACCTTTGCCTGTGGGATTCGGGTCATCGCCGCCACCGCCACCTTGTCCGTCGACACTGACTAAGTAGGCGTTCAGCACTTCAATCTTGCCATTGTAGTCACCGCGGTTGCCGATGATGGTAATCTTGGTGCCGTTTTTGATGCCCTTGGCGGCAGCCAGTTCCTGGAATTTCTTCTTTTCACCACCCTTCTCGGAGAGCAGGCCATAGACATAGACGGAGCCTGTGGCATCCTCAAGGTCGAAATTGCCATATTCATCGCCATCCTTCAGATTCTTCACTGTGCCGGAGAGTTTGTACCATACGTCGTTGCTCACTGCAGCGGCATTGAAATCCGCGATGGTCACGGCTTTCACCTCACCGGTTTCACCGCCGCCACCGCCACCGCCGCCGTCGGTCTTGCCGTTGAGCGAGTAGAGATATGCCTTGCCGGCTACTGTCTCAGGTGTGTTACCGCGATAATTCATCAGTTGTCCGCAGATGATGACTTCATCGCCGACCTTGATGTCAGTCTTGCCAGACTCAAACTTTTTATTACCCAGATACAGGATGCGGAAGCAGTAGAATTCACCATTCTGTGTTCCGTCTTCAGAGATATAGAAGGATGCGTTGCCATAGGTGCCACCCTCAGTGAAGGTGCCTTTGTCTGCGATGCGGGAAATCTTTCCTTTTACATATACATCGCCCGTGGTTTGGTAGTTGTCGTTGCTCGTCCATGTGAGATCTTTCACTGCGTCAGCGGCGCCTGCCGGATTATACGGGTCACTGAGTGTGCCAGAGCCCTTTGCGTCACCTCCGGTGCCACCACCGCCACCGCCTCCTTCGGTCTTGCCGTTGAGCGAGTAGAGATATGCCTTGCCAGCCACTGTCTCAGGTGTGTTGCCGCGATAATTCATCAGTTGTCCGCAGATGATGACTTCATCGCCGACCTTGATGTCGGTCTTGCCAGACTCAAACTTCTTATTACCCAGATACAGAATGCGGAAGCAGTAGAATTCGCCATTCTGTGTTCCGTCTTCAGAGATATAGAAGGATGCGTTGCCATAGGTGCCACCCTCAGTGAAGGTGCCTTTGTCTGCGATGCGGGAAATCTTTCCTTTTACATAAACATCGCCCGTGGTTTCGTAGTCGTCGTTGCTCGTCCATTTGAGGTTTTTCACTGCGTCAGCAGCGCCTGCTGGATTATACGGATCATCGACCGTACCGCTTCCCTTGGCTTCACCAGTAGAAGAACCGCCTCCGCTAGAAGTGACGCCGTTTAACGCATAGAGGTATGCCTTGTTTTGTGCTGTTTCTGGTGTTTGTCCTTGATAATTGGTAACAATACCGCAGATGATGACGGTGTCGCCCACCTCAATCTGTTTGTCATTAGAAGTATACTTCTTGTTGTTAAGATAGAGTGCACGATAAATATAGAATTGATTTTTGTTAGAACCATCATCAGAAATCCAGAATGTACCGTTGCCATAGTTGTCCAAGGTATAACCATCATCCTTGATGGAAGAAATGATACCTTTGATGTAGATGTTGGACGGACTCTCTGCGCCTGGCTCCAGTGATTGTGTGTACTTGATGGCTGCAGCCACATTGTAGGGGTCTGCCACAGTTCCGCTTCCGGCGGGCTCAACAGTTGCGCCGGGAACTTCTCCTCCCTTTGAAGGGAAGTCGAATGGTGCTGGCACGTCCTCGCAACTGGTGAAGGCGAAGACCGCCAATGCCATGGTCAGTAATGAATAAATTGTCTTTTTCATAACTATATGTTGTTTTTTGTTCTTACTTCGTTAATGGTTTTTGGCGGCTATTGTGCCGGTTGAATATCGCTTTCGCTGCGCATGAGGATTTGCCACGTGTCTCGGAACCGGGTGAAGATGCCCGTCACATCAACTTTTCCTGTCGGCATCACATTGCCTGCGAAGTCGGCGAAGGTACTGGTGCGCAATACCAACTGACTGCTGCTGATGCCTTTGAACTGACGGTTGGCGCAGTTGGCGGTCAGTGCAACACTTCCGTCAGTGGGTGCGAAGACCGCCTTGCCGTCAGCACCTTGGATTTCCACGCCCTTAATGGTCATCAGTTTACCACAGTGTGACTCCAGATAGGCAGCATTCTTGATGAGTGACCGGTCAAACTCCTCAGGCACCACGCTCTGTGGGTTGGCTGTTCCGATGGGGCGGAAGTGCTGGTTCCAGAGGAAGCGGCTCATGCGGCTGACGTATGTTGATCCGCTCTTGCTGGTGTAGGGGGTTCCCACTTCGCCTTGTTGGCCATAGGCACCGACATATAGTCCCTTGAGGTCGACGAGGATTTCTTGTCCTACGGGGAGAATTCCGAAGAGTCCGCCCTGTGCGATGCAGATGATGAAGGCTCCTGTGCCGTCGTCGATGACTACCTCATTGTATATGTTGCCCTCGATATCGTTACCGGTCACGGTGCCTTTTATCTTGATGTCATCGGTGACCTCTTTCATCCCACTGTTTTTGATGGTGCTGCTAAACATAGTCTTCAGGTCAGCGATGGTGATGACGTTGGTCTCAGTGATTGCCTTGTTGCCAAAGACGTCCTCGGCCGGTGTGTTCGGGTCGTCGAAACTGTCTGCCATGCATGCGGTGAGCAGGGTGCAGACCAGTGTGATGAGGATATAACTAATGTGTTTCATATCTTTGGTGATTTTAGAATCTTAAAGTCAGGTTGAGCATGCCGTTGATGCCGTAAGCGTAGTACTTCTTGGGATTGAGCGAGAATTTGTAAGCCCTCACGTTGTTCACTGTGGTCTGTCCATTCTCATCCTTGACGGTGTAGTCACTTCGGCTCTGTTCGTAACCGCCGGTGCAGATTTTGATGTTGTTGAGGATGTTGGTGAGAGACAGGTTGATGGAGAGTTGCTTTCCTTTCTTCAGGCGCAGCGTCTTGCCCAATGAGCCGTCGAGCATGAAACCGCCCTTGCCCTTAGATTGCTCGGGCACGTTGAAGGTGCCGTCGTTGTTGACGATGTTCGGGTCGCCGGTAGCCATGGTGGTAAGTGTTCCCACATAGCGGTAACTCGGTGAGTAACTCAGGTAGATGCGGTCGTAGTAGTTGCCCTTCAGGTCGATAAACCATCCGTTGGCGTGGTAGTCGAGGATGATGCTTCCTGCGGTGAGTGGTGTGCTTGCCTCATGCATGCCTTTGTTCATCACGATGTCATCGGTGTAGATGGCTTTGGTTGAGTTCATGTACCTCACCTTGGCGTTGTTGATGTTCTCAGCCTCGCTGATGGTACCGATGGCTTGGATGTTGAAGGAAGAGGAAACCTTGACGGTGACACCGGCCTCTACGCCGTAATAACGCTTCTTGATGTCGGTCATGGAGACGTAGGAGAACGAGTTGATGTCGTCAAAGTAGAAGTTCTGCCACTCTGTCACATGGCTCAGGTAGTTGTAGTAGGCGTTGATGTTGACGTGCAGGAGCGAGTTCATGAACTGATAGCCAATCTCGCTGCTGAAGATGCGCTCGTTGTGGAGGTTGGTCACGAAGTCGTTGTTCATCTCGGGCGAGACGAAAGCGGTGGTGATCTGCGGTGCGCGGTGCTCATATCCGATACCCAGCAAGATGGTGTTGCCACCGCCGAGGTTGAGGTTGGAGTTGAATTTGCCGCCTCCGCTGACGAAATGAGCGGTCTTGCTCTTGCCGTAGGAATACTCGGCGAACATACCGTTCTTCATCTTTCCGTCGCGCTGCATGCCGTCGTAGTTGATCTTGCCGGAAACGCTGTAGTGGAGTGGTCCGAAATTCTCGGAGTAGTTAGCCCACAGCACGCCTCGGCGGGCGAGCAGGTTGTAGTCATATCCGAAGCGGTCGCCTTCCTTGACCACACCATTGGGATTGTTGAGGTCATACATCACCTCGTTCGACCCCTCGGCGTAGTTACCCAACGCGTAGGTGTTGACGTTGTGGAAAACGTTGGCACCCAGCAGGTCGTCCATGGTCTGGTAGTGCTTGCCGGTGTTGGACCCCAGCATTACGCCGATGTTGGCGTGCGACTTGGTAGTAAGTTGCTTGTGCAGGGTGGAGGAGAGGGTGAGGTAAAGGTTGTCGTTGTGCCTGGCCTGCACATAATACATGGCATCTGCACCTTGTGCCGCCGCGTTGCGGTTGGCGGCGTAGAGGCGGTCCCAGTTGATCTGCCTGGCTTCCTTCGACCCCGTCAGGTACTCATAGGCGGCATTGAAGTCTGCCAGTCCTTGTTCTGTGCGGTTGTTTAGGTCGTCCTCGTCCCAAACATCATAGTAACTGCTGGGGAGGTTTTTCCAGTAGTCGGGCTGGGGGTTGTCAGCGTTGTTGTAGTTGAGTTTGGTACTCTTGTACTTGCTGTATTTGCCGTGGAGCGAGGTGATGAGGCGTGTCTTGGAATCGATGTTCCAGTCCCATGTCAGCACGGCACTTGGTGCGAAGTCGTTGATGATGCGTGAGTTGCGCACCTTGCCGTTCTGATAGCCCCAGTAAGGGTTGTATTGGTAGTTGTTGGCCAGCCAGTAACTCTCGTCGGTGCCGGCGCCCTGCGATGCCCGCTCAGTGGGATTGCCCCATGTGGAGAGCGAGAAGGAGTGGTCGCCTGAAATTTTCTGCACACCGAGGTAGTAGGAGAGCGAGTTGTAGAAGGTGCCTTCCACATATCCTCTGCTCGCCCACCGGTAGCCGAGGCTGGCTGCGAAAGCCCATCCGTCCTTGCTGATGCCGCTGCCGTAGGTGTACATAGCCCTGGCTACGTAGTTGCGGTTGGCTCCGCTCAGTGAGAGTTTGTGGCCTTGTGCCACCTGAGAAGCCCTGAAATTGTAGTTGTTGCTGCCACCGAGTCCGGTCATCGAGAAACTGTTGTCCTCAAAAGGCAGCGTGGTATCCACATTGCGGGTGAGGTTGTTGATGCCGCCCACGTTGGAGTACCTGAACTGTCCCGACTCCAGGTCGTTCATCAGTGCGCCGTTCACGTAGATGTCGTTGTACTTCTGGTTGAGTGCCCTGAATCGGAAACGCACTGGCGAGAAGGTGAAACCCACCTCATTGGCGTATACGTTGGTGTTGCTGCTGAGGATGGTGACATTTTGCGACATGTCGTCGTCCTCGCCCAACTGGGCCTCCGTGAAAGTGAAGACCGCATCGTCCAACGCACCGGTCTGCTCCAATGAGTCAATCTCCTGCGCAAAGGCGAGAGGGGAGTAGCAGAGAGCAAACGCTGCTATTTTCAGCATTTTTTGCATAAGACAATAGGTTTGATAGTTGTGTTTGGATGCAAAGTAACAAAAAAACTTTGAAAAAAAAAAGCAATATTTAAAAATTTTTTGAACAAAAATTTATTTTTGTCGATAAAAATTCCGATATTTGCAGAATCAAACTATTAACGGGTTTCATGCTTCAAGGAGCGTACCCATTAGGCTAACCAAATATCTATATAATATGAATATGAGAAGACAATTATTTCTATTGGTCATTTTGCTTGCCGTAGCGGTATCAGTATCGGCACAGAAGAAATACAACGTCTATGCCGTGGGTTTCTACAATGTGGAGAACCTCTTCGACACTTGTCACGATGAGGGCAAGAACGACTACGACTTCCTTCCCAATGGTTCGTACAAGTGGAACGCACTGAAGTACAACCGCAAACTCCACAACATGGCGCGTACACTGGCAGACATGGGCACTGATACGGGCAGTGGCAAACTCCCGCTCGGATGTGCCATTATAGGTATCTCCGAGGTAGAGAATGCCCGTGCCCTCTCCGACCTCGTGGCACAACCTGAATTGGCCGAGAGAGGCTATAAGTTTGCGCACATCGAGGGCCCCGACCGCCGCGGTGTGGATTGTGCCATGCTCTACAACCCGAAACTCTTCACGCTGCGTGATGTGGAACTCATACCCTATGTGCCGGAACTGGAGGCCGACAGTGCCTTCAAGACCCGTGGCTTCCTCACGGTGAGCGGCATGCTGGCCGATGAGGCGGTGAGTGTCATCGTTTGCCACTGGCCGAGCCGTTTCTCCACATCATTCTACCGTGAGTGCGCAGGCCGTCAGGTGCGTGCGGTGAAAGACTCGCTGTTGCGTGCCGACCCCAACCGCAAGATCATTGTGATGGGCGATATGAACGACGACCCGCAGAACAAAAGTATGGCGGTGGAGTTGGGCGCCAAGTCGGATATCAAGGATGTGGGAGACAACGACATGTTCAACCCATGGTGGAAAGTGCTTGACAGCGGTACCGGCACGCTGAGTTATGAGGGCAGTTGGAACCTGTTCGATCAGATAGTGGTGTCGCCCAACCTGCTCGACCGTACTGGCACACGCGACTACTCCAAACTCACCTATTGGAGATGCAAGATTCAGAATTTCAGTTACCTGCTCCAAAGCGAGGGCCGTTACAAGGGCTCTCCCAAGCGCACCACAGCAGGCGGTGTATGGCTTGACGGTTATTCTGACCACCTTCCTACAGCCATCTTCCTCATCAAGGAGAAGAATTGAGCGCCGATATCATCCGCCATCCATGGGCTCCCTTCCTGCCCGAGTATACACGGTTGCTGATGCTGGGAAGTTTCCCTCCCGACCCACACCGGTGGGCGATGGATTTCTTCTATCCCAACTACATCAACGACATGTGGCGCATCTTTGGCATCTGTCTTCACGGCGACAAAGACAGGTATGTGGATGAGCAGCACCGCACCTTCAGGCTCGATGACATTATCTCCATGTTGCGCGAGAGAAGGGTGGGGCTTTATGACACTGCTGTCGCCGTGAGGCGCACCAAGGGAACGGCCTCCGACAAAGACCTGGAGGTGGTGGAGCCTACCGACCTCACCGCCTTGCTGCAGGAGATACCTGAATGTGAGGTGGTGGTGACGACAGGACAGAAGGCCACCGACCTCTTTACGGACCATTTCGGTATTCCTCAGCCCAAAGTGGGAGAAAGTGTCGTGTTCTCCTTCGGACGACGTGAGATCAGACTATTCAGGATGCCGAGCAGCAGCCGTGCCTATCCCATGCGTCTGGAGCGCAAGGCCGCGAGTTACCAACCTCTTTTCGACCGCTATCTGAGGGCAGAAGGGGAGAAGTCAATCCCGTAAGCATCATCAAAACCAACAACCATACAACTATGACAATTATCGGAATCGCAGGAGGAACAGGGTCGGGAAAGACCACTGTGGTGAGAAAAATCGTACAGGCTTTGCCGCCGCATTACGTGGCGGTCGTGCCCCTTGACTCTTACTACAACGACACGTCGCACATGACAGAGGAGGAGCGTCATGCCATCAATTTCGACCATCCCGATGCTTTCGACTGGAAACTGCTCAATAAACAACTCAACATGTTGCGCAAAGGGCAGGCCATCGAACAGCCCACCTATTCCTATATACTCTGCAACCGCCTGCCGGAGACCATACATGTGGAGCCCAAACCCGTCATCATCATAGAGGGTATCATGACGCTTTTTGACAAAAAACTCCGCGACCTGATGGATCTCAAGATTTTTGTCGACACTGACAGCGACGAGCGACTTATCCGCAACATCACACGTGATGTGGTGGAACGCGGGCGCACTGTCGATATGGTGCTCGAACGTTACCTGAACGTGCTCAAGCCCATGCACGAGCAGTTCATCGAACCCACCAAGAAATATGCCGACCTCATCATCCCGCAAGGCGGCGAGAATCTCAAGGGCATCGGCATCCTCTGCAAATATATCGAGGGACTGGTGCCTCCTGTGGAGGAGATTGGAGAAGATTGAAAATTGAAGATTGAAGATTGAAAATTGTTCTCTGTAAGAACGCGGTTCCCGCGTTCCCACATAAGAATATTGTAAAACTATAAACTCCCAAACTACTATGGCAAAGACACCAACACCCCATATCGGGGCACAGTACGGCGAAATCGCCGAGACCGTCATCATGGCGGGCGACCCGTTGCGCGCCAAGTTGATGGCAGAGAAATTTTTGGATAATCCCGTGCAGTTCAACAATGTCCGCAGCATGCTCGGTTTCACTGGCACCCACGAAGGCAAGCGAGTGAGTGTCATGGGGCACGGCATGGGCATGCCTTCGCTGGGCATCTATACCTATGAACTGTTCAACTTCTACGGAGTGAAGAACATCATCCGAGTCGGTTCGGCTGGCTCGATCAACATGGACCTGAAAGTGGGCGACCTCGTCATCGCTATGGGTGCATGCACCGACTCCAACTATGCCGCACAGTATGAGTTGCCGGGCACTTTTGCTCCCATCGCCTCCTTCGAATTGTTGCGCGCCGCTGCCGATACCTGCGACCGGTTGGGCTACCGTTACAAGGTGGGCAACGTGATGTCGTCAGATGTGTTCTATGGTGAGAATCCCCATACCGACAAGTGGATCAACATGGGTGTGCTGGCGGTGGAGATGGAGGTGGCTGCCCTCTATATGAATGCTGCCCGTTCTGGCAATCGCGCTCTCGCCATCTGCACGGTCTCTGACCATATCCTCACGGGTGAGGCCACCACGGCCGAGGAACGGCAGAATACTTTCACCAAGATGATGGACGTGGCATTCTCGCTGATCTGATATCCTGTACAGATGGTCCATGACAAATACTGGAGCATGGCTTTCACGGCCATGCTTCTGTCATGTAATATGCTGTGAAATATGATGGAAGGGAGAAATGGTGAGACGGGAGGAGTGGTTTGACACCCCCAAGAACGGTTCAACGCCCCCCAACCCCCTCTAATCTTAGAGGGGGAGCCTGATTACCCTTGCTTCAGATGGCTGATTGCTCTGGCTTCAGGAGACTACGTTTGCTCTTCGCTGAATTGTTTGCATATTTATTCATTATGGACTCGGAAAAAATAGATAGAGTGGTCGAAGTAACTAACTCCCCCTCTTCCCGTGGTGCAGCAGGAGTAACAAACTCCCCCTCATCCCGTGGTGCAGCAGGAGTAACTAACTCCCCCTCTTCCCGTGGTGCAGCAGGAGTAACAAACTCCCCCTCATCCCGTGGTGCAGCAGGAGTAACTAACTCCCCCTCTAAGATTAGAGGGGGTAGGGGGGCGTTGATTGCTCCGACCACTCATGTGTTTAATACTAAAGACATGAAGGCACTCCGCCGGCAACTTCGGTCAAACGGCACACCTGCTGAAGGAGGACTATGGAATATCCTAAAAGGCAAGAAAATCGGTGGACTTCAGTTCCGAAGACAATATAGCGTCGGCCAATACATACTCGATTTTTATTGTCCGGCTCTGAAACTCGCCATTGAACTCGATGGTAATTATCATTACAATACCGCCAATTCAGAACATGATTTGGACAGAGAAGAAGATTTGCTGAATGATTATGGCATACAAACACTTCGATTTGAGAATAAGATTGTCTTTGAACAACCCCAAACGATAGTCGATAGCGTTTTGAAGTTTCTGGCAGAGAAAAGGGGAGAAACGGGAGGAACGGTTCAACGCCCCCCAACCCCCTCTAATCTTAGAGGGGGAGCCTGATTACCCTTGCTTCAGATGGCTGATTACCTTTGCTTCAGATGGCTGATTGCTCTGGCTTCAGAAGACTACGTTTGCTCTTCGCTGAATTGTTAGCAAAATTATTAATTATGGAATCGGAAAAAATAGATAGAGTGGTCGAAGAAACAAACTCCCCCTCATCCCGTGGTGCAGCAGGGGTAACTAACTCCCCCTCTAAGACTAGAGGGGGTAGGGGGCGTTGATTGCTCCAACCACTCTGGCCACTCCGACCACTTATATGTTCAAAATAAAAGATTATAATTAAAAATGAGAAGATTTTTGTTTCTTGTGCTGTTGCTGCCTTTTCTGCCCTTTACTCATGCTGATGGTCAGGGCATGGCCGGACCATGGAAGGGAAAACTGAAAACTGGGCCTCAGGAACTGACGATGGTGCTGCATATTGATGACGGGAAGAAGTCCGTCGCGATGGACATCATCGAGCAGGGAGCGGCTGGCATGGAGATGGAGGTGAAATGCCTCACTGATGATTCCCTCAAGGTGAGCATCCCCAAACTGATGCTGACGTTCTCAGGAAAGCGAACGGGCGATAAGATCAACGGGACCTTTGTACAGGGCTTGCAGGCTCTGAAGGTTGAGATGGAGCGTGGCGATGTGTCTTTCAACCGTCCCCAGGAACCCATCCCGCCTTATCCATATCAGACAGAAGAGGTCTTTTTTGACAATCCCTCAGCCAACGTCACGTTGGCGGGAACGCTGACCTACCCCGTAGGGTATAAGAAAAAGAAGCGTCCTCCTGTGGTGCTCATGGTGACGGGCAGTGGCGCAGAAAACCGCGATGAGGAGATTTTCCACCACAAACCATTTCTCGTGATTGCCGACTGGTTGGCACGCCATGGCATCGCCAGCCTGAGGTATGACGACCGTGGCTTTGCCAAGTCGACGGGTATCTACGAAGGGGCGACCACGCAGGATTTCGCCGATGATGCGGAGGCTGGCATCCGATACCTCAAAAACTTGGGGAAATTCTCTAGTGTAGGACTGCTCGGCCACAGTGAGGGCGGAGCCATCGGGTATATGCTCGCTGCAAAAGATGCTATCGATTTCTTAGTGAGCATGGCTGGGCCGGCATGCCGCATCGACACCATGATGATGGTGCAACTCAATCTCATCAGCCGTTCGCAGGGAGCGGCTCAGGATATGTTCAAAACGCCGGAGGATGCCTGTAAATATCTGATGGCGAGTGCTCCCGGAAGCAAATGGATGGAATATTTCCTAAAAATGGACCTGCGCCCGTATGTGGCGAAGACCCACTGCCCTGTTCTTGCATTGGGTGCGCAGAACGACCTCAATGTGCCTCCTTCAGTCAACCATGTGGCTTTGGAACAGTATTTGCCCGAAAATAAGAGGAATATCATCAGGGCATATCCCGGACTGAGCCATCTGTTTCATCACAATCCGACGGGAAATCCCGTTTTGGCATCCCAAATCGAGGAGACCATCTCCCCTGAGGTATTGCAGGATATCTCCGACTGGATTCTTAAAGATTGAAAATTGAAGATTGAAGATTTATTTGTTCTGTATGTTGCTTTGCCAAAGCAACATACGCAACATACGCAACATACGCAACATACGCAACACACGCAACATACGCAACAAACTCAACATACGCCACATACGCGACAAGACAATCGTCAAAACTACTCGAAAAAATGACAAAACTATATTTAGTGCGCCACGGCGAAACAGTGGACAATGTGAGGCAGGTGATGCAGGGACAGACACAGGGCGCTCTCAATGAGCACGGCATCGCACAGGCAGAGGAGGTGGCAGAGCGGATGGCTGCCGTCGCCATCGATGCCTTTGTGTCGTCAGACCTCAAAAGGGCGTATGATACCTGTGCCATCATCGCCGCCCGGCATGGGGCAGAGGTGGTGACGACCCCGCTTCTCCGTGAGCGCGACTGGGGTGACTTCACCGGCATGTACATCCCCGGTCTGAAGGACAAACCCTGGCCACCCAATGTGGAGCCGTTGGGAGTGATGAAAGACCGTGCAAGCCGTTTTTTGCGATGGGTGTCGGAGCAGTATCCCCATCAGACGGTGCTTGCCGTGGGCCACGGCATCATCAACAAGGCGATACAGTCGGTCTATTACGACAAGCCCATGCACGAGGTGCAGAAGATGGTGAATGCGGAAGTGCGTGTTCTGGAACTACCATGAGATGTTGCCTTTTTGCATCTTTTTTCTCCTTTTTATTTGGAGGGTATTGTAAAATGATGTAAGTTTGTATCGCAAAATCAAAAAGGAAACAAACTTGACAGCCATGTCGTACAGGACCATCCACTTCCTCAGCCTGATGGCCATCGTATGGGTCTTCCTGTCCTGCAAAGATGGGCAGGAGAATTCCGTTGAGATGCGCTCTGTCTATTACTGGAGTACGACATGGGAGTTGGACTCTGCTCAGCGTGCCTTTTTGAAAGACAACAAGGTGAGCCGCATCTACCTGCGCTATTTCGATGTCGTCATCAATCCGCGCGGAGAGGTGATGCCCAATGCCACCCTTCGCTTCGCCGACAGCATACCGCAGGGGGTGGAGATCGTGCCTGTTGTGTTCATCGTCAACGATTGTATGGCTAAGGGTGTGGACTCCCTGGGACAGTTGATTCTCAGCAGAGTGCTGCAGATGTCGGAAACTCACGACGTGATGAATGTCAAGGAAATCCAGATAGATTGCGACTGGTCGAAGCGCACACATGATGCTTATTTCGCCATGCTCAGGCAGATGCGTGACGCTGCCCATGCCAAGGGCCTCCGGCTTTCAGCCACCATCCGTCTGCATCAACTATCCCAGGATGTGCCTCCTGTCGACCGAGGTGTGCTGATGATGTACAACACCGGTGATGTGCGCCGTTTGGAGCGCAACCCCATCCTCGACATGGACGACGCCGCCCCCTACATGCGCCATATCAAGAAATACGGTCTGCCGCTGAGCACCGCCTATCCCATCTTTTCCTGGCAAGTGCTGGTGCGTGCCAATCGATATGCAGGCATCATCCATGGTGATGATGACCTGGCTATACTCCCAGGAGACACCATCCTGACCCATAAGGTGAGTCTTGATACCGTCTTGGCGGTCAGGGAATCCATCGACCGTCTGCGGCCGGATGCCAACAGGGAGATCATCCTCTTTGATATCAGCAAGAACAATATTCAACACATAAAACAAACCCACTATGAGAAGATTTATCATCCTTAGTTTGTTTACACTTGCCATCAGCGCTCCTATCAGGGCATGTGGTGGGGAGGGAGTCAACCACAACTACTATCTCTTCAGTGTATTCCGTCATGAACTGATGTCGATGTCTTTGTTTGAAGACAGAATCAACGCTTTTTGGGACAGTTATACCAATGGAAAAACTGATGCGTATCGTTGGAATGAGAAGTTAATCATGGATGTAGCCAAGAAAAAAGGCGACCAGGAGATGATCAGTTACCTCAACCAGTTGAATACCTACATCGCCATCAGCGACCAGTTGCAGGAAACTTGGAAATATCCCACCAAACAGGAACTGCAGCAGCGTCGTCAGAACCTCAACCGCATGATTGCTTTGGCAAAAGCCTACAAAGGCACCAAACTCAAGGCGCAGTGGAAGTTGCTCAACATGAGGGCCAACATGGTACTTGGACAGCATGCAGCCAACATCGCTTTCTGGGACACACAAGCCTCCAAACTCCCGGCAAGTGTCTACCGCGACATGATGCGCAACATCTATGCCGGTGCTTTGCTGCATGAAGGAAGGCGCACGGAGGCTTGCGACATCTATGCCGAACAGGGCGACATGGTGAGCATCAAATGGGCTATGCGCAAGATACGCAACCTGGGTGGCATCAAGACCATCTATGAGGAGGCTCCCGACTCACCTACGATGAGTTTTCTGATACAAGATTTCGTGAACAACGCCCAGGAAACCATCGACAGTGATGGCGACAAGGAGTATGTGGAGGAATTCCTCGACCACAGGGTCATCCTGAAACACGAGGTTGACAACTTCATCAGTTACGCCAACAATCTGGTGAAGAACGGTAAGGTGAAGTCTCCAGCCCTTTGGATGGCAGCCATCGGGGAATTGCATTATCTCTATGGAAATAACGACGAGGGCATGAAAGCCCTCAACAAGGCAGTCGATATGAACGGCACAAAGCGCATGAAGGACAATGCCCGGGCTATCCGTGCCGTGGTCTCTGTGAAAAATGCCACCCTCGACAAGGAGTACAGCCAATGGATGACCAATGAGATCAAATGGCTTGTCAGTATGGTGCATGATGAGAATGCCACCAATCCGGAAGGGGCAACAGAAAATCCTTACCATAACCACTACAGCGATGTGCTTGACCGGCTCGTTTACAAAGAACTCATTCCGAAATATGAGAAGAACGGACGGCCTGACATGGCTGCCGCCCTGTTGGCCATGATGGAAAGTGGAAAACTGACCAAAGAGGAAGCCGGGAATGAGACGCCAGAATACTGGAACGAATATTTCAACTATATCGACAAAATGACAGCGGAAGAACTCATCCGTTACTGCCAGTTCTTGCAGAAAAGCACCGATGATCCTTTTGAGCAGTATGTCAAGAGTTTCGTCAAGTATCCCAAAGACTACATGAACGACCTCATCGGTACCAAATACCTCGCCAACGGCGAATTTGAGAAGGCATTGCCCTATTTGAACCAAGTGCCCCTCTCTTTCCTGGAGTCACAGAACATCAGTTATTACCATTCACACCGCGACTATACCAAGGCACGTTGGTTTGTGAGACAGAAGGACAATGAGAAAGAGAGTTACACCGACGGTCCCAATCTGGGTACCATCACCGTCAACAAGAAGGCTGCTTTCTGCCGTGATATGATCCAATTGGAGGAGCAATATTCTATAGCCAATGCGCAGGCCCGTCAGGAAATCGCCTACAACATGGCTGTGCGTTACTTCCAGGCCTCCTTCCTCGGAGAGTGCTGGTGGCTGACCAACTATGGCAACAGCGTCGCAGAGGAAGCACGCAAGGACCGTCCAGACTTCGTTGAGACTGCCATCAAGTACCTCAATGAGAGCAAGGCCAGCACCAACAGCACCCTTAGTCTGAACAGCCTCTATGCCCTGGCTTACATCCCCTACGGTCCATGGTGCGATATTGATTACAACTGGGAGAACAACACTACTATTTACAAGCCCCTCCGTCAGGCCCGACAATACAAGGCTCTTTACGAACTTAACCAGTTTGTGAAGAAGAGCGGGTCACAGCCTGAGTTTATTCAGAAATGCGATGTGCTGAAAACGTTTAGGAAATACATCTGAGAACAGGAGGTCTTGAACGAAAAAAATGAGGGTGTGCCTTGTGGCACACCCTCTGCATTTGTTAACATGATTATCACTATATTTATCCTGACAGACAATCTTTTTTCCTTATTTCAACTAATCCTGTTGCCTATGAAATTGTATGAAACCTTTTTCGTGTAGGGTTATCTGCGTCCACCGCCGCCATGACCGCCGCCGAAACTGCGTCCACCACCGCTATGTCCGCCACCGAAACTGCCACCTCCACGGCTGCCACCGCCACTGAATCCACCTCCACGGCTGCTGCCACCGAAGGAACGGCCTGCGCTGGAAGGAGCGCTAAAACTGCGCGAGGGAGCACTGCCACGGCTTGAACTGCCGAAACTGCGTGAAGGACTGCTGGAAGATCCGAAACTGCGTGAAGGAGTGCTGCTGGAACCGCCGAAACTGCGTGAGGGACTGCTGGAAGATCCGAAACTGCGTGATGGCCTGCTGCTTTCACGATTGGATCCGAAATCGCGTGAAGGGCTGCTGCTGCCGAAGTTGCGTGAGGGTCTGCTGCCTGAAGATTCGAAGTTGCGGGTTGAGCCATTTGTCGAAGGCCGTGTGATGGAGCGTGAGTCGCTGCCGAAGGAGCGTGAGCCTCTGCCTACGCGGTCACCGCCTATGGTACGCGGGCCGTTGGTGCCCAACTGACGGTCAGACCTGCTTCTGTCGCGGTTGAAAGCGCCGTTGTCGCCACGTCCGCCACGGTTGGCCATTTCAGGGTTGTTTCCGCCACGGTTGTTGCCTCCGCGATTGCCGAAACCTGGGTTGTTGCCGCCACGTCCGCCAGGACCACCATGTCCGCGTCCGTAGTCACCGCGATCGAATCTGTCGCGCATTCCACCATGGCCACCATTGCCGCCACGTCCGAGACGATGGTGTGCGAAGTCACGTCCGTGATACCAACTTCTGCCGCCGTTCATTCTCCAACTGTGACCGCCTCTGTATACGGTATAGAAGTGAGGACGTCCGAAGTAGAAGTAGTCGCGGTAGGGATAGCGGGCGTAGATGCCGAAGTGCCAGTAGCCTCTGTCCCAATAGAGCGGACGGTAGAAATAGGAGGCTGCCAGATAGGCGCTGTATTGCCAGTCGAGCAGGATATAACTCAGGTCGAGGTTGCGCTGTGTCCAGTAGACTCCGTAGAGATCTGCCTGAGTGTTCACGCTCATCAGATAGTCGAGGTTGACCTCGTATGCAGCCTCGTACTGCTCCTCGGTGAGGTTCAGTTCATAGGCCATTTTGTCGGTGAGGAACAAGGCCTGCTGGCGAGCCTGCTCGTAACTCATTGCGTTTGCTGACAACGTGATGGTCAGCAGTGCCGTCATGGCTATCAGAAATCTTTTCATTTTCGTATAATTTTATTTGTTATCAATCGTTTGTCTTATTCTCACGATGCAAAGAAACGAACATTTTTGTACATACTAAAAGGATTTTCCCTACATTGAGAGGGGAAAATCCCTAATAGTTTTTGAGTGTATAAGTTTGTGAAGTGGCTAAGTCACTGTTTTTGGGGAGTCAACGCCCCTTGCCCTCTCTATTTAGACTCCTCTGGCTTTCGGCCACCTTCCCTGCAGGGGAGGAGTGGGGAACTAGTTACTAATGCATATATTAGCCCGTGTAAGAAGGCCTGTAATAGATGGCCAATAATAGAAGGTTTGTAATAGATGGCCAATAATAGAAGGCCTGTGAAATGAGAGTAATCAGCTCCCCCTCTAAGATTAGAGGGGGTAGGGGGCGTTGATTATCAGATAGAGGTAATCAGGGTGTGTTGATTGTCAGATTAAACACCTGACTCCCCAAAAATGGAAAACTTCAGATCCTTAATATATATTTTTTGGGAATTGTCAACGTAAAAAGTTATCTTTGCATCACTATTGCGAAACCGAATCAATCACTAAAACCATACAGTCATGAAAAAGATATTGTTTTCTGCCATGTTGTCGCTCATGGCATTCAGTGCCCAAGCACAGGATTATTTGTTGGGTGACGTGAACAGGGACGGCAAGGTCACCGTCGCCGATGCGATGATGGTAGTGAACATCATCATGAAAGGCTACGCGCCTTTCTCTGTCAGTCCTACCACGGTCACCATGCCAGTTGGTGGCACCGCCATGGTGGAAATCTCTGGCGGCTACAATCAATATGAGGTCACCTCTGCCAACACTGCCGTGGTGGAGGCTTCTTTGGAAGGTACAGCCATTACTCTCACTGCTGTCGCTTCCGGCGAGTCTAAGATTTTCGTCAAGGACATACTGACCATGAGGATTCTGGAGATTCTGGTTATGGTAGAAAACGCTTATCTCGCCTGTCCCGATAATTACCACCCACACCTCATCGACCTCGGCCTGCCCTCTGGCACCAAGTGGGCCTGTTGTAACGTGGGAGCCACCACACCAGAGGACTACGGCGGCTACTATGCCTGGGGTGAGACGGAGGAGAAGACCACATACATCGAAAACACATACCAATACTACCAAGGCGGAAACTTTGAGATTATTGGCAGCGATATCGCCGGCACACAGTACGACGTGGCCCATGTGAAGTGGGGTAGCTCTTGGGTGATGCCATCCTATGACCAGCAGAATGAATTGCTTGAGAACTGCAACTATGAATGGACAGAAGACGTCAACGGCATCAACGGCGGAAAGTTCACCAGCAAAATCAATGGTGCGAGCATCTTTTTGCCCGCTGCGGGTTTCCGTGGCAAGTCTCTTTACCATGCCGGCACACACGGCTACTATTGGTTATCTACGCATTACCTGTCGCGCTCGGACTTCGCCTACGGTTTCCTTTTCGCTTCAGGCTACGCCAATTGGAACTACAACTTCAACCGCGACTGCGGTCAGTCTGTGCGCCCAGTCGTCAGAAATTAATGCATCCTTCCCCCTTGCCCCCTCGCTCTTGCCCAACTCGGCGAATCCAGCTCGGTCTAAATACTTTATGTTGAATTGTTCAAACTCCTAAACTTCTAAATAACAATTATATCACTGGACGGAGTTTTTGATTTGCGAGATTCGTGGTTGAAAGAATCTATTTATTGATGTTCTTGCATTCTGCGCGAAGGCAGAGGGAGAACACCACTTCAACGACAATCATGACGGCAGCCAGTACCCAGGGTGGGAAGAACAGACCGATGATAAGCGCCCCGATGGTGACAGCGATGGAGAAGAAAAGATAACTCTTCGAATCGTAGAGCCAACTGAATGGCATCAGGTGGGCACCGAAAATCATCGTGTAGACCATCAGCATCTTCTTTGGCACCGCAGCGAACACCCACATGGCGATGAGGATGTAGAGCATTTGGTTGACAGAGAACAGGATGCCGGCTTTTGATAGAGGATTGCCCTTGCCCTCAAAGTCGATTTTCAGCCATTTTGATGCCAGCCATGCCGCAGGGAACAGGATGGCGGAGCAGCAGAACGTGAGAATGTTCTTCATCTCGATGTTCAGGTCTGTCAGATGTACGATGGTGATGAGCATCCAGATGAGGATGGAAGCGGTGATGAAGTGCAAGCCTTTTTTCTGCTTGGCGGAACAGTCGTTGATCAGTTGTTGGAGATCCATAATGAATGTTGATAAATGTTGATCAATAGTGATAATCTCTGTGTTTTTGTGTTTTTGTATTGAAGATTACAGTTTCCTGAATCTCAGGGTGAGGCCCTCAGCCGACAGCGTCATCTTGTCGCTGGAAAGATGGTCGATGTGGAGGTGAGGAGCCAGCGACCGGAGGCCATAGCAGGCTATCTGCGTCACATCAGTCACTTCCGGGTCGCCATTGGGACGGTCGTTGACAAATACCTTGTCCATTAGGAGCGAGTCTCCCGACCGCTCAAAATGCATGACGATGGGGAGGTGGCAGTTGTCTGCATCGCTGCACTCCACCACTTTGTTCTGTATCGCCCAGAACAGGCGCTGTCCGTTCAGGTCTGCTGTTCCGCCCGACACGGTGTCCACCGCCTCAAGATGCCAGTAACCATACAGGTCGCCATGAGGAGTGGTCTCCAGGTCACAACCTGTCAGCCATCCCATCAGCAAAATCATGCCCAGAAAGCACCATTTCCTTTTCATACTGCAAATTTAGATAAAATGTATGATTTATCGGTCAGATGGGATAAAGAATTTCATTTCACTCACTTCTGAAGGTGATGGGTAAGGTGTATTTCGCTCTTATTGCTTGACCATTATGTATTACAGGAATCCATTTTGGCATCGCTTTCACCACACGGAGTACCTCTTTGTCAAGTTCGGGGTCAACCTTTTGCACTAACTCTATGTCACTTAATGACCCATCTGGTTCGACGAAGAAAGATACGACCACTCGTCCTTGAATACTTGCGCATCCTGATGTATAATGGATATTCTTTGACAACCAATCAAGCATGGCCCCATTACCACCAGGGAAATGGGGGTTTTCATCCACTACGTCAAAAACCTTGCCGGTGAACTCCCTTTCCGTAATAGAATCTCCTTTGTTCGATGATGGGAGAGGCACCGGCAGACCGTTGTTTTGTGCTGTCTTGCTTGTTTGAGCATTCACACCCATGAAGCAAGTCAGAACAAGAAGCAATATGCCCAGTCGTAATTTCATTTATTTCACGTATTTCCTGCCATTTTGGATATACACCCCTTTGGCTGGTGTCCCATCCAGACGGCGGCCTTGCAGGTCGTATATGGCAGAATTCTCCACGGTCTTTGTATTGCTTTCCACTTGAGGCATGCCCATCGTGATGTCTCCCATATACTGTCCGATGAAAAAGATGATACCCGTACTACGCTCGCTGATGATGTAGAGGAAAGGCCGGTCGGCTATGAACTCTGCATATTGGGAAGGTGCTGCTTTGTCGTACATTCCAATGACTGTGGCAGCGGCAGCCTCCGTGCCTTTCTCATCGAGTTTCAGATGGGCCTTTTGTCTCATCATGCTTATCCAGCACCGGTCAGAGTCATCCTCATTGTCACCAAAGTAACAGAAGTCCAAAAAGCCGTGGCCATTGTATTCCAAGAAAGCATTCGGCATGCCCAGTGAAGCCATGATCTCATTCAGGTCCTGATCTGTGTCAGTCTCTATGCGAGGCATGCTCAACCGCACCATATAGTTCTGGTACTTGGCGGCATTCCAACTCGTACCGTTCATGGCATCCAACAGGTTGTCAAGCGTCTTTCCGTAATTGGGCAGGAAAAGCGTCATCTGGTAGGAGCCATTGCCGTAGGGCAGGACGACAGACTGATAAAGGTCGGTCCTCGCGTAACGGAACTCATTCACCTGACTCATCATCATGGCGGTTCGCCGCATGTTATCGAAATACGCATTCTGAGTTTGCCATTCTTCGAATTGATTGACCCATGCGCCCTTGAAGCAGATGGCGTTCAGCAGGAAACTCACCAAGTTGGGGTCTTGCATGTCCTCCGGTTTCAGCAGGTCACGGATCATGCCGTCGGTATGGTCAGTGGCCCATTGGTTGATGATACCGAGCGTAGCAGGGTCGCTGAAGTTGACTATGGAAGGCGTGGCATCGTAGTAAGTCGCTGCCGCATCCTTAAAAGCAGACTTCAGTGAGACATCCTTTCTGTCGCCATTGAAATAGATGGTATTGGCTATGGCCACACGCGTGTCCTCGTCGAGCAGGGCACTTTCTGTCAGCATCTTCCTACAGAAGGCATTCATCGTGGCCACGTCGGCATAGCCCTCTTGCCGTCCTCCGGACAGCACCTGGCATATCTCCTCACGCGTGATGCCGTCGGCACCATTGTTGAGCATCCCGAGGGCGTAGGTGATGCTCAGTGGTGAGATGACGTGGTTCTCTGTGTCGCGTGTCTTGCGGAACAGGTTGAAGGCGAAGTCGCTGTTCTGTTCCACCAACGTACGCTCTGCATCAGTCAAGGTGATTGTTTTCGGCTCTCCATCACCATCCCATGCCAATGCAGTCGTGACCATCATGATGGAACATGCCAATGTCAGTGAAAACTTTCTCATAACGCTTACCATTTTGTGATTATTCAGCAAATATATAATTCTTTTTCTATAATAGATAGGAAATCTGCAGAAAGACTGCACGGATTGTCATATTTTAACATTTTTTCTACTGTCCTCTTCAAAACGTAACTATTCAACTAATCATCATTTGGAGTGCCCTGACGGGCAGAACCAACGGTCGACCGTTGGTTCTCGCCGTAGGCGATCTCTTTAGATATTCGCTGAATAGTTACGGCTTCCGCAATTTGGATGCTTTCATCTGCCTAAAGCAAAGGTACTACGTCACGGCAAAGAAAAAGAATGGGATTATTTTGCTCTGCTCTCGACTTTCCGTAACTTTAGATAAGTTACTCCGTCTCGGCATAAAAAAAGAACAAGTTCTTTTTGTTCTGCTCTCGACTTTCCGTAACTTTGGATAAGTTACTCCGTCTCGGCATAAAAAAAGAACAAGTTCTTTTTGTTCTGCTCTCGACTTTCCGTAACTTTGCCCCACATTTTCGTTAAGGAAGAGAAAGATCATGGATTATCTGCCCAAAGACCCGGCCATTTTGGTATCAAGCGTCAACATGCTCCTGCGTGATGAGGAGTTCGACACGTTGGAGTCGTTGTGCTATGCGTTCAACAGAGAACCTGGGGAAGTGAGGAACTATCTCCTTACCCATGGTTTCGTGTGGAGTGAGACCCAAAAGCAATTCAGGCCGATAGGCTACGATGGTGTCACGCTCACTGGTAGGCAGGAAAAATCAGCAAAAAGAGAATAATGGTGACGAAAGACAGCATAGAGACCGCCTACAGTTTCCTGCACCAGAAGCGGAACGTGTATGTCCATTCCTCCATGGAATGGCAGCGCGATGACATCGAGTATGCCGTCGCCTCTTTCATTGATGATATGAGTGAAGAACTGATGGAGGTCATCTCTCATGGTAGGACAGATTTTCTGAAAGACCATGAGAAATTTGGTGATGACATCACGCTTGCTGTGCAGCAGTTGGAACGGCTGTTGTGAGTGGAAAGAGAGTACAACCGATTGTAATTTCAGAAAATATGAAGCAGAAGCAATCTTTACAAGTAGGTGATGTGTATGCTCTCCAGGAAAAAGAGACTGGAAAGTGGTTCGCTTTCCAGGTTACACAGATGAACGAGGAGAATGCAGTCTATGTGGATTTGGATTACTGGAGTGAGAAGATGCCGGAAGAAAGTGACATCGACAATATGTCTTATCTTCGGCTGAATCACCATTTCTGGGATAATAAGATCTGTCATTCTTGGGCACCTCTAAAGTTTTTCCCTTCTCATGCAAAACGGATAGGTAACTTGGCCGTAAGACCCATAGAGGAATGCAAAGGCTTTAGCGATTGGCCTAATGGAAACCAACAGAAATGGACAGAAAAATGGAATAAACTGCCCAAAGACCAGATTGAAGCCTTCAAAGCAGTACAGGCAAGAGAAAGATGGCATGAAGAAATCATCGTTGCGGGTAAAGAGGTGAGAAGACACCTTTATGGGCTGTTTGACGATATGCTCAGTGCTGTTCAGGATTTCTCGGAATTCGACAAACTCCCTGGATTAGGAAGAATCTGTACCTCTAAAGATTATCCACAACTGTTACCATTTTTGGAACGCCGATGCCTCATCCGGGAGTTGGTATGGGAAAATTGCCAGCGACGGGAGTTGGACCTTAGCCGTACTCATCTGGAGGAGGTGGAAATCAGTGGCGAAGATGTGGAGACCATTCATCTGCCTTCAAGCATCAGCAACCTCACGCTAAGAGGAAAACTATCGCCCAACCTTCGTATTCATTCCCCCAACGATGGCTATTATATGGTTCTTAGAATAATGATGCAAGATGATTTCCTGCCGGATGTAGGATTAAACAGACTGACCAACTTGCGCCTGACAAATATCCAGGAGTATAGTCTGAAGGACATCCCATCACGATTTCCTGGCCTTATGTGGTTAGGGTTGGCAGGAAAACCAGGCTACATCCGCGACATGGCAGAAATAGTCAAACTGCACGAACTGGAGACACTGACGATGGATGACCTTTTCGGTTTCACTGCCGATGATTTTCCCTGTCCAGAAAGTCTTCCAGAACTGAGAACCCTTTGGCTTGAGAGTATTCCCGCTGACTCAGGAAAGATAATCAGGAAAATGTATAGGGGAAAGGTCCAAGACCTGTCGGTCATAAAACTGCGCTCGGATGAATGGCTTCATGAGAATTTGAATAATCCACTGCGGCATTGGGATGGAAGCGAGTTCGTACCCAAATCAAAATATACCAAGTCTGTGGCATTATGGAAAGAAACCCGTCATCGGATCATGGAGGAAGCGAATAGCGAGGAGATAGACTATTCTTCTATCAAGAACATAGCCATTGACTATATAGAAGGATTCAACAGGCTTGACAAACGGTCTCAGTTTATTGAGACCGAGGAAAGAGAAGACATTATCAATGCTTTCGTGCAAATTCTTGATGAGGCTGGAATCAATGAGAGAAGGGAGGAAATCCTGCAAGTCATGGAGGAAAAGAGAAATTGGTAGAAAAAGAATTTTTCGGACCGGCTGAGTTCTGACCGATTCCTTACCGCCGTTTTCGTTCCTTTTGGCCCTTAGACACACCCATATTTCTATAGGTAGGCGGCATACGGACAGGTTGTGAAAACCTGCAAACACTACTCTCACACTATGTAAAGTACTCCTTTCACCCTTGGCTCTTGCGGATGCAGAGGCTGCCGCCTCTTACCAATTGACTACTCGTTTCGTTTTGGAGCTTTCTTTGCGATACTAACCCCATCCACGTATTGCAGTGGAACAACCGTATTTTCGTACGAGAGTGCACAACACTTTTGCTGATACGAATGAAGAATGGATGTAGAAGGTCCACCTTCCCATGTGTCTCTTTAGGAGATGCGGTTGTGCT
>JAEEJK010000049.1 GCA_016281815.1 Prevotella sp. | reverse complement strand
CCAATTTGTTGCATCAAACCCAAAGGTCGAGGATGCCTTTGGAGTCACATTTATGCGGATGTCATTTAGGAATTATTAACGACATCCAACAGCCATCTGAAGGGGGATTTTGGCTATTTACAAAAAGACTGAGTAGTTACCGGCTCAAGTAGGCATTTTGCGGAGATGAGTAATGCTTGGGCGAGAACCGAGATCGGTTCTCGCAAGAATATACAAGAATAATTGAGATCGGTAATCGCAAGAATAAACAAGAATCAACAAGATTGGTTCTTGCAGAATAAAAAGGAGAAGAAACGCCATAGTGAATGGATTTTAATTTGTCGGGGGATATCTTTGGCATACTTTTTGCAAATATTGTCATGGACTCCAAGTCCAGTCAAGTGATATCAAACAAACATTAAATCATAACAACATGCAAAAAGGTAACATTGGGGTAAGTACAGAGAACATATTCCCCGTCATCAAGAAGTTTTTGTATTCCGACCATGAGATTTTCCTCCGCGAGATGGTGTCCAACGCCGTTGACGCCACCCAGAAGTTGAAGACCCTTGCCGAGCGCGGCGACTTCAAGGGAGAACTGGGCGACCTGTCCGTGCGCGTCGCCATCGACACAGAGAAAGGCACGCTGACCTTCAGTGACCGAGGCATCGGAATGACCGCCGAGGAGATTGACAAATACATCAACCAAATCGCTTTTTCCGGTGTGACCGACTTTTTGGACAAATACAAGGAGAACGCCAATGCGATTATCGGTCATTTCGGTCTGGGATTCTACAGTGCCTTCATGGTGAGCGACCGTGTGGAGATCGTGACCCGCAGTTATCAGGAGGGAGCCCCCGCCGTGAAATGGAGTTGCGACGGCAGTCCCGCCTATGAGATAGAAGAGACCGAGAAAGCCGACCGCGGCACCGACATCATCCTGCACATCTCCGATGACTGCAAGGAATTTTTGGAGAAGCAGCGCATCCAAGACCTTCTGAACAAATACTGCAAGTTTATGTCAGTCCCCATTGTCTTCGGCAAGAAAAGCGAATGGAAAGACGGCAAGATGCAGGACACCGAAGAAGACAATGTGGTGAACGACTCCGAGCCGATGTGGACCAAAGCCCCGAGTTCCCTGAAGGACGAGGACTACAAGTCATTCTACCGGAAACTCTATCCGATGCAGGACGAGCCATTGTTCTGGATTCACCTCAATGTGGACTACCCCTTCAATCTCACCGGCATTCTCTACTTCCCCCGCATCAAGTCGAACATCGACCTGCAGCGCAACAAGATCCAACTTTACTGCAACCAGGTGTTCGTCACCGATCAGGTGGAAGGCATCGTGCCCGAGTTCCTCACCCTTCTCCACGGTGTGATTGACTCCCCCGACATCCCACTCAACGTCAGCCGTTCCTATCTGCAGAGCGACGCCAATGTGAAGAAAATCTCCACCTACATCACCAAGAAAGTGTCAGACCGTCTGAGCAGCATTTTCAAGGACGACCGCAAGGACTTCGAATCCAAATGGGATGATCTGAAGATATTCATCAACTACGGCATGCTCTCCCAGGAAGACTTCTACGACCGTGCCAAGGACTTTGCCCTGCTCAAGGACACGGAAGGCAAATATTTCACATACGAGGAATACCGCACGCTGATCAAGGACAACCAGACCGACAAGGACGACACCCTCGTATATCTCTACGCCAACAACCTGGAGGACGAATATGCTTACATCGAAGCCGCCAAGGCGAAGGGCTACAGTGTGCTGTTGCTTGACGGCGACCTTGACGCACCGATGGTTTCCATGCTTGAGCAGAAGTTGGAGAAGAGCCGTTTCACCCGTGTAGACTCCGACATCATCGACCGTCTTATTGTCAAAGAAGAGAAGAAAGAGAGCACACTGTCGAAGGAAGAGTCAGACCAATTGTCGCAAGCATTCCGCTCACAGATGCCCACCATGGAGAAGGCCAACTTCTACGTCGAGGTGCAGTCATTGGGCGAGGATTCACAGCCCGTGCTGATTACTCAAAGCGAATATATGCGCCGAATGAAAGACATCAGCCGTTTCCAGAGCGGCATGGCCTTCTACGGTCAGATGCCCGACTCCTACAACCTGGTGCTCAACAGCGACCATCCGCTCATCAAGCGCGTGGTGGAAGATGAGGCAGGCAACTGCGCTGAGTCGCTGAAGCCTATTCTGGCAGAGATCAAAGGTCAGGAAGCCCGTCTCGCCGTCCTCCGTCAGGAACAAGGAAAGAAGAAGCCCGAGGAAATCACCCAGGAAGAGAAAGACGACGTGAAGGCCACTGAAAATGCCATCAGCGAGCAGAAGGACAAGAAAGACCAGATCATTGCCGAGTATGCGAAAGGCAATGACATCATCCATCAACTGATAGACCTTGCCCTGCTTCAGAACGGCATGCTCAAGGGAGCAGCCCTTTCCGCCTTCCTCCGCCGGTCAGTGGAGATGATTAAGTAGGAGGTTGCGGCAAAGCCGCAACTTACGGAGAAAGGGAAGAAGAGGCAAAGCCGCTACTTACGGAGAAAAGGAAGAAGAGGCAAAGCCGCTACTTACGGAGAAATGGCCAGCAGAATAAAGGCTAAGGATACAATAAAAAGAGCATCTGCTCGTTATTATAATAATGATGCAGAACTCAACTTGTAAGCCTGCCATTCTGCTGGCCATTCTTTTTATGCTGTTCTCCTGTGGGACAGAACGCAACCTGAAGCGAGGTGAGAAGCACCTTGCATTAGGAGAGTATTTTGATGCTTCCTCCGAATTCAAGACAGCCTATTCGAAGACCCCCGCCAAGGAGCGCGCCAAGCGAGGTCAGATAGCCAAGAAGATGGCTTTTTGCTATGACAAGATCAATTCCACCCAGAAAGCGATAGCCGCATACCGCAACGTCATCAGGTACAAGCAAGACGATGGCGACACCCACCTTGCCATGGCCCGTCAGTTGATGAAGAACGGCAACTACAAGGAGGCTGCCGAAGAATTCCGCATCGCGCTTGACTCGATGCCTGACAACGTGGTTGCCAAGACCGGTCTTGAATCCGCCATGGAAGCCCCCGCCCTAAAAGAAAGCGGTTCGCGCTACACTGTGAAGCGGATGGAAGTCTTCAACTCCCGCCGTGCCGACTACTCCCCGATGCTGATGGGCGAGGACCACGACCTGCTCTATTTCACCTCCACCCGCAACGAGGCAGAGGGCGATGAGTTGAGCAGCATCACAGGCACCAAGAACGGCGACATCTTCTTCTCCCAGAAAGACGACAAGGGGAAATGGGGCAAGCCCCAGCGAGTGGAGTCAGGTCTGAACAGTCCCTACGACGAGGGGGCCTGCTGCTTCAGCAGCGACGAGCGTGAGATGTACCTTACCCAGTGTTCCTCCGACCCCTCCTATCCCCGCTATGCGAAGATTCTGAAGTCCAGCCGCAGTGATGCCGCCTGGAGCAAGCCCAGTGATGTGGAACTCACCCGCGACACCCTTTCGAGTTATGCCCATCCTGCGGTATCGCCCGACGGAGAGTGGCTATATTTCTGTTCCGACATGCCGGGAGGCCAGGGCGGCCTTGACATCTGGCGTGTCAGGCTCACCACTTCCGGTATGGGCGGAGTGGAGAATCTTGGTCCCACCATCAACACAGAGGGAGATGAGATGTTTCCCACATTCCGTCCCAACGGCGACCTCTATTTTTCCTCCAACGGACTTCCCGGCCTCGGCGGCCTGGACATCTACATCGCCACCGTGGGAGAGAGCGGCCAGTATGAGTTGGAGCATCCAGGCTATCCCCTCAACTCCCAGGGCGATGATTTCGGCATGACCTTCGAAGGTCCCCACAACCGAGGCTTTTTCTGTTCGAACCGAGGCGACGGCCGCGGCTGGGATCATATTTTCAGTTTTGAGAAGCCAGAGATCATCCAGACGGTGAGAGGATGGGTCTATGAGATGGACGGTTATGAACTTACCGCCGCCCAAGTATATATGGTGGGCAATGATGGAACGAACGAGAAACTCAGTGTGAGGAGCGACGGTTCGTTTGAGCAAGTTCTCACCCCCGGTGTTGACTATGTGTTCCTTGCCACCTGCCGTGGCTACCTCAACCACAAAGAAGAACTGCACGTGGTGGCCACCGACGACTCCTACGAGCATGTGCTGCAGTTCCCCCTTGCCTCCATCACGGTGCCCGTCATGATCGACAACATCTTCTACGACTATGACAAAGCCACGCTGCGCCCCGAGTCGACCCAAGCCCTCGACGAGTTGGTGACATTGCTCAACGAGAATCCCAATGTGACTATCGAACTCAGCGCCCACTGCGACTACCATGGCAGCCAAGCCTACAATGTAGGTCTTGCCCAGCGCCGCGCCCAGTCGGTGGTTGACTATCTGATTGCCCACGGCATTGCCAGCGACCGTCTCACGCCGATGGGTTATGGCAAGGAGAAGCCCAAGGTGGTGCGCAAGAAATTGGCCGCCCAATATGACTGGCTTAAAGAAGGTGACGTGCTGACCGAAGAATTCATCAAGGCCCTTGACAAGGACAAGCAAGACATCTGCGACCAACTCAACCGCCGCACCGAGTTCATCGTGCTTCGCACGACCTATGGAATGTTTGACAAAGACGGCAATCCCACGACTCCTCCCAAGCAGAAGCCCAAAGAGGAAGAGCCGAACGAGGATGACGGTTTCTTCATCGATTTCTGACCCTGAGATGCAACTGCCCGAGGAATTTACCAGTTACACCCGTGCGATGATGGGCGACCGTCTATACGGTCTCTGGGCCGAAGGCATGTCATCCCCATCCCCCACCAGCATCCGTCTTCATCCCACCAAGTCGCATGGCAAGGTGATCAAGCAAGATTTCCATCCCGAAAGAGTGGCATGGTGCGGTTCGGGCTATTATCTCAGCGAGCGCCCCAACTTCACATTCGACCCACTGCTTCATTCCGGCACCTATTATGTGCAGGAAGCCTCGTCGATGTTTGTCGACGAAGTTCTCCGTCAGCATGTGACCCATCCTGTGGTCATGCTTGACCTCTGTGCCGCCCCCGGAGGGAAATCCACGACAGCCCTAACAGCGCTTCCCCCAGGCAGTCTGCTGTTTGCCAATGAACCCATCCCCCTGCGCGCACAAATCCTGATGGAGAACCTTCAGAAATACGGTCATCCAGACACGATAGTGACCCAGAACTATCCTGCCGACTATGCCCGTTCGGGTCTGATGTTCGACGTCATCCTCACCGATGTCCCCTGTTCCGGCGAAGGCATGTTCCGCAAGGATCCCGGCGCCATCACGGAATGGTCGGTCACTCATGTAGACAACTGCTACCGTCTTCAGCGCGAGATAGTGAGACACGCCTGGTCGTGTCTGCGTCCCGGCGGTCTGCTCATCTACTCCACCTGCACACTCAACACCCGTGAGAACGAGCAGAACATTATCTGGGCGATGCAGGAACTCGGCGCAGAGCCCGTCGCCGTGAGCACAGACCCCACATGGGGCATCACAAGTGCGCTTGATGCTTCCTGCGAAGCCCCTGTCTACCGTTTCATCCCCGGCGTATCACTCGGCGAAGGGCTGTTCATGGCCGTCCTGCGAAAGACATCCGCTACTGACAGCCATTCACAGGAACCATCCTTCTCCTCCAAGAAAAAGAAATCAAGAAAAGAGCCTTCACGTCCCAACCTCAGGTCACAGTTTCCGATGACAGGTAAATGGCTCCGTGAACCCGACCTCTATACCTATCACCTGACAGGCGACCGCATAACAGCCATACCCAAGCGGTGGGAAAGCATCTATGATGCCGCATGCCGCCATCTCAAGGTCATCCATGCCGGTGTAGGCCTTGCCACGATAAAAGGCAGGAATCTTGTTCCCCGCCACGAACTTGCCTTGTCGGAAGCGATGTCCCCCGAAGCCTTTCCCACTGTGAGCGTGGATGCCGACACAGCCATAGCCTATCTGCGTAAAGAAGCCATCGGTCTTCCCTCAGACACGCCCCTCGGTCATGTGCTGGTCAGTTACCATGGTCAGCCACTTGGCTTCGTCAAGCATCTCGGCAACCGCTCCAACAACCTTTACCCTCCTGAATGGAAAATCAGGAGCACCCATATCCCCGAAAACAACAGAGAAATACTGACAGAAATATGAAACAATATCTTGACCTTCTCCAGAGAATCATGACGGAAGGAGCCACGAAAACCGACCGCACCGGAACGGGCACCAAAAGCATTTTCGGTCATCAGATGCGTTTTCACATGGAAGACGGTTTCCCATTGCTGACCACCAAGAAGTTGCATCTGAAATCCATCATCTACGAACTGCTATGGTTTCTGCGTGGAGACACCAATGTGCGTTGGCTACAGGAACATGGCGTGCGCATCTGGAACGAATGGGCCGACGAGAACGGCGAGTTGGGTCCTGTCTATGGCCACCAGTGGCGTTCCTGGCCCGACTATAACGGAGGCACCATCGACCAGATCAACAATGTGGTGGACCTGATCAGACATCACCCCGACTCCCGCCGCATGATCGTGAGTGCCTGGAATGTGGCAGAAGTGGAAAAGATGGCCCTTCCCCCCTGCCATACGATGTTTCAGTTTTATGTGGCAGATGGCCGTCTGAGCCTGCAACTCTACCAGCGTTCCGCCGACACCTTCCTCGGTGTACCCTTCAACATCGCCTCCTATGCCCTCCTTCTTCAGATGATGGCCCAGGTGACAGGTTTGCAAGCCGGAGACTTCATCCACACCACCGGCGACACCCACATCTACCTCAACCACATTGAGCAAGTGCAGTTGCAACTCACCCGCACGCCCCGGCCCCTCCCCCAGATGCGGCTCAACCCCTCCATCAAGGAACTCAATGAGTTCACCTACGAAGATTTTGAACTGACCGGCTACGATCCCTGGCCCCATATCGCCGGTCAGGTATCCGTTTGACCAACACCCAACACTATGCGCATCAACATCATTGCAGCCGTGGCCTCCAACCGTGCTATCGGCAATGACAACCGCCTGCTGTACTGGTTGCCCAACGACCTCCGCCGTTTCAAATCCCTCACCATCGGCCATACCATCATCATGGGCCGCCGCACCTTTGAGTCATTGCCCAAAGGAGCCCTTCCCCACCGCCGCAACATCGTGCTGAGCCGCGGCAAGACCGATTTTGCAGGTTGCGAGCGCTATGCCTCCCTGGAGGAGGCGCTCTCACACTGCCAGGACGAAGAAGAGGTATTTGTCATCGGGGGCGCCAGCATTTACCGTCAGGCCATCAAGATAGCCGACCGTCTTTGTCTGACAGAGATACACGACACCCCACCCACCGCTGATGCCTTCTTCCCCCCCTATGATGAGTGGCGGGAAGAGACACGCGAATGTCACGGTACCGATGAGCGGCACGCGTACAGTTATGATTTTGTGGATTATGTGAGAAACTGAGAATCAGTTTCTTTTATTCACTTTCCTCCCCATTATCTCCGAACAATTTCTCGACGGGGAGTTGTCTGTCGATGGCTGCATTGAAGGAAATGATCGTCTCGCTGCGCGACAGTCCGAGCGGTTGGAGTTTGTCATGGATTATCTCCAGCAGATGATGGTTGTTTCGGGCAAAAATTTTGATAAACATATCAAATCCCCCTGTTGTGTAATGACATTCCACCACCTCAGGGATTTTCCTCAACTCATCCACCACCACATCGAAACTTTCCGGATTTTTCAGGAACAAGCCGATGTATGCACATGTCTCATACCCGATTTTTTCGGGATCGATGATAAACTTTGAGCCTTTCAGGATGCCAAGGTTGGTGAGTTTCTGAATGCGCTGATGCACCGCGGCACCACTTACATTGCATATTCTCGCCACCTCAAGAAACGCTATTCTGGCATCCGATGAGATGAGTTTCAAAATTTTCCTGTCCAGTTCGTCTAAATAGTGATGTGTCATAATCTTATGATTTGAAAGCAAAGATACGCAAAAACAATCATGTTTGCAAGCAAACCGAAGGAAAAATCGTCAAAAAGAAGATTTTTGTCTAATTTTTGCCCACTTTTTGCACATCAAGACTTGTCTTTGGCTGTCTCACCGCCGAATAATGCACCCTCAGTGCTCCCGCCTCTCTCAGTGCCATCTTGACTTCATTGACCACCCCCATGGGCACCTTTCTATCGATTTTCATGGAGACAGTCATCAATTCACGCTCATCAGGCAACAGCATATCGCGATAAGCAGTCACGCTTGCCGTCACCTGTCCAAGCGGCACATACCTGTCGTTGACCTGAATGGCCAGCGAGTCGCGGTTTCCTGGCAAATAACCGACAAAAACATACAGTGTGGTATTCTGTTTTTTGAGAGGAGAGACCACCGTTCCTTCAGGCGACTGGAATTTCACTTTCACCGGCACGCTTCTCATGGTAGTGACCAGCATGAAAAAGAAGAGTACGGTGAAAATCAAGTCAGGCAGAGACTGCATATTCAATTCCGGGAGTCTTTTTTCTCTCTTTTTGAAAATGCTCATGGTGTGCCTCCTTCCGTATTGTATATCTCAGAGACACGCTGAGGATAATATGTTCGCAGCGCCTCCCTCTGCCTCTCATTACAATCCTCATAAGAGGCATGGAAACGTTTCTGAGCCAAATTGTTCCGGAGTTGCCTGTAGGCAGCCACGATGGCATCCTGCACCTTAAAATACGTCTCATACTCCGTTTTTGTGTCAGCCTCCAGTTGGATGACATGTCCATCAGTCACCATGCACTTCCCCAGCAACTCGATGTCCTGCTCATGTTTTTCAGGCAGGTCAGGCAAATTGTCAGGATTGTCCACGAAATTCATCACCCTTGTCTTGACGTCCTTCATTGCCACTTTTTCTCCCTGTATCATGACAGAGTTGTCGGCCGTCATCTCTATGGTCAGCACATTTCTCTCCGTCACCTCAGGAAGTTGTGTCACATCCTCAGTCACAGGCGGCAACATTCTTGTGAGTCCCTTGTCGTCATCCATGGAAGTGACGACGAGGAAAAGGATGAGCAAAGTGAACGAGATGTCGGCCATGGAAGCCATGTTGATGCCCGGCACCCTTCGTTGTCTGCGACGTCTTAACTGGATCATCTTCTCCTCCTGAAATGAGACCTGATGGAAGAAAGGGCAGCAACCACCGCCGCCATGACCATCATGGTCAAAGACGTGAAAACAAACATATCGGCCGTTCTCAGTCCGAGCGTGTCAGCATAACTCTTCCCGTTGACAGACATGGACTCTGTTGAGCCCATCCAAAAGGAGGCCACCATCATGACCGCCAAGAGAGCGACCACTATTGCAGCGATCCTTGATGTGGGCAGGCCATCAGCAGCCTTAACCTGGGAGCCCCTTTTCCTCATGGAAGAACCGATGGCCCAAACGGTCACCGCCAAGGCAATGAGTAAGATCAAAGAGACGAAAAATATCAGCGCTGAAGTCAAGCGCGGTTCGATGAAATCAGGATCCTCGTCATAGGGATGGTTGAAGCCGAAAAGGAAAAAAGCGACATACAGCACCACCGTGAGCCCCACGATGACGCGCAGCACATTTTTGGAAACTGCGGCATTGAACCACCCAAAGAGTTTCATCATTTCTTGTTTTGATATTTCACTATCGCATCGAGCAACGTGACGGAAGCGTCCTCCATCTGTGTGGTGAGCGCTTCGATTTTGTTGAGGATATAATTATAGAACACCTGCAAGATGAGTGCCACGATAATGCCGAAAATCGTTGTAATGAGGGCCACCTTCATGCCTGCTGCGACGATGGTCGGTCTGATGTCCCCCTCCATCTGGATTTGGTCGAAGGCCATCACCATACCGATCACGGTTCCGAGGAATCCCAAAGAAGGAGCGATGGCGATGAAGAGTGTGATCCAAGAGCATCCCTTTTCCAGGTTGGACAGTTGCACCTGTCCGAAGGACGCCATCGACCTCTCGATGCTGTCGATGTGCTCATTGACTCTCACCAATCCCTGGTAGCAGATAGAAGCCACTGGTCCGCGGGTGTCTCTGGCGATATTCTTTGCCCCCTCGATATCCCCTTCCTCTATTTTTCCATCGATATCATTGAGGAGTTTGCGCGCATCTACTTCAGCGAGAGTGAGGTAGATGATGCGCTCGATGCAGAAGGCGAGGCCCAGGATCAGCGCCAGCGCCACGAGGGACATGAATCCTGCATTTCCCTCGATGAATTTCTGCTTGAGCGCTTTGTAAACGCCCACTTTTTGCTGACTTGCCTCCCTCATCTCATCAAATTCAGCCATATCCTGAGCCACCATCGAATCGACATCGGCCGCCTGCACCATTTCCTCCATTTCCTCGTCGAGGTCAGATTCGGCTATGGTGTCCTGCGCCCAAGCGCCCTGGCCCAAGAGAAATAAACCCAGCAAAACGGCATAGAGCCTTGCAATCATCGTTTTCATTTATCAAGTAGATATTCTAATTATCCAAAACCCACATATCGTCAGATGCGGTGCATTTCCGATTGCCTACACCCAAGTTATCTTCAGACATGAATTCCGAAGGTGCAAAATTAGGAAAAAATCCGTTATTAGGACACAGAGCCGCCAATAATTACAATTTGTTAAGGAAAAACGGAGAAGATAAGCCACGATGCTTACTCATCCATCAGTTTGCGGTATCGGATACGCTTTGGTTCCTCGAGCCCCAGCCTCTTTGCCTTGTTCGCCTCATATTCCGTATAACTTCCCTCGAAATAGAACACATTACCCTCCCCCTCAAAGGCAAGGATGTGGGTACATATCCTATCAAGGAACCACCTATCGTGACTGATGATGACAGCGCATCCAGCGAAAGCCTCCAGGCCCTCCTCCAAGGCACGTAGCGTATTGACATCGATATCGTTGGTCGGTTCGTCGAGCAGCAGCACATTGCCCTCCTGTTTCAAGGCGAGAGCCAGTTGCAGTCTGTTGCGCTCGCCACCTGAAAGCACGGCACACTTTTTCTCCTGGTCTGCCCCGCTGAAATTGAACCTTGAGAGGTATGCCCTCACATTGACATCCCTTCCACCCATGCGAATCGTCTCATTGCCGCCACTCACCACCTGGTAGACCGTCTTGTCCGGGTCGATATCCTTGTGTTGCTGGTCAACATAACTCAACTTGACAGTCTCTCCCACCTGGAAAGCCCCTTTGTCAGCCTGTTCCAATCCCATGATGAGTCTGAACAGCGTGGTCTTTCCCGCGCCGTTGGGCCCTATGACCCCCACGATGCCGTTTGGCGGCAGCATGAAGTTGAGGTCAGAGAAGAGCACTTTCTCCCCGAAAGATTTTGCCACATGTTCCGCCTCTATCACCTTGTTGCCCAGTCTCGGTCCATTGGGTATGAATATCTCGAGTTTTTCCTCTTTTTGCTTCTGTTCCTCATTGAGCATCCTGTCATACGAGTTCAGACGCGCCTTCCCCTTCGCATGGCGCGCTTTCGGAGCCATCCTCACCCACTCCAACTCACGTTCGAGTGTCTTGCGACGTTTCGAGGCCGTTTTCTCCTCCTGCGCCATGCGCATGCTCTTCTGTTCCAGCCAAGAGGAATAATTGCCCTTCCATGGTATACCCTCCCCTCTGTCGAGTTCGAGAATCCACTCCGCCACATCGTCGAGGAAATACCTGTCGTGTGTGACCGCGATCACCGTTCCCTCATACTGCTGCAGATGCTGTTCGAGCCAGTCGATAGACTCCGCGTCGAGGTGGTTGGTCGGCTCATCAAGCAACAACACATCCGGTTTCTGCAGGAGCAGGCGGCACAGGGCCACCCGTCTGCGCTCCCCACCCGATAAGTTTTTCACCTCCCAGTCCCCCGGCGGGCAGTTGAGCGCATCCATCGCCCTGTCGAGTTTGGAATCCATGTTCCATGCATCTGTCGCATCGATGACGTCCTGCAACTCCGCCTGGCGAGCCATGAGTTTGTCCATCTTGTCAGGGTCTTCATAATATTCCGGCAATCCGAACTTCACATTGATCTCATCATATTCGGCCAAGGCATCATAGACATGCTTTACCCCCTCCATCACATTCTCCTTCACCGTCTTGGTCTCATCGAGCGGAGGATCCTGGGGCAGATATCCGACAGAATATCCAGGGCTCCACACCACATTTCCCTGATACTGTTGTTCAATTCCAGCGATGATTTTCATGAGGGTGGACTTACCCGCACCATTCAGTCCGATGATGCCGATTTTCGCCCCATAGAAGAAACTGAGATAGATGTTCTTGAGGATTTGTTTCTGGTTTTGCTGGATGGTCTTGCTTACGCCCACCATCGAGAAAATCACTTTTTTGTCGTCGACTGTAGCCATTTTTTTAGGAGTTTAGGAGTTTAGGAGTTTAGGAGTTTAGGAGTTTGGGAGTTTGGGAGTTTGGGAGTTTGGACAATAGTTTGGACGGGGCCTCGTTGACGGAGGCCGCAGATTTGTCAGAGTACAAAAATACGAAAAAAGTAGAGAAAAGAAGCATTGTTCATCTTTTTTCGTCAAAAAAAGGTGAAATCTGTTGAAAAAAACGTATATTTGCCCTACTAATACGTTTTACTCCACTTTAGCATGCTCACTCAATTATGATATCAGAAAAAAACTTCAACCAACTCAACGGCACCATTTCTTATATGGAGTCCGTCCCATACGATGTAACCCGTCATGAACTGTATTCTCCGCGTGAGTTGTACGACGGATACCATCCAGAAGACCCGTCCAGTTTCTCCACCTGCTACGACACGCTTGTATATCAGCATTTCTTGTCCACCGGCAAGCAAGCCAACCTTGTGAATGAGTCATTGGCCCGCAGTGTTCACGACCATGGAATCCACACCGCGCTGAATCAGTTTTTTGAAACTCACAACAACCGTTTGTGTGTCGGAATCATGGGCGGTCATGCGCTGTCACGCACAGACGAGATGTTCGGCATGATTGCAAGGCTCAGCAAACGACTCACCGAGATGGGTTTCTTCATGCTCAGCGGAGGAGGTCCCGGCGCAATGGAAGCCACTCACTTTGGCGCATGGATGGCAGGCAACAGCGAAGCCCAGTTTGACGAAGCCCTCGGCATGCTCAGCGGAGCCCCCACTTTCAAAGACGAAGGTTGGTTGTCCACCGCCTTTGAGGTGATGGAACGCTTTCCCCAAGACCATTTTGTCAGCCTTGGCATTCCCACCTGGCTCTACGGGCATGAACCCTCCACGCCTTTCGCCACCCATATTGCCAAATTCTTTGAGAACAGCGTCCGTGAGGACAGCATCCTCACGTTGGCTTTCGGCGGCATCATCTACACGCCAGGAAGTGCCGGAACGATGCAGGAAGTATTCCAGGATGCCGTCCAGAACCATTATTTGTCATTTGGTTTCGCCAGTCCGATGATCTTTTTAGGCAAATCGTTCTGGAGTGAAGACATGCCGATATACCCACTTCTTGAGCAGTTGTCAGAGAGGGGGAAATACAAGAATCTGCTTCTCACCCTCACGGATGATCCAGAAGAGGTCATCAGCGAACTGGTAAAGTTTAGGAAACTTGGAGAAAGAATAGAAAATTAAGAAGACAAATGTGCTGAGGGAGTATCCGTCCTTGGGGTTATGAGTTGAGGCAGATTTTCACAACCTCCATGACGTCCGTCACATTGACTTTATCATCAACATTGACATCGCCCAACCAATTTTCAAAGACAACGGAAGGATGTCCCAACACATGATTGACTATCGCCATCACGTCAGCCACATTGATGCGTCTATCCTTATTGACATCCCCCAGGAGTCCGGTGTTGAGGAACTTTTTCCAGAAATCCGCATTTTCATAGAGGCTGAGGGACTGATGTCGGACATAGAGCGTGGCAATATTGTAAATGGTAGAAGAGAAAATCTCTTTTGCGATTGCAGGCGGATTATCAGCCTGGCACACTAAGTTTTTCAGAGCAGTACAAGATGCGAAAGCACTTACCCCAATATTTACCACATTCTTAGGAATGATGATGGTTTTGAGCGAAGTGCAACTGGCGAAAGCCGCAGTTCTGATAGCGACCAGGCTCTCCGGCATCTTGATGTTTGTGATGTTTGAGCAAGAATAGAAGGCATAATCCTCAATGACTGTTACGGTAGAAGGAATCACACATTCGCCACTATACCCAGCCGGACAGCAGATCAAACTGGTTTTGTCGGTATCCAGCAGCAGTCCGTTCTCGATGGTGAAACAGGTGTTGCCCTCCGCCAGGTCGATAGAAGGGAGCGACAGGCACAGTCTGAAGGCTCCAGTCCCCAACTCCTTCAATGAGGCAGGCAGGCTCAGTTTATTCATCAAGGAACAATTCATCAAAGCAGACTCTCCGATGGATGTGACCCCCTCAGGGACAATCATCTCCCTGATGCTGGAGCACTGTTCGAAAGCCCTGTCTCCAATGGTCTTGAGCGACGAAGGCAGGGTCACGGATGGCAGTTTCTTGCAATTGGAGAAAGCCCCATCACCTATTCTCACCACTCCTTCCGGAATATTGGTACTCACCAATGAGGAGCATCCATAAAAGAGTTGATCCTTGATTTCTGTAATGCCATCAGGTATATTGACAGATTTCAGATACGTGCATGACCTGAAAGCCCTTTCTCCGATCTCCCGCACCGAAGCCGGCAGGGTAATGGAAGTGAGTTTGCTGCATCCATAGAAAGCAGAGGGAGCCACCGTTCTCACAGTCTCAGGAGCATCAAATGCCCCTGCTTTTGCACCTGGACAAGCGATGATGGTGGTGACATTCTTGTCATATAGCACATCGTCTATGCTTTTATATACCTGATTGTCCGGGTCGACGGTGATGGACGTCAGTTTTCCGCACGATGCGAAGGGTTCGCTTCCCAGATTGACGACCGTAGCAGGAATAGAAACGGAGGTCAGTTTTGGAGAGTAACTGAAAGCCCCCTCCGCCACCTCAGTGACCGTATATTCCACGTCATTATAAGTCACCGTAGCAGGAATGACGATATCCCCCTCATAGTATTTGCCAAGACCGATGCCAGTACCGCTGCTGGAGGCACCATCTGGCATCACCATCACGGTATTGGAAGAAGTCTCCGAATAACGGATACCACCGATTTTGAAACTGGCAGCCCTTGAGTTCACAGCCAGAGCCATCAGGGCCATCATGACAAAAATACTTCTCATTCTCTGCAAATTTGTTGAAAAGCCACCCATTTCTTCCCTTCTTATCTTGTTACGATATAAGCGCCCAGCAAGACAAGCACGGCAGCCACCGGTTTATCCCAAGTGAACACATCCTGTTGCACTGCTATGGCGACGAGCGATGCCACCACTGGTTGGATATTGGTATAAACGCTCACTGTCGTAGCCCTTAGGAACTTCATGGCATAAGGAATCAGGAAATAGCCCAGACCTGTAGCGAAGAGCACGATAAAAGCCATCTCTGCCACCCCACTCCACTGCCATGCGGCGGAATAAAGAGGCTGCGCGGGTTCGGTGAGCAAAGCAATTGGAACCGTGACGATTGTCGAGACCAAGAAGACATATTTCATCTGTGTGACGGAAGAGTATTTCTCAGACACCTTTCTGGTGATAATGAGATAGACCGCCCAAGTAAGCACGCTGAGTACCGCGAGTGAGATACCCAACAAGTCGTTGGAGCCCGTTCCGCCCGACCACGACATGAAGAGCATGAGCAAGGCGCCGCTGATGCCGAGGATGACGCCCAGAGTCTTGATGCCTGTTATTTTCTCCTTGATGAACAAAGCCGCCAGCAACATGGTAGCCACCGGTGTCAACGCCGCCACGAGAGAGAAGTATACGGGTGTGGTGTATTTGAGCGCTTCTGCAGTCAATGTCTGAGAGATGAAGAATCCCAGGAGCCCCCCCAGCATGATGGTGATGAGGTCTTTTCTCTCCACATGCTCTTTGGGCATGAAGCAAGCCACGATCCAGAACAAGATGGTCGCGCCGACACATCTTGATGCCATATATCCCATTGGTGTCACCCAATCGTCCAGCAACGCCTTGGTAACAGGCACTCCCAGTCCGAAAATCACATTCGCCAACAGAATGGCCATGTGTCCCTTCGCGAGTTTTGTATTCATCCTTATGTTTTGTAGTTAAGATGGATTATGATTATTCCTCGATTCCCAGTACCTCGATGGTGAAGAAAAGGTCGGAATAAGGTTTGACGGCACCAGCCGCCCTGTCTCCGTATGCCTGAGAGAACGGGATATAGATTTCCCATTTCGACCCCACCGGCATATTGATGAGCGAATGCCAGAATCCCGGCACCGTCTGGCTCGGGCGCATAGTGACCGGTTCTCCCCTCTTGTAACTGCTGTCGAACACAGTTCCGTCCATCAGTTTACCCTCATAATGGAGTTTCACCTTAGTATCATCCTTCGGTTTCGGTCCTTTCCCCTCGGTGACGGCCCGGTAGAGCACGCCCTTACCCTTTGGCAGTTCCTTGAACCCCATTTTTTTGTATTTCAGCACATTGACGGAACTGTTGGGTTTGCGGTTTGCCTCATGTCCGATGGCCTCCGCCAGAGTTTTGTCATTGATATTGGCCGCCAGTTCGTCGGTCACTTCCCTGATGTCATCATACGACACCCAGAAGTTGAAGTCTGTGGGTTCGAGTGCTTTATTCAGAGAAGCATTGAGTTCCTCCACTTTATTTGCCAGTTCCACGATAGAGTCCCCTGGGTTGGCTGTAAGTTGTACCAGTTGAGAGACAGTCTCATAAGCCGATTTAAAATTCCCCTGCGTATCACGATATCTTGCCGGAGTGAGTTTGAGGCTTGCCACATTGTCCTTGATGTTGCCCATCACCTGCTCCAGCACCCCAGAGAAACCATTATTCTTATAAAACTCCTGTCTCCATTTCAGTACTTGTCCGATGTCATCGGTAGAGACGAGATCCCCCTTGTCGTTCAGGCCCAGTTGTTCTGTTTCTGTACGCACCCAATTGTTCATGTAGTCACCCAGCATGATGTTGGCCATTCTTGAAGCCACGATGGTGTTGACCTTCATCTGCATGGCATTGCTTTTGTAATTGTTGCCGAAGAGCAGGAAAGCCAGCCATGCGCCACATCCCACTCCCAATACGATCAGGCATACTATCAGAATCTTTTTCAGACCCCCGCCTTTTTTGTTCTCAGATTGCTTTTTCATTTGTCAACCATTTTTCCTCAGGGCATGAGACATACTCCCAAAGAGTCTTTCGCCCTGGAATTTCAGATGCAAAATTACAAATAAAAAACGTGTTTGTAGCAACAACCTGAGAAAAAATTTGCACATCTGAAAATAACATCGTAATTTTGCACAAACCGGATTGCCGTATATACATGAACGAGATTGCAAAAAAACGAAAGATATATGACGTGACCCTGAAGGGAGCCGTCATCAACATCCTGCTGCTGATATCCAAATTCATTGCAGGAATCTGGGGTCATTCCTCCGCCATCATGGCAGATGCCGTCCACTCTTTTTCAGACCTTCTGACAGACATCATCGTACTCGTCTCGGTCAAGTTAGGCGGCAAGCCTAAAGACAAGAGCCATGATTACGGCTATGGCAAAGCAGCCACTGTATCTGCCGCTGTCCTGGGCATTATCCTTCTTTTCATCAGCCTTGTCGTTTTCTACTATGGAATGCGCGACATGATCAAGGCCTTCCAAGGCACTATATTGGAGCGTCCGAGTTACTTTGCCCTGATAGTTGCCATCGTGAGCATCATCCTCAAGGAATGGGCCTACCGTTTTACCATCCGCACGGCCCATGAGACCCAGTCGTTTGCCGTGGCAGCCAATGCCTGGCACCACAGATCAGACTCCTTCTCGTCCATCGGCACCGCCATCGGCATCTCCGGAGCCATTTTTCTTGGAGAGCGTTGGCGTGTACTCGATCCCATCACCGCCATCATTGTCAGCATCTTCATTCTGAAAATGGCCTTGGACCTCTTTGTGCGAGCAGTAGCCGAACTGACAGAGACCAGTCTTCCCGATACAGTTGAAGAAGAGATAGCCAACATCGCCACGACAGAAGACGGCATTGTGAATGTTGACCAGATCCTTACCCGCCGCATAGGCAATCACGTCGCCATTGAGATGAGCATCAAACTGCCAGGCGACCTCACCGTCAGGGAAGCCCATGGGCACGCCCTGCGCATTGAGAACCAACTAAAAGCACGTTTCGGAGAAGGAACCCATGTAGGGGTCCATATTGAACCGAATGAGGGGTGAGGATTGAGGATATGGGCAAGAACCGAGAACCATGGTTCTCGAATGGTGATAGAAATGGTGAATGAAGTGTGATTGCCGTGGTAATTTGAGCGGCAACAATTAACATTATTTAATTTAATTTTGAATAATGATAACAACAACCTATCATTATTTTTATTAATTTTGCATCGAATTTATAAGAGAATTATATTATCTACTTGATTTTCAAGTAGTTAATAAGAAATTAAGGTAAAAACAGGATGAGACAATTAAAGATTTCTAAGAGTATCACCAACCGATCGAGTGAAGCATTGGACAAATATCTTGTTGAGATAGGCCGTGCCCCACTGATATCGATTGATGAGGAGATAGAATTAGCCCAAAAAATCAAGAAAGGCGGTCCTGAGGGAGAGCGCGCCAAGAACAAATTAGTGACCGCCAACCTTCGCTTTGTGGTATCCGTCGCCAAGCAGTACCAGCATCAGGGACTTACCCTGACCGACCTGATTGATGAGGGCAATATCGGCCTGATCAAAGCCGCCCAGAAATTTGACGAGACCCGTGGTTTTAAATTTATCTCTTACGCAGTTTGGTGGATTCGCCAAAGTATTCTTCAGGCCATTGCCGAGCAAAGCCGCATTGTCCGCCTCCCCCTCAACCAGGTAGGTTCGCTCAACAAGATCAACCACGAGATCAACAAGTTTGAGCAGGAGAACATGCGTCATCCTTCTGTTTCCGAGTTGTCGGAAGCCACCAAACTCGATGAGGAGAAAATCGGACAGAGTCTGATGGCCGATGGTCACCATGTTTCGATTGACGCACCCTTCCAGGACGGAGAAGACAACTGCATGCTCGACGTGATGCCGAGCGGTGACGACAGCCGCACCGACCGTTATGTCGACCATGAGTCCATGGCCTTGGAACTTGACTCCGTGCTGAACAAGGTATTGAAGGACCGTGAGATCACCATCATCCGTGAATGTTTCGGTATCGGTCAGCCCGAGAAGGGATTGGAGGAGATTGGCGACCGCCTGGGCCTTACCCGCGAGCGTGTACGTCAGATCCGCGAGAAGAGCATCGCCAAGTTGCGTGACAGCGGCAATGCCAAGATTCTGATGAAATATTTAGGATAAGATTCTTTTGGACATAAGAACACAGGGTGCGTCGGACGATGCACCCTTTTTTGAAAAACAACCCATCCCCCGAAAAGACATGAAGCAAGCATTACTGACTTTCGTCGTTGCGCTCCTGCTGCCGACCGCCATATCGGCAAAGAAGCCCAAGAAGATTACACAAGACAAAGAAACATTCATCAACGAGTTGATGTCTCGCATGACCCTTGAGGAGAAAATCGGGCAACTCAACCTGCTCGATGCGGGTCAGTTGAACACCGGTGTCGGCCAGAAAGGCGTGGAAGACCAGTCCATCCTCAACGGTGAGGTGGGTGGTTTCCTCAGTCTGATGGGCGTGGACCGCATCCGCGAAGTGCAGCAATATGCAGTGGAGAAATCACGTCTGGGCATCCCGCTGCTGTTCGGCCTCGATGTCATCCACGGCTACCACACCATTTTTCCCATTCCCCTTGCCATGTCGTGCACATGGGACTTGGAAAAAGTGCAATTGGCCGCCCGTACAGCCGCCATCGAAGCCACGTCAGACGGCATACCCTGGGTCTATAGTCCGATGGTCGACATATGCCGCGACGCCCGCTGGGGCCGCATTGCCGAGAGTGCCGGCGAAGACCCGTTCCTGGGAAGCGAGATTGCCAAGGCCATGGTGCTCGGCTACCAAGGCGACAAACGCCACGGAGGGCAGTACGCCCCCGACGAGGTGATGGCCTGCGTGAAGCATTTCGCCCTTTACGGTGCCTCAGAGTCAGGTCTGGACTATAATGTGACCGATATGAGCCGTGTGAGGATGTACAACGACTACCTCGCCCCCTACCGTGCCGCTGTCGATGCCGGTGTGGGCAGCGTGATGTCGTCCTTCAACACGATAGACTATGAACCCGCCACCGCCAGTCGCTGGTTGCTGACCAGTCTCTTGCGTGAGCAATGGCACTTCAACGGTTTCGTGGTGACCGACTACGGTTCGATTGGTGAGATGCGCGCCTGGGGATGCGGTGACCTTCAAGCCTGTTCAGTCCGTGCGTTAGAAGCAGGCACCGACTTCGACATGTGTTCCCGCGGTTTTGTAGGAACGCTGAAGAAGTCTTTGGAAGAAGGACTGGTGACAGAGAAGCAGATAAACACCGCCTGTCGCCGTATGTTGGAAGCGAAGTGGGACTTAGGTCTTTTCGAAGACCCCTACCGCTATTGCAGCCTTTCCTCCAAGAAGCAGAAGGACGTGCTCTACACCGACGCCTCCCGCGCGCTTGCCCGTCAGATAGCAGCAGAGAGTTTCGTCCTGTTGAAGAATGACAACCACCTGCTCCCCCTTGAGAAGAAAGGCAAGATCGCCCTCGTCGGTCCTATGGCCCATGCCCCCAAGAACATGCGCGGCAACTGGGCTCCGACAGCCAACACCAACCCGAATGAGTTCTCCACCCTTTTGGAGAGCATGCGCCGCGCCCTGGGTCAGCAAGCCGAGGTGGTGTATGCCAAAGGAAGCAACATCCACGAAGACGCTCAGATAGAAGCCAACTGGGAAGTCTTCGGCACCGACATCCGTGACCCACGTCCTGAAGCCGAACTGCTCAAGGAAGCACTCCAAACGGTTTCCGATGCCGATGTCATCATAGCCGCCATCGGTGAATCGCAAGAGATGACAGGAGAAAGTTCGAGCCGCTCCGACCTCAGCCTTCCCGAGACGCAGCAACGCCTTCTGAAGGCATTGAAAGCCACCGGCAAGCCCATCGTCGTGGTCTATTTCACCGGCCGTCCCGTGGTGATGAAATGGGAGAAGGAGAACATCCCCGCCATCCTCAACGTATGGTTTGGCGGCAGTGAGGGCGGCGACGCCATCTGCGACGTTCTCTTCGGTGATGCCAGTCCAAGCGGCAAACTCACCACCTCGTTCCCCCAGACCACCGGTCAGGAGCCGTTCTATTATAACCACATGGTGACCGGCCGTCCCACCAACAAATGGTTCAGCAAATATGCCACCAATTACACCGACATCGATGGCAGCGCCGTATTTCCCTTCGGCTATGGCTTGACCTACACCACTTTTGAGTATGGCCCACTGTCACTCAGCAGCGACAAGTTGCACACCGGTGGCAAAATCGAAGCACGTGTGACGGTGACGAACACCGGACGACGTGCCGGAGACGAGATCGTGCAGATGTATATCCATGACACCGCCGCCTCCATTGCCCGGCCCATCAAGGAATTGAAAGGTTTCCGACGCATCCACCTCGAACCCGGGGAGCAAAAGACCGTGACCTTCGAAGTGGAGGAGGAACTGCTGAAATTTTATGATTCCAACTTGCGCTACGTAGCCGAGCCAGGAGAGTTTACACTGATGGTAGGCCCAAACAGCGAGGACCTGCAAAGCAAGACCTTTGTCCTGGAATGAGCAAAAACGGAAAAAGAAACTGAAGGTGCGCCGAATGGCGCACCTTTTTTTAGGGCTGCGGCAAAGCCGCAGCATACGGAGAAGGAAGGGAAGAAGAGGGCGGTGGCAAAGCCGCTGCAAGCGGAGAAGGAAGGGAGGAAGAGGGCTGCGGCAAAGCCGCAGCATACGGAGAAGGGGCGGAGGGAGGGCGACTTTTAGGTGTGTGAAAATGGCATTATCAAAATTTTGACAGATATTTTATGTCGAAGTGACAGATAATTGGTGGGGCAATTAGAAAAAATGATTATCTTTGCAATCATTTGAATCGTGCCGTGAAACAGCAAGCCGTATGTTTAAGGATCCTCATCGCCACATTGGCATTGATGGTAATGATGGAGGCGAATGGCAAGGATCGTAAGTACGACCCTGTCATAGAGCGCATGTTGGGATACCGAGCCACGGTGGACACGACCACAGAGGGCCATCACACCACGGCCTATATGAAATATCAAGTAAAGACAGACCACCGCAACGTGCTTTTGCTTGCTGTTCCCCAGTTGTATAATTTCGCCCAGGACGACCGCCGTGACATTGTGGGAGAGTATTTGGTTGACCTCACCTATCATGACCAAGAACCCTGCGATGCCCGTCTGATAGCCCGCACCAGCACCATCCGCCGCCACCGCACGATGCTCCCTGACGTCTACGATTTCCTCACCCCCAACATCTACAACGCCACCATTTTTTACGACCGTCTGCTGTCCCCCTTCCATCCCAACAACCGGCGATGCTACCGCTATGAAGTGATGGAAGTCAACGGTGAGCAAGCCCGTGTGGAGATTCATCGTAAAGCGCCCAACACGCAAACAGTAAGAGGGCATGCCATCGTCGATATTACCTCAGGCCGGGTTATCAGTTGCACCTTGTCGGGAGAATACGATGTCATCGAATTTGAGTTGAGTCTTACGATGGGAGAAGAAGGACATGGCTCTCTGCTACCGGTGAGTTGTCTCCTGAAAGCCAAATTCTCACTGTTGGGCAACTGTCTCCGAGCCTTTTATGAGACCACCTATGATGTGGCAGACAGCCTTGCGTCAGTCGAGACATCAGAAGAAAGCCGTGAACTCATCGAGCGCATACGTCCTGACAGTCTGACAGAAGAACAGTCACGGATATATGCCATCGATGACTCCATCAGTGAGGCACGCCGTAGGCGTCGCGAAGAGAGAGCCCTTCTCCCACCCAAGCCCAAGCCCCTGAGGGATGTCCTATGGAACTTGGTGGGAGAAAACCTTATACACCGCATCCGTGGCAACTTCGGTCCTGAGGACCGTGGTTACTACCGTTTATCCCCGATCCTCAACCCCCTCTATGTGAGTTTCTCCCAGCGGCGTGGATGGTCATACCGTTTTAAGGCCCGCATGGGTTATGATTTCAGCGACAACCAAGAGATCAGCACGAGGATGAAGATCGGTTATTTTTTCAAATACAACCAGTTGCTGACCGACATCCCCATCACCTTCGATTTTGACAAGCGGAATGAAGGCTACATCACCTGCAGATGGACCGGAGGCGAGTTGGTCACCAACAGCACGATCCTCGACAAGTTGAAGGAAGAGCGTGGTTCCATTGAAGGATGGGAACATATCGACCTTGACTATTTCAAGCATTACAGGACAGAATTACTGGCCCATTATAACTTTACCAAATATTTTGGTTTTGAGGCGGGAGTGCTTTTCAACCGTTGGTCGACAATGAACGACAAAAGTTTCGAGTTGGTGAACAAGCCCACCTCCTATCACGCCACCAGTTGGAGAATACGAGGGACGGTCAGACCTTTAGGTTGGAAAGGACCGATTATCACGATCAACCATGAGCACACGCTGCCCCGTTTCAGCAAGGAGAGGATGACTTATAGGAAATGGGAAGGAGACTGCTCCTATATTCACAAACTGCCCCGCCTCCGTTCTCTGTCGCTGAGGGTTGGCGGCGGTATTTACACCTCCAAGAACGAAGGGACCTACTTTCTCGACTTTGACAATTTCCGTGATAACTACATCCCCGGAGGATGGAATGATGAATGGAGCGGAGAGTTTGAGTTGCTTCACCGCAACTGGTACAACTCCTCCAAATACTACCTCCGCATGAATGCCACCTACGAGTCGCCCATGCTCTTTCTTTCCTGGGTTCCAGTTATTGGCAATCTGATGGAGAAGGAGCGTTTTTACCTAAGCGCCTTAAGGTTGAAAAATCTGAGCCATTATGTAGAGGTAGGCTATGGTTTCACCAATCAGTTTTTTTCCATGGGCATCTTCACCAGTTTCAATCAAGGCAAATACCATTCAATTGGGTGCAAGGTGGAGTTCGAACTGTTTAATGGATGGTAAGGATAGAGGTGTGAGGTGTGAGGTGTGAGGTGTGAGGTGTGAGGTGAGAGGTGTGAGGTGAGAGGTGTGAGGTGAGAGATATGAAGAGAGAAATTTGTGAGAGGAGAATGATAGATTTTTCTTTTTGGAAGATTCCACAATAAAAAAGAGAGATATGCCGAACATACAGGAAACACCACTAAGGGTATATAAGGCAAGCGCCGGGAGTGGCAAGACATTCCGGCTGGCCGTGGAGTACATCAAGTTGCTGATCAAAGACCCATCTTCCTACCGCAACATCCTTGCCGTGACATTTACCAACAAGGCCACGGAGGAGATGAAGGTCAGGATACTGAGTCAGTTGAACGGCCTTGCCCACGGATACGAAGACTCTGCGGACTACATGGAAAGGATCATGGATGAACTCCATGTAGACGAGACGTATGTCAGGCAACGAGCATCGACAGCCCTCCACAGTCTTGTCCACGACTACAATGCATTCCGTGTGGAAACCATCGACAAGTTTTTCCAGCGTGTTCTGAAAAACCTCGCCCGCGAACTTGACCTTACCGCCAACCTACGAGTGGAACTCAATGACCAGCAAGTGGAGCAATTGGCCGTAGACACCATGATAGACACATTGAGAGACGAGGACAAGGTGCTCGGCTGGTTGTTTTCCTATATACTGGAAACCATCGGCAAGGGCAAGAGTTGGAATGTCATCCGGTTGATCAAGAAGTTCGGCGAACAAATTTTTAAGGAAACCTACAAGAAGCATCAGTCAGACCTTCATCCTCTGCTGGAAGATGAGAGTTTCTTCAACACCTACAAAAGGCAACTTGAGGATATCAGAGTCAAGAATCTCGCCAAAATGAAAGGGTATGGTGACCAGTTTTTTGAAGCGACAGCCAACTACACATTCTCAGATTTCAAATATGGGAACAAGGGAGGTGTATACAACTATTTCTGCTATCTTCGCGACGGCACCTTCAACGGCGACCCCACCCCCAAGAGAGTGGCTAACTGTCTGGAGAAGCCAGAGGAATGGACGAACCTAAAAGCGCCCAACAGCAGAGCCATCATCGACCTTGCCAGAACGCGTCTCATCGACATACTGAGCGCAGCAGAGGCAGACCGCCCCCAGTGCTACCACCAGATACAGACCGCCCAACTGACACTCAGGCATCTCAACGAACTTCGCCTTTTAGGTCACATCGAGAAGACCATCAGGCAGTTGAACAACGAAGCCAACTGCTTCCTGCTCAGCGACACCCAGGGACTGCTCCATGCCCTTATAGAAGAGAGCGATGCCCCATTCATCTTTGAGCGCATCGGAGCCCCCCTCCGCCAGATCATGATTGATGAATTTCAGGACACCAGCACACTGCAGTGGAGCAATTTCAAGGTACTTCTCAACAACTGCATGTCGCAGAGCACCGGCAACCTCATTGTTGGCGACGTGAAGCAGAGCATCTACCGCTGGCGTGCCGGCGACTGGCGTCTGCTCAACGGGATCGAGCAAGAGTTTGGCAATAATGAGCACCTCATCCAAACAACACCGCTCGACACCAATTATCGTTCCGCGCGCCGCATCATCACCTTCAACAACCATTTCTTCAAGGCAGCCGCCAGCATCGAATACGACCGTCTGGTCGAGATCTCAGGACCTGAAGCCGAGCAACTGAAGTCAGCCTACAGCGATGTATGCCAGAAGACACCTGAATGGAGGGGTGATGAAGGATATGTGCATATAGAACTCATGCCGAGCCAGGAATACGAAGAACAACTCATGGAGCGTGTCGCCGACACCATCCAGGATCTCCTCAGCCAAGGAATCCCCCCCCACCGCATCGCCATCCTGGCCCGCAGGAACGAAGATATCTCTTCCACAGCCACCTATTTCCAAGCCCATGTTCCCGACATCCCCCTTGTCTCTGACGAAGCCTACCGCCTTGACTCATCCGTCGCCATCACCATGATTGTCAAGGCCCTGCGAGTACTGTCGGATGAGAAAGACCTGCTCAGCAAGGCCTATCTCGCCAAGACCTGGGCCAACGAGATCCTTCACAAAGGCCTCAGCGACACCGACATCCTGCTCAACACCAAGATGGACGACCCCGTCGCGGCTTTCCAGGAATGTCTTCCCGAAGGATTCTCCAGCACAGACAATTTCAACCACCTTCGCTCACTCCCCCTGACCGACCTTGTGGAATCCATCTGCCAGTTGTTCGGCCTGGACCAAGCAGAAGGTCAGAGTCCCTACCTCTGCCATTTCTACGACCTCATCGCCAACCATCTGAAAGACTACACCTCGGACCTTGACCGTTTTCTCCAACAATGGGATGAGAAATACCATAAGGAGACCATCCATGGTGAGAATGTGGAGGGTGTGCGCATCATTTCCATCCACAAGAGCAAGGGCCTTGAGTTTGACAATGTGATCATGCCTTTCTGCAACTGGAAGTTGGAATCGAACAACAACACCATCTGGTGTACCACCAACGAGGAGCCATTCAAAGCCCTGCCCATTCTGCCCATCGAATACAGCACCAACAAGATGAAGAATACCGCCTACGACCATGACTATCGTCAGGAGTATTTGCAAAACACCGTAGACAACCTCAATCTGCTGTATGTGGGTTTCACCCGTGCCCGCACGCGTCTGTATGTATTCGGTGTTGCCCAAAATCCCAAGAGCGACTCGAAATCCGGAGGAAGGCGCAGTCTGCTGATCGAACAAAGCATCCGCAAGATGACATCATCAGAGGGCACAGAGCACGACTTCTACCTGGATGGTTGCCAGACAGAGAGGAAAGAAGATGGTCATCTGGTGTTCGACTACGGCCAACCTCCAGGGCAAGAGCCTCCACGTTCGGAGAAAGAGAAAGAGAAGACCCAGAACCAACTGCTGCAGCCCGACCACAGCGAGTTTTTCGTGATGAGGTCGTATCCCAACGCCGCCCATTTCCGCCAGAGCAACAGCAGCCAGGCATTCACCACCACCGACGAGAAGGAATTGCTGCGTGCCTCTTACATTGAGCGGGGCAACCTGCTCCATGAGATTTTCTCGCGTCTCCGCAGCATAGATGACATTGAGCGGGTGCTGACAGAAATGACCCACGAAGGTATTCTGTACGACGAGGTCTCCTCTGATGAAGTCCATGCCATGCTTTCCCGTGCCCTCAGCAACAAACTTGTGAGGAGTTGGTTCTCCCCCAAATGGACGCTCCACAACGAATGCAGCATCATCACCACAGAAGACGGCCGTCCGAAGACCCTCCGTCCCGACCGCGTGATGAGCGACGGCCATCGCACCATCGTCGTGGACTTCAAATTCGGCCGTTATCACGAAGAGCATAAGCACCAAGTGCAGCAATATATGAAACTGCTCAGTGAAATGGGTTATCCTCACATAGAAGGCTACCTATGGTATGTCAGTTCCAACAAGACGAAAACTATAGAACCACTGTCATGAAAAGTCCCAACCATACATATACCACCAACACTCCATTTCTCAGACTTGTAGCCCAAGACCTGCTCAAGAGATATGGCAACGACCTGTCGCGCCTCACCGTGGTCTTTCCCAACAAGCGTGCCTCCCTTTTCCTCAACGAGCATCTCTGCGACCTGAGTCAAAGCCCGGTGTGGAGTCCAGCCTACACTACCATCAGCGAACTGTTCCGTAAGCACAGCAAATTGGCCGTAGCCGACGACATCAAACTCGTCTGTGACCTTTACCGAAGTTATGTAGCCTGCACAGGCAGGAATGAGACGCTCGACCAGTTTTATAGTTGGGGAGAAGTGATGCTCGCCGACTTCGACGACATCGACAAGAGCATGGCCGACACCCGTGCCATTTTTGCCAATCTGAGCGATATTCATTCTTACGACAGCGACGAATACCTCAGCGAAGAGCAGAAGCAGGTGCTGAAATCATTCTTCAAAGACTTTGACGAGAACCACCAGACACGTCTCAAGGAGAAATTCCTCCATCTATGGAGCCAGTTCGGCAACATCTACACTCATTACAACGAACTACTGCGCGAGCAGGGCCTCTGCTACGAGGGCGCCCTGTTCCGTTCTGTGGTGAAAGACACAGAAGTCAGTTTTGGCGACGGTCCCTATGTTTTTGTCGGTTTCAACGCCCTTCAGAAAGTGGAGCGCGAACTGTTTGTCCGTCTGCGCCGAGAATGCAAGGTAGAATTCTACTGGGACTATGACCGATACTACATGAAAGACGGTCATGAAGCCGGAGCCTCCATCCGCAAGTTCATGGATGAGTTTCCCAATCAACTAGACAATGAGGACGACAGCATCTACCACAACCTCGACCATCCAGAGAAAGAAAAGCACATCGTCTTCGCCGGTGCCCCCACCGACAGCATCCAAGCCCGCTATGTGGGACAGTGGCTTCAAGACAAGCAGCGCGTAGCAGCCGGCAACCGCACCGCCGTGGTCATGTGCAACGAGAGTCTCCTCCCCACCCTCATCCACAGCATTCCCTCCGAAGTCAAGGACATCAACATCACCACGGGATTTCCCCTGATTCAGACGGCAGCCGCCTCGCTGATCATACAACTCCTCGAACTCTTCCATTACGGAAGTTCGGGCAAGGACAAATACCGCCAAAAATATGTCACCAGCGTACTGCGCCATCCCTACGCCATGTATATCTCCCCCCAAGCCTCCGAACTATGCGAGAAACTGGTGACCAACCACCAATACTATCCCACCCGTAAGGAGTTGTCATCTGATGATGGCCTGAGTATGCTGTTCCGCGACCTGAGTCAGTCATCACAAGAAGGGAGTGTGTATAATGCCAACCTTGAGACCAACCAATGGTTGCTCGACATTCTCCGCCATGTAGCCCTCAGTGTGGAGCAATCCTCCGTCTCCGACCCCCTCACCCATGAGTCGCTGTTCCGCTCCTACACCTTGGTCAACCGTCTCCACACGCTGATTAAGAGCGGAGACCTGCAGGCAGACCCCATGACCTACCAGCGCCTTCTCCGACAGTTGCTTTCGTCGGTCAGCATCCCCTTCCACGGCGAGCCCGCCATCGGTCTTCAGGTGATGGGAGTGCTGGAGACCCGCAACCTCGACTTCGACCACCTACTTGTGCTGTCGTGCAATGAGGGCAATATGCCCAAAGGCATCGACACCCCCTCATTTATCCCCCACTCCATCCGCCATGCTTTCGGACTGAGCACCATCGACAACAAAGTGGGACTCTATGCCTACTATTTTTTCCGAATGCTTCAACGTGCAGGAGATGTGACCATCCTGTACGGCAATGTCGCCGACAGCAAGAACACCGGCGAGAAGAGCCGTTTCATGCTCCAGTTGCTTCTGGAAAGCCATCACTCCATCGACAAACGTGTGATCTGTTCCCCCCAGAAACCCACCGTCCAACAACGCCAACCGATAGAGAAAACCGAAGCGGTGATGCAGCGTCTGCGCTCGATGACCAAGTTGTCGCCGACAGCCATCAACCGTTATCTCCGCTGTCCCCTTATGTTTTTTTACAACTATGTGGCAGGCATCAAGGAGCCCGTAGATGAAAGCGACGTGATGGACAACATGAAATTCGGCAACATCTTCCATGATGCATCACAGATGATATACGATGATATTACAAATGTAGACCATGACAGCATCAACCCGAGGAATGTGTTTTCCCTACCGCCTCATGACATCAGCAAAGACACCATCAGTAATGTGCTGAAAGACCCAAGCATCATCGACAGGAACCTCGACAAAGCCATCATGACGCACCTGTTCAAGAATCCTGAAGGGAACAAGGTGCCCGACCTCAATGGCATGCAAATCATCAACCGCAAGGTCATCCGCCACTACCTGGTCCGTCTGCTGACCATCGATGAGAAACTGGCTCCATTCACCATCCGCGGGCTTGAGGGCGACGTCTTCACCACCATCAAGGTGGAAACGAGCGACGGTGTGCGCCAGATGGAAGTCGGCGGCCGCATCGACCGACTGGATGAAGTGACCGACAGCGACGGTGTGCGCCGCATCCGTGTCATCGACTACAAGACAGGATTCTCGGAATCAGTCAGTCTGAATGGTATCGACGAGGTGTTTGAGAGCATGAACATCGACAAGCACAGCGACTATTACCTGCAAGCCATGCTCTACTCCATGATCGTGAGGCGAAGTCAAGCCATCAACCCCCAAGGGCTGAAGGTAAGCCCCGCCCTTCTCTTCATTCAGAAAGCCCAACAGGACAACTACAATCCGGTGCTGTTTTTTGGCAAGGAAGAGATTAAGGACATCCAGCCTTTCGCCGAATCCTTTGAGCAGCACTTATCGGAACTGATCTCGGAAATCATAGAGCCGGAAAAGGCTTTTGAGCCTACTCCCGAGCAGAAGCGCTGCAAATACTGCGTATATGCGGACATTTGTGGAGGGGCGCGATGACATCGCGCCATACTGAACGAACGGAACAGATGGAACGGACGGAATAGGCGGAATGGACGGAACGGATGAAACGGACGGAACGGATGAAACGGGCGGAATGGACAGAATGAGAGATGGACGCTGAGATGGATAAGGGATGGATAAGGAAAGGTGGAGGGATGGATAAGGGATGGATAAGGGATGGTGGAGGGAGATAAGAATAAAGGAGACCGAAATCGGTCTCCTTTTTGGCGGTGCGTACGGGACTCGGACCCGTGACCTCCGGCGTGACAGGCCGGCATTCTAACCAACTGAACTAACGCACCAATCAGAACTGTTGGCGGTGCGTACGGGACTCGGACCCGTGACCTCCGGCGTGACAGGCCGGCATTCTAACCAACTGAACTAACGCACCAATCAAGTGGTTGTTCTGATTTGCGGATGCAAAGGTAGATGAAAAAATCTGAATATCCAAACTTTTCTGTTATTTTTTACAGGAAAAATTGCATGACCACAGCATCCCTGTAGTGATTGTCTCTCATCACCCAGTCTTTCAATCTCGCCTGAACGGTGAAACCGGCACCCTCAAAAAGTTTTTTTGAGTATGTGTTTTCGTTGTCTACGATGACATAGAGTTGGTGCAGGTGGAGCGTCTGTTTTCCATAGGCGATGATTTGCTTGAGCGCCTCGTTGCCATACCCCCGATTGCGGAATTCCCGTGCCACCACAATGCCCACCTCAGCCCTCAGATGCTTAGGCTCAAAGTTGAAAAGGTCGATCAGTCCGACAGACTTTCCCTCTTCGTTTTCCATCAACAGCCTCATCTGCTTGTCGGCGTAGATGTCGCATGTCCCGTTTATAATGTAATTGTTGAGAGAGTATTTGGAATATGGCACATTAGCGCATCCAAAATCCCAGAGGCTCTCATCATTCTCGATAGAATAGAGAAAATCGAGGTCCTCAAGTTCCAGTGCCCTCAACCGCAGCGTCTGTCCGGGTTTGTTTAAAATCATTTCAGTACCTCCTCAGCCGTAATGATAGTTTTTGTCCTCGGATGGTAAGTGCCAATATATACCCCCGGGAGATGTTTCCTCTCAAAAATGTCCAAGATGGACTCAAAGGAGTAAGCCTCCACGTCATATACCATGTATCTTGGCGTCCGTGTATCCTTTTGCTCCATGCTGTCGAGATGCCCGTTGGGCAAGGACTGTCCGTCAGCCACCACGAAAGAAGCCATCAGCCCTTTTTTCCTTGCCAGTTCATGGCATTGTCCGACCGACTTTTCAGACCCGAAGAAGACATATTCCGGTTCACGTTTTCTGGGACTGAAGAAGCCGAGAGTTTTTCTTGCTTTCTGCGTCTGCATCTGAATGAGAGCCAGCGTAGCCTTGAGGTAGATGGCCGTCTTGATGGGCAGTGTGAGCCACAAGGAAGCCCCTCCGTAATGTTTTCTGAAAAAGATGAGCATGGCCTCATAGAAGACATGCACATATCTGAATGAGGATTTCTGCGTGCTCTCCCCTTTGTAGTGCAGTATGGTCTCGGGCAGATACCAGTTGTGGTATCCCCCCTTGATGAGCCTATATGACAAGTCGATGTCCTCACCATACATGAAGAAGTCCTCATCAAGTAGTCCCACTTTGTCCAAAGCCTCTTTTCTCAGCATGCAGAACGCGCCGCTCACCACCTCAATCTCAGCGGGTAGGTCCCATGGCAGGTAGCCCATGTAATAATGGCCCATCTTTTTATGTTTGGGAAAACGGCTGCACAATCCTGTCATCTTATAAAAAGCCGTCATGGGCGTGGGCAGTCCCCTTCTTGACTCCATGGCCTTGTCGCCGTCAGATTTAAGCATTTTCACGCCCGAAGCGCCAGCATCAGGATGGCTGTCCATCCATTCCAGCACCTTTTTGATGGTCTGTTCCCCCACGATGGTGTCGGGATTGAGCAGCAGCACGTAATCCCCCTTGCATTGTTTTATGGCCACGTTGTTTGCCCTGGCGAATCCCAGGTTATGGTTGCTCTCGACATATACCACCTCAGGGAAGAGTTCCCTCACGTAAGGAATGCTCTCGTCCCTCGAATGGTTGTCAACGACAATCACCTCTGCGTCAATATCTTTCAGAGCCCTTCTGAGGCTTTCGAGACATTGGCACAGATAATGCTTCACATTATAGTTGACGATGATGACAGAGAGATTCATCCGTGAAATATGGTCATGTTTGCGGAGTAGTCTCAGCGACGCATCTGTCCATGGTGGGATAGACAAACATCAGACTGATGACATGTATGAGTGCCAGATATGCAAAAGTAGGATTGAGGAACAGGTAGTAGAGGATCAGATTGGAAATGACCGGCACACAAAGCATGAGCATCCTGAGCATCCCCCATACGAGCAGGGCGTGCTCCTTGCGGTTCACCAAGTCTTCGGCTATCTTTTTGAATTTGAACAGCCTCAGAGCAAGCGGTATGCCTCCGAGTGCGACAAGTTCCATCCCCACAGCCGAAATATACTCTATCTGTTTCTTATCCGCCAGAGTACCCGACTGTGAAAAAGAAGTCTCATAGATCAAGATGATGACCCCTGCTGCGAAGATCATGCCCCACAGCGTGAACAGCAAGATGTTTTTTGTCTTATGCATGGTGGAGAGTGGAGAGTGGAGAGTGGAGAGTGAAGAGTGAAGAGTGAAGAGTGAAGAATCTTAAGTGATGGCGAAGGGAGTGCGATTGATGATGGAACGCCCGAGTGTCACCTCATCGGTGTACTCCAGTTCATCACCCACGGAGATGCCTCTGGCGAGCACAGACAGTTTCACCTCAAAGGGAGCGAGTTTGCGTGAGATGTAGAAGTTGGTCGTGTCCCCCTCCATGGTGCTTCCCAGAGCCAGGATGACCTCCTCCACCTCGCCATCAGCCACGCGTTGTACAAGCGAATCGATCTGCAAGTCGGATGGTCCTATTCCATCCACGGGAGAGATGACCCCTCCCAGCACATGATAGAGCCCCCGATACTGCATGGTATTTTCCACCGCCATCACATCCTGCACATTCTCTACGACACAAACCAGGGAGCGGTCTCTCCTGCTGTCCGAACAAATCGGGCACACATCGGTGTCACTGATATTGTGGCAGACGGAACAATATTTCACCTCTCGCCTCATCTTGGCCACGGCCTCAGCAAATCCCTCCACATCAGCGGCAGGTTGTCTCAACAGAAAGAGCACCAGGCGCAAGGCAGTCCTGCGCCCGATACCGGGAAGTTTGCTGAACTCCCCCACGGCTTTTTCCAGCAATGCCGAAGGATATTGCTGCAGCATTCCGATTAGAAGAGATAGATGCCCAGTCCTACTCTCAGTCCCACGTTGGAGTATTTGCTGTGGTTGTTGACAGACTGTTCGTAGTAGACGGCCGGCTCGATGGTCACAAGCCTATTGATGAAGAAGGCATAGCCCACCTCCACTGTCGGCATGATATCATTGTAGTTGTGGCTTCCGTGCTTGTATGTGGCCCCCACGCCAAGATAGATGCCATTTTGAATGATGTAATAGCGTCCCTGAGCCCCGATGGAGAATCTATCAGGTGTGACATCGTCGCCTACGTGGTTGTATCCCAGTGTTCCCAACACCATGAGGTTGTCCTCTACGAGATAGCCCCCTTTTGCCTGCAAGCCGATATTGAGGTCGCTTGTTCCGTTGTAACTGAAATCAAATCCAGAGAACGAAGCACTGATGTATTTCTTGCCTTGCTCAAACTGTGCATTGGCAGCGAGTGTCACCACCAGCGCCACCAACAAAAATGAAAGTCTCTTAATCATGATTATGATGTTTTAAGTGATTATTGGAGTGATTGATAGTCGTTTATTTGTTCTGCTCAGACCTACGGAAGTTGACGAGCCAAGAGGAGAACCATATTATAGCCAATGCCAGGCAAGCAAATCCCAACGCATAACCGATGACAGAGGGTATTCTGTTGCCAAGCATATTGTTACTGACAAAGATAAATGTCGAGCAAACCGTTGTCATGAAGAGAGCCGGGATCAAGGAGATGATGTAAGGTTTGTGGTGTTTCACGAGATAGACCGTGATGGCCCACAGGGTGAATACCGACAAGGTCTGGTTGCCCCATCCGAAATACTGCCAGATGGTGTTGAATCCATCCGGATTCTCCATCTGCCATACCAGCAAGAGGACAGATGCGCCGAACATAGGCAGGGAGATGGTCAGTCGCTTTGGGATAGAGCGCTGTTCCATACCCAGAGCCGAGGCGATGATGAGTCTTGCGCTGCGGAAAGCCGTGTCACCGCTCGTGATGGGTGCTGCCACCACACCGAGGACAGCGAGAATGCCACCGAAGACTCCGAGCCATCCCGAGCAAACATGCTGAACCACAGCCGGAGCGGTGAAGAACTGCACGAGTGTCTTTGGCGACTCGCCCTGCAACTGGTCATTGAACTGCTGCACCACCTCAGCCGGCACCACCTCGCGCCATCCTCCGTAATAGAAGAAATAGGAAGAGACGGTCGCCCAGATAAGTGCCACCAGTCCCTCGGTGATCATGGAGCCGTAGAAAATGGGTCTTCCGAGTTTCTCATCCTTCAGACAGCGTGCCATCAATGGGCTTTGAGTGGCATGGAAACCGCTGATGGCCCCACACGCGATGGTGAGGAAGATGCACGGGAAAATTGGGTTCTTGGTCATGAATGAATCCGCTCCCAGAATTTCAGCCGGTTGGTTACGGTTGATATCCGCCAGATTGTCCCATAGTTCAGGCAAAGCCGGCCATTTGAAGAAAAGCACCACGAGCAATGCCGCTGCCATAAAGAGGAGCGAGAAAGCAAAGATGGGATAGAATCTGCCAATGATTTTGTCGATAGGCAACATCGTGGCAAGGATATAGTAAGCAAAAATTATGATCACCCATACTATCAGTCCTGCCGGCAACATATTTTCCAGCAGTAATGCCGGGCTGTAAACAAACACAACGCCCACCATGACCAAGAGGAAGACAGAGAAAACAAGCATCACCGCTTTTGTTGCCTTGCCAAGGTATTTTCCGATCAGTTCAGGCAAGTTGGCTCCGCCATTGCGAATGGACAGCATACCGCTAAAGAAATCGTGCATGGCCCCGGCGAAGATACACCCGAGAACAATCCAGATATAGGCCATCGGTCCGTACCATGCTCCCATGATGGCACCGAAGATGGGTCCTGTGCCTGCGATGTTGAGGAACTGAATCATGAACACCTTCCATGAAGGAAGAGCGATGAAATCTACGCCATCTGCTTTTGCGATGGCGGGGGTAGGTCTTCCGTCAGGAGCGAAGACACGCTCTACGAACCTACCATAGAAAAAATACCCAGCAATAAGTGCCAGAAGACTAAGTAAGAAAGATAACATTTCTCAAATCAATTGATTATAGGCGCAAAATTACAAATTAAATTTGAAAAGAGGAAAATATTTAGAGAAATTGATTGCATATAAATGAGGTAGCGATAAAAAACAGTAAAAAGCGGCTTGTTTGTGGTTGCACAGCATCATCAAAAACTTCGTCATTTCTTTTGCTTTTCCCTCGCCATGCACTATCTTTGCAGAAAATTTTGAAATACCCGTACCATCATAATGTCAAGAAAATCTATTTTGTTCATTGCATTTTGCATGTTTTTCCTCGGTGCGTCATCCCAGTCGCCCAAGTATGAAGTCCGTGCCGTCTGGCTGACCACCCTCAACGGTCTTGACTGGCCCACTGTGAAAGCCACCAGTCCCGAATCGATAGAGCGACAGAAGCAGCAGTTTCGTGACATCCTCGACCGTCTGGGCCGCACTCATGTGAACACCATCCTTCTTCAGACCCGCGTTCGCGCCACGACTCTCTATTCCTCCCGCTATGAGCCATTTGACGGATGTCTTACCGGGAAGCCCGGCCGTGATCCCGGCTACGATCCCCTTCAGTTTGCCATCGACGAGTGTCACAAGCGCGGCATGGAGTTACATGCCTGGGTGGTCGCCATCCCCGTGGGCAAATGGAACAGCATCGGTTGCAAACAACTGCGTGAGCGTTATCCCTCGATGATCATGAAGAAGGAAGACGAAGGCTACATGAATCCGGAGAACAGTCAGACAGCAGGCTATATTGCCAATATCTGCCGTGAGATTGTCGACCGATATGATGTGGACGGCATCCATCTTGACTATATCCGATACCCTGAGAATTGGAAATACAAGGTAAGCCGCAGCCAAGGCCGTGAGAACATCACCCGCATAGTCAGGCAGATCCACCAGGCGGTGAAAGCCTCCAAGCCCTGGGTTAAACTCAGTTGTTCCCCAGTTGGCAAGTTCAGCGACCTGACCCGTTATCCGAGCCGTGGATGGAACGCCTACGAGACCGTCTGCCAGGATGCCCAAGGCTGGCTCCGCGAGGGCATCATGGACCAACTTTACCCGATGATGTATTTCAAGGGAGACAATTTCTATCCGTTTGCCGTGGACTGGTCAGCCAACACCTACGGTCGGACGGTAGCCCCAGGTTTGGGCATCTGGCTTCTCTCCCGTGGCAAAGACGGAGCCAACTGGCCCCTCACCGACATCACCCGTGAACTTCACGTGCTTCGCCAGTTAGGTATGGGTCATACCTATTTCAGGAGCCGTTTCTTCACCGACGATGTAAAAGGAATCTATTCATTTGTCAAGCGCCAGTTTGACACCTACCCTTCGCTCACCCCTCCGATGACCTGGCAGTCTTCTGTCCGCCCCAGCCGTCCTCAGGGAATCAAGTTGGACAATAATGACGGTCGTCTCAGAATCAGTTGGTGGGGTGCTCAGGACAAAAGCAGCGCACCTTATTTAATGTATAATGTATATGCCAGCACCAAAGCACCGGTGGATATCAGCGATGCCCGCAACCTTGTTGCCCGCCGCATCACCCAGCCCCAACTCACACTCAGCAGTGATGATGGTCAGCACTATTATGCGGTGACCGCCCTTGACCGCTATGGCAATGAGAGCGATGCGATACAAAGCCTTCAGACCAAGCGAAAGAGCCAGGTGGAATGGCTGAGCAATGATGGCCGCAACCTTCAGATGCCCGCCCGCGACAACACGATGGAATATGACTATCTGAACATCACCAGCATGGCAGGAAATGTGATGACCATCCGTGCGATGACCGACAAGGTCATCAATATCCGCACGCTGCCCAATGGCATCTACAACCTCAATGCCGTGGACCGCAAGAAGCGCATCCGCCGCATCGGGCAATTTATGGTGAAGAGGGATCTGCCTGAAATGGAGGGATTTTGAGGAGACTAGATGAACTAGATGGACTAGATGGACTAGATGGACTAGATAGGCTAGATAATAAAAGGCAGGGCTACTCGGGAGTAGCCCTGCACTTGTTTTGAATTGCTTTAAATGGCGGGGGCATTAGAATGGGAGGTCCTCGCTGCTTTCTTCCATTGGAGCGCTTGCTGGAGGAGCGGCCTGGAAATTATTCATGGCAGGAGGAGGAGTGGCACCCTGGAAAGGAACCTGATCAACAGGAGGAATAGGACCACCAACATTGGGCATGACCGGTCTGACATCAAATGCCCGGATGCTGTTGAACCATCTTCCATTGTATTCCCTGGCATCGATATCGAATGAAACATTGACATCCTGCCCCACCTGTATGTTGAATCGCTGGAGCCTCTCCTCTCCGAAAACGGAGAAAACCATTTTCCGAGAAAACTGTCCGTCGATGGTCTCCAGCACGAATTCCTGCACTTTCCACTCGCCACGAGCCGACGTACCCGTCTTTACGTCCAACGCAGCAATGATCTTACCTTGTAATTCCATAAAAAACTGTATTAAATGATAAATTGATAGTATTGTAGCACTTGTTAAATCAGATGCGAAATTACAAAAATTAGCGCATACGGAGAAACTTTTTCTCCATTTTTTTGCCGAGTGGTAGGATTTTTTGTAACTTTGTAGTCAGTATCAGCAGGACATATCATTTGCAGGATATCAGTTAAGCAAAAAGCCCTGAATGACAAGCATATTAACAATCAAAATCATATACCAATGAGATTTACCCTATCAAGCAGCACCCTAAGCAGCAAATTGACCACACTCTCCAAGGTCATTATGAGCAAGAATTCCATGCCGATTCTCGAAGGCTTCCTTTTCGATGTGAAAGACGGGCAGTTGACGCTGACCGCGTCAGACAGCGAGAACGTAATGCGCTCTACCTGTGAGTTGTCAGAGAGCGACGGCAACGGCAGTTTTGTAGTGAGCAGCAACACCATATTGGATGCGATGCGTGAATTGCCCGAGCAGCCATTGGTTTTCGAAGTTGACACCTTGGAATACACAGTGAAGGTATATTATCAGAATGGTATGTACAACTTCACGGCCCAAAATGCCGAAGAATATCCTCAAACCCAGCCACTTCCCAATGACGTGACGACCATCACGTTTGATTCGGGGAAACTTCTGGCCAACATCAACCGCACGCTGTTTGCCACCGCCACAGAGACTCTTCGTCCTGTGATGAACGGCATCTATTTCGACATCACCCCAGAATACACAGCGATTGTGGCGAGTGACGGCTGCAAGTTGGTTCGCAACCGCTGTTTCTCCGTCAAGAATGAGACACCAGCCTCATTCATTCTCCCGAAGAAACCCGCCACGCTGCTGAAGAACGTGTTGTCGAAGGACGGAGGCGATGTCGTCATTCAGTTCAACGACCGCAACGCAGTCATCAGTTTTTCCGACGGTGTGCTCATCTGCCGTCTGATAGAAGGCCGCTACCCGAATTACAACTCAGTGATTCCCAAGGAGAACCCGAACCGTCTCCGCATAGACCGCAAGACCTTCATCAGCGCCCTTCGTCGTGTGATGCCCTTTGCCAGCGAGAGCAGTGAACTGGTGAAATTCAAAGTGGATGCCACTCAGGTTGAGATATCCTCAGAGGACATCGACTTCTCGACCAGTGCCAAGGAGAGTCTGATTTGCGATTACGAAGGAGTGCCTATGGCCATTGGTTTCAAGGGTCCTGCCCTCACAGAGATTCTGAACAGCATTGACAGTGAGGAAGTTGTCATAGAGTTGGCTGATCCGAGCCGTGCCGGAGTTGTGGTACCTGCCGAACAGCCCGAGCAGGAAGAAGTGCTGATGCTGATCATGCCCACCCTTCTGAACGACTAACGCCCTTATTTTCTGTTATGAAATTGAATCTGCACCGGCCACTGATTGTCTTCGACCTGGAGACAACGGGACTTGACATCGTGAAAGACCGCATCATCCAGATAGCCTATATCAAGGTATGGCCAGATGGCCGTGAGGAGCGTTGCAGCCAATTCATCAACCCCGGCACCCCCATTCCTGCAGAAGTGACCAACATCACGAGCATCACCAATGAGATGGTGGCAGATGCGCCCACCTTCAAAGAATATGCCCAACGCTTGTCGGAGGAATTTGAGGGTTGCGACTTTGCCGGTTTCAACTCCAACCATTTTGACATCCCGATGCTGGCAGAGGAGTTTTTGCGTGCAGGAATCAGTTTTGACTTCTCAAGATGCCGTCTGATTGACGTGCAGACCATCTTCCATAAGATGGAGCCCCGCAATCTGTCGGCCGCCTACCAATTCTACTGCGGTCGCAAGATGTCCGACGACTATCAGGCTCACTTGGCAAATGACGACACGGAGGCCACCTACAAAGTGCTTCAGGGTCAGTTGGATATGTACAGCGAATCGCGTCAGACAGAGTCCAGCCGTTGTCTGAGCAACGACATGGCAGCCCTTGCAGAGTTGTCACGCACAAATGACAATGTAGATTTCGCCGGCCGCATCATCTGGAAGCCCATTTTGGATGCCCATGGTCAGCCCCAGAAGGACGAAAACGGCCAAGTGAAGAAGCATGAAGTATTCAATTTCGGCAAGTACAAGGGTCGCCCAGTGGCCGAGGTGTTGCGGAAGGATCCCGGTTACTACAGTTGGATTCAGAATGGTGATTTCACTTATGACACCAAACAAGCCCTCACCCGCATCCGACTACGTGAATTCAACACACGAAAATAAGTAAATTGATGAAAGCATCAGAACAGACCATCCAGCAAATTGAGCGCATAGTGAGAAAGATCGGTCAGAAATTTCCCGCTACCGATGCCCCTATCCTACTCACCGACATTCACCTGCGTGTCTCTCAGGAAAGCGGAGAACTACTCGCCTTCGATGATGACAACACAGAGATAACCCGCTGTGTGGTAGAGGAATGGATAGACAACAAGGAAGATGACTTCTATGAGAAGGTGGCGGCATTGCTGCGCCAGGTGCTGAAGCGTCAGAGCAAGGTAATCTACGCCTATGGCATCCTCAAACCATTTCATATTGTGCTTGAGGACGACGAGATGGAAAGTGTGGCCGAGGTATTCATTGCCGATGGCGATACGGTGATCATCACCGGCGCTCTGATGGAAGGTCTTGATCAGGATCTCGACAGTTTCTTTACAGATCTTATGAAGGATGTGTAGAGAGGAATAGTGAGACTGACTCTACAGAAAAGATATCCACATTATTCACTATGGGAGAACAAATGTTCTCAAAAAGAAGATGCTGCAGAAGAGTCTGCAGCATCTTTATGTATATACAAAATTGCTTTACAATTTCACTTTTACGGCCACTCCGTCGCTCTCATTGCTCATCCTGTCGAGTGCGGTGACAACGTATGTGACTTTGTTTTTCCCGGTTTTGTATGGCAGGCGGTAGAAAGTTTTGGTCGTCATGGAAACGATTTTGGAGGCATCCCCCAAATCGATTTTCTCACCATTCTCAAACCTGTATACCACATAGCGAGTGGCTTTGTCTTTCCATCCATCGCCCTTTGGTTCTGTCCAGAAGAGCATGGGTCCGTCATCAGTCTTGACCATTTTCACTTTTTTGGGTTTTTGCGGAGCCTTCCCATCGATGAATGGCATGGCCGGCTGGAGCGCCCTGTTTCTCCAGTAATTGCTTCTCAGAAGAGTCCCATAGTTTCCTACATTGTCGACAACCGCCTTGGCATACCATAAAACGGTGCCATTGACATTCTTCATCTGGCTATGTAGTTTGTATTTTGCCGCCATCTGATTGGCATTAGGATTGGTCAGGTCAGCATATTTCACGGTTCGCTCAACATCCTCTCCGATGAACAGCGGTCGCTTGGAAGAATAATTGTTCCACCAATTGATCAGGGTCTTATAATCTGCCGCCTTATTGCCAATTTCCCAATAAATCTGCGGCACACAATAATCCACCCATCCGTTGTTGACCCATAGCAGGACATCAGCATAGAGGTCGTCATAATTCTGTGTTCCATTTGTTTCGCTTCCAACCCTTGCATCGTTTTTCTTATTGCGATAAATGCCAAAGGGCGACACCCCGAACTTCACCCAAGGTTTCCGGTCGTGTATCGTTTTATTGAGTTGTCGTACGAAGAGATTGACATTTTCCCTTCTCCAGTCCCCCTTGTTTTTCATTCCCATCCTGTTGGTGGCGAACTGCCGGTCGTCGTCGATGCTCACTCCAGCGACTGGATAAGGATAGAAATAATCATCAATATGCAGTCCGTCGACATCGTATCTTGCCACGATATCATCAACGACCCTGCAGATATAGTCTCTTGTCTCAGGAATTCCCGGGTTGAGCAGATAGAGTCCATCGTACTCAAAGATCAGGTCTCTTCTTCTTGCGGCGATATGATTGGGAGCCAACTCATTGGTTGTCTTAGTCTTTGCCCTGTACGGATTGATCCATGCATGCAGTTCCATTCCCCTTTTGTGGCACTCATCAATCATCCACTGCAGTGGATCCCAATAAGGGTTAGGAGCCAAGCCCTGCTGTCCAGTCAGGAACCTGCTCCAAGGTTCGATACTGCTTTTGTAGAGAGCGTCACACTCCGGTCTGACCTGGAAGATGATGGCATTGACCCCATCTTTCCAGAGTTCATCGAGTTGGTATGAAAGAGTTTTTTGCATCTGCTGCGTTGACATACCGATGAACTGTCCGTTGACGGCTTGGATCCATGCGCCACGAAATTCCCTTTTCTGTGGCGATGAGGTAGTTTTTACCGTCTTAGTGCTTCCGCATCCGGTCAGGATCAAGGAGATGGTGAAAGCGACAGCAACAGTATTGACAAATAATTTATTGAATCTCATCAAAGTCATTATTGAAGTGTAAAACCGAAAATATTGAAAAAAAGAGGGTTTCCTCAATGGGAAGCCCTCTTTTGTTTTCTCCCTTCAGTGTTTTAGAAGAAGAGGTATCTGTTGTCCTTCACGTCAGCATTGATATACAACTCTTGGAATGCTGTACGCGAGAGGTTCTGCATGGTGTTCTGAGCAGCCTTCTGAGCATACTCTTTCTCGTCGAACTTGCCCTCGATGGTCCTTCTGTCGTTGACTTTGAAGACATAGACACCACCATAACCCTTCACTGGATGAGCAGAGAACTGTCCTTTCTGTGTAGCAGCAACTGCGCCGCTAAGTCCAGGTTCCTGTGACTGCAGAGCCCCTACGAATGTGGGCGAAGCGAACGTGATCTGACTGATGGAGTCGGTCTTAGCGCCCTGCTTCACTGCTTCAGCGATGCTCTTCACGCCATTGAGTTTGGCCATGATTTTCTCTGCTTTCTTATCGCGGAGCACTTCCTGCTGCAGATAAGTCTTCACTTCCTCATTCTCCATGGACATGAATCCCTTCGGATTGATGTCAGTCAGTGCCATGACGAGAATCTCATCACGGTTGGCGCCCACTGTCATCACCTCAGACACATCACCCTTCTTAGCCTCGAACACCCACTTGAGCGCATCTCTTGTGTTGCCGATATTTGGCAACTGTCCCTGAGATGTGAGCACGTTCTTTGCTTCAAGCACCTGATATCCAGCCTTAGGAGCGTCTTTCTCTATAGCCTCGATGGTTTGATGTCCAGCCACAAACTGCTTGAATTTGTCGCTGATGGCATGTGAAGTCTCGTCAGAGAAGGTGATGTCACGCTTGATGACAGCCACGTCGTATTTCTCGACCATAGCCTTTCTGTCGGTGACCTGCATGATGAGAGCGCCCTGAGCCATCGGGATGCTCTTGATTTCGTTGACACCCAGGGTATTGAGTTCATTGAAAGCAGTCTGGTTGTCCTTGGTCATATTGTTGGCTCTTTCATACTGAGCAGAGGTGACCCATGTTTTCTCACCGGTCTGGCCATATTTCTTAGCGATAGCCTCGAAGTCGCCACCAGCCTTGAGAGCATTGATGACGCTGTCGGCCTTGGTCTGTGTCTCAGCATTTGACTTGCCCACCACGCTGATGACGCGGTATTCTACTGAGTCGGGCATCATGCTCTTGCTGAGGACCTTGATGACGTTGTAGGTGTTGTCGCTTGTGCTCTCAACGGGTCCCAGTACAGCCCCCACAGCCACGGAGTCAAGTCTGTTGGCAATGTCTGTGGAGAAAGCCTTTTTGGTGACGGGCACTCCGAGGTAAGCGATGTTTGAGCGGCTCTCGCGTACCACTTTCTCCGGGCTTGCGCCCTCTTTCAACTGTGCAGCGAACTTCTCCAGTGACTTGAAGAGATCATTTTTGTCAGCCTGAGAAGCCTCTTTCTTGACAAGGATGTATTTGATTGCTCTGATTTCCTCAGGGATCTTGAACATATCCTTTTTCTCATTGTACTTAGCCTTGAGGTCGCTCTCATCCACCTGAACGTCTTTATCGTTGATTGTTTTGTAGTCAACATAAGCCAGTTCGATGTCGCTTTCCTGCTTCTCTGCGTCGAAGAGGAACTTAGCCTCGATGGGGTTGGAGAGCACTGCTGTAGAGAGGAGAGCCTGATATTTCTGAGCGAGGAGTTGCTGACGAAGTTGTTTTACCTTGAATGCGAGGTACTTATACACTTTGTCGAAATATTCAGCAGCCTCAGGTGAAGCGTTGCGCTGAGTTTTGTAGTTGTTGATAAACTCATTGTAGAGATTCATGTCGAAGCGCCCTGTCTGCTGATTGACGAAACCAGTCACATTGGCGACCTCCATGAGGACCTGGTTGGTACCCTGAGTCATGACATTCTTCACCTCGTCTGTGGTGACGGCCAGACCCAGTTTGTCAGCCTCATTCTGAATGATTTTGTTCTGCACGAAACTGTTCCATGCCATTGCCCTGATCTGGTCCTCATCAGCCTGAGGAGACGAGATCTTGGTGCACTCTACAAATTCATTGAGATAATCTTGGTAATCCTGTACACCGATTTTCTCACCTAAAACTTCACCGACGCGTGTGCTCCTCATTCTTCCTGTAGTCTCACAGGAGCGGAACATGTCGCCGGCAATAAATCCAAAGAGGCCCAGACCGATAATAATAATCAGGAAAGTGCCTTTACTTCTGATTGATCCTAATGCTGCCATTACTTAATTATGCTTATTTATATTTGTATTTGTCAGTTTATTCCAAAAAAGCGCACAAAGTTAATAATAAAAAAGGAAAAGGGCGAATTTTTGCGCTGAAATTTGCCTTATTGTGCCACAATTAGTTTAACGAGTTCGATTTTTGTCATTGTATTCTTGATGATTTTGAACTGGAAGGGTCCAATTTTGACAATTTCGTTGAGTTTTGGGAAACTTTGATAATCGTGTAGGATGAGTCCTCCGATTGTCATGTATTCGTCGCTTTCAGGCAGTTGTAGTCCGAACATCTCGTTCACCTTGTCTATTTCCAGTCTTGCCGAGAGTATGAACTCATTGTCGCCCACTTTTTTTGCCACATAATTGGAGTTGTCGTGTTCGTCCTCGATTTCTCCGAAGATTTCCTCCACGATATCCTCGAGTGAGACGATGCCGCTTGTCCCTCCGAACTCATCTACGACCACTCCGAGGCTTTTCTTCTGCTGCAGGAAGATCTGCATCATCTTATGTGCCGACATGGTTTCAGGCACGAACGGCATGGTTCGGATTGTGTTTCTCCAGTCGTCTGGTTTTCGGAACATTTCCGAAGAATGAATATATCCTATTATATGGTCGATATCCTCCCTATATACGAGAATTTTGGAATGTCCGCTTTCGATGAACTTCTGATTGAGTTCAGCCGCCCCACAGTTTTCGTCGACGGCATCGATCTCTGTTCTCGGCACCATGCAGTCCCTGACCTTTGTCTCGCTGAAGTCGAGTGCGTTTTGGAAGATTTTCACCTCCTCGGTGATGCTGTCCTCATCATCTGCATTGTCGATGCTTGACTGCACGAGGTAGTCGAGGTCGACCTTGGAGAACATCTCATCGTCCTTCACCTTGTCCATTTTGATGCCCATAATCCTGAGAATCAGTTTGGCCAGGAATGTAGCCACCTTTGAAATCGGCCACAGCAGGATGTAGCAAAGGTATGCCGGCACTGCAAAGATGGTCAGCAGTTTGTTGGGGAGGTTTTTGAACAATGATTTGGGCAGGAACTCGCCTGTGAACAATACGATGATGGTAGACAGGATGGTATCGGCCGGCACGGTGAACGCGGCAGAGCATCCCTTGAAGATGGTGTCGTCGAAGAGTTTTGCTATGAGAATGCCATATACGACGAGGGCGATGTTGTTGCCCACGAGCATGGTGCTGACGAAATTGTTCGGATTTCTATAAAAGACGGCGATGCATTTTTGTGAGACGCCGTTTTTCTCCCTGCTCATCTCAGCGAGCATCCTGTTACTGGACACGAATGCGATCTCCATCCCTGAGAAGAAGGCGGAGAAGACCATAGTGACCAAGATACCGATGAGGAGTTGCCAGTCCATCATTATTTATTGATTCTTCGCGGCCGTTCCAATTGTCTGCCATATTGTCTGGCAGAGTCAGCCTGCTGTTTATTCTTATTGTCGTTGGAATTTTTGTCAAATGTTTTTTTATCGAAATATCCCTTGCTTGTTTTCACGGAATATTTAGTCATTCTCTCATCACTTCTGAACCTGTTTCCCTTCAGTTCCTTGTCATCAGTGATGAGGTGGGAAAATTTATTGGAATAGAGTTGGTGTGACCTCTCATCCCAGAAGAGTTCCTCGCTGCTGAATTTCAAGCCTCTTTTCGTAAGGATCCTCACTCTTCCATGCAATTCCCAGAGTTTTCTCACGTCATAATAATACGCGGTATCACACTGGATATATGACTGGATGTGCATGGACAGGTCGAACTGTTCCAACAAGAGTCCTTTATCGAAGGTCCATTTCGAAGGGTTTCTGTTGGGATTGACCTCCCATTGTTCGGCAACGATTCTGTATTTGATGATTCCCGAGTCGGAGATGAGCGTGTTCACCCCATAAGACACCATCGCGGGCACAGAGTCCTGCGGATAAATGGCAGGAGCAATATGCTCATGCTCCTCACTGCACGCCATACTGGCAGCGAGGACAGTCACAGAGACGAATACGAGAAGGAGTTTATGTCTCATCCCATCATCCGGCATCAATCCACCTTCCACTTCATGAACCACCTCTCATTGAATGTGATGCCGACGTTGATGCGGAAGATATTCTCACGCAGCAAGTTGCTGGCATCCATTCTGACCCATTGTCCGCTGATATTGAGGACAGATCGGTTGTTCCATATATTCATCAGCGGAATGCCAAAACCTGCGCTCACGGAGATTTCCTTGGGTCCGTCCTGTCCATTTATATTAAAATAAGGTGTGGTATAGGAAGCCCCCGCCCTTAATCTCAACCTGTCGAGGAAGCGTCTTGACTGATTGTTCTTGCAGTATTCGGCACCGATGGTGAATTTCTGCCTATCCTTGTAATAGTTGTCTTTGAGCGTATAGGTAGGTTTCCCATTGACTACTCCATACTCAGGGAAGGCTTCTTTTCCCCATTGCTGCAGTTGATAGTCAGCACCAAGCCTGAGTTTTCCATTGAGATTGAGCATCATGCCGCCGCTCAGTGTAGTAGGCAGACTGAGGCCGTTCTCCACTTTATAAGTTGCTGTATCAGAAACACTTGTCTGCGAGTTAGTAGAGATGACTTTGCACTCAGGATCGGAACCGAGTTTGTGTCCCAGCCCATAGGTGAATCCCATGGTGAGGTTGGTTTTCTTAGAGAACGGAATGGTCACCTGCACTCCGGCATCCAGTTTATAGTTGGTGACATTGGCCGTGTAGTATTTGGATAGCGTATTGACGTAGGCATCGCTGTAACTGTTGATGATCGACCTTTCGTAATCACCCCAGAGATAGGAACCGTTGACACCGATGGAGAATCCCTTGAACATCTCCCATCCGATTCCGATGAAAGCCTGGTGCAATCCACCCGTACCCTTGTAGGTGTTGGTATAGGTAGTGGAATTGACATCCCCCACGTCGTTTTTCTTCGAGAAAGAGTATCCCACGCTCGAATAAGGCATGACACCGAAACTAACACCGAAATGCTTGAATGCTCTGAATCCTGCCACGACATAATCGAAATTGGCATTCTTGGCGTTTTTGCGCACGCCGTTTTCCTCAAAATTGGTAAGTTGTCCCGTCATCCCCACATCAAAGATGAAGGTGAGGGAGTCGATAGAGGAATAAGAAGCAGGGTTGGTGAAGTTGACCTGAGTCCCATTACGGTACCCCACTCCCAGTCCGCTCATGGCTTTATTGAAGCCATTGGCTTGATCAGCCAATGATCCAAGTCCATATTGACTATAAGGTGAATTGGTGCCGTTTTGGGCAACTACATTTCCTGAGAAGGCCACTATAGCGGCAATGGCCAAAAATCTTAATTTCGAAATCATTTTGCAAAGGTGGCACTTTTTTTTCAAATATGCAAACAGAGGTGTAATATTGCCGTTAAATAAACAAAAAGTTTTAAATATTTAACTCTAATGGCATCTTACAAAAAGGGTTATCTACTTTTATTCAGGAGTAGATTATTCAGCCTTGAAATCCGACAGCGTGTAGTTGCCATCCTCTTTCAAGTCAATGCTCGCCGACAGGGTAGGCATATCATCATAGGTCAATACAAGGCCTGTGGTGAATTTGACACCAGGGACGAAGCATACGCGCGGTTGGCCGTTGCCAAGGTCATAACTGATTTGCTCGCCCACCCAAATGGGTTGTTCTGCGTCAAGACCTCCCATGTCTGTAACGGTGTTTTGGGCAGAAGCGATCTCCACTCCGTTGGCATATAATTTGATCTGCTCTCCTTTCACCGAGTAACTCATTTGTTCGAGGATCTTCTGTTGCATCTGGAAAGGCTCGAAGGTTGCCACGATGCGTGCGCTGTCGTTGTCACTCCCGAACTGCATCTTGTAGAGTTGCTCCACATTCGTGCCAGTTCCCTCCATGACGCATGAAGTGAGCCAAAGACTGTTTGACTCGGCATCATAGAAAGCCTTTGGCTGTCGGCTGTTACGGATGTTGCTGAAAGTGGTGGAGGTAGCATTCTTGTTAACCATCACGCCATAACCTTCGGTTGAGACTCCACCATCGAGTTCACTGATGCCGAACACACAGACATTGTTTGCAGAGTCGTTCATGATTTCAAACGGATGGACTTTCTGCGCCGTAGCAAAAGCCTTTTCCACCTGTTCCGGCATCTTGTCAGCAACCGGTTCTTCGAGCACACCATTCACTTTCATCAAAGTTGTTCCATCATTGCAAGATGTGAACAATCCCAAGCCGCATGTTGCAAGGATGGCGGCATACACCCATAGATTCTTTCTGACCATATCGATAAATAACGTATTTGGAAAACGGCACAAAAGTACAAAATAAAAGCAGTCGAACCTCTTTTTATCAGTTAAATATTTCAACTTTTTCAGGTTGAAAGTGGATAAAGAAGTTAAGCCATATGATTTGGATATTGTCATCTTTATTCGCCGGATAATACATACAGGCAATCAGGAACGATGACCTTGGCATCGAAAAAAACAAAAACACAATAATTGCCTAAACCCTACGTTGTTTTTATACAAGATTGGGAAAATCTTTTTATCATACAGTTTTTTATAAACATACTTTTTAAAACATACTGATTTTTAAATCATATTTTTTTAACATACTATAAAATCACATTATGGCAAGAAACGTTCAACATTTAAGAGCAACACTTATCTCTCTCGCTGCCCTGCTCATATTGGCAGCATGTGAAAGTAAACCGTCTGCCGCACCCAAGGCAGAGATAGAAGAAACGCCCATTGAGACCAACTATTTCCCAGCCATCGACCGTTATCTGGTGAATGAAATCGGCAAGCATTATGCTCCGGGCGAGCACTGTGTTCCCATTCACAGCATCGTGACTGTTGATGAGCGGAATGGAGACGACATCCTTGTATGGGGCGACTTCTGGGTGTTCAACTACAATCAGGTGGGCGACACGCTGAAATGCGTTTCTGGCGGCAGCCATCCCGGACTGATGCACATCCGTCAGACAGAAAAGGGCTTTGAGGTGACCGGCTTTGACCAGGTGGAGGACGGCTCCAACAACTTGCCTTCAGCCAAGAAAATCTTCGGTGACAAGTATGATGCGTTCCACGCCATCAACAGCGATGCGGAAGCACGTGAGAAGTTGAGGGCCGAAGGGTTGGCCGTTTATGCCAAGAAGCACGACATCAGTGTCACCATGTATCAGGACTATGGCTGGCCAGCGAAGAAACTGCCATTCTCGGATATCCAATGAGAGCCAGAGGGGAACAGGGGCGGCGGCAGAACCGCCGCTTACGGAGAAGGGCAGCGGCCACTGCTTAGGAAGGGCAGCGGCTAAAAAGGCACTGCTTAGGAAGAAATGCGGCGGCTAAAAAGACACTACTTGGAATAAGTGCGGCGGCTTTTTTAGCCGCCGCATATGGTTAAGGAAGGGAAGGATCACCTGTAATATCTGTCGGCTATATTTCTGATGGCCAGGAGGTTTGGCACAGGTTTTCCTTCTTTATCTTTGGCAATGAAGAGGCTGAGATCATAGAAGTCGCAGAAAGCACATTGTTCTGGGTCATCGATAATATTGGCTAGGATCTCAGGCTGCACAGCCAACTGTGCGTTATCAGGATACAATTCCCGGTTGAGGATATAATTCCAAATCAGATTGGTAAGGTCCTTGATATAAGCAGTGGTATCTTCGAATAATTTCATTTCCAACAATACTTTTAGTTATACATAGTAGCGGTCGACAAAGCAATCCGTCTGTATTTAGATAGACGGACAAAATTCCAATTTGTTATAAAAGGATGTGATTATTAAAAATTTTTCACAATTGAGATTTAAACAAGGCGACAGAATGGTTGTCAGCAGAAATGTTACTTAGAGGAAGGAAAAGATTATTGCTCTTCCAATATCTGTTTGATTTCCTCGTCTGTTTTGGTCAATTTATCTTTGCAGATTTTTACCAGTTGTTGAGCCCTTTTCAACTGTTCAGTCAGGGAATCGATGTCCAGTTGGTCGTTTTCCATTTTCCTGACGATTTCCTCAAGTTCTTTAACGGCGGATTCGTAGTTGATTTTATCTGGCATATGAATGGGTTTTTATAGGGATAGATGATAGATGCTATAGAAGAAATAGATGCTATAGAATGGGATAGATGCTATAGAAGGGATAGAGGGGATAGAGGGAATAGATGATTTAGGAGGAGAGAAGGTCATGCCTTCTCTCCTTCATCATCTTGGAAAACGAAGGGATGCCGTCTCAAGTTTTCTACGAAGTCAGAGATTTTCTTCAGTTCTCTTGGGATTTTGATGCTTTGCGGGCAGTGAGGTTCGCATTGTCCGCATCCGATGCAGTGATCAGCCTGTCGCATTTTGGGAACGGCACGGTCGAGTCCGATGAGGTATTCCCTGCGTCTTTTCCGGTATTCCTCCTGGAGATTCTTCACTGGGATGCGCCCCTCGTTTTTACATTTGTTGTAATGGACGAAGATACCCGGGATGTCTATGCCATAGGGGCAAGGCATACAATACTTGCAGTCGTTGCACGGGATGTTCTCCACCCCCACGATTTCCTTTGCCACCCTGTAAAGGAACTGATTTTCCTCCTCTGTGAGGGGCTGTAGCGGGCAATATGAGAGCAGGTTGTCCTTGAGGTGCTCCATATATGTCATACCACTGAGTACGGTGAGTACCCCTTCGGGAGTACCTGCGTAGCGGAAGGCCCATGAAGCCACCGATTTCTCCGGGTCACGCTGTTTGAGTTTGGTGGCGATGAACTGCGGCATATTAGACAGTCTTCCGCCCAACAGTGGTTCCATGACCACAGCAGGGATGCCTCTTTTCTGCAATTCCGCGTACAGATAACTTGCATCGGTATTGTCAGGATTTATTTCATTGGCGAAGTTCCAGTCCAAGTAGTTGAGTTCTATCTGAACGAAGTCCCACTTATACTTGTCATGATGCTCGAGCAGATAGTCGAACACCTTGACATCACCATGATAAGAGAAGCCCAAGTTTCGGATGCGTCCTGCTGCACGCTCCTCCATGAGATAGTCGATCATCCCATTATTGATAAACCTGTCGTTGAGGCTTTCCATTCCCCCGCCTCCTATGGCATGCAGGAGGTAATAGTCGATATAGTCGACCTGAAGATATTTCATGGAGTCGTGATACATTTTGATGGATCCCTCCCTCGATTGTGTGGACGGGTCAAAATTGGACAATTTGGTGGCCACGAAATATTTATCGCGAGGATATTTGTGAAGTGCGATACCTGTAGACTCCTCAGAATGCCCCATGCAATAAGCCGGAGATGTGTCAAAATAATTCACACCATGCTCAATGGCATAGTCCACCAATTTGTTGACCATTTCCTGATCGATTTCAGGTTGTTCATTCTCCTTTTGTGGTTTGTTGGGCAGTCGCATCATGCCATAGCCCAGCAGTGACACTTTTTCCTTGGTAGAAGGGTTGACTCTATAGGTCATCTTCCCTGTAGGCGGTTCCACCTGATTGCGATAATCATCCTCTGCTGAGCCAGGGACACCCGACTTACCGCAGCCCACCAAGGCAGCAGAAGTGGCGACGGCTCCGCCTCCGAAAAGTTTCAGAAATTGGCGTCTTGATATATTTTTTTTCATTTTTTCTTAGGAATTATGGGAGTTTTGTAAAATATGAGAGTGACGGGGAGAGGGCTAAATCGATTTGTGGACCTCATGTCCCTCCACATAGATAGCAGACAACGGGCGTGCCGGACACAGATTTTCACAGGCACCGCATCCGATGCACCTGCTCTCATTGACAGCCGGAACGAATGGTGTATCATCGTCCTCCTCATTCAACGGCACCATCTCTATGGCCCCTGCCGGGCAATGTCGGGCACAGTTTCCGCACTCGACGCCATCTGTCACAGCCACACAATTTTTCTTGATCCACACGGCGTGTCCGATTTGTATGGCCGCCTTCTCCTCCCCTCTGATAGGTTGGATAGCACCTGTGGGACACACCTCTGAGCATCGTGTACACTCAGGTCTGCAATATCCTCTCTCATAAGACATGACTGGCTGCATGAGTGTCATCAATCCCTCCGAAGGTCTGAGCACGCCATTGGGGCATTCAGAGACACACAATTGGCATCCAGTACACCGTTTTGCCATATTATTGGCACTTAAAGCCCCTGGAGGCAGCAGTTTGGTCTGCCTTTGCGGAGCCACCTTATCCTCGATGACCGCCAGTCCTCCATCCACTTTCTTTTTCTCCTCAGCGATAGCAGTAGCAGCAATCAGCGAAGTAGCCAGCAAGAAGGAGCGCTTGCTCTTGTCCACATCCTTGCTTTCCTCCTGCACCGACTTTGCCGTAGCGCGGTGGCCGTAACTCAAGGCACCGAACTTGCATTTCCCGATGCAGTTGCCACATGCAATGCACCTGCTGTAATCCACCTTATGCTCCTTGTAATCGATGCAAGCCGCCTTGCAGTTTTTGCTGCAAAGGGAGCAATCGCGGCATTTTTCCTCATCGAAATGGATTTTGAGCCAAGAGAATCGGGCGAAGAAACCCAGAACCGTTCCCACAGGGCAGATGGTATTGCAATAAGTGCGGCCGTTGCGCCATGCCAACACGCCCACGATAAGCAGCGTAGCCAAAGCGATGACCAGGGTAGAGACCCCCTTCACCCACACATCCGTGGAGTAGAACATATAACTGTCAGCACTCTCCGCAATGCCAGCCAGCACATTGTTGCCCAGTTTCCACAACGGCTGCAGCACATGTGTGGCGATTCGTCCGAACGCGCTGTAAGGTGCCAGCAGAGCCACCAGCGACCCCAATCCAGCCACGAAAGCCACCACCATGACAGCCAGCATGGTATATCTCAGCCAAGAGACAGCCTTTGAATAAGAATACTTGTTGCGTTTCCTGTTGAGTCTGGCGATGAGATCCTGCATGACCCCCAGCGGGCAGATGACGGAGCAATAGAGCCGTCCGAAGATGAGCGTAAGGATGAGCAAAGCCGCCACGATGACAAAATTAAGCGCCAAGAGTGCCGGCAAGAACTGTACTTTCGCCATCCAGCCCAGCCAATGATGCAGGCTTCCTGTAAAGTCAAGGAACAGCAATGTGATGCCCACAAACATCACCGTCGCCAGTATCTGTCTAATTCTTTTCAACATTTTGATTGTGTTTAGGTATGAAATAAACTATATAACATAGAGAAGAATAGCGATAATTGCACATTTGATGAGCAAAGATACTCATTTTTGGGAAAAAAACTTTAATATCGACACAGAAAATATAACATTATTTAAAAAGATATGCCTTTTTTTGCAAGAATGCGGGATTTCGCTACCTTTGCATGTGCTTGTGAGAGCCCTTCCACAGGCTGCAGATTAGAAATGTATGGAATGAGATACCGGATATTTCCCTTTTTATTGCTGACAGTTGTCCTGATGTGCAGTTGCCGTCACCACCCGACGATGCGTGAGATGGGCATAGTGCTCGACACGCTGAAAGCCTCTGGCGGTATAGCCCTGACGGACTCCGCTGCCAGTCCCCGGTGCACAGCCGACATCGAACTGATCACACTTTCCAACGAGGAATATGCCCCTTTGTGCGACAGTCTGCTCCGCAGCGGCATCCTCTCTCCCGAATATCTCTCGCTGACCGAGCGCCACATTCCCCCACGAGAAGCCGTCGACTCTTTCATCAAGCGTTATTGCAGCGACTACAGGACATTCTATTCCGGTCTGTTCACTGACGAGTGTGACACCGCCGCGGCAACCATCGGTTTCAAGTTGCGCACCAACATCAGCGAAGGCCGCGACAGCACCTTGATGTACCGAGCGCACATCACCAACCGCCAGGGAGCCGTGACGACAGAATACACGGTATGCCAGAACCTCGACCTGCCGAGAAAGCGCATCTTGCGTCTGGAAGACGTTTTTGTGCCCGGCTACGAGAAAGGTCTGACCGAAGCCATCACTGCCCAACTGATGAGGCAATCCTCCAACAAAAGTCTGGCAGAGTTGCATGAAGCCGGCTTCTTCAATGGCATTGAGGCCTACCCCACCAGCAATTTCCTGTTGGACAACCATACCATCACTTTCGTCTATGTGGCAGGAGAGATAGCCGACCGTGACAAAGGAGAGATACAAGTAGAGGTGAAATTATCCAACGTCAAACAACTGCTGAAGCGATGAACGAGATACTGAGACTCTTTCCCGACCTGTCTCCACGGCAGATCAGCCAGTTGGAAGCCCTCGAGGGACTCTATACGGACTGGAACCAGAAGATCAATGTCATTTCCCGCAAGGACATTTACCATCTCTACCAGCACCATGTCCTCCACTCCCTCTCCATCGCCCATTATGTCCATCCGACCCCCGGCACCGAGGTGCTCGACTTCGGGACAGGCGGTGGATTTCCCGGCATTCCCCTTGCCATCGTATGGCCTGAGGTCAAGTTTCATCTCATCGACGGCACCGGCAAGAAAATCCGCGTGGCCACCGACATCGCCCAATCAATCGGTTTGGAGAATGTGCGTGCCACCCATATCCGTGGTGAGGAAGAGCGCGGGCGCTACGACTTTGTGGTCAGCCGTGCCGTGATGCCCCTCCCCGACCTTGTCCGCATCGTGCGCAAGAACATCTCCCCTCGCCAGCGCAACGCCATTGCCAACGGCATCCTATGCCTGAAGGGCGGAGACATCAGTCAAGAGACATCTCCATTCCACCGCATCGCCGAGACCTATGACCTGCATGAATGGGCCGGTGACAGTTGGTTTGAAGGAAAATATATGATATACCTACCGATATGATAAGAATCGAGCGATTTGTGTGCAACATGCTGCAGGAGAACTGCTATGTGGTGAGTGATGACAGCAAGGAATGTGTCATCATCGACTGTGGCGCATGGTATGAGGAAGAGCGCAAAGCCGTGAAGGACTACATCCTCCGCAACGACCTCACCCCCATCCACCTGCTCTGTACCCACGGACATGTTGACCACAACTTTGGAATCGACACCATCCATGACGCCTACGGGCTCTGTCCCGAAATACATGAGCAAGATGCCGATTTATTGAATCATCTCTCCGATCAGGCTGTCCAGTTCACCGGATACCGTCTCAGCAACACCTACCCTGCTGCGGGTAACTACCTGAGCGACGGAGACGAGATTGCCTTTGGCAGCCATACCCTCCATGTCATCCACACCCCCGGCCACTCCCGTGGCTCTGTGTGTTTCCATATCGCCGACGAGCACACTCTGTTCAGTGGCGATACCCTTTTCCGTCAGTCCATCGGGCGCACCGACTTCGAAGGCGGCAGCATGATGCAGATCATCCAAAGCCTCCGACTTCTGGCTCAGTTGCCCGACGAGACCATCATCCTCTCCGGACATGGTCCTCAGAGTACGATGGGCGATGAACTGCGAATGAATCCATTCCTCGACCGATGACGGAGAAGATCATACTCGGCATCGACCCCGGAACGTCCGTGATGGGCTATGGGGTTATCCGCGTGGCAGGTCAACATGCCACGATGGAGGTGTCGGGAGTCATCGACCTGCGCAAGATGAGCGACCCCTATCTGAAACTGGGTCATATCTTCGAGCGTGTGACAGGCATCATCGATGCCTATCTCCCCGATGAGTTAGCCATCGAATCACCCTTCTACGGGAAGAACGTGCAGTCGATGCTGAAACTCGGACGTGCACAAGGCGTAGCCATCGCCGCAGCCATCCAGCGCGACATACCCATCCATGAGTATGCCCCGCTGAAGATCAAGATGGCGATTACCGGCAACGGCAGCGCCTCCAAAGAGCAAGTCGCCGGCATGCTCCGTCGCCTGCTCAACATCCCTGAGGGCGAGATGCCCCACTTCTTAGACGCCACCGATGCCCTGGGCGCCGCCTACTGCCATTACCTGCAGATGAACCGGCCGGAATCTCAGGCGCATTTCCGCGGATGGAAAGACTTTGTGAACAGAAACCAGCAACGCATATGCAAGCCACCATCAGAATCACCGACGGTGTAGCCCGCATGCCCAAATGGCGCATGGCAGAGCCTGTCACCTTCGAGGCCCTCGACGGCGAGCATATCGCCATCGTAGGACCCAACGGCGGTGGCAAGTCGATGCTGGCCGACATCCTCATCGGACGTCATCCTCTGCTGATGCGCGATCCTGCCTACGACTTCCGTCCCAGTACGCGTCCTCTGGCAGCCGACAACATCAGATACATCACCTTCCGTGACTGCTACGGAGGCGATAACGACACCACCTACTATCTGCAGCAGCGGTGGAACCAGCACGACATCGACGAGACGACCCCCACTGCAGGCCAACTGCTGGAGGAAGCCTATTTACTGTCGGGCACCGACACTCCGGAGCGGAGGTCCATGCAAGAACATCTCTACGGACTGTTCGGCCTTGCTCCCCTACTGGACAAATACATCATCCTGCTCTCGAGCGGAGAACTGAGGAAGTTCCAGTTGGCCAAGGCGCTGTTTTCACAACCGCGCATCCTGATCATGGACAATCCCTTCATCGGTCTTGACGCGCCGACACGGGCCTTGCTCACCGAGTTGCTCGGTCAGTTAGCCAGCGAATATGCCATACAACTGATTCTGCTGCTCTCCAAGACCGACGACATCCCACCCGTTGTGACCCATGTGGTGGAAGTGCGTGACATGGTAGTGGGCGCGAAACTGACCCGTGAGGAATACCTTTCACTCCGTGCACACCGGCCCAGCCATGTGCTCACCCAAGAGCAGGAAACCGCCATTGTCAGTCTGCCCTACTCCAGTCAGGAATACCACACAGAAGAGGTGGTGCGTCTACGGAACGTGAGCATCCGCTATGGCAGCCGTACGATATTGAAAGACCTCAACTGGACGGTGTGCAACGGAGAGCGTTGGTCGCTGAGCGGGCGAAACGGAAGCGGGAAATCGACACTGCTGAGTCTGGTGTGCGCAGACAATCCCCAGGGCTATGCCTGCGACATCACCCTCTTCGACCGTCCCCGTGGCAGTGGCGAGACGATCTGGGACATCAAGCGCCACATCGGCTATGTGTCTCCAGAGATGCACCGCGCCTACAACAAGGACCTGCCAGCGGTGCGCATCGTAGCCAGCGGTCTGAAAGACTCCGTAGGTCTCTACGTGCGCCCTACCGACGAGGAGTATGCCACCTGCCACTGGTGGATGGACATTTTCGGCATTGGGCATCTGGCCGACCGCACCTTTCTGAGTCTCTCCAGCGGGGAGCAGCGACTGGTGCTTCTGGCCCGCGCTTTTGTCAAGGATCCCGAGTTGCTGATACTCGACGAGCCACTTCACGGACTCGACGACCGCAACCGCCAGTTGGTGAAAGACATCATTGAGGCTTTTTGCCGCCGACGCAACAAGACGCTGATTATGGTGACTCACTATGAGGAAGAGTTGCCACCTTGTATCAATTTAAAATTGAAAATTGAAAATTGAAAATTGAAGATTGAAGATTGAAGATTAAGATAAGAACATAAACAATCATTATGATGAAACGTATACTCTTTATTATTTCGATGCTGGCAGTGGTAGCCGGCGCATCAGCCCAAGAGGCGTACAATGAAGCCATCAGGATGGCCAAAGCCATTGCTGACGACACTTCACGCTCACTGGATGAGCGGCGTATTGCCACCTTCAAAAAAGATGCCCTCTACTATCTGGGTTCCCAATCCTACAAGTTGACCCCTGACAGTTCAGCCACGATGCTCGACTATCAGGCGCTGGCTCTGTTTCAGTTTATCAATCTGTTTCAAGGAAGTCTGTCCATGGCATCAAAGAAGAACCGCAGTGCCATCATCGACCTTTTCAAGAGTGTGAGTCTGGCCCATCCCCGCTTCCACGACCCTAACAAGGAGTATGTGATGGCCTACATCACCACCGAAGGGTTCCTGACCAAGTTCTCGCTTGACACCGACTGGGTGGCCGCATACAACGACATCAAAAAAAGGTTGTCGAGATAAAAACATCAAGCGCCCTCTGGAGGGCGCTTGATGTTTTTTTTCAATGGAGTAATATGTTGACGATCCCCATGATATCCGCAACGGTTATTTTATTGTCGAAGTTGATATCAGCATTGCGAAACGAGAATCTTTCCACATTACTTTTTTGCACATAATTGACAGTGAGCATGACATCAGTCACTGTCACTTGTCCATCACCATTGGCATCTCCCAGCAAGAATTCCTCAACATAAGGAATGTATGCCGTGAATTTTTGCAAGGTGTAGTTTCCTCTGCAGTCATAGTCATAGTTACCATTCTCATCAGCACGGACATACTCCGAGAGATAGGTCTTTGTGGCCGCTCCCCGACTGAGGTCATATCTGTGATAGATGATGGTTTTGTCATCACCCAATCCTGCTGCATGGAATACCGTGCCCTCATCAGCGTCGATGTCTCCTGCTATGCCATTGTTTTGTCCCAAGCCATACCCCTCGACTAATTGAAGCAATCTGACCCCAGGATGTCCAGACTTGAGATTGGCCCACAGCACTTTCTCTGAATCCACATACATTTTGTCTTGTCTGAAGGCCGTCGCAAAGGTATAAGTGCCACTTGTCCAATAGGACCACCTGCCTGTGGAAGTGGCTGTTTGCCAAAGATCCGTTCCGAGTGTGGCGGCTGCATCTGCGGCTGTTATGGTGCTGAAGTCAGGAGAGTCATACTTTATTACATAGGGTTGTTCGACCGTCATTGATATGGTATTGTCGGAATAGCCGTTCTCAGAAGCGGTGAGATAAAGCGTGCCCGGCTTGGTGAAAGTGAACGCAGGCTCACCGTCATTAGACATGCTGATATTGTCAATCTTGGCATTGGAATTATTTCTTCCGAGACTGATGAACATGCCATGAATGCCCATTTGTACATTGGTTTCGCTGACAGTATAGTTGCCTGTGGCCAATGTCGCAGAACCAGAATAGATGGTATAACTCACTTCTCTTGTTGTCTTATTAACAACGACTTTGAAATGACACCAAGCATTATCAGACAATGTGAAAGAGTTATTGTCACCTTCCACTGTGTAGGTAGTTCCTTTATTGGCACCACCATTGATGCGGAAGACATAATCTGTATTGTTGAGCCATTCCCACCAAGTTTTGGAAACATCCGGCACATTTCCACCATAAAGAAGCAATGTATTGTTAGCGTAATTGCCTTGAGCCGGATGGAATGCCACATCAAACTCCGTACGATAAACGTCGTCCACATTGGCAGAGAAGGACGTGTATGCATATCTTGAGCCAGAGCCACCTCCCTGTGCGAGATTCAGGTAATTGCCATGAGTGTCATCACTGGCTATAGAATTAGACGTGTTGTTTGTCCATCCTGTCACCTCCATGTCACCCTCATAGTCGTGATTGTATCTGAGCGTCTCGAATTGATCGGGATCCAGATTGGTAGTATTGCCGTCGGCATCGGTGAAATAACCCGAAAGCGTTGTCTTGTCACTTTTTGCCCTCATACCCACCTTTGGCATATAATAAGGTCCCGACTCAACTGGGTAACCCTCCATTTCTGTCTGCACCATGTCGATGACAGCCAGTTCGGGAGCCACCGTTGGGCTGGCACCATCCATCTTCAGCATGAGTATGCCATCCTCGATGACGAGTTGTGGATTTCTCGACTCGTCAATACCCTCCAGGATGATATCATCAAGGCTGCATCCCTCAGCCAGTTCGCCAATCTGTCCAAGAGGATAAGCCAACTCAGTCGGTGTGGAGGGGGAATTGAACCAGAATCTCGGAGCAAGATATTCAGGACCAAAGTTGACCCATGCGTCATCCGTCTTTTTCTCAATATTCAGAACGCCTACAATCAGTTGGTCATTGTCTCCCACGTTATTTCCACTGATGTCGAAGACCACCTTTGAACCGAAACCCAAATTGAGTTCATTGACAGTGACGGAAGAAACATTTGATGTGGCCCCTCCGATATTGATGGATGCTCCATATTCTGCACTGATGGTGCTGAATGTTCCCCCTGAGGAGTTGAGAAAGGTTAATCTGTTGAGCCACAGCGGACTGTTGGACAATGTGCCATTGAAAGTCAGGGCACCCTGCCACACCTCTGTTGGACCTGTATAAGTATGCGTATTATCCGACAGGATCAGTTGTCCCCAACCCTGTTTGGTCAGGCGCATATCCCCTGTGAGTGCGGCTCCATTGATGGTGTGCTGGTAGGTGGTCGTTGTGATATTGTTGTTGTTGTCATTACCCTTCACCCATGCCGGAGCATTGACGGTGAGGATTTTGGGCTGTGCCCCTTCTCCGACATTGACAGTCATATTGGCATATCCTGTCATGAGCAGGTGCTGTCCGTTGTTGGCAGTAGTGATGGTTGCCCCATTGCCAATCGAGGTGCGTCCTTCGATGGTCAATGGTGGAGGAGCCACAGTGATACCCTCCATTTCACCGAGGAAGAAACTGAGATGCGGCGGTTGATTGTAAGCCATCATCTGCCAGGCCATGGCCTGACGATACTGATGGTCATGCCAAAGGGTATAGAGGTCATAGTCGGTCGACAAGCCTGTGGTATAGACCCTCAGGTTGCCACCACATCTGAGAATCAACTCCTCCCTCCAATCACCGATGATATCACCCTGAAAACAAGGATTGTTTTTTGAGTCATTGTTCATGTTGCACCCATCAGACGTAAACAGTCTTCCTAATCCTGGTTTATCCACCTTCGCATCTCTTGCCGTTCCCGGACTGTTGAGGATTTCCGAGCAAAGGTCACCATCCCAATAGATGCGGAAATTGAGGTCGCTCCATGGTATATAGGAATCACCGGCAAGAGCCTCGACAAACTGGTCAGTGACACTGCTGAATATTCCGGAAGAGACCGACCGACCTAAAGAACCAGGATAAGAATTGGAGAAATTACCGATGAGTGCCCTTCCATCATCTTTTGCCGCTGTTGTCCTAAGATAAAACTGACTGGTCGTGGCATTGCGGTAGTTCATACCCGGCTTATCTTCATTGCATCCAAAAAATTCCAATCCCTTTCTGTATGGGTCAAAATCTCCTACATGCTGGGCATCACCATGACCGAGTCCTGTGGTGGAGAGGCCCTTACCTGTATCATCAATAACCATGGAACCATATACGATTTCGTCGCGTCCGTCCTCATCCACATCGGCGATGACGAAGTTGTGGTAACCCTGTCCATACCATGGACTACCCGACGTATTGTTGTTCCATGTCCATCGTGTACTCCAAGTATGGTCGCGGTTCAAGTCCAAAGCCATCATTTTATGTCGGGCATATATACCTCTCGCCAAGAATAGACTTGCTTTCTGTCCGTCAAGGAAGGGTGCACCAAAGAAATACTTTGAGGACCTATGGCCGTAACCCTCCGGTTCCCCTTTACTGTCAAGTCCCCAGGCATCTGCGCTCTCCCGGGTCAGAGGATAATCCATTTTTTGCCATAGAGCACCAGTATTTCCATCAAGATAAAGCAAGTATTCTTTTCCCGTTCGTGTCCATGCAAAGTTGGCATCAGTATGAGAGGTCATCTCATTTCGTGTATTCACATTCATGTCGCCAATGGTGTATAACACCGTCTTGCCATCACCGCCATAAACAATCATGTTATCGGCACCTCTGAGTACCACTTCTGCCTTGCCATCCTCATCCCAGTCGTATGCAATGATGTTGATTTCTGTTGAATTCTGACTGACCATATTCGGTCCGCAGTCGATGCGCCATAACAGAGAATCTTTTCCCGTATGCCAATCGACATCGTAAGCATCCAACACCACAAACTCTGTGGTGTTTTCGATTGGATAAATGTTGGCTGCATCGTAGGTATTGAGCCGTTTGACGATGATTTCCATATCGCCATCACCATCCAAATCGGCCACCTCTGCATCATTGGGCTCATAGTGATCTGTCACATCATTACCATTTCGGTCATAAACCTTTTTCAAAGGGATATCGATGTATCCCGTAGGACATCTCTCTACCAATTTATAGACATACTGCTTCCATGGGCTTATAGTGTCGCATTTTTCCTGTTCCACCCCATTGACCACTGCTGCCACTTGGTATTTTACATAAGGAGTCGCCAAGGCAGTATTGTCATCATAACTTGATTTCGTCAATCCAGATGCGATGAGTACGCTATCTCTATAGAGATTGTAAGTGACTCCATAGTATTCCTCAGCAAATCGTCTCCAACTGACGAAATTGGACTTAGAGTTATCGGTCGAGCCAGTTGGAACTGCCACAAGTCCACGACTGAGTTTATCCGTGAACCGTTGCGCATGTGCACTTGTGAAGGTCAATGCTGCGAGAAACAGCATAAAACAATATTTCTTCATGTTAGATTCTTGTTTATCATAATTAGGAAAAGACTGTCCACGACTTGAGACAGCCTTCCCCAACCTGTTATTATTCTATTCTTCCCAGAGATTTGACTGCTGCGGCATGTTATCATCCTCTCCATCGAAGAAGCCCTCTCCAGCATTGATTTCCCCTCCTGGCTGTGTCACTTTGTTGGTATTGCTCAGCCCTATTGTCTCCTGTTGCAAGCAACCGTCAGCCAGGCGAAGGACATTTACCTCCGCCATGGGCTTGACATAATAATGATGGTATTTCATTTGATTGTAGTTTGTGGTCTTTTTATACTATTTCCTTTTTCGCTGAGGACATATTATTTCACAGTAACGAGACGTCCACCGATGATGTAAAGTCCACGTGGCAGTCCTCTCAGGTCTTGAGCATTCCGTCTCACCACCTGTCCAGCGAGGTTGAACACATCCACCGGTTTTTGCTCAGCAACTGCTGTTATGATGGCATTGGTGCCATTATCATCGAATCTGACTGCGAGAGATTTCCCAGCGGAAGTTCCCGGCAACTTGAAGTACGCACGGTAACCCTTCATGTTCATAGTCATGCCATTGGTGCTCACCTGGCTGATTTTGCCCTCCGGGTTGTCTTCATCCGTTGAACTGGTGAAGAAATAGTCAGTCAGGTAGAACGGTTTGTTCGGCTGATTGATGTATGACCCTATGAACTGGAGTCCATTGTCCAGTGTCTGAGTCGGGTTCTCCAACGGATTGCTGCTGAGGTTGAAGAAGAGGTATGGAGAAGCCATGCTGACATTCTTGACAAGAACAGGTTGATTGGCATTGATAGCAGCCGTCTGCGTATCGAAATAGAGAGTGTGGCTGTCACTGCTTTGCAGGTTGGCCACCACGGCAGCCGGCCCGAAGATTGCTGCAATATTATCATGCTCCACACTGAAGGGCAGAACGAGTGAAGCCCATGTATTTGTGGAGTTGAGTCCTGTTCGATAGATGACGGCATTGGCATTGGTCACTCTCTCCGGCAGTGTGGTGCACAATTCGTCGTGTATCATTACAGGGACATAGACACCTAGTTCGGCCAACGTGTTGTTGGATCCGGTTGCGATGGTGCATGAGCCATCTTCATTGGCGTTGACCCATGCCGTTCCATGCTTGTCAGCATTGCCCCAACTTTCATCAAAATCGTAGTAGATGAATGTTTTCTCATTCCCTACATTCACCACATGGAAGGTAGATCCATTGGAGGTATCATTCCGTCCGATACCAAAACTTTCGACGACGGCAGCCGTACGGTTTCCACCACCGTTGTTCTCCATGTAAACAATCTTAGGCTCATTGTCCGGTGAGAGCCAGAACTGTGGGTCATTGCTCACTGTGGCATAGTACATTTGATAACTTTCTCCGTAGGTAGCATTCCCCCTGCTCCAGTTAGCCCACCGTGTAGTAGTTGCCGTGGTATTCCACTTGCTGCCCAAAAGTGTAGCGATGTTAGAGCCATTGATTTCGCTGAATTTCTTGTGGTAATAGCGATAATATGGCAATTCGACCTCGTATGTGGCTGTCGAGGATCGATAGCCGTTGAGAGAAGCGGTCAGTTCGAGTGTACCTGGCTCGGTGAACCTGAACTCTGTAGGGTTCGACGCACCGGATACAACAGAGATGTTGTCGAACAACAGTTTGGGCCGGTATCTTCCACCGAGGAAATTGATCTTGGTGATGATGGTATTTCCATCTGTGATGCTGCGTGTTCCCGTAGCGATGGTGCTGTTGTATTGTTTGTTAATAATGGTATAAGAAGCAGTAGGAGTGCTGCCTAAATTGACCTCAATCTTATAGTGGCACCATGCCCCAGAAGGAATGTTTGCAGTGCTGCTTCCGTTGATTGTGTAATTGGTGGAACTGGCACCCTGATTGATCATGCTGAACAAATAACCATCTTTGGTAATATCATAGGTGTTATTGTTTATCACGGAACCACCGGCCAGGACGGTCAACTGTGTATAATGATCGTTATTGTTGCCTGGGGTGATGGCAGCATCAAACTCAATAGTATATACAGAGGCTGTAGAAGGAATCGTTAATTTGGGCAGTTCAAGAACTGCATTTCGATCATTTTCATTGGTTGTGATATTGTATTCTACATATCCAGACGCATGATGATGAAGATAATCACCTGCATTGGGGCTTGACCACCCATTGATGCCACTGTCATAGGTGTCCTCATAAAGTATGGTTTGGCTCACCTTGCCGAATGTGGTGGTTTCCCCATTGAGATTGGTGAATGTTCCGGAGAGTTCAGGAATGGCTCCTGTGGCCGTTTCCTCGGTTTTCAATCCCACCACAGGCAACCAATAATCCTCTGGATTGGCAGACGGATAGACATCCCCCACCCCGTCGTATCTCTCCATGCGCAGGAAAGAGATTTCAGGCAACTCCAATTCCACCGACTTGTCCACTTTCAGATAGATGGTTCCACCATCCCAGAAAACAGAGAGGTAGTCAGGATTCATGACGCTTTGGTCGCAGTCTACATCAATATTCAGCGTCTCACCACTTGTGATATCCCTTCCAGAGTCGGACTTCACCGAGCCCGCATGCCCGATGGCATAGGTACCTTCATCCAGTTCGTTGGTAAGGCTGACATAGAACACCGGCATGATGTACTTCGGTCCGAATTGTTTCCACGTCCTGTCACTGTATTTCGACTCATCAATGACAAGGTCAGACAAAGCCAGCCAGTCGCGTTCTTCAGAGTTCTTCACATCGAACACCACCTTTGATCCGTATCCAAGTGTCAGTTCGGAGATATTGACTGAACTAAAGTTACCTGCTGATGCCCCACCAATATTCAGCGAGGCACCGTATTCCATACTGACACCAGAAGAGAAGGTGCCCTGTGAAGTATTGAGTGCAGTATGCCGATGCATGAACACCTTACTGTGCTCCATGGTGCCATTAAATTGCAAAGTACCGGCCCACACCTCTGTTGGTCCTGTGTACGATTCGTTGACAGGAGGCAGGACAAGAGTGCCGTCACCCTGTTTCACCAGCCGCATATCTCCAGTGAATCCCGATCCTGTAATGGTATGAGTGTAATAAGTATATGAGATATTGTCGTTGTCGTCATTCCCCTGTACATGACTTGGCGCATTATCAGTGAAAATGTAGGGTGCAGCGTTGTCACTCACAGAGATGCTCATGTCTGCCTGCTCACATGCCATGACATGCAAGTCATTATGTTGGGCATTGATTGACGAAGTGATGATGGTGCGCCCAGTATTGGTAAGTGGCGGCGGTGCGAGGGTGAATCCCTCCATTTCTCCGAGGAAGAAACTCAGGTGAGGCGGTTGATTGTAAGCCATCATCTGCCACACCATGGCCTGCCGATATTGATGGTCGTGCCAGAGGGTGTAGAGGTCATATTCGGTGTCGCTGGTAGATGTATATACCCGCAAGTCCGAGCCGCACCTGAGCACCAACTCCTCTCTCCAGTCACCGATGATGTCACCCTGGAAACACGGATTGTTTTTTGATGCATTGTTCATGTTGCAGTCCGATGAAAGGAAAATTCTCCCGACGCCAGGTTTAAATACCATAGCCTCTCTTTCAGTGCCCGGACTGTCGAGTATTTCAGACAGCAAGTCACCATCCCAGTAGATGCGGAAATTTAGATCGTCCCACACGATGTAGTTGTCACCTTCAAGTCCAGGAATCTCATTGTCTGTGACACTACTGAATATATTTGAAGACACCGACCTTCCTAAAGATCCTGGATAGGAGTTGGAGAAGTTGGCCATGATTCCTCTTCCGTCATCAGAATTAGCCACCACCCTGCGGTAGTATTCAGAAGTTGTCGCATTGCGGTAGTTCATGCCCGGATTATCCTCATTACACCCGAAGAACTCCAGTCCCTTGCGATAGGGATCGAAATCGCTCACATGCTGTGCATCTCCGTGGCCCAAGCCAGTGGTGGAGAGTCCATTTCCTGTATCGTCGATGACCATAGAGCCATATACAATCTCATCACGTCCGTCCTCATCGACATCAGCGATGAGGAAGTTGTGGTATCCCTGTCCATACCAAGGACTTCCCATGGTATTGTTGTTCCATGTCCACCGGGTACCCCAAGTGTGGTTTGTTCTGTCCAAATTCATGGCCATCATTTTATGCCTGCCATAAATGCCACGTGCCAAGAAAAGGCTTGCATTTTGTCCATTGAGGAATGGAGCGCCAAAGAAATATTTGGATGACCGATGTCCGTATCCTTCTGGTTGTCCTTTGCTATCGAGTCCCCATGCATCAGCACTTTCCCGTGTCAGGGGATAATCAATCTTTTGATACAAGGCACCAGTGTTTCCATCCATATAGATTAAATATTCATTTCCTGTACGTGTCCAAGCACGGTCAGCAATTGTATGAGAGTCTATCTCATTGCGTGTGTTGACATTCATATCCCCAATGTTATACAAAGGAGTTTGGCCATCACTACCATATACGATCATGTTGTCAGCGCCACGAAGCACTACTTCCGCGCTGCCGTCTTCATCCCAGTCGTAAGCGATGATATTGATTTCCGTGGAGTTGAGGCTCACCATGTTCGGTCCGCAGTCGATACGCCACATCAGGGTTGCTTTTCCTGTCTGCCAGTCGACATCGTATGCGTCCAGCATCACGAACTCCGTCGTGTTGGAAACAGGATAGATATTGGCGGCATCTACCGTGTTCAGGCGCTTGATGATGATTTCCAAGTCACCATCACCGTTAAGGTCGGCCATCTCTGCATCATTGGGAATATAATGATCGGTCACGATTTTCTTGTTCCGGTCAAAGACATCTGTCAATTTGATGTCAAGGTATTGCTTCTCCCATCTTCCGACCTTATTATTATTTTCTGCCTGCTCAACACCTCTGACAACAGGTCTGACTTCGTATTTGCTGTCTTTGTTTCCACCAGTGTCAACGAAATGCGTAGCCTTGAGGTTAACAGCCACCTGTATATCATCCCTATACACATTGTAGGTGACATCATAATACTCCTCAGCCTGCCGTCTCCAACTGACGAAATTTCCTGTACTTCCTGATAAAGATACGAGTCCTCTGTCGAGTGCATCAGTGAACCTTTGAGCATAAAGAGAAGTGTTTACCAGCAAGAATGCCAGTAAAAAGACGTAAAATCTTTTCATGTTAGGTTTGGTTTATGATCGTTATTTTGTTTGTTTGGTTACAAAGGTAATTAAAGAAATCATCAAAATGCAAGAAAAGCACATAAAAAAAACACATCAGCAGCAAAGTTTTGTTCTTTGGTGCTGATGTGTAATCGTTTAGGTGATATTAACCTTCTTTTTGGTGGGTGCTGATGGATTCGAACCACCGAAGTCGAAAGACAGCAGATTTACAGTCTGCCCCATTTGGCCACTCTGGAAAACACCCATCGTTTGTGGACGTTGGCGGATTCGAACCGTCGACCCTCTGTCTGTCAGACAGATACTCTAAACCAGCTGAGCTAAACGTCCTTTTTAAATCGGATGCAAAGGTAAGGTATTTTTCTGAAACGAGCAAATTTTTGATGTATTTTTTGAAAAGTATTTTATGGGGAGGGTGGAAGGGGATAGATGCTATAGAGAGGATAGAGGATATAGAAGGGATAGAGGGGATAGAAGGGATAGATGCTATAGAGGGGATGGAGGATATAGAGGGGATAGAGGATATGGAATAGGGATTATTAGAAGGGGTAGCCGATGGCGAAGTGGATGCTGTTGCCGTCGCCGAGGGAGGGGATGTTGAAATATCCCGAGCGGCCTGTATCATAGGGAGCATGGAGGGCGATACCCCAATCGAGTCGTACGACGAAGAAATCCAAATTGTAGCGCAGTCCTATGCCTGTGCCGAGTGCTATCTGATCGGGAAGATTGGAGAGTTTGAATTTTGTGCTTTCCTCATACTCATTGTCCCCCATCATCCATACGTTGCCTGCATCGAGGAATATCGCTCCATAGAGATTTCCGAACAGACGTGGTCTGTACTCCAGATTGGCCTGTAGTTTGAAATCACCGATTTGTTCCACGAATCTCCATCGCTTGACAGACGAGCGGAAATTGCCCGGTCCGATGCTACGCACGGTGAACGCCCTGATGCTGTTGGCCCCTCCCACCCAGAAGTTTTCTGTGTAGGGGATGTAAGAGGAGTTGCCATAAGCCCATGCATAACCTGCGCTCAGATGTCCGACCAGTTGTGAGTATTCGTCCAGGCGCCACGTCTTTGTGAAATCAGTCTCCACTTTTAGGAACTGTGCATAAGGATTTTTAAACAATTTTTTGTCCTTCTCGTTCCAGTTATTTCCAAAGGCAGAATATCCCAGTGAGAGCAAATTGGCCGACTCGCTCACCGATGTCTGCCAGAAGATAGGATTTCTTTTGGTGGACGGACTGGTATAGGTGAGCGTATATTTCATTTTAGGGATGAAGAGGTCGGACATGGTAGCCATCAGATAAGGGTGGTCGCTGAGGAGTTCGTTGAATTTCTCCGTACCATTCTTGAGATAATTGTATTCCACCGAGAGCGGAGTGAACTGATGCGTCCAGTTGGGACCGAACTGGTATCTATAAGTCAGTTCGCCCGATACGATATGCCTTTTGAAGAACCCCGACCTGTTGACGATGTTGCTGGAAGCCTTCACCGTGGTTGTAGGTGTATATTGGAAACGTCGACGTCGACGCTGTCCTTGCCTCTGCCTTCTTCTGTCATTGATATTCCATGGCAGCACAAGTCTTGGGAAGTCGATAGATGCATCCCCTCCATACTCATAAGAATTGATTTCAGACGAACTATCATCAAAGGCGTGCCCTGTCTGCCATTCATACGACCCATGGAGATTGATATTGAGGTTCTCCCCACCCCTGAAAGCATTTCTTTTGGTGAAGCCCACAATCAGTTGGGGTCCCAGGAATCCCGTTGTCTTTCCCTTGAGGTTGGTCTCGACATAGAAGTCGTAGGGTTTATCAAATACGCAGTTGAGACTGAGGTCCAGTGAATCGCATGTTGCTGAAGAGTCACGCGGAGTGAAGTTGAAATCCACCAAACTGAACAAACCGTTGCTACTCAGTTTGTTGGCCGATTCCAGATAATCTGTATAATTGTAAAGTCTGCCAGGTCTCAGTTTCATATCCTTCATGATGACCCTTGTTCTGATGGGCGATTTCTTGCCACTGAAATGCACTCGGAACCGTCCTCTCTCGGTGGTGTTGGTGGTTTCTTCCCTATAAGACTTTTTCAGGCTGATATCAAGTTTTCCGATATACCATTTGCGCAAGGCTTCGTCAGGCAGGCTGTCGGCCAGTTGTAGGCGCATCTGCACTTTTCCCGGCACTGCCATTGTGTCGGCGAGATAAGATGCATAACTTGGCTGATAGTAATAGAAGCCATTATCTCGGAAGAGCGTTGAGATACGGTTGCGCTCCGCATCAAGGGTGGACGCATCAAAAGGCACTCCGGTTCTCACGAGAGCCTCCTCCCTGGTGCTGTCGATCAGCGCCTGCGCCTCAAGAGGGAAGTTCTCATATTGCAAGGTATCGATGGTAAACAGATGTCCCATATCCACGAGATAACCTACCTTTGCTTTTTTAGGGTTTTTGGTATCCACCTCTTTCGACGTCACTTTTCCCCTGAAATAGCCATGCACATTCAATGCCGACTGCGCCACAGAAGCCCTCAGTTCGGGATTGACGTTGCTCATGAGCACAGGAGCCTTTCCGAAAGACTTCGTCATCCACTTGGCAAATCCGTTCTCCTTTTCTGACAACGCATTCCAAATCCACAGTCTCCACTGCAATGGTGTGCGGTAATAAGAACTGCCAAACAGAGCCCCATTCGGAGGGCAGTCGAGAGCCGCCGCCACCTCCTGCTGTGTGGCCGTGAAATGATCGTTTTTCTCATAGTTGACGTAAGTCACCTTATCGATACCGATATAGAGTCGGTCGCCCTCAGGCACCCCACTTGTTGTGGAACATGACAACAGGAGGATGAAGGATGAAAGAAGGAGGACGAATGCCTGATACCTCTTTGAGGATAGAAGATGAAAGATGAAGGATGAAGGATGTTTGCCACCCTGCGGATATGCAGTGTGGAGGACGTTTAAAATAGAGAGAAGGGACTTCATCATCTTCATCATCATATTGTTACTTGATTTTGAACTTATTCTTTTACGGAATCCACCGGATGTATTTCCCTTATGACGACAGTGTCGGAAGAGAGAATATCTCTGTTGCCAGAGCGCGGTGATCCATCATTTTGTCTTCTTTCAGTAGGCAGCGGTTGTCTTGTATCCGCTTTGAATCGGAAGATATCCTTGAAATGCTGCAGTTTGCGCCTCCAAAGGAAGCCCCCGCCATACTCCCCTATCTCGCCTTCCAGCCAGTCATAGGAATCTCTGTCGTAGAAGAGTTTGAGATATTGGTTGGAAGTAGCGCTGAGACGGTATTCGAAAGCGACATTGGTAAAGAACGACTGGTTGGTAGACTGAGCGTCGGCACCAGTAGACACTTTTCCACCGAGGATGATGCGCAGGCGGTTGTTCCAGAAGCGTTTGGCGAACTTGAACGAGTAGTCGGTGTGCATGGAACCCGATGCGTCGGTAGCATTGTCGACGCCCACGGAGAGGTCGAGGGAGCGCAGCGCATTGCCTGTGATGTTGTTGATCTCACTCTGCAGGAAAGAACTGAGCGCACCGTTCATGGTAAATCCGCTGGTGTTGCCGTCAGCCAGATACATACCTGTAGTGAGCATGGTGACTGCCACCTTTGCCCTTTCCTCTGAGGTCATGGCAGCCAGTTCGGTGCTGATGGCCATATCCTCCGGTGCATCGATGATGAACTCCAGTCCCATGTTTTCGAGTGTCTGCCTGATGACCACACCACAAGTGAAGTCAACACTCCTTGTGCCACCCCCCTCGTCCTCCACGGAAGCCTTTCTTCTTTCTGTAGCGGTGATATGCAAGGTGGGGTTCATGGGTTCACCCTTGAACTCGATGTAACTGCCCTCCTGTATGGTGAACGTCTTGAGCGGGATGACCGGCAACGAGTATTTCATCTCAGCCTCATTGAGCACATATCGGCCTGTGAGGCGAAGATTGTCGACCACATTGTAGCGCATGCGCAATTCACCCCCTCCTACCAGGTCGATATAATTGCTGTGGTCAGCGTTGAGGTCGCATTTGATGCGTGCGCCCTCATCCACGTTCAAAGTCAGGTCCATGTTGAATCCATTCAACGGCGGTCGGCTGATTACCTGCTGCGTAGTAGAGTCGTTGAAATCCACGAATCTCACCAATTCATCAAGTCGGTTGTCAGTGGTAAGTGGAGAATCGCGCAGCACATAAGTCATATCGGTAGCCCCCAGTACGCTTAACCTTCCTCTCATGTTCAGTGCATCCACGGGTCCGCTCATATTGGCAAAGAAATTGACGAAAGCCTTACCGAACGCCTCAGACTTAGGATTCTCTTTAGCATTTATAATTTGGAAATTGCGTGCCCTCATGCGCATTTCGAGAGTCATGCGGTCGAGATCAGAGAAATCGAAATGTCCGGTGATGTTAAGCGGAGTATTGTTTTGATCGAGCACCTCGAAATTCTCAAAAAGGAGGTTGCTTCCCACGATACGCACGGGGTCGTTGGCGATGCGCATCTCCACGCCATAGGGTATGCTGAAGACATAGGAATCATCGAGATAGACCTCCCCATTGACATCAGGTTGAGAGAGCGGTCCTTTGATGCTGAGGTTGCCCTCCCCGAATCCGCGCAATCCGAAGATCTGATTAGGAATGAAACCGTTGACCAGTGACAGAGGGAGTCTGTTCATCGCCAACTTTGCATCTATGCTTCCCTTTCCTTTCGGGTTGTACGTACCCACCAGGCTGCCCACCTCATCTCCATTGTTGAAGAGCACGCCATCCACATGGTGCGACCCATCCTCATTAGGCAGATAGACGAAGTCGGTGCCCAGGTCACCCATGGGCATTTTCTGGTAGTTGAGATTTTTCACATGTACAGAACTTGACACCGATAGATTGGATTCCGTCTGCAGAAGGTGGAAATCCCCATCAGCGATGCCCGCCACATCCGGCATATAGGGAAGTTGTGCCACGATCCGCGCAAGGTCCAGTTTTCCCACTGTCAGTGTGAGGTCCTGCAGAGCCTCGTGATTATTGTCATTAGTAGAAACCTGCATCAGCATCCCGTCGTGGGACTTCAGTTTGAGATTGGCCGAGAGCCGTTTGTCATCTCCCAAATAGATATAGTTGTCCTTGTTGGCAGTGAATGGGATATAGCCCAACACCGGGTTATCCTTGGTGAGATGCATCATGACTCCATTTGGCTCGATGGATGCTATTGCACCCAAGTCGAAAGCCAGTTTTTTGTCCTTGTCGTAGAGTTGGATATTGGCATCCGCCCCCTGTTCGAGAACGGCTCCGTCTACGTAGGCATCGAAACTATACTGCGGATTATCCGGTCCGTTATACACCCTACCGTTGTATTTGAATCCCGTGCTGTCGGTACGTATGGCAAAGTTGATGCTATCCAACTGAATACTGTCAGCCACCAACCTGTCTACTGCGACGTATCCGTTCAGTCCGTCGACATGAGAAGACTTCATGTCAACAGTCAGGTTGTCGAATGAATAGCCCTGTTCCTCGATGAGGTTGACAAAGAAATTCTCTTGTCCGCTTTTGAGCCAGATGTTCGCATCGGGCAGTTTGGCACGTAGCAGAGTCTGGTCAAAATGTTTGTCTTTCATCTGCTTGGTCAGTTCGTTGGAGAAATTCTCCACCTGACTGAGCATCTTTTTGTATCCACCCCTTCCGTTCATGTCAAGATGGAAATCACCGCTGTCAATTTTGGCATAGGTGGTGTCGCGCCTGGTAAGCACGTCCAGGACGAGATCGTCGGGTTTGAATAAGGTATTGTTGTAAGTGACGGTCATGCCGTCCATTGTGCCCACCACCTTATAATAATCCTTGAAGTCAGAATCGATGTCGAGATGAGCGCATCCGGAGGCATTGAGCGGTTTGTCGAACAGTCTCAGGCTGTAGAAGTCAGCATTTCTGAGGTCGCATGCGAATGTTCCCTGCAGCCGTTTGGTGTCCATGAGCGCGTCGAAGGCGATGCGTCCGTCGAGCAATTTGTTTCTGCTGTTGATGTCGGCATGCAGTCTTCCCTTACTGAGCAAAGCCTCCGCGGTCATGCCGTCGAGGTCATATTGGTCATAATGGAATTTCCCGATATTTGCCCTTGCCCTGAGTTGTGTGGAAGGAGAGAGGAAATCCGTACCCTGTCCGTCGGCCTCCACATGGGCAGTGAGCGGACTCAGTCCCATATTTGGCACAAAATGCTGAAGAGGGAAAGCCTCAGCATCCACCGTAGCAGAATATTTCATCTTGTCGGCATCGAAAGCCACCCGAGCCTTCATCTTCCCGCCACCCTCTGTAGCCGTGAAGTCAGCCCCATACTGATGACCGTTGACTTTGAAATCGCCATCGATGCCGATTCCCTGTGGAATCCTTATTTTCTCCTTGACGGAAGGGTCAAGAGCCGATGTCACGAAGTCGAGGTTGGCGGTATTTCCCTTCAGGTGCATGTCCGCCTTGAGATGGTTGGGGTCATTGAGATTGGCCACATATCCATCGCCGCTCATCTGCAATGCCGTAGGCAGAGAGACATGGAAATTGCGCAGTTCCATCCGTTGCATGTTCCCCGTTGCCTTCCCTTTGACAGCGAGCGGTTGGTTGGGCCATTTGCGTATGAACTCCTGTGGCATGTCCCCCATCACCCTCATGAGGTCCTGTTTTCCGAAATAGCCATCTACATCCGCCCACAGTTTTCCCGGATGGTCATCATCGAAAGCGTTGAAGTCCAGGTCAGCAGAAGCCTTGAGTTGAGAGTCAGGAGTTTTTAGGTTCAAGTCCTGCACATGCACGGCGGCAGAGTCAAGGTCCACCTTTGCAGAGAGTTCCTCCACCTGTATTCCGCTTTTCTCCTTAAAAGTGCATGAGCGGAGCGCGAGATTGAGTCCGCTGTCGGAGTATGAGATGGAATCCACCTTGAGCGCCATGTCAGAGATGTCGATATGGTTGGCATCCAATCCATTTCCCGCAGGTTGGAATTTGTTGTCGTATTGCAGCCTCGGTATCTTACCCTCGAGTTGCGCCACCTTATACTTTCCCTGTCCGAGATCGATATCACCATCCTTGACATCCGCCGAAGCGATGTATCCACTCACCAGCATGGTGTCCCCCGGCATACGCAACCCTATCTGTGTACGTTTCAGTTGCAGGTCAGCCACTCTGATGCGCCAGTTGTTCTCTGTCTCAGTCGTATCCGGCGGCATGGTATCCGCGAGACAAATTTCCAACTTTGCACTGTCGAGTACAGCCTTGTCCACATTGGCGAGCGACTCCTTGAGGTCGACCCCGTGGCATTTCAGGTCCACCTTTTCCACATTTCCCTTCACCCTCAGGTCGGGAATGAGGCCGTCGGTATTCAGCCTGAGTTGTTCAAACCCCAGGGCATCGATCTGCACCTGTTTGTCTAACAGCGGTTTGAGTTGGATGTCGGCGTAGAGTTTTCCCACATCGGCAATGGTATCACGCAATCCAGGGATGGAATCATTGTCCTTGATGACCTTCACGTCATCCATTGTAAGATCAAGCGGGAACCTGAGCGAGACATGGCCGACCGAAATGTCCATCCCTGTTTGCTCCGAAGCATACGCAGCCACCTTGTCCACCGCCCAGTTCTGCACAGGAGGCAGGTAAAGGAGGAGGGTGAGCAAGAGGAAGAGCAGTATGGGAGTGACCAACAGGATGGCCAGCCATTTCAACGCCTTTTTCATAGTCTCATGCCTGGGGAAGCGTCTGGATTGGAATTGATGGAAGCCACGAGGTCGTGCCAGAGGTTGTCCTCCGGCACCGGAGCCTCCGCCATGACAGTCAGATGAGACACCGGATGTTCAAACTCCACCCTTCGTGCCAGCAGTGAGATGCTGCCATCTGGGTTTGACCTCCGAGCCCCATACTTCAGGTCGCCCTTGATGGGGCATCCGATGTCAGCGAGTTGGCATCTGATCTGATGGTGTCGTCCTGTCTGGAGGATGACCTCCAACAGGCTGTATCTGTCGGAAGCCGCGAGGAGTCGGTAGTGCAGCAATGCCTTCTTCGCCCCCGGCACCTCACGCTGACGCACATAACTTTTGTTCTGCTTCTCATTGCGAGTGAGCCACCCTTCAAGAGAAGCCTCTGGGACGTCGGGTTTTCCCTGTACGACCACCCAGTATGTCTTGTGCACCTCACCGTCGCGGAACATGTTGTTGAGTCTCGACAAAGCCTTAGATGTTTTAGCGAAGACCACCACGCCAGCCACAGGCCTATCGAGTCGGTGCACGACCCCCAGGAAGACATTCCCCGGTTTGCCGTGCTCCGCCTTGATATACTCCTTCACCATGTCTGAAAGCGGTTGGTCGCCCGTTTTGTCGCCCTGGACGATTTCTCCGCTCGCCTTTGACACGATGATGACATGGTTGTCTTCGTAAAGCACCTTCATACGAAAGTGAGATGAAGTGTTGTTTTTACATGTTCATGCCACCGTCGACCTGTATGACCTGTCCGGTGACATAAGACGACATGTCGCTTGCCAGGAAAGTCGCCACGTTGGCGATATCCTCCACCGTACCGCCTCTGCGCAATGGAATCTTGTTGATCCATTCCTTGCGGATATCCTCAGGCAGTTGCTGTGTCATGGCAGTGTCGATGAATCCGGGAGCGATGGCATTGGCTCTGATGCCCCTGCTGCCCACTTCCTGGCCGATGCTCTTGGCCAGAGCGATGAGTCCAGCCTTGGAAGCGGCATAATTGGCTTGTCCTGCATTGCCATGCACACCCACCACGGATGACATATTGATGATGGAACCGCTGCGCTGTCTCATCATGATAGGGGTACAAGCATGTATGAAATTGAAAGCCGACTTGAGGTTGACGTTGATGACAGCATCCCACTGTCCCTCCGTCATGCGCAGCATGAGTCCGTCCTTTGTGATACCTGCATTGTTGACCAAGATGTCGATTCTGCCGAAATCAGCCTGAATCTGCTTGACCACCTCCTCTGTCTGAGCGAAGTCAGCCGCATTGCTGGCATATCCCTTCGCCTTTACTCCCAGTGCTGCGATTTCATCCTCAGTAGCCTTTCCCAACTCGTCGATGACGAGGTCGGTGAATGCGATGTTGGCGCCCTCCTGGGCAAACTTCAAGGCGATAGCCTTTCCGATACCACGTGCGGCACCAGTGATGAGTGCCGTCTTTCCTTCCAATAATTTCATAATGGTTGTTTGTATTTGTTAACTATTTGTTGATACTTTTTCCCAATGCTCCATAAACGACTTTCGCCACGAGCGGTTTGCTGGTCTCCTCGGTCAGTCCGTGCCCCAGTCTTCCATAGATGTAAGGCACCTCAAGCCCCTTTACGCAGTAGTGAGTGATGTCGGCCACCAGTTCCACATTATCGATGTCGAACTCCCCCTCCGCCTTGGCGTCGGAATAGACTTTTCGGAACAACTCTATCTCATCTGCATCAAAATTCTTGCGTATTTTCTCCACCATCCAAATATTCCGGAAGAACTCGGCTCTCAGGTTACCGTTTCTGACCACCGTTTCCTTGATCATATTCAAGTGTGTATAGATCAACTCTATGATTTTGTCCTGTGGTGGGATTTTTTTGGAGGCCACCTCATCGAGTTTGTCGGAAAGTCTTTCCAACTCAGACGCGATGACAGCAGAATAGATATCCTCCTTGCTTTTAAAATAGGTATAGAGTGTACGCCGTCCCTTGTTGGAAGCGACGGCAATATCATTCATGGTTGTATTTTCCAGCCCTTTTTTTGCAAAGAGTTGTCTTGCCACATCCACGAGCAATTGTCTTGTTTTAGATATTGACATATTCCACCTCCATTTTTGCACATTACCAATAACGTGTGCAAAATTAGGGTAATTATTTGGAATAAGCAAGTAATGAGGGGATTTTTTTCAGAAGGAGGCGGCAAAACCGCCTCTTACGGAGAAAAGGGGATAAGGAGCAAAAGCGCCTCTTACGGAGAAAAGAGAGATAAGCGGCAAAAGTGCCGCTTATGGAGAAAAGGGGGATAAGCGGCAAAAGAGCCGCTTATCCCCAAAAGAGTGATGTTTATGGTTTTACATCTTCGAGCGTGAGAGATGCAGCCTTGAGGTCGGGAGACTTGGCAGACAGTGTGATGGTACCCGGGGTGCGGTCAGCCCGAATAACGAGCAAGCACCTGCCATTGAAGGCATGGCGGTTGTCAGCCTTGAACCGTTCCAATGAAGTCTGGCATCCATTATCTACTCCAGCATTAGTCGCTCCACTGAGTTGGAAGAAAACCTGATTGTCTGCCCTCGGACAAAGATTACCCTCACTGTCGAGCACCTCCACGGTGACGAAAATCAGGCTTTTGCCATCAGCAGGCATGGAGTTCCGATCGGCAGTCAGTCTGAGATGATGAGGTGCCCCTGCTGTGCGAATCACCTTTTCACGCACATTCTTTCCGTCTTTTCTGGCCACCACCTTCACCTCGCCAGGTTGGAAGGTGACGCGCCACATCACGTGATACTGATGTGAATCAGCCTTTCTCCTTACGCCCTGACTTTGTCCGTTGATGAAAAGTTCCACTTCATCTGCCTGATTGTAATAGCACCACAAGTCGATGGTCTGACCCTCGATCCAGTTCCAGTGCGGGAAGAGATGCAGCACCGGCTTATCCGTCCATTCGCTCTGATACATGTAGTAGGAATCCTTGGGGAACCCCGCCAGGTCGACAATGCCGAAATAACTGCTTCTCGCGGGATAGGCATAAGGAGTAGGCTCACCGATGTAGTCGAATCCCGTCCAGATGAACTGTCCTCCCACGAAATCATTGTGTTTGACGACATCCCAAGTCTCCTCATGTGTGCTGCTCCACGACGCGTGCATGTTGTCATAAGCGCTGCACGAGAACGATGGATCGGTGTATGGCAGCCACCACTCCTTCGGAGCCTTGTAGACAGAGTCGCTGGGCATCATATAGAAGCCACGAGACTGCAGTGCGCTCACGCTCTCGCTCATGATGAACGGTTTTCCCGGGAAGTTCTTCGGCACATCCTTCACCCACTCGTGGTGATAGTTGAAGCCGATGATATCGATGGCTCCACTCTTGAAGAGGTGGTTATTGGGCGAAGGTTCGTTGCATCCCGCCGTGATGGGTCTTGTGGTATCATATCTCCTCACAATCTCAGCCAGATGTTTGGTGAGCAGAGAGTTGACGCTTATCTCGCCCTCCTTCGCCAGCGTGGAAGCATCATGCCCCGCGTTGAGTATGAGGTTGGCCTGTTCGAGTGTCAGCGTGTCAGCCTCCGCCGACGACCACTGCTCCAACACCTCATTTCCTATGCTCCACATGAGGATGGAAGGATGGTTTCGGTCGCGTAGAATGAGGTCGGTGAGATCACGCTCATGCCATTCATCGAAGAAGCGTGCATAGTCGTTTTGTGTTTTCTTACGCCTCCACATGTCAAACGACTCATCCATGACGATGAATCCCATCGTATCACACATATTCAGCAGTTCCGGAGCAGGCGGGTTGTGGGAGCATCGGATGGCATTGACCCCCATATCGCGGAGAATGGTCAGTTTCCTGTGCATGGCATCCTCTGAGAAAGCCGCCCCGAGGCAGCCTAGGTCGTGGTGTTCGCACACCCCATTGATTTTCATCGATTTACCATTTAGGGAAAAGCCTTTTTGCGGATCGAAAACAAACGACCGGAATCCCGTGGTAGTGGTGACTTCATCAGCCACTTTGCCAGCCACCAGCACCTCTGTGCGCACCTGATAGACATAAGGGTCACGCACCGACCACAGGTGAGGCCTTGAGACCTTGAGTCTCGCCTTGGTACCAGCACCCTTTGCCACCACCTTTCCGTCAGCGTCGATCACCGTATGCCTTACGGTTGTTTTCGGCATCTCCCTCACCAGTTTTGTCTCAATGCTGACATCCCCCTTTGCTGAGGTTTTGACATACACGCCCCAGTGGTCGACATGCACTTTATGCGTGGCGGTCAGCCACACATGCCGGTAGATGCCACATCCGCTATACCATCGAGAGTTGGGCTGGTCGCTGTTGTCCACCCTCACGGCCATCACATTGTCGCCCCCACGGTTGAGGTAAGGTGTGATGTCATACTCGAACGAACTGTATCCATAAGGTCTCTGTCCGAGCCGATGTCCGTTGATATAGACAGCAGCATTCATGTATACGCCATCAAACTCTATGAAGTAGCAGTCGGCGTTGCCCACTGTGAAATGCTTGCGGTACCACCCCACTCCACCAGGCAAGGCACCTCCACCTGCTCCCGATGGATTCGACGGAGAGAAATCGCCCTCTACCGCCCAGTCGTGCGGCAGGTCAAGCATTCTCCACGACCTGTCATTGTATGCGTTTTCCGCCATTTTGGCAGAGTCGGCGAGGATGAATAGCCACCCCTCATCGAAGCACTGTCTGTCGCGCGCCCTTGCCGTCAGAGCCAAGAGGCACATCGCTGTGATCAGCAGTTTTCTCATCTCTCAGAGTTTTATCTTGACTTCCTTTTTAGAGTTTTACCTTGACTTCCTTACCGGCATAGTTGACCAGCAATCCCTCCGGGTTCACCAAGTTGAGCGGCATGGGTTTGTCCTTTGACACCACCACCACATTGAAGCGTCTGTTTTTCAACATTCCCTTAAAGGCACCTTTGCGCTGTCCGATGGTCAGTGTCTTGGAAGCCTCATCATAGACCATGTTGATGGTGGCATACTTACCCTTCTCATAATTATAGTTGGTGCCCTCATCCTCATAAAGTTGGAACTCGGCATCCTTACCCTGATATACATAGAGGTTGATCAGTTCAGCCTGTTTTTGGTCAGACCACTCCATCTCCGGTCCGAAAGGAACGATGCTACCTTCCCTGACGTATACCGGCATCCGCTCATAAGGAGCATCCACCACCAGTGTCTGTCCTCCATTGACATACTCACCCGTATAGAGGTCATACCAGCCGCACTGGTTGGGGAAATATACGCTTCGGTTGCGGGCTTTGTAATATCCTACGGGGCAAGCCATGAAAGCAGGTCCGAACATCCACTGGTCGGGTATATCATATACATTCGGATCGCCATTGAAGTCCATGGCCAGTCCGCGCATCATGGTATAGTCCTTGAAATGTACCCATCCAGCCATGGAATAGAGATAGGGCATCATATGATAGCGCAGTTTGTCATACCACACGATGGTCTTGTAAGCGGGATGATTGTCGGGAGCGATGTTCCATACCTCCCTGAGCGGCCATTGTCCGTGAGCGCGGTAAAGCGGGATGAAGCAACCGAACTGATTCCAGCGAGTCTGCAGTTCACGCCACTCAGTAAGGTCGGCATTTTCCACTCCCGTCTTATCAAATTCCTGCTGTGCTTTCACATACCTGGTCTCCACCGAGAATCCTCCCTGGTCCATACCCCAGAAAGGCAGTCCGCTCATGGAATAGTTGAGTCCGGCCGTCATCTGTGCCCTCATGTCCTCCCATCGTGTGCCAATGTCACCCGACCAAGTGGCAGTAGAATATCTCTGTTCGCCAGCGAATCCGCTTCTTGTGAGCAAGAATACGCGCTGATTGGGGTTGACAGAGCGCTGTCCGTTGTAGATGGCATCCGCATTGACGATGGAATAAGCGTTGAAATATTCCGTTGATGTGCCCAGTGCAGTAGGTCCGCTGAGTGCCTTGCGGTACCATACCGGTGTGCAGTCGCGCACATTCGGTTCTGAAGCATCCATCCACCAAGCATCGATCCCGAATTTAAACTTGCTATACAGTTTCTCGTTCATCTGTCTCCAGAACATTTTCCTGGCTCCGGCATCATAGGCATCATAGAAAGACCCCATGTATCCTAACCAGTCGTGTATGCCGTCGGTAATGGCCTGTCGGTAGATCCATCCCTTGCTGTCCAGTTCCTTATAATTGGCCACCGTCTCATAGAATTTCGGCCAAACCGAGATCATGAACCGTCCATTCATCTGGTGTACGCTGTCGAGCATGGCCTGTGGGTTGGGGAATCTTGAAGCCTCGAACTCATGGCTGCCCCAGTCGGGCAGTGGCCAGTAGTTCCAGTCCTGCACGATATTGTCGATGGGTACATGGCGTTTTCTGAACTCCGCCAGCGTCAGTTCGATCTCCTCGCTGCTCTTGTATCTCTCCCTGCTCTGCCAGAATCCCAGCACCCATTTGGGATAGAGAGAAGCCTTTCCCGTAAGTGTGCGATATCCGCTGATGACCTCATCCATATTTTTACCGGCGATGAAGTAATAGTCCATATCTCGGCTCATCTCACTCCAGATGCTGAGCGTCTTGTCAGCATTGAAGGGCTGTGCCACACGGAGGCCACAGTAACTCGTGCCCCCATCCGGTTTCCACTCTACCCGCAGTTGTGTCCGTTCCCCCTTCTTCAAGTTGGCAGTGAACTTCCACGAATTGGGGTTCCATGCTGTGCGCCATCTCTCAGGCACCACTTCCTTGCCCCCCACATATACCCTCATATATCCGGCATAATAGAGTATGAAATGATAGGTAGCCGACTCCGGAGCCTCGACGAAGCCATCGTAAACCACCTGAGCGCCATCCAGGTTGAATCCCTTGGGGAGGTTTTTGATTCCGCCATCTTCCGTGGCATTTCCTATCTTCGAAGTTGACGGGCAATCAAACTCATAGTAGAGGGAGTCCTCCTCACGAACGATTTTCTTCCCATCCTTGTCGACATATGTTCCTGTCAGGTGTCCTGCCTTTCCATACTTGTCGTAAAGTTTGAAAGCCCTGTTAAGTTGGATATAGTCGTTGGGATTTCCCCATCTTCCCAGGCTGTAACTGTCCCACAGCAGTCCGAAGTTGAGGTTGGTCATGACAAACGGGACGCTCACCTTGGTATTGTATTGGTATAGTTCCTCATTCTTTCCGAGCATGTTGTATTCCTCCGCCTGATGCTGTCCGAGTCCATATACAGCCTTCAACATCGGGTCTCTCTCGAACTGCAGTTGCCATGAAAGTCCGTTGAGTTCCTCTTCAGAGAGTTGCCGCTGCAGGACACCGAGTTCTCTCTCCGGCACCCTAAAATGCTTGAAAGACTTTCCGTTTTTCGCCTCCTTGAGCAGTTTTTTGCCCTGGGCATCATAGAAAGCCACGTCGCCAGTGGCCTTGTCCACCACAGCGCAGACATTAGCCGCCTTCACGCTGACCCCTTTGTCGTCCTCGGACACCTCAAACTGAGGTTTTGTCTTTTGTGGCACGATAATGAGGCTTTTTTTCTCTGGCAGCACCTCTTCGGATGTCGCCCTTACCCGAATGATATTTTCATTGACTACCTCAAGACGCACGACCCGTGCGCCATCATTCTGTGGTTTCGCCACCTGAACGGTGACGGTGTTGCCATTACGCTCAAAGCCAGTTGCCTCAGCCACGGAAACTGTCAGCAACATGATGGCAGAGAGGAAAAATTGAAGTTTTTTCATTGATATTGTTTTTGAGATTGTTTTTTATAAGACTTTCAAAAATGAAAATGTAATCATCAGTCATCACTCAGATTTTGGGGTTCGGATACTGCTGTCGCGTATTTTCAGTATCATCGGGATGACCTCCTGATAGATTTTGTGATCACCATTGATATTCCTCATCAGCAATTCGCAAGCCTTCATGCCCTGTATATGAGCCTGGTCCATGATGGCCGACAGTTTTGGTGTGACAAACGCCGCAGTGTCACCGTCTGTAAATCCAATGATGGCCACATCATTGGGAATGTTCAGATTCCTGCTTTTGATGGCATCAAAGGCCGCATACGTGATGATATCATTGAATGCGAGAATGGCATCTGGCGGATTCGGACTGTCGAGGAGTTTACAAGTCGCTTCCCTGGCCACGTCGAAATCGATTTTACCACAAGCCACCAGTTCGCGGTCAATGGGAATTCTGTTGTCTCTGAGCGCCTCCAGGTATCCGTGCTTCCTGCGTTTGACCATGTCGAGGTGGTTGGGGCCACCGATAAACGCTATTCTGCGGCATCCGTTTTCTATAAGATGCTGTGTGGCCTCCTGCGCAGCGATGTCACCATTGGCAACCACCTGTGAGAACAGTTCCGGCAGGCAGGTTCTTGCGAAGAAAACGAGCGGGATACCCATGTCGTGAATCTCCTGAAAATGCGAGTAATCCACCGTGTCCTGTGCGAGGCACGCGATAATTCCCTCCACATGCATGGAGATGAAGTTGTCTATCGCCTGCTTCTCACGCTCATGATTTTCGTGGCTGTTGGAACTGAAGACGGAGTAGCCCTGTCGGAGTGCATATTCCTCAATCCCATCCAGCACTGCTGCAAAATAGTGTGTGACAAGATTGGGCACCACGACACCGATGATGTGCGGAGCCTCCTTCCGCAGGCTCTGTGCGAAAGGATTGGGTCTGTAATTCAGTTTTTTGGCCAAGGCTTTTACCTTTTCTCTCATCTCCTCCCCCACCTCATGGCTTCCTCTTAACGCTCTTGAGACGGTGGCGATGGACACATTGAGTTGATCGGCCAAATCTTTCAGAGAAACCCTGTGCTGTTTCATGACATTTTAACTATCAATTATAAGAATATGCTTGGGAGCGCGGGTGTCCTCGCCCGCATTTGTGGCGGGTCTGAATGCCCGCGAACCCGAAACTATGCCGCAAAGATAATAAAAAAAGTGTGTTTCGCAAACGTTTACGTTATGTTTTTGCACAATTTATTCTATTTGTTTGCAAAAAAAGGATTACCTTTGCAGCGTAATTAGAAAGAGTAATGAATAGTTGATAATAAGTTAGTTAGAAAAAACTTGATCATGGAAGTTGTCGGGAGACAATTTCCATGTTTTTTTGTGTCTGATTCTTATTGGTATGTGATTCTTCTTGGCGAGGGCGGTGGCGGTAGTGCTGTATATGGGGAATTCTCCGACCGAAATCGGTCGGAGATGGGATAAGTGAAGGGCCTCTGAGGAGATATTCTAGATATTCTCCGACCGAAATCGGTCGGAGATGGGGTAACTGAAGGGCGCGGCGGCCTTAGTTTCGCCCCCCCAAAGGGGGTTTTGTCTACAATATCGGCCTGTTTGCTGAATTTGAGGTAAAAATTTTGTCTGTTTGTCCATTTTTTCTTACTTTTGCTTGCGAAAAGACAAATCAGTGAATCACCATATAAATAAATGCAAATATACTTTTTAAAACTATAATGCAAATATACTTTTTAAAACTATAATTCAAATATACTATCTAAAACTATACCGGATATGAAGAGATCATTATTGGTTGCTTTTTTCCTTGTCATCATCATGACATGCAAAGCCCAGAATTTTGAATACCTCACTTTCGAGCAAGCAGACGGCACCAGCGTGTCATTGCCTGTCTCCGGACTGGTTCTCACCTTCTCAGGCAACAACCTTGTATCGAACGACGGGACCACCATCCCTCTGTCAAGCCTCAGCAAGATGTTTTTCACAGAGACATCCGGCATCACGCCCATCCCCACCATTCTGGTGGAAGGTACCGTCAGTGCCTATACCCCAGCCGGCAGCCATGTCGGTCAGTTCGGTGATGCCCAAGAAGCCATCCGTCGGCTTCCGAAAGGATTGTACATATTGAAAGACCATTCTGGAAAAGTTGTCAAAACACTCGTCAGATGAAAAAGTTACTCACACTTGCCATCGTATCGGCAGCAGTGCTGTCGGTCAATGCCCAGACGCTTCGCATCAACATGGGTGATGTGACATACGCCATCCCCGCCGCACAAGCAGGCGAAATGCTCTACGATAATGCCACCACCCTCACGGTGGGCAAGAAGTCCTATCCCATCAGCGCCATCACCAATATCACCATAGACGACAGCAGCGTGAGCGACAACACCGTCAACGTGAGTTACAACGGCAACACCGCCCATGTGGAGATTTCCGGCAACATCGCGCCCTACATCACTGCTGAGGTAAACGGCAGCCATGTCAATGTGAGCGCCAGTGCCAGCCTTGAGAATGAGGTGACCTACACGCTCAGCGGCAACAGCAGCAATGGTTCGTTCTACATGGAAGGCAGCACCGCCATGGGGCTTGTGCTCAACGGCCTCACGCTCACCAATCCCGACAGTGCCGCCATCAACATCCAAAACGGAAAGATGATCAGGGTCAGTCTCGCTGACAGGACCGCCAACTCACTTGCTGACGGGATATCAGCCGGGGGCGATGATGACAGCGATGGGCACAAAGCCGCTTTCTATATAGACGGTCACTCATCGTGGACAGGAACCGGCAGTCTGAATATCGCCGGCAATGTGAAACACGCCTTCTGCAGCGATGAGTACACCTTGTTTAATGAAGGTCTGGGCACCATCACCGTGAGCAAGGCCATGGGTGACGGTTTCCATATCAACCAATATTTCAAGATGCTTGGAGGCACACTGAGCATCACTTCCAGCGGAGACGGCATCGATGTGGAAAAGAAGAAATCCGACAAGACAGGCAACGGAATGATGACCCTTTCCGGCGGAACTCTCACCGTGACGACCACCGGCAATGCCACGAAAGCGTTGAAATGTGATGACAACATGGTGGTGACAGGCGGTATGATCACCGCCACGACCAGCGGCAACGCCATCTATGACAGCGCAGAGGCAGACCTTTCGAGCAATGCCGCAGCGAAATGTGACGGCACCTTCACAATGACAGGCGGCACCATGCTGCTGACGAGCACCGGTGCTGGCGGCAAGGGCATCAACTCCACTGGCGCCATCACCATCAGCGGCGGCACGCTGACCGTGGTGACCACAGGAGACGTGCTCGAGTATGGCACTCTTGACACCAAGCCCCAAGCCATCAAGAGCGACGGCAACATCACACTCAGCGGCGGCACGATTTTGTCGTGCGCCTCATCAGACAGCGGCACGGCCTTCAAGACCGACTACGCGGTGCTCACCAACGGTGCGACGCTGATGGGCATCGGCGGGAAAGCCACCACCGGCGCCGCCACCTCGACACATGGAAGCAAGAAATACAAGGACGTGAACGTGAAGGGCGGTACCACCTTGTCATACGACGGTGTGAGTTTTACCATACCAAGCATCTACTCCAACTCGAGCGCCAAGGTGATCGTATCATCGGCAAGCATGTAATGGGCGGTGGCAAAGCCACCGCTTACGGAGAAAACAAAAAAGGCGGTGGCAGAGCCACCGCTTACGGAGAAGACATAAAAAGAGCGGTGGCAGAGCCACCGCGTACGGAAAAGAAAACGCTAAGATTACCGCATTGGCTTCCCTTTTATTTAGGGAAGACGATGCGGTAATTTCCGCTCAGGTGCATGAAGGCGAAGAGCCGGAGGAGACCATCGTAATAGGCATCAAAATAGCCATCCTCGAAGGGCACATGCTTCGCATTCCACAAGGCATCCACAAACTCCTTGCTTTTCTCATGGCTGCACATCAAGGAAGCGGCAGCCACAGTGGAAACCAATCCGATGGAATGGCGCAGTTTGCGGAATCCACCAGCAGGCAGTATTTCGTTTTCCTCCGGCAATGAGCCATCCGGACGATATTGGTCGACGAAATCGTTGACCCCCTGGGAGTAGAAGAAATTCTGTATCTTCTCGCCATAAGCCTGCTGCCACTCACGGTCAGCGCAACTCCACTCGTAATCGAGGGTGATGTTCATAGGCACACGCCATGAGTCATACCTGAAGTTGTTGTTGCCATTCCGGCGTGGAGCCCCCTGCGGTCTTTGCTGCATGCCCGGGAATCGCGGCATCTGCATCTCGCTGCCGTCGTACTGACACTGGTCGCCATTCAGACCTGTTTTTTCATTGATGCATTTGTGCAGGAACTCACGGCTCTTCTCAGCACACTCCTTCCACAGGTCAGCGCGTCCGTCATCTCCCCATTTCGCCCACACCTCGTAGAAGGCAGGGATATGGTAGGAAGGGTCGGTGAACCGCTGTCCGAATCCATCAGGAGTAAAGGTGATGAGTTTTGTCTCAGGATCGATCAGATACATCTTTTGTTTCTGTGGCTGTTGGTTCTGCTGCGACTGCTGCGGTTGCTGTCCGCCGAAACCGCCGAAGCCACCGAAACCACCGAAACCGCCACGAGCCGGAGCATCGTATTCCTTAGGCTGTATACAGTTGAGGATGCGCTGTGCCTCCGCCTTGTAATTGATGCCCGTATCATTGCCCCATCGGTTGGAAGCGAAGATGAGCGAGGTGATGAAATAGAGTTCACCATCCGAAGCAGCCCCGTCAGCGTTGCGCGTGCCATCGGTCTTGCAACTCCAAGCGAAATAGCCCTCCCTGATGCCATCCTGGTGCTGCATATACTTTTTGCTCCATCTCCAGAGTTTGTCAAAAATCTCTTTCTCATTGAACTGTACGGCAATCATCAATCCATAGGACATGCCTTCGGTTCTTGCATCATGGTTTTTGATGTCGGAAATATAAGCCATGGAGTCACCCACCTCGAAATACACCTTGTTGGGTCCATAGAATACATCATTGAAGACCTCCTTGAGTTTCTGGTCCACTTCTTTTTTGCCATAGCCCATCTCCACGAACAGGTTTCTGTATTTCTTTGTTTCGAATCCACCTTTCTTCCACGGCGAGTAGGCCGATGCGCTTGCCGACATCATCAAAGCCAGCATACCTACGAGTAATTTTCTCATTTTTTCAATTTATTAATGATAAGTTAGTCACGATTTGGGAACAAAGTTACGAAACTTCATCAGATGAAAAGCCGACAATTGTATCACATTGTTTACAATTTGTATATGTGCGCCATCATTTGCGACAAACGAGCCAACAGATTAAGGAAAAATGGTTAATTTAGCGGAAGATTTCACAACCTAAATCCTTTCAAAACAATGAAGAAACGAATGACATTCTTAGCAGCCATGTTGGTTGCCTGTGTGGGTATTTACGCCCAGAAAGCGATGAAAGCCCCTGCTGGCGGCAAGGCCATCAGTGACGAACTTCTCGGTATTTTCTTTGAGGACATCAGCAGTGCCGCCGACGGCGGTCTTTATGCCGAACTGATTCAGAACGGTTCCTTTGAGTTCAATCCTACGGAGCGAGACGGTTGGGGTCCTGGCACCGCATGGCGCATCACCCGTCCCGGTCACTCACTGGGTTGGATAGAAGCAGGCACCGACCAGCCACTCAACTCCAACAATCCCACATTCATGCGTCTGCATACCGAGCGAGTCGGCCATTACTACGACTTTAACGGATGGACCGGCTTTGGCATCCAGAATGACGGTTTCGACGGTATCAATCTGAAGGCTGGAGCCAAATATAATTTCTCCATTTATCTCCGCAATGTGAAGGGCGACTCCAAGAAGGTGCGCATTGCCCTGTCTGAACCACAGCCAGGCTGGGGCAAAGCCCCCAAACTCATAGCCGACGCCGAGTTGGTGGTAAGCAGCAATGGCTGGCAGAAATATGAGGTGCAACTGACCGCCCAGGAATCAGCCAGCAAGGCCAACCTCCAGATACTCTCCCTTTCGACCGGTATCTTGGATGTCGACATGGTATCGCTGATGCCCCAGGACACCTACAAAGGTCATGGCATGCGTAAGGACCTTGCCGAGGCCCTTGCCGCCCTCCATCCGAAATTCATGCGTTTCCCCGGAGGCTGTGTGGTGCATGGCGGAGGCGACGGTTTCTGGGACACCTATCGCTGGAAGACCACGGTCGGTCCCAAAGAACAGCGCAAAGGCATCAAGAACACCTGGGGTTACCACCAGTCGATGGGTCTGGGCTATTTTGAGTATTTCCAATTCTGTGAGGATCTTGGCATGGAGCCGCTTCCCATCCTCCCCTGCGGTGTCAGTTGCCAAGGCACCAACGGTGGTTGGGGAATGAAGGACCAGGCCCAGGACTGCGTACCGATGGAAGAGATGGACGAATGGGTATCCGAAGCCCTTGACCTCATCGAATGGGCCAATGGTGATGTGAACACCCGCTGGGGCCGTCTGCGTGCCGAGGCCGGCCATCCCAAGCCCTTCAACCTGAAATACCTGGGTCTGGGCAATGAGGAGCGCATCTCCCCCGAGTTCATCGAGCGTTTCAAATACATCTATGAGAAAGTAAGAGCCGCCCATCCAGAGATTGTGATTGTCGGCACAGCCGGTCCCGGTTCCCATCCCGGCAACCGTGACTTCGAGGCAGGTTGGAAATTGGCCGACGAGATCGGGCTTCCCATCCTCGACGAGCACTATTATGAGCCCCGCGACTATTTCCTCAACAAGCGCCAATATGACGACTATCCCCGTGACCGCAAGACCAAGGTTTATCTCGGCGAGTATGCCGCCAAGGACAAGAAACTGATTGACGCCCTGGCCGAAGGTCTGTACCTGCTCCATGTGGAGCGCAACGGCGACGTGGTGTGCATGACCTCCTATGCTCCGCTTTTTGCCCGCAAGAATGCCACCAACTGGAATCCCGACCTCATCTACTTCGACAACGAGCGTCCCTATCTCACTTGCAGTTACTACGTACAGCAAATGTTTGGTCAATCCGCCGGCCAATACTACTACGGCGACTGTGTGACCATAGACGATGCCACCAACCTTCAGGGACAGTCTGTGGTGCTGAACACGAAGACCCGCCAACTCTTTGTCAAACTGTGCAATGCCAGCGGAGACAGCAAAATGGGCCACCTCAACCTGTCGCGCTTCAAGGGAATGAAGTCAGCAGCCACCATGACGGTCATCTCAGGTCAGCCCGAGGACGAGAACAACTACGAGCAGCAGCCCATTGCTCCCAAGACCTCACCGCTGAAAGCCAGCAAGAAGATGGACATCGAACTCGCCCCCTACTCGATGGTCATGCTTCAGATGACACTCTAGGCATCGGGGAACCCTGTTCATTCTTTTGAATCTTTCTCAGCAGTTCCAGTTTACCATCATCAATGAGTTTGAGGATCAACTCACCGAAGAGGGTATTCTGCCAAGCGAACCAAGAGCGTGTGTATTTGGAGGCGTCATTTTTGTTGAATGACTCATGCATGAAACCCGTGCCGTTGTCTGTATCCACCAGCATCTGCACACACTGCATGATTTCATCATCATCCTGACTGGTGAATGCTTTCATCATGATAGACATTGGCCAAACCATATCATATCCGATATGTGGGCCTCCTATACCCTCGCCCATTCTTCCACTGAAGAAATAGGGATTGTCCCCACTCCACACGAAACGCCGTGTATTCTGATAGACGGGGTCGTTGATATCCACATCACCCAAGTATGGCATCGCCAAGAGACTGGGCACATTGGCATCATCCATGAGCAACTGGTTGCCGAAGCCATCCACCTCATAGGCATATATCTTGCCATACTTGGGATGATTGTGTACAGCATATCTTTTCAATGCCCTCTCCACCTCATCCGCCATTTTTGTAAAGCGAGCCGCCTCATCCTCATCATGATTGACCACCCTGAGCACCTCCGCAATCTTTCGCATGGACGTCACGGCAAAGAAATTGGAAGGGACAAGATAGAGGAAAACGGTGGCGTCGTCGGAAGGTCTAAACACTGATGCGATCAATCCTACCGGTTTGACAGGATTGCCATAGCCGTCATTCGCCACGGTGTCGTACTGTCTTTCTGTTTTGCGCATGAACCGATAGGGACCCTTGTTCCCCTTTCGCTGCTGCTCCCGGAAAGTCTTGAGAATCTTTGCCACCGCTTCGCGCCACAGATCGCCAAAGATGGTGGCATCGCCCGTGACCTGCCAATAATAATAAGCCAACCGGATGGGATAGCAAAGGGAGTCGATCTCATACTTGCGTTCATGCAGGAAGGGTTTCATGTCGGTGTAGTCAGACTCCCACTCACTTCCCGTGGGACCCATATTGAAGGCATTGGCATAGGGATCGAGGCAGATGCATTTCAGTTGCCTCAAGATGGTTCCCCTGACCATGCGGCGTATTTTCTCATCTTTTTTGGCAAACTGCACATAGGGCCACACCTGTGCACCCGAGTCACGCAGCCACATGGCATGGATATCACCCGTATAGACAAAGGTGTCATCCTCACCGTCGTCCGTCACCGAGTAATGCACGGTGGTGTCGAGGGTGTTGGGAAAACAGTTCTCAAACATCCAGGCCAGATACGGAGCGTCGCTCAGCAATTTCTTCACTTCCTTTATTTTCTTCTCAATGGTCTCAGAGAAGAACAATCTGTCCTCAAGAGCCGGGCGTCGTGATACACCGATATTGTCGGCAGGAGCCGCGATGGATTCCGCGAACGATTTCTGTTTTGCGTCATTCTGCGCGGTGACATGAATCGTGAGGCACATCATCATGGTCACCAAAAGGATTCTGAGATTATTCATATTTCGTTGTTTAAATTATCAAGTTTTCTGACCACCTTACAAGGGTTCCCCACCGCCACGCAGTTGGATGGAATGTCCCTGACCACCACTGACCCCGCCCCGATGGTCACGTTGTCACCAATCGTCACACCCGGCAAAATGGTCACCGCACCTCCTATCCACACATTGTTGCCGACAGCGACCGGCAACGCCCACTCTTTCCTCGAGTTTCTCTCCACGGGGTCGGTGCTGTGACAAGCCGTATAGATGCTCACATTTGGACCGATGAAGCAGTCATCGCCGATGGTGACGTTAGCCTCGTCGAGTACAGTGAAGGAGAAATTGGCAAAAAATCTTTTTCCCACCCTGATCTGCTTGCCATAGTCACAATAAAACGGTTGGTTGATAATAATCGCGTCATCACCGATATGTCCGAGGAGAGACTTGAGTATCTCCAGCCGTTTCTCATGTTCAGAAGGCCTCAGGCTGTTGTATTCATAAATGACCTCCTTCACCTCATTCAGTTCTCTCAGAAGTTCGGGATCGACGGCAGAGTAGATTTCCCCCGCCAGCATTTTCTCTTTTTCAGTCATTGTTTGGGAGTTTAGGAAAAAAGGATTTTGGGAATATCCTACAGTTATTATTATAATAATGTGTCATAGATGATGATTTTGCAAATTTACAAAAAAAAGAAGAAATGTGTCTTTTTCTTGTAGTTTTTTGCAGGTATCCATCGACTAAAGTGCAGAAACAATTCAATCAACATTAACAATTAAAAAAACAAGACAATGAAAAGATTCATCCACCTCCTCATTATCAGCATGATGACCCTCATCGCCAATGCCCAAGTCATCACCGCCAACAGCATTCTTGAGAATTATCAGAATGCCGCCCAGAATGAAAACAGTGAGTTCTGCTACAATGTAGAGATGTCCGACGGCCGCATCACCACCCAGTATGTGTATCGCAAGGTAGGAGACAACGGCACCGAACTAAGGCCCAGTATCCAGTACCAATATGAATACGACTCCGCCGACCGTTTGCTGTCACGCACCAAACTTCGCTGGGACAATGTATCCAAAAAGTGGCAAACCGACAGCCGCCTCGACTACAACTACACCGCCGACAGTTTCACCGTAGAGACACGCAAATGGAACGACGGCAAGCGTCAATATGGCCAAGCCATCAACAAGGTAACCTACCAGATTTTGCCCAACAAATCTCTTGCCCTTGCCAACAACTAACTCAACTATACATCTCCGCTAATTGATTCTACCTAGTATTTGAAACTAGATCCGCCGACGAACTCACGCATGATGCTTGTCGGCGGAATTTCTTTATCGCTGACAGGCAGGAAATAATGTATGAATTTCAGCAGTCTGTGCGCCTCTGCATACTCCGGGCAATTTTTGGGAATGGTAGAGAGGATGATTTCCGCATTCGTCCTCAGCACAGCAAACTCGATGTTGAGAGCGGAGTTGAACATCACGTCAGCGGACTCCTGGAAAGGCAGTATCCATTTTTCCTCCGCCTCGCAGACATTGGGCCACATGCTGATGGTCTCCCTGGCCGAGTAAGCCCCCTTGTTGTAGTCACGGATGATTCTCCTCAGCAGACGGTTGTCCCTTGTGGGAATCCAGTTATGGTCATCGAGAGACACGCTTGTGAGTGCCGAGACGAAAATCTTGAAACTCGCCGTTCTTGGGATGTTCTCCGTGAGCAATGGATTCAGTGCGTGGATACCCTCGATGATGAGCACATTGTCGCCCTGCAGTTTCAGTTTTTTGCCATTATACTCACGCATTCCTGTGACGAAGTTGTATTCCGGCACCTCCACCCTCTCCCCTTTCATCAACTTGTCGAGATGGTCCTCGAGGAGAGCACAGTCCACCGCCTTGATGTTGTCGAAATCATATTGTCCGTTGGGCAGCAAAGGTGTGTCGACACGGTTGACAAAATAGTCATCTGTTGAGAAAGAGATGGGTCTCAGTCCGCAAGCGAGCAACTGCACCGACAGTCGTTTGGTGAATGTGGTCTTACCCGAACTGGAAGGTCCGGTAATGAGTACGATTCTCACCGGGTCTTTCTCCTTTCTGAACCGCCGGTCGATTTCCTCCGCAATCTGTACAATTTTCTTCTCCTGCAATGCCTCGCTCACCTGGATCAGTTCAGAGGCATGTCCTTTCAGGATTGCTTTGTTGACATCCCCCGCATTTGAAAGTCGCATGATGATATCCCACCGCACCTTCTCGGAAAACATCTCGAAGGTGTGAGGCATCTCCCTTTTTTCAGCCAGTTGAAGAGGGTTGCGTCCGTCGGGCACCCTCAGCAACATTCCATCATTGAGGAGTTCCAGTCCCCATACCTTCAAATAACCGGCAGAGGGAACCAGCGGTCCGTAGTAATAATCCGCTGTATCGCCCAGCATATAATAGTCGCTGTAAATCTGACCGCTTGTTTCCAGCAGTTTCACCTTATCAGCAAATCCCCTTTCCTTGAAAACCCTGATGGCCTCTTCTGTGGTAGCCTCCGTTCTTCTGAAAGGAATATCCAGGCTGATGATCTCCCTCATTCGCTCACAGATTCTTTCCACATCCTGCTCAGTCAGTTGGTCATTGCCTTTTTTCTTGAAGTTGCAGTAATACCCACCTGACAAGGAATGCTCAATAAAGAGTTTGCTTCCGGGGAAGAGGTCGCTTGTCGCCTTATACAAGACAAAGCAAAGTGAGCGTACATAGACCCTGAGGCCAGCCCCCTCCCTTGCATCGAGGAACTCCACGTCACGGTTTTGGAACAACCTGAATTTCAGTCCCTGTGACGTATTGTTCACCTTTGCCGCCACGAGTGGGAACGGGAGTTTGATCTCATCGGCGAAAGCGTGATAAACCTCAAGCAACGAAGTACCTTCCGGGAAACTCTTCGTGACGTTGATATTCTTGCATCGAATCTGTAACATGGAGCGATAAATTGTTTTGGTGCCACAAAGTTAACAAAAAGAAATGACACGGCATGCTAAAAAGAGAAAAAATCATCATTTGTTTTGCAGTATACCAATCATTTGCTATCTTTGCTCCGTATCCCATGATTTGAAAAACTAAACTGCCAACCATCAATTATATGAAAACACTCCGTCTCATCGCCACCGCATTATTCGTCCTGATAGGTATCCTACCCTCCGGGGCATCAGACTATCTCACCTATCTGACATCAGAAAGAGGATTTGCTGAGGTGAGCCAAGCCGAAGAACTTTTCTCCAGCAATGGCTATTACTATATCCTGACCTCTGCCGAGGACAACGGGCTGATTGTAGGCGTGGGAGCCTATGAAGACAAGCCCGGATGGGCCAGTGCTGACTCCAAGGCGCTGCGCTATGTCTCTGCAGAGAGCGACCCCATATTGGAACGCTCCCACTTTTTCACCATTGAGAATGACGGCACCCAAATCGGTCTTCGCAACATTGTCTACAGTGCCGACCTGTTTCAGACGCACAACGAGGCAGGCTTCATGTACGTGAACACATTTACCGACAAGAGTCTTGACGAATGGAGCCATCTCTCCCCCACCTTCCAAGACGGTTACTGGCTGTTTGAGAGCGGCAAGTATCCCATTGCAGGAGGAGCCTGGTATTCAGGTTACCTCGGTCCCTGGAACAACGAAGTCAAGGAAGGCGAAGCCATCGCACTCAACCGCAAGAACACAACAGGCGATGAAGCCGGGCACTACCGTCTTTTCCGCATTGCCAAGGACGTTTATGAGACACTTTATGCCGAAGCGAAGCGGCAGCAACTCTTCACCGCCACGGCATCCCAACCCATCGATGCCACATGGCTCATTGTCAACCCCTCCTTTGAGACGGGCGACGTGACCGGCTGGACCCGTATCCCCAACGTAACCGATGACAATGAATTCAATACCCGTGACTATGGCATGACCGACAAGGAAGGCGGCTATCTGTTCAATGCCTACCAGTGGTGGGCATCTTCATTGGGAGTCACCCAGACCGTGGAGCATGTGCCCAGCGGGCGCTATGAGTTGTCGGCCGTCGTCGCTACCTGGGAAGGCCGCGAGGTGACTTTTTCAGGCAACTTCAGTTCGGTGACCAAGACCGGCATCAATGACGCCACCGGCATCCCGGTGAGCATACCGCTTACCATCACCGGCGATGACCAACTCACCATCAGTGCAGGCAGCACCGCCCAGTGGTGGAACGAAGGCCATGAAGGAGAGCAACAAACCTTCTTCAAGTTGGACAACGTGCGGCTGGTGTGCCAGGGAGTCTTTTTGGATGGCATGGCCCTGCCCCTGCCCAATGACGACACGACCCTGCTCAAGCCCGGGGAATGGTATTATTACGAAGTGAGTTATCCCACCCAATACCGCCTCAAAGGCAACCTCACCGACATGGTGTGGAGCAGCGACGGCTTTGCCATGGCCAGCGACATCAGCACCCAACCCGCCGAAAAGAAACTGACCTTCACGACAGGTCGCGTGTATTTCAAGACCACCCGCAGTGATGCCACGCTGAGCATCACCACAGACCGCGAGATGGAAGCAGCCACCTTCACCGCCACCGCCCTCAATGTAGACGGTCTGCCCCAGAAAATACTTGGATTTATCGAGGTCAATGCAGACGGTCCCGGCAGCAACGGCACGAAACTCATCAGCAAGTATCTCTCCACGAAAGGCTATGACATCATCGGCGTGAGTGAAGATTTCAACTACCACGGTTCGCTCATGAATGCCTTGGAAGGTACCTATGCCAGCGGTACCGTTCGCGCCACCCTCAGTATTGGAGACCTCAGCATCCCCTTCGATACCGACGGACTCAATCTCATTTGGAAGAAAGGGTTGGTGGACAGCGATTCCGAGAGTTGGACACGATGGGAAACGACCACCCCAGACGAAGGCAATCAATATGTGAAGAAAGGTTTCCGTCATTATGAGATGACTCCGGCCGACGGCATGGTCATTGACGTGTATGTACTCCACATGGATGCCGGTGACAAATCCGTTGCCTCTCGTGAGGCCCAATGGGAGCAGTTGGCAGACTCTATCAGAAAAGGCGACAGCAGCCGTCCCAAACTTATAATCGGCGACACCAACAGCCGCTGGACACGTGAGGACATCAAAGGCCGTTTCTTCGACCAACTACCCCAGTACAACATCTCTGATGTCTGGGTGGAACTTTGCCGCAACAACGAATACCCCACAACATCGATGAACGACATCACTGACTCCTCCGATCCCACCGCCTATTCCAATTACGAGGTTGTGGACAAGATCATCTATCTCAATCCCAAGGCAGACAACACCTTGCAACTCTCAGCCAAGAGTTTCAAGATAGAACGCGACTACATCTATGGTGAGGTGGATGGGACAGACAGTGCGAAGCCCCTCGGCGACCACAAGCCCGTCGTAGTGGAATTTTCCTGCCAGAAGTCAGGAGATGTGAAGCCATTGCCCGGCGACGTGAACCGTGACGGTCGCATCACCGTGGCCGACATCATGGCCACTGTCAGCATCATCATGGGCAAAGACAAGGTGGAGCCATACGTGTTTGACCACGTGGCTGCCGACATCAATGAAGACAGCCGCATCACTGTGACCGACGTCATGGCCATCGTCGCTATTGTCGTTAATAAGTAGTTAAAGAAGTTAAGTAGTTAAGCCATTTCCCAGTGGATAAGGCAGATTGTCATTAACAGATGTCATGGAAGAAGAAATACCGTTGTCCCTCATGCGGTTATGAAGCCGATGTATACGAGGGCCGTGGTCTGTTCCGCCAACAGATCAGCGCGATGTATTGCCCAGACTGCCACACGATACAGAACATCGTTGTTGGCGGTATCATCGCCGATGTAGCCCCCTCTTTCCGCAGTGAGGTAGGCCGTCTCTGCCTCCGCTGCGGCAGTGCCGACATCAAGATATGGGACAAGCGCACCTGTCCCCGTTGTCATGGGGACATGGAAGATACTGGTGAACAAGAATTCTGGACCTAAGGGTGGATGAGCATCAGGATTTCCTCGAAATAAACCTCGATGAGCCTTTATGTATTAAAGCACTTTTTGTCTATCAGGTTGTTGGCTATAGCGTAGATGGTCAGTCCTGCAAGAGAGTGTATCTGCAGTTTCCTGACGATATTACGCCTGTGTGTAATCACCGTGTTGATAGAGATGAACAGTTTGTTGGCGATTTCCTTGTTCGACATCCCCTGGACGAGGCATACGATAATTTCTTTCTCGCGCTCAGACAAGGATTCCTTACTGTCAGCATTGTTGATCATGCTTGAGATGCGGGCAGAGAGGTCATCATTCTTCAATTTTTGTTCCAAGAGACGGATGGCGGGAACAAACAGTACATCCTCCACATTGCTATGGTTGCACAGCCATTCCTCATTATTGTATATGTCATACAAGGTAGCCGTCAACTGATTATTGGCAAGTCCGTCATGAGGAAGATACTTGATGATGATGCTTTTCAGTTCGTGGAACTTACCCGTTGTGTCGCTATGGTGCTTTGAGAAGATGTCAACGTTGTAGTTTGACATTTGCTCTCCCCGGAGGAGGGCCTCCACATAAGGGAAGAGAGTTTTCTCCTCATACTTCATGTGCACCCGGATGTCGTGGGCATATTCATCATAGAGTCGCAAAATGAGAGCAGCAAGTTGGTCGCCCAGGCTCAGCGACTCTTCCAGTTTTTTACGGATAGACGGCAACTGGAAGTCGAGGAAATAACGGTGTGAAGCCCTCAGATAAGCCAGCAATGTGCTGACAGACATTTTTTCGTCAGTTTCCTTAGGCGCATAACCGTTGATCAGGAAGTTGACGACCGTGAGGAAACTGTGACAATCGACATTCTGCTCCTGGCACACCTCTTTGACCGTCTTGTCTCCGAATCCCAGGCGAATGCCAAACGCGCCCAGTCCCTGCAGCATGCTATAGTTGTCGCTGATGAGATCGATCATCTTGTCATCAGCCTCATATAGTTTGATTCTTTTCATCTCATCTTATTCTATGACGCCACAAAGTTACGACTTTTTCTTGGATTATCACAATCCCCAAATGTAGGCATTATGTTATCACTGTCACTGTCAAACATCACTATAACAAGGTAGTCGATTCATATTATCCGAGTAGAGTTGTCAACGCTGGATTTACGAAATTACCGATTTTTGCGTATTGTCCGATTAGTTGAAATGGGCTTATTTTGCACCGCAAAAAATCAGGAACAAACGATGAAAATGAGATTGATGCTCACAGCAGTTCTTCCCCTCCTGTGCCTTAGCGTGATGGCTCAGGAATCAGAAGACAAAGGCATAGATGCCCTTACAGGAGCCACCCAACAGGCCCAGGAAACAGAAGAAAAGAGCCAGGCGCTGTCACGCCTGCATATAGGCGGTTATGGTGAGGCGGTGATGAGCCGGAACTTCCACAGTCAGAGTTTCAACCGCTACAAGAAGCCCGAAAACTATACTGACGACAAGAGCCACGGGCGTTTTGACCTGCCCCACGTCTGTGTGAACCTCGGCTACGATTTCGGCAAAGGCTGGTCGATGGGTTCAGAGATAGAGTTTGAGCACGGCGGCAATGGAACAGCCGTAGAGATCGAGGCAGAAGAGGCCGGAGAATATGAGGCAGAGGTAGAGAAAGGCGGTGAGGTGAACATCGAGCAGTTCTGGATCAACAAAGCATTTTGGAACGGCCAGTTCAACATCAAGGCAGGAGAGATCATCGTGCCTGTAGGCTATTCCAATGCCCGTCACGAGCCCAACCAATTTTTTACAGTTTACCGTCCGGAGGGAGAAGCCACCATCATGCCCAACACGTGGCATCAGGTGGGTCTCTCGCTATGGGGTCACCTGAAGGACTGGCGATATGAGGTACAGTTGCTCTCAGGTCTGAACTCCGAGAGTTTCACCGCCGAGAATTTCGTTCACTACGGGGCCACGAGTCCCTATGAGTTCAAGGTCGCCAACAACTACGCCGGCGCTCTCCGCATCGACAATTCCTCCATCAGGGGACTCCGCATCGGCCTCAGCGGCTATTACGGCTACACTTTCCGCAACACTCTCCGCACTCCCGGCAGCAAATACGATGACGTGACGGGAGCATTGGGAATCGTGGCCCTCGACTTCTCACTCAACCGTTGGAACTGGATAGTCCGAGGCAATGTGGATTATGCCCATTTCAGCGATGCCGATGAGATCTCAGCCTACAACCAAGCCAACTGGACACACCACAAATATCAGGATGGCAACCCCCACCACTATTCCAACATCGGCAGCAGTGCTTTGGCATATGCCATAGAGGCAGGTTACAATATCTTCTCACAATTACCCAAGAAGCGTCAGGGGAAAGAGCAACTATTCCTCTTCGGGCGTTTCGAGCATTACGACACCATGGCCTCCGGCACCTACGAGTCGATGTACAAGTACACCAAGAAGTACCGTTTTGCCATTGGTCTGAACTACTCACCCGTGAAGGAGGTCACCATCAAAGGCGAGTACTCCTACCGTTTCTTTGAGAAGCCCAACAATAACGGGCTTGCCTCAGACAGTCCGCTCTACAAGCAGCCCTACAACAATGAGCCGAGTATCAATGTAGGCATCACTTACTGCGGCAAATTCATTTAGACATCAACAATTCAATTAAAACCATCAACATTCAAGCAAATGAAAAGCAAGACTCTTTTGAAAATGGCAGCCATCGCTGTCGCACTTTCCGCAGGCATCGCTTCCTGTTCCAGTGATGATGATGCCAACACGACCACCGTCACTGGAACCCAGGCAGCCCTCGACCAGGCCTGCAATGACTGGAAAACAGCCCGTGCCGACTGGGAGAAATCCGAAGCCTTCCTTTTTGGAGCAGCCGATGTCTACTCCATCGACCCCCACACCGACACCTGGCCGGTAGCCGCCAATGACCTGGCCGATGTGCTCCGCGATGAGAAAGCGATGTCCAACCTAGACAACTTCATCAAGACCGCCAACTCCGGAATCTTGGGCTATCATGGTTTGGAGTATGTGCTTTTCCGCCAAGGTCTTCCCCGCCAGATCAGTCAAATCACCAATTTGGAATACAACTACATCTGTGCCGTAGCCAAGGACCTCTACAATGCCACCGCCACCCTGGAAGCCTGCTGGGACTCCAAGGAAAGCAATACCGAACGTCATCAGATAGCCATCAACTACGTGGCGACCCACAATGCCATCAATGACGACGGCGACGCCGAAGGTTCGCTGGGCTCGTTCCAAAACTTCGGCAAGGCCTTCAAGACCCCAGGCACCGGCGACTGGGCCACAGCCCTCGACGCCACCCTTGAGATCATCTCCGGCTGCCAGGACATCATCGGCGAAGTGGGAGACTCCAAGATAGGCCTTCCCTATACAGGAGAGGACGCCACCTACATCGAGTCGCCCTATGCCTACAACTCCATCACCGACTTCTACGACAACATCATCAGTTGCAAGAACGCCCTCTTTGGCCAGATGAGAGCCACCACTCCCCTGCAGCAATCACTGATCTATTTCTGCCAGAACTCAGGCAATGCGACGCTGGCAGGCCAGGCCAACACGGTGGTGACGAAACTCGAAGCCGCGCTTGCCAAGATCAAGGCCATGAAGCACCCCTTCGCCCTTTACTATTCCGACGCCTCCTGCAAGGTAGCCATCGATGCGCTCGGCGAACTTGACGATGCGCTCGGCGCCCTCTCCGAGACACTGTCAGGATATGCCGGCAACAAGACCGTAGAGGCACAATGCCAAACCATCAATGAGAACTATGTAGACAATGTGGTGCTCGCCACCTACCGCTCGTTGGCCGACAACGCACAAAAACTCTATCAGTCGATTGTGAACATCAAAAAATAAAGCACCATGAACAAACCAATTCTGTTGGGTATGATCCTGATGGGAAGCCTCATCACCGCCGGATGTTCCGATGATGACAAGTCCCCCACCTCGTGGGATATAGGCGACCCCACCACTTCAGACTACCCCGAGGACTACTATGCCGGCGGCCTGCTCGGAACCACGACGGTGAACACCGCCACGGCCTTCGAGCAACCCTCGAGAGCAGTGGAAAACGCCGGTATGATGACCGCCTTCAACGAGGGAGAATATCTCTTTGAGAAAGACTACAACACCAACACCGACGGCGCATTTCATGGTCTTGGCCCAGTATATGTACGCCGTGGCTGCCTCTACTGTCACCCAGGCTATGGCCATGGAGCACGCCAGACGGAATACAAGGCCGACATGCACCGCAACGGTTATCTGCTCGTCGTCTACGACAAGACCACCAACGCCTACATCCGTTCGGTGGCAGGTATGCCGCAGACAGGAGCCGTGAAGCCCTTCAAGGCACCCATCGACGAGAACCAGATCAAGATAGCGTGGAACAACTACACCGACGAGTGGGGCAACCGATTCCCCGATGGTGAGACCTATTCGCTCATCTATCCCGATGTGACCATCCCCTACAGTGCCTTCTATGCCCCTGTAGTCGTTCAGCGAGGCGGTGCCGACGTGACCCTTTCAGAGACAGAGTACAACCACGACATCGGCGTGTTGCTGGAATCCACCATCGGCATTTATGGCACCGGATTGACCGATGCCATCCCCGACGAGGACATCACCGCCCAGTGGAAAGCCGAGAGTGAGTATTTCAACAGCATCGGCCGACCTGACGCGCTGAACCCCGCCATGTGGAACCAAGCCACCAACACCTGGAACAGTTATTACAGCAACTCATTGCAGGGAGACGGCACGAAGTATGTGCGGCGCTACACCTACGCCATGTCACGCGGTCCCATCCTGGATGCAGCCGGCGCCAACGCCATCTGGAACATCACCAACGTGACCCGTTCCGACCGCCGCTACCACTATCTCGACCTCGCCGGCAAGTACTATGCCATCAGGTCATCACAAGACCCAGAAGTGCAGGCTGGTTTTGCCGAATACATCAACCGCGCAGACCCCGCAAAGGCACATCCCGAGTGGCACACCGGCGACATGGAGAAAGACATCTACACCTATCTGACCAGCAAGTCGCTTGATGCAGAGATGACCGATGCCCAATACAAGAACCTCATGATCTGGCACCGAGGCCTGGCCGTTCCCGCAGCCCGCAACACGACGACGGCCGACTTCCAGGAAGGCAAGCGCCTGTTCACCCAAATCGGCTGCGCCTCCTGCCACCGTCCGTCGTGGCAGACCGGCGAGGACCACATCCAGGACCCAGCCAAGTTTTTCACCTCCGACAGCGACATGCCACGTTATCCCCATCAGAAGATTTGGCCCTATACCGACTTTGTGCAGCACCGTCTGTGGATGAAGAACGACATACGTACAGGATGGTGCCGCACCACCCCGCTATGGGGTCGCGGACTGGCCGCCAAATGTGGCAGTGGTGTGGAACGTCTGCATGACTGCCGTGCCCGCAACGTGATGGAAGCCATCATGTGGCACGGATGCAAGAACGAGGGCGGCACCAGCGATGCCTACAACTCCGTCGTGCAGTTCCGCAACCTGACAAAGAAGCAGCGCGACCAAGTCATCTATTTCATTGAATCCATCTAAAACCGTTTTGGTGAACAAGAAACTCATTTTTGCCCTATACACACTCATTGCAGTGTGTATAGGGTTTGCCACTGTCATAGAGAAATATCGCGGCACCCATTTTGTCGGTGAGCAAATCTATGGTGCATGGTGGTTCTCTGCCCTGTGGGCATTGCTCACAGTGGCAGCCTGTGCCTATTTTTTCAAGCAGCGCCTATATCAACGAGCAGCCGTGATGCTGCTCCACGTTTCATTCATCGTGATATTGGCAGGAGCGCTGACCACCCATCTCTTTGCCCGCAGCGGCACTGTCCGACTTCGCACCGGCATCCCCGTCACGACATACATTGACAAGGAAGGCTACTTTCAGCCCCTCCCCTCCACCCTGACCCTGAAAGAGTTCCGCATCATCAACTATCCAGGCACAGACGCCCCACTCGACTACCAGAGCGTCATTCAATCCACAGAAAAAGACTCGTCATCCCCGACAGAAGTCGTCGTTTCCATGAACCACATCGGGCATATAGGCGGACACCGTCTTTTTCAGTCCAACTACGACTCCGACGGAGAAGGTGTGTCTCTCGGAGTCAGTTACGACCCTTACGGAATCACCCTCACCTATTTTGGCTACCTCCTGCTGTTGGCCGGCATCATCGCCACGCTGCTGTCGAAAAAGACACAGATGCGCACCCTTTACCGCAAAGCCATGCAGCCCCTTGCCATCCTTGTCCCTCTTCTCCTTTTCGCCTCACCCATCAGAGCCAATGATGGCATACAGGCTGTAGACAAGGAGATTGCCCATCGCTTGGGAAGCATTTGTGTGCTCTACAACAACCGCATTTGTCCGCTCAACACCGTGGCGACCGACTTTGTCACCAAACTGTCGGGCAAGGCCTATTGGGAAGGCTATTCAGCCGATGAGGTTTTCGTGAGTTGGATGATTTACTACTCACCCTGGGAAAAGCAGAAACTGATACGTGTGAAGAGCCGTGCTGTGCAGCAATTATTAGGCATCAGCGGGCAATGGGCCTCCTACAGTGATTTCCTGGATGAGTACCATGAATACAAACTAAAAGATGCCGTAGAAGCATTGAGGAGCGGCAACAGTTCCATAGAAAGGAAAGCGCTGCTGGACGCCGATGAGAAATACCACATGGTGGAGATGTTCTATCGCGGGCAATTCATCAGGATGTTTCCCTATCGCCTTGGAGAAGACATCAACTGGTATATGCCTGGCGGTCAGTCACTCCCCAAGGAAATCCCCGTCAAGGAACAATTCTTCATCAAGCAGTCCATGGACTACCTTACGGAAAGTATAGTGACGGGCCAGCGTGACAAGGCATTGGAGATCATAGCAAAGATCAAGCTCTTTCAGCATGACATGACAGACGACCTGCTGCCCAGCAAGAGCACAGTAAAAGCAGAAATCTTTTACAACACGATAAGGAGCCAGAAATGGCCGGTCTTCCTTTCGCTGACTATCAGTCTGCTGCTATGTGTGTTCATTTTCGCTTCCTCCCAGAAAAAGAAATGGTTGGATGCGATGTCATTGTCTTACATCGTGCTTCTCACGGTGTATGTCACTTTACTGCTCGGTCTGCGATGGTGGCTCAGCGGCCACATACCCATCAGCAACGGCCACGAGACCATGCTTTTCATGTCGTGGGCACTGCTCCTGCTAACCCTTCTTTTCCACCGTGGTTTTCCCATTATCACAGGTTTGGGACCCATGGTCAGTTCTTTTTGTCTGTTGGTGGCCATGCTGGCCGGCAGCAACTCACAGATTACTCCGCTGATGCCCGTGCTCCAGTCACCACTGCTCTCCGTCCATGTCATGACGGTGATGTGCGCCTATGCGCTGTTTGCCCTTCAACTGCTGTTGGGTGTGCATGCCCTCCTTCTGATCAGACGACATAGAGAAGGAGAATTGGAGCGAGTCACTGCTTTGTCGCAGTTGCTGCTGTATCCTGGCGTGTTCCTGCTCACCATCGGCATCTTCCTTGGTGCAGTATGGGCCAATGTGTCATGGGGCAACTACTGGTCGTGGGATCCCAAAGAGTCATGGGCCCTCATCACCCTGATGGTGTATGCTGTGCCACTGCATAAAGCCTCCATCGGACTTTTCAAGAAGCCCCCTTTTTACCACATCTACATGATAAGTGCATTCCTTGCGGTCCTCATCACTTATTTTGGTGTCAATTATTTGTTGGGAGGGATGCACAGTTACGCCTAAGGGATTTAATGAAACGAAGTGGGCAATGTGAGGGAATTTACTCTTCCAGCAACTGCTGCACCGTTACATCTTCACGCTGCTTGCCCTGCTTGTCGAAGAGCAATACGAAGGGGATAGCCGTAAAATTGAATTTCTCCTGCAGATAGCCCCATTCTGAGCGGGTGATATAAATGTGCTCGCCCCTGATGTTGTTGGGTTCCAGGAAAGATTTACAATGCTCTGGCGTATCGTCGGTGATGTAGAGATACTTGACGGGCTTGTCCTTGTTGGCCTCTACCTCATCGCGCATTTGGAGCATGGTGGCCCGGCAAGGTCCACACGACATTTCCCAAAAATCTACGTAGAGCACGTTGCCCTTGTAGGGCTCGATGATACGTTGGAAGATGCTGTCGCCCTTGGTCAAAGGCTTTTCTTCCACCACTTTGATTTCATTCTTTTTCATGTATTCGCGATAGGCCAATATGCCTTGGCGAATCAGTTCGGGGTGTGTGATGACGGCCATCGTGGCGGCAAAGTCTTCGGCAATCATGTCATGTTGGTCCTTGAGCCATTCTGCGGAGTTGAAGATGTGGCGAAGTTGGCACACCTGTGCGCTGAAGTCGGTTGGACTGAGGTGCAGTTTGTCTTGCAGTTCGTTCATTGTGTTTTTTCTGAACTCGCGAGAATAGACATGCTTTTCTTGTGCTATGGTCTCGGCAATCTTGGGGTCGTACTCAAAGGGGATATATTCCAGCACTCCACTTGCATACATGGGACGCATAACAGTATACTCCACATAATTAAAAAAGAACTCATCGCCAGCAATCATCAGCAGCGGATTGTCGAGCAGGTATTTCTCACGAGGCGCAACGAAACTGAAGAACTGCTGCCAATAGGCTGCTTTATCTATGTTATCCATATCCGTAAGCATATAGTAGCGGCAAATATTCTCCAAGTGTTGTGAGACAATATATGTGCGCAAGATGTCAGATGCCAAAGGCGAGCAACCTTCAAGTTCTGGCATACCTGTGTTCATCCTCCTTACCACATCATCAAGACAAGCCACCTGTACATCCTTCCATTTCATCAGCGAGTCAGGCCCCTTCTCTTGTATGTTGTCTCTTGCTGGGAAATCGCAGTAAGTTTTTCTTATCTTCTCAAACAACCTGGTCACCTCGCCACCGAGGCCTGTGCCATCAAACTTCAAGCCCTCTTCCTTCGTCTGTTTTGTTATGTCAATGGTGACGTTGACAGTATCGCCGGGACAAGCATATGCCGTTCCCAACGGATAGACGAGTACAAACATCGGGTAAGGCACATAGATGTTGAGCGAGAAACTGCCATCATTTTGGAACTCAATAACGGAGGTTTTCTCCTTGCGCACGATATAGTCGCGCATGATAACGGTGAAGCGCCCATTCAACTGTTCAAGAGTCTCCTGTGGAACCTTCTCTCCCTTTGCATCTTCTGGAACGACAAGACGTCCCTGAATCACCACATTGCCGCCATGCAGGCGATACTCGCTCAGTTCTGCACTCGGATAGTTCAGCAACTGCGGCACGTCCTCCTTCTTTACTTTTTTCTTGGCTTCAATACCGATAGGCACAAGGAGCATGACTATTAGGAGGGATAAAATGATTCTCTTGTTCATGATTTCTTTTGCTTCGTTAATCGGTTGCAAAAATACTATATTTTTTCTACACAAAAAGAGTGATTCGGATGAAAACTATATTTTTGTTCTTTTCGTCTTTATCAGGTAAAGGCACGGGACGCATCACTGCGCCCCATGCCATGTCCCGGGTACTTATGAATCAAAATCTGTTGATATTATTCGTCTTTTTTAGGTTCCATTCCCTTGAGATAGATCCTCTTCCCGTTGATGTAACTCTTCAGTTTCTGCCAGTCGCGTGGAATCCAGAGTTCGCCCTTGTTGTTGAGGGTGAGGATGTGGAAATTGCCGTCTCTGTCGCACATACAACTGAGATAGTACTCTTTGTCGTCTTTAAAATTGTGCCCTGTGACGATGTCCTTGAGATTCAAATAGGGGAAGCGCCGGGTGTAATTGTAGGAATAGAACTGGTTGGGGTGACTGTTGACATAATCGTATGCCAGTGAATCGAGTTGCCGATAGATGGCTTGTGCCTCGTCTTTATGCTGAGACGGGATGAAATAGTGGATGCCGGTAGTCAGTCCTGTATGCTTGTTGTCACTGTTTTCGCTTTGGAAAGAAATCAAGCGGACGAAATCATCGTCGTTCTTAAAGCCTTCGTCGTGCCGCCAATAAACCGGGTATGTCTTCGCCCCCTTCAGTTTTTTCAACTGTTTCAGAACAGGCTGAATGCGTGAGTTGAAAGCGACAGTGTCAAAGGGCTGCATATCGTTCCAAGTGATGCCGGTAGGTATGGAATAAACATTTTGGGATTTTGGGAAGACATTCGGCAAATGCTGATGCTTGTGAAAAAACGCCAAGGCGTTCGTAAAAAGGGGAAAAAAGAATTGAGCCCTATATGATTAGTTGCAAGGCCATAGTATCAAGTTTTTCTATCACGAATTAGAGAGATTTGTCGAAGACCCACTGACCGAAGGGAGGTAATTAGAGAATTAAGAATTATATGCAAAAAATGAATTATCAGAATGGGCGGCGGAGAAACCGCCGCATGCGGAGAAAAGAGAACCGGCCCATTTATGGCAAGGGCCCGTTCCACCTGTAACTGCCCGGTTTGAGGGTGAGGCGCATGCCATTCTCCGCACACATTCTCACCACCCCGGGAGCCAGTTGGCAGATATCATGGAAATGGGAGAATCCGAGGGTGCGGCAACAGGCGAAAGCGGTAGCCCCGCCCTCTATCACCAAATTGTCAGGACGGCAGATGGCGACCAGTGATCTGACCATTTCCGCCATGGTCTCGCGCAGACGAACCGCCACCTCTTTCCCCGTCAAGTGATGAAATGGAATGGCAAGGGCCATGGCATGATGAGCAGCAAAAACCGGAGCCACCTCCGCCACCCATTCCTGAACATCCGTGTCCCCATTGTATAGGTCCAACGGCATGGTAGCCACTGGCACAGGAAGCAGATCCGGCCGGCTCTGGGTGCTGCCACAGACCACCAATACATTCTCCGAAGGAAAACAAAAATCGTGCTTTACAGATTGTTGCGTCAGTCCCATGAGCCGCAGGAGTTCAACAAACAAGTCGGCCGCACCCGCCAACAGCGCATTTCCGCCAGCCTCATTCAGCCAGTGGCGGATATCATCAGCAGACGACACATCAGGGATCAGCACCTCCATGCCCTCCGCCTCAGGGAATCGTTCATACACGGAAGATGTCAGAGCCGGAAATTCCGGGTCGTGAGCAAACGCCGTCTGACTGATGGGTATGCCGCCGACATAATAAATTCCCCCTTGGATGGTCCTACATTTTGAGGGATTGGCTGGAATGAACAACACACGAGCCGCCAGCAAGGCATCCATCCATGCCCGTATTTCCGCCATTATATGTCCCCTTAGCGCCGAGTCCGTCTTTTTGAACAGCAAGACGTCCCCCGGCAATGCCCGCGCCACGCTGCGCGTCATTTCCACCGCGTCACGCTCATTGGCAGAGCGCGTGTCCGTCGCCAGCACTGTCACATCCTTGCTGACGGTCAACACCCCATCAGACATTGCAGTCAGCAACTCAGTGTCCAATCCGTAAGAACTGGCGATGCCCGCTATCTCAGCCGCCCCCGTAAGATCATCAGCCACGACAAAGATTGGACGGGCGAGTCGGACGGGGCGGACTTGTTGGACAGGGCGGACTTGTTGGACGGGGCAGGCTGATTTTTTGCTCATCAGTTCCTCATTCTGTTGATGGCCATCTTGGTGGCGTAATCGATGGACACCATCAAGGCATCCTCGCTGGCGATACCCTTTCCTGCCACATCGAAAGCGGTGCCGTGGTCCACCGACACCCGTATGATGGGCAGTCCGAGCGTGATGTTCACCCCCTTGACGCTGTCCATCTTGCCCGTTTCCGCATTCCAGTTGAATCCAACCACTTTGAAAGGAATGTGCCCCTGGTCGTGATACATCGCCACGCAACCGTCGAACTGTCCGCACTTGGCCTTGGCAAACAACGTATCAGGCGGGACAGGTCCCACCACATTGAATCCTCTCATTGTGAGTTCCTCCACCGCCGGTATGATTTCCAATGCCTCCTCATCGCCGAACAATCCGTTGTCCGACGAATGCGGGTTGAGTCCGGCGATGCCAATGCGCGGATTCTGAATGCCGAACTGCCTGCAGGCATCATCTATGAGTTCGGTCACCTCGATGATGCGCGCCTTTTTTACCAAGTCACACGCCTTTCTCAGCGGCACATGCGTTGACACGTGGATGACCCTCAGGTGCTCATCCGCCAGCAACATGGCATATTTCTTGGTGTGAGTGAATGTGGCGTATATCTCCGTGTGACCGTCATAATGATGCCCGGCCAGGTTGAGCGCCTCTTTATTGAGCGGAGCCGTCACTGTGCCGTCGACTTCATTCTTCATAGCGAGGTCGATGGCCTTCCGTACAGAGATAAAAGCCGCATTTCCGCATTGCGCCGACACCTGGCCATAGACCAATCTATTGACATCGACACACAGCAAATCATATACATCGATGGTGCCCCATGTGAAACGAGCATCCTTCACCGTGCTGACAGCATTTATTTTCAGGTTAAGACCGAGCAATCCAACCGTTCGTCGCATGACCTCTGCATCGCCGGTGACAATAGGTCTGCATTTCTCATAAGTTTCAGGATGGCTGAGCGCCTTTGCCACGATTTCCGGTCCGATGCCGGCGGGGTCGCCCATGGTAATTGCGAGTATTGGAAGCATATTTTTTAGGGTTTTGAGGGTTTGAGGTTTGAGGGGATAGAGGGGATAGAGGGGATAGAGGGAACGCGCAAAACGCGTTCATACGGAGAAAACGATTATGATTTTTTACAATTTCATTTTTAATCTTCAATTTTCAATCTTCAATTTTCAATCTTCATTTTTCTTCATCTTTTCCATTGACTGATAGATGGTGAGGCTCTTGTCGGCGAGGGGAGTCTTGAAGAAGAAACTGGCGAGATAGCCCACGACCAAGACGATGAGGTGACTATAGACACCCAACATGAACTTATGGTGCTTGAAGTTCCACTCTCCAAGATCCAACAAGGTGCTTTTTGTGCCATCCCCATCGATATCGACCTTTGTGGAGGTGAGAACCGCATAAGCCGTGAAGAGTACTGCCGCAGCGATGCCTATATACAGCCCTTGTTTGTTGGCCCTCCTGCTGAACAGTCCGAGCAGGAAGATGCCCACGATGCCCGCCGAGAAAATGGCATAGAGGGAGAAAAGCGCACCCAGCACCCCCTCTCCTCCCCAGGAGATATAGAGACAAGCCACTCCCACGGCAGCCAGTCCTGCCACAACCACCATCCATTTGCCAAAACGCAGTTTGTCCTTGTCTGTGCAATGAGGTCGGAAGCGCGCGTAATAATCCTGCACAGCAATGGCCGACAGACAGTTGAGGTCAGCGTCGAGGCTTGAGATGGCAGCCGCAGCAAGAGCCGCGATGATCAGTCCTCTGACCCCCACCGGCAACTGGTTGGCGATGAAGTAAGGGAATACCTCATCCGCCTTGATATCCTCAGGCAGCAGAGGAGCCCCTGCAGAATGGTAATAGGCGAAGAGCAGTGTGCCGATGAACATGAACATGGCCCAGATGGGAACGCTCATGAGCACGCCGATGAAAGCCGCCTTTTTGGCCTCCTTGTCGCTTCGTGCCGTCAGGTAGCGCTGCACGATAGTCTGGTCGGTGCCATATTTCTGCAAGGCATAGAAGATGCCGTTGAACACCATGACGTAGAAGGTACACTCCGTGAAATCCCATGTATAGGGTCCGAAATCAATTTTATTGTATTCCCCTGCGATGCGCATGGCCTCAGCCGGTCCACCCTCAGGCAGGAAAAGCAGCAAGACGACGCAGATGACTCCTCCACCTATGAGCAATGCCCCCTGCACCACATCCATCCAAACGATGGCCTCCATCCCGCCAAACAATGTGAGCACGATGATGGTCACGCCCAGCACCATGACGATAGTGTAGATATTGATGTTGAGGAAAGTGGCAAGGGCCATCGAGACGAGGAAGAACACCGTCCCCGCCTTGGAGAAATGCCCCAAGGTGAAGGCGAAGGAACTGTAGAGTCGGGCGAAGAGTCCGAAACGCCGTTCGAAATACTCGTATGTGGAGAGTCGGATGACCCTTCTGAACAGGGGAACGATAATTCCGATGAGCGCCACCAGAACGATGGGCACCATCAGTCCCTGAACAAGCAGGATCCAGTTGCCCTCATAGGCGGCACCCGGATAAGCCAGGAAGGTGACACTGGAGATGAGCGTGGCGAAGATAGAGATGCCAACCGCCCAAGCGGGGATGCGTCCACCTCCTGCGAAATAGGTGCTGGTGTCTTTCTGCCTATGTGCGAAATACATGCCCATGCCTATAGCCAGGAGCACGGACACAGCGACGATGATATAATCAAGAGAATGCACTTTTAAGATTGAAAATTGAAGATTGAAGATTGAAAATTATGGGGAGGTGAGAGGTGAGGGGTGAGAGATATGACTATTGTGCTGATGCGAGATTTTTTGCTTTTTGGGCAATGATTTCCTCTTCCTCCTTGGAAAGTCGTGAGAGCGGCATGAGCATCCATGGGTCACACAGTCCGAGTGTCTGCATCATCACTTTGAGGGCAGCAAGGCTTTCGCCAAGCGTGCGGTCTTTTTGATAGACCGAGCAGATGTCCGCCGTCACCTGCTGCAGATGAGCAGCCTTCTCCGTTTCCCCATTAACAGCCGCCTGATAGAGTTGTGCATAGAGATGAGGGATGAAATTGCCCCCCGACGGTACGATACCATCAGCGCCCAGTGCCAGTGTCTCGGCAGAGAGAGCGGCACATCCGCAGAAGAAAGAAAAGTCTTCCCGGTCACGGGTAAACGAGATGATTTCCTTCATTCTCATGAGGTCGCGCTCCGAATCCTTCAGTCCCACGATATTGGGATGGTCTATCATCAACCCGATCATATCTATGGGGATGCTCATGTGTGTGGTCGCCTTGATATTGTAGAGCATGAGCGGACTGGTGATGGCATCCGCCAGGGCACAATAATACTGATACATCTGCATAGGAGTCAGCGCATAATATGTGGGGAGCGTGGCCACAATGACATCCGCCCCCGCCTTGGTGTACGCCTCCGCCTGATCAATTTGCTCAGCGAAGCAGTTGCCAGTCAGTCCGGCATAGACCTTTATCCGTCTTTTTGCCGCCTTCACAACCTCCTTCACTAAAAGCAACCCGTCGTTCCGGCTCACGGAGTTACCCTCTCCGGTCGTTCCCAAGAGCAAAGGAGCCACATCATTTTGTGCCAGGAACTCTATGATTCTGCCTACTGCCAACGTGTCGATATCCCCATGCTCTGTGAAAGGAGTCACCATCGGCACTACCACGCCTTTGTATTTCTTGTTCTTCATTAGATATTGTTGTGTTTTTGATGAATTTGTATGAAAAAGACGCATCATAGTAGCAAAAGTAATCAAAGTGAGAGCGTTTAATTATTTTTATGAAAGCGTATGGCGTTAATTATGAATAATATTTGCTAAATTTGCACCCGTTTAAACAACAGCAGATGAGAAGGATACTCCTAATGGCAGCCATGGGTATATTTTGCTTATGCATGGCAGCCAACCCTATATCACCCAAGAAGGTACTTAGCAAAGCCCGTCTGATAGCGGGAACACAACTTTCAATCGAGCCCTCAGACATCAGGATAGCCTACAAGACTGTCCGTACTTCCGGAGAGCCGAGTCTCTATGTCGTGAACATGGGTCACGGCAAAGGTTTCGTCGTTCTTTCCGGAGATGACAGTACTGAAGAACTCATCGGCTACAATGACCAGGGAGATTTTGACGCCTCCCAGATGCCCGACAACATGCGCGCATGGTTGGACATGTGGACCGCCCAACTCGACGAGGAACTATCCACCCCGACAACAGCAGTCCAGAGAGCCTCCAGGGTGAAAGCCATCAACAACCATTCCACCGCTGTCATCGAGCCACTCATCACCTCCCGTTGGGGGCAGGCTTCTCCATACAACAAGTTATGTCCCACCCTCGGCGATGTGAAATGTCCTACTGGCTGCGTAGCCACTGCATTGTCTCAGATATTGAGATATCACCATTATCCCAATGGCAATACCACCTCCATCCCTTCGTATGTGACGACTACGAACAAACTGAACATGCCAGAACTTCCCCCGACCTCCTTCAATTGGGAACTGATGACAGATGAAGTGAATGAAGAATCGCCACAGGAAACCATCGATGAGGTAGCCAAACTGATGAAGTACTGCGGTCAGACTGTCAAAATGGACTACCGTGACAATGGAGCCGGTTCTTTCTTTTACGATCTTCCGGAAGGTCTTCCCAACTACTTCGGCTATCCCAATACCCTGCACCACGAATACCGTGAATCGTATGATGAGGAAGGTTGGGAACAACTGTTGGTGAATGAGTTGCAGCATCATCAGCCCGTGCTTTATTCTGCCTATACCAACACCGATGCCGGTCATGCATTTATCTGCGACGGTTACGACGGAAATGGCTTCTTCCACATCAATTGGGGATGGGCAGGAGCCGCCGACGGCTATTACCGTCTGCCCTCCGCCCATGCCAAGGGAGAAGGTCTGAATCCCAACGTGAAGAACTACCACTTAAGCATGAACCAATCTGCCTTGATAGGCATCAAGGCAGAGGGAACCGATGACTTTACAGCCCCCGCCGAGGAACTGTGGGTGTACAGCCGTCCCAGTCTGAAGAACGGTCGCATTTACACCCGTGCCAACGCCACCTCACCATTTACCGGCATTACCCTCATCCTGTCGGTCGCCAATACGCTTTCCACTCAGAAAGCCTTTTTCCATGGCTATGGTCTTTACGATGACAACAACACACTTGTCACGACGCTGAAGCCCACATCCAACACCAGCACCTTCGCTGCCAACGGCAAGAAAGACCTTGAACTGTCCTCCGTCAGTCTATCAGGGATAGAGAACGGGCATTACACCCTCAAAGCCATATACAAGGATAAGAACTCCGCCCCGTGGCAACCGATGGGCGGCACAGACAAGAACTACACCGATGTCGTCATCAGCGACACCGAGATGACACTCACCCCTGTTCCCAAAGCCGATTTTGCCGTCAATGCGATATGGATGGACAAGTCCTTCCTCAACATTGATTTCGACAATAATGACGAGGTGTTTTTCGGCACCATTTACCTGCGGAAATACAACACCAAGACCAAGGTCGTTACAGAAATCTGCCACGACAACCTGTCAGCAGATCCACAGTCGCATTCCCACTATGAGTTGTTCATCCCCGAAGACCAGTCGCTGAATCTTTCGAAAGACAAGTACTACCTGTCTGTAGACTATTACGACACGCAGTATTTTTACACCAATGAGAAAGTTGCCAAAGACAACCTCCACAAGCAAGTGGTCATCGAGAATCTCAGCGAAGACGGGCAAGCCATCGTAGGCGACCGCGTGATGGGTCATTTCACCGTGCGCAATGACGGGAGCACCGGTTACAATGGAGTCGTCAAACTCACCTTAGGCGATGATCTCGACAACATCACCAGAATCTGGAGCGACACCCTTGACATCGCATCCGGCGACAGCATCGTGATACCCTTTGAGTATCTGATGAGCGACACCTTGCGCCAGTACTGCCTCCGCACCATCCACCAAACCGGCACTTACTCATGGTCGTGTGACAGCACTGGCATGCTGAGGCTTACCAAAGGCGCCATCTATTGGACCCGCACAGGAGAATTGAAGGTAAAGACTGCCGCCCCGAAATTCCAAGTGCCTGAAGAAGCGCTTGCCATCATCCTCGGCAATGCCTACGTATCCAATGTGACCCCCAACAGCAACCCCAATACCATCTACATACTCAACAACAAACTTCCCACAGGTCTGAAATCAACCAACTATGTGAGGAGTTCTTATGAGGGCGACGACCTCATCTTTGAAGGTTCGAATCTCAAGTTCACCGACGGTTACGACTATCTGATACCCCGTAAGATGATATTTACGGGCGATGTGACCTATACGCGCAACCTCACTGACAGCACTTCATTGGCCTGGAGCACGCTTTCCCTCCCCTTCAAGCCCACCTCCATCATGGCCGACGATGAGGGTCTCATGCTCAGACAAGACGACGAAAACGAAGAGAACCATCTGAGAATCCTGGAGATAACAAGGGTGAAAGACACCATCGTGACCACATCGTACGCCACTGCCTTGGAAGCCCACACCCCCTATCTGATGGCTTATGACACATTGCTTGTAGGCAAGACACTGCGTTTTGAGGCACAAGACTGCACCATAGCCCCCACCCTCTCCCAAGATTATCGGACGACAGCAGGCAACTACACGCTTCAGGGCACCCATGTCAGAGACTCCATCCTCAACTGCTATACCCTCGACGGCAACCGCCTGCGGCACGCTGAGAAAGGATACTATGTGGATGCTTTCAGGGCATATCTCACCTGCGACAGCACGGAAATCCCCACCCTGCTCGCCATCGACATCGACAATCCTGAGCCAGAACTTCCAAGACTGGCCGGAGACGCCAATATGGACCAGCGGGTGAACGTGGCCGACGTCATGCTGGTGGTTCGTTTCGTCCTGAAAGAAGACATAGAAAATTTCTCCTACCGGAACGCTGATTTCGACGAAGACGGAGAAGTCAACATCACCGATGCCGTTTCCATCGTCAAGGCAGTTCTCGGTGACGAAGAAGGAGAAGAAGGAGAAGAAGGCAGTGAAGGCGGCAACGAGGAAGAAGACAATGAGGGCACAGAAGGAGAAGGTGGAACCCAAGAAGGTGAAGAGAATCAAGAAAACCCCTAAAAACAGAATATGACCATGGCTACAAAGATTGCTTTTTTTGACGCGAAGAGTTATGACCGCGAGACCTTTGGCAAGGTGAACAGCGAGTATGGATATGAGATACAGTATTTCAAGGAACGGCTCAGTATGAACACCGTATCCCTGACCCGTGGCGCAACCATTGTGTGCATCTTCGTCAATGCCGAGTGCGATGAGCGTGTCATAGAAAGGATGAAGGAGAATGGTGTGAAACTTATCGCTCTGCGTTGCGCAGGATTCAACAATGTGGACATCCATGCAGCCCACAAACATGGTTTGCGTGTGGTCCGCGTACCCGCCTATTCCCCACACGCCGTGGCCGAGTATGCCGTCACCCTCATGCTTGCCCTCAACCGCAAGGTATACCGCTCAGTCTATCGAACACGCGAAGGCAACTTCCGTCTTGGCGGTCTGATGGGCTTCGACATGTACGGCAAGACAGCAGGCATCGTAGGAATGGGCCGCATCGCCAAGGAACTGATCAAGATTCTTCGCGGTTTCGGTATGAACATACTGGCCTATGACCTGTATCCTGACGAGGCATTTGCCAAGGAGCATCAGGTGAAGATGGTGACCCTCGACGAACTATACGAAGGCTCAGACATCATCTCACTGCACTGTCCGCTGACGGAGGAGACGAAATTCATCATCAACAGCGACAGCATCACAAAGATGAAGTTTGGCGTGATGATCATCAACACCGGCCGTGGCAAACTCATCAAGACCGAGGACCTCATCAACGGGCTTCGCTCACATCAGGTGGGTTCGGCAGCGCTGGATGTGTATGAGGAAGAAGCCGACTACTTCTACGAGGACCGTTCCGACCGCATGATCGATGATGACAAGTTGGCCCTTCTGCTCATGATGCCCAACGTCATCGTAACCTCTCACCAGGCCTTCTTCACCCGTGAAGCCACCCGCAATATCGCGCTCACGACACTCCAGAACATCCGCGATTTTGAAGAGGGCAAAGAATTAGTCAACGAAGTAAAATAAAGAATATTCAACTTCCGCAAGTTGAGAGTAGTTAAAGAAGTGAAGTAGTTAAAGAAATGGCTTTAACTTCTCAGTGAAGCAATAACTTCATAACTACTTAACTACTTGCAAGTTAAGCAAATGTGAAACTTGAATAAAGAATACAACTATGAAAACTAAATTGTTGATTGCTTTTATAGCATGCCTCATCGCTGGGTCAGCCACTGCTCAGATTGACCTCTCGATGAAAAAGAACCCTATTTACGTAGTGACTCCCATCCATGTCACAAGCGACCAGAAACATGAGCAGAGGACATTTGCCGCCATGCGCGCGCCCCTTATAAAGAAGGTAAGTGAGAACCCCAAAGTGCAGGTTGTGGAAGACAGGGCATGTGTCAACAAGTTGCTGACCGTCATCCAGAACCTCAAGAAATTCACTCAAAGAGACTCCACCAATGGAAAGGTATACTACAAGTTGGAGTTCCATTACGCTTTGGCCATCAAGAATACAGAAAAGAACGAAGTGATAGCCCAAGGCTCGACAAAAAAAGGTTACGCACAGTCGGAGAAAAGTTTCGCCGATGCTTTCGCCAGCGCCTGCAACAAGATTCCCTATGACAGTGATTTCAACGAAGTCGCTGAGGAAGCATTCGCCCTTGTGGGCCTCATTACAAAGATTGAGCCTGATGCCAAGAAGCCCAATCGTGCAGGACTGGTCCACATCAACTTAGGCAAGAACCATGGCCTCCGCAGCAACCAGTGGTTTGATGTATTCGTCGTAGTCAATGGCAATGTGAGCGACCGTGTCGCCACCCTCCACCTGGACAAGGCAGGAGCCCTCACCTCGGTCTGCAAGGTAAAGAAAGGCAAGGACGAACTGCTCACACTTTGGAACAACAACCCAGGTGTGAAATTTGCTGTTGTATCCAGGATGGAGAGCAACATCTTCAAGAAGTTGGAGAAATCCCTGGACTTTTTCAACACCATCACAGACGTCTTTTAAGCATCCGCATAAAAGAAGCGATGCCCCACCAAACAACTGCCTGTCCAGTCCGAGACCCTTCGGACAGGACAGGCAGTTTGAATGATGGCTGATTTATGTAGGTTCAACGCCCCCCAACCCCCTCTAATCTTAGAGGGGGAGTCCGTCAAACATCAAGGACGTGTGAGCAGATGCTTGGCAGCGAGTACGAGGAACATGTAATGTGAAGACCCACCCCCCAGCACATACTCCACCTGCTGCCAGAGGAAGGGGAATTCCAGCAACTCAGGGAAATCGGGACGAATGAGTGCAGTGCCCGATACCACACCTCCCGGGATGTAAGACCAGTCGGCCCTGTTGAGTCCGTAAGCCACCGTGGCAGACTTCGCCCCCACCCCCGACGCGAATGACGCGTTGTTGCTTCCCGGATGGCATCCGAGAATGAAATTGAGCGCATTGAGCACCGTCTCCTTTGGGAAGACATCAGGGAAGGCGTCAGCCAGGAAATAATATTCGAAGCCGAACCGCTGAATATCCCATCCCGCCCCCCAGATGCTTGGTCGGTAAGGCACACCGTAAGGAGTCTCAGCCACCTGTTTGTCAAGACTTTCCTTGTATCCAGTCAGGGCGTTACGGAAGGCAGCCACGAACCGTTTGGCCCGTTTCTCTTTTGATGAGGAAAGTTTTTGCACCAGCCTTGCCATCACCCACCCCGAACGGTTGATGCTCGCGATGGCCATATCCTGGTTGTCGAAGATGAAATCGAGGTATTCCTTCTCTCCGGTGGTGAGATAGAGTTCCACTGCCCCCTGCAACCTCAGCATTTTGAAGCGCTCATCCACCTTCGTGTTCTTATAAATATAGGCTGCGATGTCGAGACATTCCTTCGCCAGTTCGTCATTGAATCCCCTCAGCACTCTGGAAGTTCCCGCCAACTGAGCCGCCGTGGACAGTTCACGAGGAGGATTATCCTCTGTGAATATCCATCTGTCATCATCGTTGCCGATGGTGCCGTCGGTCATCGCAGAAGCATCCCCCAGCAGCACATATTGCCGCAAGTTGTTGCAAATGATTCCCCGGTAGAGCCGTCCCAGTGCCTGGTATGACCTCACCACGGTCAGCGCCCCATTCTCCACCTGCTGCAGGATATCGTTCTTTCCGTCAGCCTCATGGATTTCCACCAAATGACGTTTTTGGTCAATCATCGTTGCATCGATATCGGGATGGAACGCCTCGTAAGTGAGTGCGAGGATATAAGCCTCACCCGCCTGTGACTCCACACGCAGGTCAAAATCGCCCGCGTCGTGCCAGCCACCCACATTCACCCCCGGAACGATGTCTCCGGCGGCATATTTGGACAGTCCCGGTTTCTGCACGTATCCATCGAAATGGTTGCCCACGGCAGCCATCCTCGCATCGTCCATGTGGCAGGCATCATGCCATACGCGGTATTTCTCGTTCACCCTCATGTGGCACATCTGGACAGGCAGGAAATACTCTATGACAGGCTGCCATACACCTCGGTCGTAAACTCCGTCATCAATGCGGAACACCGATGACTTGGAGTCCGCATAACGGAGTTGGTATAGACCAGGCTCCCTGATATCCGAGAAGTCCACGGTGAGATATCTGTACCGCAAGAACTGTCCCCACGATTCAGGTTGGATGGTTTTGACCACCTTTTCCCCGTCAGCATCCACACGGACAATGGTAGCCTGAGCGGTAGATGTCTCTCGCCTGTCGGTCTCTATGATGGCTTTCTTCTGCTGTTGGGTGTGGTAGCCCACCTGTGAGGTCTGCACCACAGGTTTGTAGCGCCATCCTTCGACCACATTGGGTGTGATGACCCAAACCACCGCATTTTTGGTGACACCAGGTTTAATTTCACTTCTCAGCACGAACCACCCATTGTTATGGTTCATTCTCCCGTCATAGAGTTTCAGGTCGCCCGTTTTCGACTCAATGGTCAGCCGGCTGTAAGGATCATCGGGCTGTGAGGTAAACACCCTTCCCACCGCATACGGTTCGGCAATCACGTCGTCAGCCACTATTGGAGAATAGCCTTTGCCTTTGAGATGTTGCTCATCTGCCCGGTCGCCTTTTCCCGTGAAGAAATCCCCCGTATGGAGCAAATTGGACTTTGTTGTGGCCAAGGGAGCGTTGGGCTGCTGTGGAAAGATGCCCGACTGTTTGTCCATCAGCCATGGTTTTCCAAAGAGCCTGCCAGGGAAGAACTCCATATTGAACCCCGCTTTTCCTATCAGAAACTCAGGAATTGCCTTGTCGAGGTCCACGGTCACAACGATGCTCTTCCCTTGGCTCTCCACCCTCACCTGATAATTAAACCGGTAGTCCGGATACACCATGGGGTTGAATCCCGTCAAGTGCCTTGAGGAGTCGGGATAGCACAAGTTGGTGGTGATCGTGTTCGCCTCCACACTTCTGTTGAGTTGTTTGGGAACAGGCTGCCATTGTCCTGGAGTGGCCTCCAGCCGAATATCTCCGTTTGTAGCCACCCGTTGTCCGTTCATGATGACACAGACGCCGCCCTGATGCCCTTCCGGATAAAAGTCGCTGAATGCCATCACATCTACTCCATGACAGTTGAAATACCCTTCGGGCAACAGTTTAAACTCTTGTGCTGCAACTGACTGCACCATCAGCCACAGCAATGTGCAGGAAAAAATTTTTCTCATTATGTTCTCCACGTTCTTGGTTAGTGTAATTAATCGGCAAAGTTAATTAAAAAAGAATACAAAACAAAACGAATAGTTCTATTTTAGAGAATCAATACTTTATCTATTTACAAAAAGAAGTAGGCACAATAGCTGACAACTTCCTTCTTGTGGACATGGGATTAATATGCTTTCAATAAAAACTATTTTTCTTCATTTCTAACGGTCAATTCTTTATTCAAAATATCCTTGATACTATTCCAAATGGCATAACTTGTATCAAAAGCCTCGTCCTTTTCATCTCCATAAAGAATAACAAAATCCTTTATAAGCTCACTTTCAGTTCCTTTCTCAAGTTCTTCTTGAATCATATCCAAGTAATAATACAAGTGGTCAGTGGTAAAAAAGTTGCGCACGTTACTTCCAATCCATTGGGCACTACGGATTAAATCCTCTTCTATGTCTAGATCCACATCATCTGGTGGGGTTTGGTCATCCATGATGTTCGCTTCAAAAAACCTTTCAAGAATAAAAAACATATCCTCTGCATCCTTGTGGTTACGATCATGTCTGTCCATCCATGAATCCAACTTGATGAAGAACTGACCAGCTAACGGTGCTATATAAACAGAAAAATCCTTATTAATAGTAAGAGGCACTGCGTGTTCCATCACATCAGTAAAACATTTTACAGACATTTCTGGTATACCATTTGGTGGCCATCCAATAATTTCATTGTTTGCAATATCGCCGAAAGGGACAATGTCGACTTCATAATTATTTTCGTTAAGTATGCCTTTATAGTAAAACTTTTGCTTAGGCTTACCTTTATTGAAGAAATTAGCCTGAAGTACTTCACTAACGCGATCGAATTGAGACCAATCTGACAGAGCTATTGCAACGTCAAGATCTTGTGTTTTTCTCTTAGATGGTGTTTCGCCGAGCAGCTTCATCATCAAGTCTCTTGCTGTTGCCCCAATAACGTAGGTTTTTAGCCCCATACTTATGAAGCAATAATGAAGTGCTTGAAGTGTTTCGAATAGGAGATCGTTCTCTAATTCTATTTTACTGATACTATATTTCATCATTCAATATTCTTTTTGCAGCTTCAAGGCATCGGCTGTTAGCAGTTCCCATCAAATCCGCGTAAATTAAAATTTTGGGTGCAATATGGTTTTCGTCATTACCAAACCAAAATTTCTTATAAACGAGAATCTCCCCTTCGGATGAAGGAAGAATTTTGCTTGTTCTAATTAACTGGTTGCTATCACCATCTGTATAGATAGTTAGAATTTCCGGTACTAAGTAACCATCGGTAAGATTGGCTCCACTTTCACCTCCCCAGCAAGCATTTTGTGGAAGTTTTGTATTCTTCCAGTTCTTAATTCTCTCTGTGCTAGCAAGAGACATTTTCATTAAAAACAACTTTGGTTTTAGAGACTGATTGTAGGATATTTGCCATTCATCCAGCAGTTTTTTCCAGTCCATTATCACTCTACCACTAGATGTTTTGATAATATGATGCTGCAATGTCATTACTTCTATGACATTTTTAACGGTTCCGATAGAAAAACCTGTCTCTTCAACAATTTTTCTGTACGGCTTGCCGATATTAGACTTGTCGAGGAGAAAGTAGAAAATGAGTTTTAAGGCAGATTCATTAAATACTCTCTTCATATTTTCCTTCAGTTTAGTCTGTTTTTGTCCTATAATATAAATGTAAAGAGAAGGAATGTTGATATAACAATTACCTGAACAATCCAATACGTTAATTCCTTCATCTGCATATTTCATGAGATTCTGAGGAGAGATTGATCCAACTATCAAAAGAACAGGAAATTTGCTATTGCGCCTTTTCTCCTGAATTAATAGAAGCATTTGGTTAAAGTTAGCATTGTTGACGTAGGATTTAACCTTGCCACTTAATCTAACTTCACCAATACTAATATCGGTTTCATTCTGTAAATCACCTGATGGTATTATTGTTATGTCATTTCTCCGTGTTAGACTTTTCAAATTCTTTACGGCTTCTAATAAAATTTCTCTTTCATCGACCATATTGTTCAAATATTAGTTTTTGTTCACGAATTTGTGAACGTTGCAAATATAGTGAACAATTCTGAAACAAGCAAGCAATTTGTTCAGTTTTTTTGTTTGTTCACGTTTTTATGAACGGAAATATAAGTATGAACACACTTTTTGCAAATAATAATAAAACTTCACTGCTCAAAAACAACTGTCAATCATTACAAAAAAACTTTTTGTTTTTTGTTTTTTCCAATATAATTCCGTAATTTTACAACCGATAAAACGAATGGAGAATACCTTATATAATTATTTAGTTAACAATTTTATGAAAGACGGAAAAATCATGCGCGTCGGTGTTGTCGGCGCGGGATGGATAGCCGAAAAAGCCGCCATCACACTGAATGGCCTCACCACCTGTGAGTGCTATGCCATTGCCTCACGCACACAGGAAAAGGCCGATGCCTTTGCCAAGCAATGGAACGTAAAAAAAGCATACGGCTCCTACGCGGAACTGTACGCCGACCCTGATGTTGACCTTGTCTATGTTGCCACCCCCCACTCCCACCATTATGAGGTCACCCGTGATGCCCTTTTGGCCGGCAAGCCCTGTCTGGTGGAAAAAGCGTTCATGGCCAACCATGCACAGTCAGCCGCCATCGTGGAACTGGCAAAAGAGCGAGGGCTTTTCCTTGCTGAAGCCATCTGGACCCGTTATCAGCCCGCAGTGAAGATGGTACGCGACCTGATAGACAGCGGCAGGATAGGCACGCCACGCCTTGTCACAGCCACCCTGGGTTACAGCATGGGTGAGAAGCCCCGCATCATGCGACCCGATCTCTGTGGCGGTGCTCTCCTCGACCTCGGAGTTTACGCCCTCAATTTCGCGCGTATGTTCTTCCCCGCCGACATTGTCAATATAGAAAGCCAGTGTGTGAAGAGCGCCACCGGAATGGACCTGACCAATGCCATCAGTCTGGTACTGGCAGACGGAATGCTCTGCAACCTTCAGTCGAGCGCAGCCTGTGTGGGCGACAACATCGGTGTCATCGCCGGAACCGATGGAAACCTCATCATCGACAACATCAACAATCCCCAGAAAATCACAGTGAACACCCATGACCATGTGTTTGTGGAGACGATTCCCGTCCCACAGCAGATCACCGGTTATGAGTACCAATTCATCGCTTGCCGCGACGCTCTGATAAAAGGTTTGCTTGAACCCATCGAAATGCCTCACGCAGAGACGTTGTATATCATGCAGTTGATGGATGACCTGCGCAAGAAATGGGGAGTGAGATACCCCATGGACGACCAGCCGCTACCTGACAAAACGGGCGTTCTCTGAAAGAGAGAACTTGATTTTCTTACCTTTTGGGATGATGGGGCGTCTCCATTCTCCGTTGAGCACACGGATGACTGTTTTCTTTCCCTGAGGCGCCTCATCAACGGCTTTCTGCAAGTCCATGTAATTGCCTTTGCCGTCGGCAGCGACGATATAGTCATAATGGCGCACATATTTGCGGAGGGCAGGTACGGCTGCCGCCATCTCATCCACCAGGAGTCCCGCCACCACGTGGGCGCCATAGATGTTGTAGTGCGTGTTGTCCTCCCGACCTTTGGGTATCGACGGATTCTCCCCCGGACGGAACCACATGTGCAGTTGTTTGGATTTCTCAGGTCCCAGACCTTGTTCCAAGTCATGGGTCACACGGTTGGCATCCACAAAGATGGTATGGGTCGCCTCCGCCACATTCCGGGGAGCCACGATATAGTCGCCGTGGGTGTCGATCAGGACATTTCCCTCCTTCTTTTTCGTGCCGGTAAACTGTGTGTCGCGCAGTTTCTCGTCATCATCATTGGCCTCCGCCTTCACCTCAAAATTTCTTCTCACCACCGCATTCATCAGAATGGGGATGCCCCCCCGCTCACGGGTCTCATTGATGAAACGGGTGAGGTTGGCATCAAAAGTGGAACCAGGATCCGTATGACGGTCCTCCTGTGGTTTCTCGTCATTGTGGCCAAACTGGATGACCACATAGTCACCCGGTTTGATGCGGTCGCAAACCACCTGCCAACGGCCCTCATCAATGAAACTCTTGGTAGAGCGGCCGTTGACGGCATGGTTGTCCACGACGATGTCATCCGTGAAGAATCCCTGAAGGACCATCCCCCACCCTCTCTCAGGTTTCTCATTGTCATAGGACTTGTTGGCCATGGTGGAGTCGCCAATCATGAAGATGGTGGTCTTGTGCTTGGAAGCAGACAGCGACAAGACAACAAGAACAAGAAGAAATAGGTGTCGGACGTTTTTCCTCATTGGACGATACTGATGATTTCCTCTATGGAGAGCAGCGACTGCTCACCCGTCTCCATATTTTTCAACGTGATTTTTTGCTCAGCCATCTCGTTTTCTCCCGCCAAAGCCACGAAGGGAATGTGTTTGGCATTGGCATATCCCATCTGCTTTTTCATCTTCGCCTTGTCGGGATACACCTCGCAACTGATTCCAGCCTGTCGGAGTCTTACAGCCAATGGCAGGCAATAGGCCGTCTCTTTGTCACCGAAATTGATGAACAAAACTTTTGTCGCGTCCACCGCCTCCTTGGGATAGAGGTCAAGGGCGTTGAGCACGTCAAAGATACGGTCGGCACCGAAAGAGATGCCCACGCCGCTCAGTCCCGGCATGCCGAAGATACCCGTGAGGTTGTCATATCGTCCTCCGCCAGTGATACTGCCAATCTGCACATCAAGTGCCTTCACCTCGAAAATGGCACCCGTATAGTAATTGAGGCCACGCGCCAGGGTGAGATCCAGTTCCATCTCATTGGTCATCCTGCACAGTTTCAGGGTATCCAAGATGGTCCTTATCTCCTCCACCCCCTTGAGTCCCACTTCAGAATCCTGAAGTACGCCGGAGATCGTCGCCAGTTTTTCCTCATTGGTACCTGTGAGTGCGATGATCGGTTGCAATTTGGCAATTGCCTCCGGAGCGATGCCCGTCTGAGCGAGTTCGGCATTGACCCCCTCGAGTCCTATTTTGTCGAGTTTGTCGATGGCCACTGTGATATCCACGATTTTGTCTGCCTCACCGATGACCTCTGCGATGCCAGAAAGGATTTTCCGGTTGTTGATCTTGATCACCACACGTATGCCGAACTTAGCAAACACCTGGTCGACCATCTGCATGAGTTCCACCTCATTGAGCAAGGAGTCGCTGCCTACGATATCCGCATCACACTGATAGAACTCGCGGTAGCGCCCTTTCTGAGGTCTGTCGGCTCTCCAGACGGGCTGTATCTGATAGCGTTTGAACGGCAACTGCAGTTCTTCCCTGTGCATCACCACGTAGCGTGCGAAAGGCACGGTGAGGTCGTAGCGCAGGCCCTTCTCACAGATACGTGCAGCCAAGTGGAGCGGCTGTCTTCCGAGTAGTTCCTCATCGCTCACCTTGTTGGTGAAATCACCAGAGTTGAGTATTTTGAACAGCAGTTTGTCGCCCTCCTCACCATATTTACCCATGAGTGTCTGCAACGTCTCCATGGCAGGTGTCTCGATCTGCTGGAATCCATGGAGAGCATACACCTCACGTATGGTATTGAAGATATAGTTGCGTTTCGCCATCTCGACAGGCGAGAAATCGCGTGTGCCTTTGGGAATGCTTGGTTTCTGTGCCATGGTTATTTGCGAATGATGGTCTGCTCACGGTCGGGACCGATGGAGATAATTTTGATAGGAGTAGCCAATTGCTGCTCCAGGAAAGTCACATATTCATTGAACTCCGGCGGGAACTGCTCCTCCGATGTGAAGTGTGTCATGTCGGTCTTCCATCCCTTCAATTCCACATAGACAGGTTCGATGCCCCTCTCAATGTCATAAGGGAAGTCCTCTGTCAGTTCACCGTCCTTGGTATAAGCCACGCACGCCTTGATGGTGTCGAAGCCGTCGAGCACATCGCTTTTCATCATGATGAGTTGGGTGACGCCATTGACCATGATGGAATAGCGCAGTGCCACCAAGTCGATCCAGCCACACCTGCGCTCACGTCCTGTGACCGCACCATACTCATGGCCCAACTGGCGGATGGTGGCCCCTGTCTCATTGAACAACTCTGTGGGGAACGGTCCTGCCCCCACCCTGGTGCAATAAGCCTTCATGATGCCATACACCTCTCCGATCTTGTTGGGCCCGATGCCAAGACCCGTGCAGGCCCCGGCACAGATGGTATTGGAAGAAGTGACAAAGGGATAACTTCCGAAATCGACATCCAGCATGGTGCCCTGCGCACCCTCACAGAGGATGCTCTTGCCCTCTTTGAGCAAACGGTTGATCTCATGCTCACTGTCGACGATGGGGAACTGCTTGAGATACTCGATGCCCTCCATCCATTTCTTCTCCACCTCAGTGATATCATAATCGGTGTAGTGCAGGTCGCGGAGCATCTGTTCGTGCCTTGCCTTGTGGGCAGCATACTTTTCCTCAAAATTATTGAAAATGTCGCCCACGCGCAGGCCGTTGCGTGAAATCTTGTCGGTATAGGTCGGTCCGATGCCCTTTCCTGTTGTTCCCACCTTGCTCTTGCCTTTTGCCGCCTCAAGCGCCGCATCCAAGATGCGGTGTGTGGGCATGATGAGGTGCGCCTTTCTTGAGATATGCAGACGGCTTTTCAGTTCATGTCCGCTGCGCTCCAAGTCCTTTGCCTCATCCATGAAGAGGTCGGGAGCCAGAACAACACCGTTGCCGATAATATTGATTTTTCCTCCTTGGAAGATGCCTGAGGGTATGCTCCTGAGGACATATTTCTGTCCTTCAAACTCAAGGGTGTGTCCAGCGTTCGGACCACCTTGGAATCTCGCCACCACATCATACTTGGGGGTCATCACGTCGACGACTTTTCCTTTTCCCTCGTCACCCCATTGCAGTCCAAGAAGGACATCAACTTTTCCTTTGTTCATTTTTCTTGCTATTTGATTTTATCATTTGTTTTCTGCTTTTCATCCTTGTCATCTTGGCATGGCAAGAACTGCAAACCCCATAGATGTCGAGCGAACATCCCATCGGGTGGAATCTTTTGAGTTTGATGTTCCCGATCAGTGCAGACACAGGGGCTCCCACCTCCTGCACCTTTCCACACATCGTGCAAATCTGATGACAATGATAGTCGCTGTGGAAGCAAGCCTCGTATTGCGTACCCTGCTGAAAGGTGTGCCTCACCACCAACCTTATCTGCATGAACAAGTTGATGGCATTGTAGAGTGTGGCCTTGCTCACCCTGAAGTTGTCAGCCTCCATTTTGGCCCCCAACTCTTCCAAGGTGAAATGTCCGTTGATATGATATATGGCATCGAGTATGGCATAGCGTTCTGGGGTTTTTCTGCGCTTGTTCTCCTCCAGATATGACGTCAGGGTCTGCCTTGCTTTCTGCAATATATTGTCTTCCATCAGTTCACTTCTCTCAAATTCCGTGCAAAGTTAGTGAAAAATTCTGTTTATCGAAATAAAATGCTGAAAAACAAAAGAATATTTGAAATTTGATTCGCATGTCGTTTCTTCAATACAGTATTCAAAAATCCCGTCATATTGTAGTGGATGGGTGCATCTTTCTCAAGATGTTGCTACAGGTGTACCCATCTGAAATGAAGAGAAGATTAAAAACCGCTTCACTTAGGAAAAAAGAAGAAAAACATTTTTGGATGTCATTTTTCAAACGCTGATGCTTGCGAATTTTTTAAGTAGCGAGAGCAGAGCGATGCTTTGCATCAGCAATGCCGAGTCACGACAAAAAATCAGCGAAGCAAAAAACGCCAAGGCGTTCGCAAAAAGGGGGAAAAATTGAGTTCTCAATGATGTGAGGTGTTGAAAATCAGTGTTTTCAAGACCATTCCAACACAAAGATACAGAGGGCCAAACTTTCACCCGAGGAGCGGTTCGACTACTAGGAGAGTGTGAAGGTGTACCGCGACCTCATCAACGTAGTGGAGACCGCCCTGCAGAAAGGTAAACGCTCAGGCATGGAGATGGGCATGGAAATAGGATTGGAGAAAGGACATGCGGAAGGAATACATTTGGCTTGCGGACGCGATACATCGCGTCCCTACTTGTTGAACTGCCATTCATGGCTTAGAGGACATACATGAATCAAAATCCCCGTCCCATGATTCATTTTTCCTTTTCGAAATGGATGATTTGGCACTCATGCGTCTTCTCGTTGCGGTCGTAGTTGATACCCACAAGGAAGAGGTCACCAGTGTATTGTGCCACTTTGGCGGGGTATTGTCTGCGGAGGATCTGGTCGATGGCACTTACCGCATCACGGTTGTACTTCAACTCCAAGACGAGAGCCGGCTTGTCCACGTTCTTGCGCGGCAGCAACACCAAGTCAGCGAAGCCCTTACCCGAAGGCAATTCGCGGTGGATGACATAGTCGTTGCGTGCATAGTAGTAGGCGATGGAGAGCACGCAGGCCAGGGAGTTCTCGTTGTTGTACGACAGGATGCTCGTGTTCTCATCGTGGGCGGCGTCCACGCCGCGAGCCACCGCCTCGCTGTCGCCCTCCAAAGTGACACGCAGGAGTTGTCTCGATTGTTGGATGGCACGGATGAGGTTCGTCCAGTCCGTCGTCTCCACGGCGTTAACCATCTCCCCCGCCACCTCGCGGTTGGGGATGTAGCACTCGTCCTTACGCCAGTTGTATGACAGGTAGCCCAGGTGGATGAGCACGGTGAGCACGTCGTCACGGCTGCGGACGATCGACATATCGTTCTGGAACTTGGTGGGGTCGACGAGGCACCGGCCGCCGGCCAGCATTTCTATGATGTCATCCTTCAGCCCCTCGTAGTTCATCTTGATATAGTCGGCCACGGCATCGAAGGCACCCGTTGTAGCCCAGAAACTGCGACAGCGGCGGCTTCTCAGTGCCATCATTACGCTGTTAGGGTTGAACATCGACGGCTCATCGCCAATCTGGTAGCCATCGTACCACTTCACCAGTTCGTCGAAGTCTGCGCCATACTTCTCTGCCAGAATCCGCACTTCCTCCTTTGTGAAGCCAAAGTAATGGGCCATCTCCATGGGTTCCACCATCGAATACTCCCAGAAATTGTTCAGTGCCGATTCTGTCTTATATTTCTTGATTGGCAAGATGCCGGTCATATAGACAGCAGCGAAGACCTGGGTCGTATTGCTTCCTTTGAACATGCGGCGGAGGAAATTGACATATTTGTCCATCACCGTCTTATCTCCCGATGTTTCACGGCAGATGGCATCCCATTCGTCGATGATGATGATGAAATGCTGGTGGTAGTGGTCGGCTATCTTTATCAGGGCTGCCATCAGGTCATCCTCCGGTCGCGTTCCCGCATCGGGATAGAGTTTGCTGACCTCCTCCTTAACCTCTCTCTGCAACACGGCGACAATCTCATTATTGGGGATGTCGCGGGTGGTGAAATTGGTCATGTCGAGGTAGATGACGGGGTATTTGTTGAGATGCTTCTCAAACGACGGGTCAGCGGCTATCTCCAAGTCGGCGAAGAGGCTGCGGGAGTCGCACGAGTGGTCGTAGTAGGCGCACAGCATCTCTGCCGCCATCGACTTGCCGAAGCGGCGGCAGCGCGTGACACAACTGAAACGCCGCCGGGTGAAGAGCGTGCCGTTGACGATGCTGATGAGTCCCGACTTATCGACGTATTCGTCGGCCCTGACTGACTGGAATCCGGAGTTTCCAAGGTCTATATATGTTCCCATGATGGCTGCTAATTTGATTTCACCTGCGAAGATAGGCATTTTTTGCTAATCCGCAAAACTACGGGAAAATAAAATAAGAGATAGGAATGGAAATCTGACGTGCGAAAGGATTGGAGAAAGGACGTGCGGAAGGATACACCCCTGATACACCGGCGGCATTGTTTGCCCACTGTATCAGAATCCCCGTCCCCGCGATTCATTTTTCAACACAGAGACACAAAGGAACAGAGAATTATTGGATGTTGGAGGGTTGGAGGTCGGAGATTTATTTCGGACGCGATACATCGCGTCCCTACCCTCACAACGGCAGACTAAAATGAAAGGGCGCACAGTAGGGACGCGATGCATCGCGTCCGCATAGGCGACAGCCTATTTGCATGCCAAAAATGTATCATATTCCCCGTCCTCATGATTCAAAAACGCCACCCAGATGCGGCAGTCTGCTGATACTGATGAGGGAAGGAATCTTTTTACATGGTAGCGAAGCCATCCCAAATGCTAATTTTTCCTCGCCTATTTGTTTTTCGGCAAGGCCGACCGCCTATTGAATTTACCAACTCCGATTTGTTGGCGTGCATCCTTGTATCTCTTAATGTCAACTCATATCATGCTTGCTAACTGACGTTTCACGTCGGCGAGAAAAGCCATGCTTTCCAAAGGTGACTTGCTCTCGATGGGATTTCTTTTATTGACATGATTGCAGTCCATTTTGAATTTTGTTCGCGGCGTCATGATTTGTCCCCATGCCGAGTGGGGGGGCGCAAGGGGGCGAGGGGTCGGGGCAAGGATGCACTTATCTGGAAACCGGGCGAACGCTTAGACCGTGGCCGCGGCCGCAGTAGCCCCAGTAGACGCGGCCCGAGTAGAAGAAGAGGCAGAGGCCGTAAGCGTCGTCCGAGTACGACGGGGCCTGCGTCGATGACCAGTTGTAGCCGTCGCTGCCGACGTCGTTGAGGCCATCGTCCCAGCGGTAGCCCGCCGCAGGCAAAAAGATGCTACCGCCATTGGAGCCGGTAAATATCCTGCCGTTGACACCGTTGACCGTGGTCCATTCTGAAGAACAGTTCTCTCGCAATTCATCCTGCTGAGCCTTGGAAGGCATCACCCAAGAGCCGCCCCATTTCACATGAGCCACATCATACTGCGTGCCAGCGATGTCGCTGCCGAGGTTGTGGCAGGTTGCTTGAGACCCGTCACAATGGATGTAGGTGCTCCAATCATAGTAGTCCTTTTCCTCCGTCTCTCCCCAGGCGTAATAGCCGCCGTAGCCTGTAGGCGTGGTGGCACCGACATTGCAACAGGCCCATTTCGTGCCGGAGGGAAGGCCGAGGTCTATCATGTGCGGGTGATGGTCATCGGGGCAAGTGAGATAGGCTTGTGGAGTGTCGCTGACATCCATGGCCAGTCTCAGGCCGAATTGTTCCGCTTTCACCCCCTGCGCATTGTTGTTTCTGGAAGAGACGCGACAGTATTTGTCATCCCAATGCCAACTGCCACCACGAAGGACGCGTGCATAAAGGCTGGCGGTGGCATCGTTGCACGGATTTTCCTCTGGTGAATGACCATAATAATTGGCATCATAGAAGTCCTGGCACCATTCCATCACGTTGCCGGACATGTCGTAAAGTCCGAACTCATTGGCTTTCTTCAACCGAACAGGATGAGTTTCGTCGCTGCCATTATTTTTATACCAAGCCACTTCATCAACACTCTCACCACCTGCATACGGATATCCACGCTTGTACATTCCGCCACACGCTGCGAATTCCCACTCTGCCTCCGTGGGCAAGCGGAAAGTTCGGCCTGTAAGTTGGTTGAGTTTGGTGATGAACTCCTGACAGTCGAGCCAACTCACATTATCCACCGGCCTATTGCCATTCACAAACTTAGAGGGATTGCTTCCCATGACGGCCTGCCACAAAGACTGTGTCACCTCCGTTTCTCCGATGGCGAACTTTTTAAGGTTCACATAATGGAGTGGCTTTTCGCTACCGTCTGCACGTTTGTCATCAGGCTCCGCACCCATCATGAATGGGCCGCCCGGGAGTTTCATCATGGTGAATGTCACATCGCCCACAGTGAAATTCTCATATTGTCTTTCGTGATAACTCTCATAGGAAGGCCCATGATCAATCAAAAAGACACTACCCTTGTATTGGGAGTGAAGATTGAAAAGCAGAATGTCTCCGACTGTCAGAATGGTCTTGTATATCCTAAAGATCTCCTTGACTTGAGGGTCATCATAACCTATAGGCAAATTACCAAAGCCGTATTTAAAAATAAATTCGGAAACACTCCCCACAAGGGCTTCGTCTTTAATAAAATTGAAGTATTTGGCTATAACTTTTTCTAATGGTACCAAAAACCTTTCACTAAATGGTTTAGATGAATCTGCCATTGTGGCAAAAATCTCTTCATGAACGAAAGTATAGTCTTTACACATCCATTCCGCGAAATATATCATAAGCTTATCCAAAATATCCTCATTTTTGTAATCATCACTTTTCTTATACTCTTTGATTAATATTTTAATAAATGGACAGACGCCTATTTTTACAAAGTTAAACATAAACAGTTTTAAATCATCACCCGGCCCCAAAATCGCCAGTTGTTCGCTGTCGGGATAAAGATCAAACTCAATGCCAGATTTCTTAATTTTATCGAAAGAACTTATTTCTGTATCTTCCCCTTTGATAATATGCCCAAAGTTCTTGATAGGCTCCCAAAGCAGACTGGCAACTCTATCAAAGTCTGGGTCTGACAAGTTGCTCATGAAATCCTTAGGGTTGATCGCCATATCGGAAAGGGTGCCCCAGTCCATAAATGCGCTCACATTCATTGGTTTGATCAAGTTAGTGAAAGTGTCTGTAAACCCATCATCAATTCTATCGAACCCCCCAGCATTGTTCTTCTTTGTTTTGATTAAACTCGTATAACACCAACGGTCAGCATTGAAAATGGTGAACTTACATTTCCAGCAGTCGCCCTTATCACCCGTTCCCCATATGGTGTGGTCCTTGACGAGGGTGAAACCGTCACCATAAGTCTCCTTGTTTCCATATACAAAGATAGGATAACTCGTTTTCTTCACTTTTCTCATACGGCTATGGGCGGGTTCGCTGTCATCGAAGCCCAGCCGCCTATGCACCTCTGCTGCTGCAGCAACATATTGCGGATTGACAGCCGCCATGTCGAGGTATCCCTTGTCGATGATGCTTTGGTCGATGGCTGCTGCCAACTCACGGGTCTGCTCAAGATGCCCTATCATCTGCTTCAGCAGCCAGAAGGAGTCATCGTCCATGTCGGTCACGGCATACGGAATGAGGGGCAGGAGAAGCGAGATAGCGGTCTCCTGGGAATTCAGCGTCCTGCAATCGTCCTGACTTCCATAACTGATATAGACAAGGCTGTCACCATTGAAAGCCATCATGTCTCCGTCGGCGGTGCTGAATGTCCCGGCATTGTCCACCGTTACCTGTTCGCCATCATTGAGGACGGTCAGGTTTGAAACGTTGATGTTCGCTCCCTCAGGCAGTTCTATTTTGTTGAAGCCTTGACCGCTCATGATGATCTTGATGGTTTTCATGATGTCCGTCACGGTGACCTTTCCATCATCGTTGACATCGGCATTCTTAACCAAGAAATGATTGATGGACTTCTGGAGCACATAGTTGACCATCAGCATGACATCTGCCACAGTAACGTTCCTGTCACCATTGACATCGCCCCTTATAGAGGATGAGGACGGTGCGGTTTCTCTTGTCGTGAAACTCCAGATATCACTTGTCGTGTGTCCGCCGCTCTCATTAAACACGATGACCTTCCAATAGTACTTCGTATTTGGTTCGAGGCCGGAGAAACGGCATGTGTTGCCCTGCCCTACCATGTAGACTTCGCTGTTGCTGTACACAGAACTGCTGTCTGTGTCCAAGAACAGTTCATACCTGAGTGTACTTTCCTCATCATCGGGAATGGTGGTCCAACTGAAAGTGCCTCGCGTGGCCACATTGTCCGCGTCCTCAGAAGGTGAGGGTGACGTAGGCATTGGAGGAGCAACGGGGGACACCGTCACCCTGATGATGGCTGTCTCACCGCTCTGCGTGTCAGTAACGGTGATGGTGGCGGTGCCTTCACCTACGGCGGTGATTGTCACCAAACTGCCATCTATTGCTGCTGTCGCCACATTCTCATTGCTGCTCGTGACAGAGTAGCTGCCGGAGCCGGAAGTGATTTGCACGGTGGCATTGTCTCCCTCGGTAATATCAATGCTGCTTTCTGATAACTGCAAAGGAGTCGCAGAGGATTCGATGGCTATTGGGCGTATGGAGCCTCCGGTGTATTTCCACCCTTCTCCTATACTCAAACCATCCGAATTGAGCCATGCGCAATAGGCCGTACCAGGTTGGAAAGAGACACCATCACTTTCCCAATAGAGGGAGTTTGATGGATTAAATGTGCCATCTTCATCATAGCTACCTGTGAAGGGCAAGAAAATGGAGTTGCCATTGGAACCAGTGAGCATCACTCCGTTGACTCCGTTCATGCTAGTCACCTCCTGAGAACAATTGTTGCAAAGCTCATAGAATTTGTTGGACATTTGCCATTGGGCACCCCATTTCATG
>JAEEJK010000048.1 GCA_016281815.1 Prevotella sp. | reverse complement strand
TTCAATATTCAATTTTCAATAATTAAACCGAATTTATCAACCTTTTTAATATTAATGTTTATGAGAAAAATGATGATTGTGGCTTTGATGGCAGTAGCTGCCACAACAGCCTTTGCGGGCAACTCACCTGCCCTCAAGTCAATCCTGAAGGCTAAAACCTATGCTGATGCAGCAAGTCTGCTCCAATCAAACCTGTCCCAACTCGCAAATGATCAGGAGAAGGCTGCAGCCTACAACAAACTGGTTGAACTTGCTATGGTGAAAGTCCAGCATGAGAACGCTACCATTGCTACCAACCAGGCTGTCAAGCAGATGGGTAATGGCAAGGAGGAACCTGTTGACTCTATCGGTCTTTACACTTCGCTGATCAATGCCCTCGACGCTGCTGTGGAGTGTGAGAAATATGACCAGAAACCAGATGCCAAAGGCAAGATCAAACCTAAGTTTCATGAGAATAACTCAAAACGCATCTATGAGCACCGTGGAATATTGGCCAATGCCGGCATCACTTGCTATCAGAACAATGACGCTAAGAATGCATACAAGTATTTCGCAAAATATGTAGACATGCACTCAGAGCCCCTCTTCGCTGAGGAAGAAGCAAAGGCTCAGGCCGACAGAAAGGCTAAGGGCATTGCTGAGGATCCCGACAATACCGCTCAGTTCGCTTACCTCGCAGCATACTATGCATATCAGAATAAGGATATCGATGCTTGCAACAAGTATTGCGAACTTGCCATGAAGGATGAGAAATGGGCCAAGGAGGCTCGCAATCTCAAACTGACCGTCGTTCAGGAAAGCCTCAAAACTCGTGAGGACTCCATCAATTACACTCGTAGCCTGGAAAGTCAACTCGCTGCTACTCCCGATGACGAGAACCTCTTCGGCACACTGGTCAGCATGTACAACGGACTCAAGATGAATGCGGAGATGGACGCTCTCTTCAATAAGAAACTGCAGTCCGACCCCAACAACTTCATCGTATGGGCTGTCCGTGGACAGAACGCCATGCTCGACCAGAAACTCGACGAGGCTGTGGAGTACTTCAAGAAGGCACTCAGCACCCAGCCTGAGAACGCACAGATCCTGACCTATCTCGGCGCTTGCCAACTCGACCGTGCTTCTGCCGCTGCCAACCGCGCTGCTGGCAAGACTGGCCGCGTGCCTGAGGCTGCCATGGCACAGATCCGCCCCATCTATGAGGAGGCTCTCGGATATCTGCAGAAAGCCAAGGAGTTGGATCCCAAGAAGGAGAAGGCCAACTGGGGCTATCCCCTCTATCGTTGCTGCTATCAACTTTATGGTGACGAAGACCCGCGCACAAAGGCTGCAGAGGCTGATACCCATTAATCACACTTAATAAACAGGGGTGCGCATAGCGAAGGCGCACCCCTCTTTTCAATTACACTTCTATCTGTCGAGGCCCGACCTTATTACAAGGATGAAAAGATTGTTTCCTTTTTTGCTCATGCTTTTCTTGTCAATGTCTGTGATGGCTCAGAAAAAGGTCATCGCACAGGCGCAGTCATTCGTCAAAAGTGGAAAGGAATTGGCAAAGGCTGAGAAAATGATGAGCGACTTGCTGACTGACTCCGCCAACCGAAGCAATGTGAAGATTTGGGTCACTTTGCAGGAGGCCGTCAGAAAACAATATGAGCAGGGGAATGAAAAACTATATCTCAAACAAAAATACGATACAGCCGCTCTTTTCTCCACTGCTCGCAAACTGTTTCTCATCTGTGAGGCGTTCGACAGTATTGAGGCAATGCCTGACAAGAAGGGAAAGGTCGTCTTCAAACACAGAGAGAAAAACGCCGAGTGGCTGCGCACCCTGAGGCCTAACCTCTACAATGCAGGCACATTCTTCCTGAGAAAACTCGACTTCGGGAACTCCTGGGACTATTACGATACATATCTCGACTGCGCTCGGCAACCGCTCTTCGAAACATATCATTTCTTAGACAGCGACAGCCTCATGCCGACGGCTGCCTACTGGGCCCTTTATTCCGCATACAGGCAAAAACAGCCTGAAAGGGTGATGAAATACCGACAACTGGCGGAAACCGATACAACACATCTGGACAACATACTGCAATATGTCGCCGAAATGCAGTTGCTCGTCGGTGACACCGCAGAATATGTCGCTACGCTGAGACGGGGATTCGATCATTCACCGTCACACCATTTCTTCTTCCCACGAATTATCGATTATTACAACAGCAGGACCATGACTGATTCTGCCAACGTGGTCATTGATAACGCACTGGCTTCTGACAGCACCAATTCACTTTTCCTCTTTGCAAAAAGTTCGGCTCTCCTCAATGCCCGACAATACGCGCAGTGCATCGATATCACACAAAAACTACTCGCTGTCAACGACAGCCTGCCGGAGGCTTGGTGCAACATGGGACTGGCTTATTACAACCAAGCGGTGGAACTGGAACATTCCTCCACCCAGCGCAACAGAAAAAAACGCAAGGCGGTGAACGCACTCTATGAGCAAAGCAGACCATATATGGAGCGGTTCCGCAGCATGGCGCCCGCACAACAGACAAAATGGGTGCCGGCTCTCTACACCATCTACCTCAATCTCAACATGGGACGGGAATTTGAGGAAATAGACGCATTGCGCGAAAAACTGCGGCAATAACCTTTTTTGCCAACCACAAATTACAAAATGTCAACTTGATATAGGAAATAGTGTTCAAATGGCTCTTTACTTGACACCAAGACCGATGTTTTGACAAAAACCATCCCGAAATATTTGCTCCTTTCACTAAAATGGAGTAACTTCGCGCACGAATTGAAATAGACTTCAAACAAGGCTTCAAATTAATAATTCATAGAAGACATCTTTAAATAATTATTTAAAAAACATTCAGATGAAGAAGTACAATTTTAATGCCGGTCCTTCCATCCTCCCGCGTGAGGTCATCGAGAAAACGGCACAGCAGATCTTAGACTTCAACGGAAGTGGACTGTCGCTCGCAGAAATCAGCCACAGGGCAAAGGACTTCCAGCCAGTTGTCGACGAGGCAGTGGCTCTTATCAAGGAACTCCTCCAAATTCCTGAGGGTTATTCCGTTATCTTCCTCGGCGGTGGCGCATCGCTCGAGTTCTGCATGGTTCCCTACAATTTCCTCATCAAAAAGGCTGCCTATCTCAACACTGGCACATGGGCTAAGAAAGCAATGAAAGAGGCAAAACTCTTCGGCGAGGTCGTCGAGGTGGCTTCTTCGGCTGATGCCAACTATACGTTCATTCCCAAAGATTGGACTTGCCCAGATGATGCCGACTATCTGCATATCACCACCAACAATACCATCTACGGTACAGAAATCCGCAAAGACCTTGACGTCAACGTCAGACTCATCGCTGATATGTCGTCGGATATCTTCAGCCGTCCCATCGATGTCGCTAAATATGACTGCATCTATGGCGGTGCTCAGAAAAACCTCGCCATGGCTGGCGTGACACTCGCCATCGTCAAGGACGACACCCTCGGACGCGCGCCGAGACCCATCCCCACCATGCTCGACTACCGCACACATGTGGAGAAAGGATCCATGTTCAACACACCTCCTGTAGTGCCTATCTACAGCGCTCTGGAGACCTTGCGTTGGATCAAGAAGAATGGTGGCGTGGAGGCTATGGACAAACTCGCTCAGCAGCGTGCTGAAATCGTCTATAACGAGATTGACCGCAACAAACTCTTCCGCGGCACGGTCGCTGAGGAGGACCGCTCACTCATGAACATCTGCTTCGTCATGGCAGAGGAATATAAGGAACTGGAGAAACCGTTCTTCGAGTTCGCTACCGCACAGGGTATGGTCGGCATCAAGGGACACCGCTCCGTGGGCGGATTCCGCGCAAGTTGCTACAACGCACAGACCATCGAGGGCGTTGAGGCACTGGTTAAGTGCATGAAAGAGTTTGAGGCAAAGAACTAAACGAAGATAAACAGACAAATGAAAGTATTGGTCGCAACAGAGAAACCCTTTGCAACTGCTGCCGTAGAGGGAATCCGCAAGGAAGTGGAGGGCGCAGGACATCAACTGGTGCTCCTCGAGAAATATACGGAGAAAACTCAACTCTTGGAGGCTGTCGCTGACGCCGACGCTATGATCATCCGTTCCGACAAAGTGGATGCTGAGGTGCTTGATGCCGCTAAGAATCTCAAAATCGTGGTGCGCGCAGGCGCTGGCTACGACAACATCGACCTCGCTGCTGCTACTGCTCACAAGGTGGTGGCTGAGAATACTCCCGGACAGAATGCCAATGCAGTGGCTGAGTTGGTCTTCGGTCTCCTCGTGATGGCTGTACGTGGTTTCTACAATGGCAAGTCGGGTTCCGAACTGCTGGGCAAGAAACTGGGTATCCTTGCTTTTGGTAATGTTGGTCGCAATGTGGCTCGCATCGCCAAGGGATTCGGCATGGATGTCTATGCCTACGACGCATATTGCCCTGCTGACGTCATCGAGGCTGCTGGTGTGCACGCTGTCGCCAATCAGGATGAACTGTTCAAGAACTGCGATGTCGTCTCTCTGCATATCCCCGCAACACCGGAGACCAAGGAGAGCATCAACTATGCTGTCGTGGGACAGTTGAAGAAAGGTGGCATCCTCGTCAACACCGCACGCAAGGAGGTTATCAATGAGCCTGAACTCAT
>JAEEJK010000047.1 GCA_016281815.1 Prevotella sp. | reverse complement strand
GACGACCCCCAGTATATCCCAACGTTTATTGAATACACAGGCGTTACGGGTTGCGACAGCGTCTATTGGAATCCGCGTGGAAAATACTACGAGTCAAACGACCTATACCAACCAGAAAACTCATGGTACAAGCAATCTTCGCTGTCCGATCCATACACTCCATACACAAGGACATACCATAACCAATATGGATGCGACAGCACCGTCTACTTCCCGCTCACGCTAGAATACACGCCCTCTCCCTATGAGATCAGTCCTGTTGACTATAACAACACCGCCCCCCACTGGGTCATCACTGCCACGGAGTTCCAAATCAACAGCTATGACTTTAGCATCTCGGAGAAAGACCATCCCACTTGCCATTGGGACTCCATCAATTGGCATTTCGTCAAGAGGGATAATGGTGAATGGGTGGATGATCCCAGTATTCAATGGATCCTCGAGGAAGATGAGACGACACTGCCTACTCCTCGCATGAATTGCAAGATGTATGTACTCAACTACATCCCCGACACCATCTGGCTTGCAGCCACTGTCTACAATAAGTGCGCACCCCAAGGCGTTACCAAATGCTATTGGTTCCTGTGTTCTTTCTATGGCGTGGAGGAGGTGGAAAGCAGCCTCGCCAACTTCGATGTCGTCCCCAATCCCAACAACGGACAGATGCAACTCAACTTCGAGTATCTCACCGGCAAGGTCACCATCAAGGTTTATGACATGAGAGGGACACTGATCGACAGTTTTGAGACCTACAACAACAACGGGCCCAATACATACCTCTACAATATGAAAGACAAGTCAGACGGCATATACTTCTTCGTTGCCACAAGCAAGGAAGGTACTGTGGCCAAGAAAGTGGTTATCCAAAAATAGTACAATCCAACCTATACTTCTCATTTTATAATACTATGCAAAGCAAACGAAAATCCATTTTGGCGGGACTCCTGCTCATGTTCCTCCCACTTATGCTAAACGCCCAACAGCCCAAGCTCATCAAGGTGTCTGAATTCAGCGTGTCGCATATCCCAACCATTGAGGAACGCGTTTTTGTGGTACACACTATCCTTGACAAAGGCTACTATTGTTTCAGCCATGCCAACGTGCCTAACACTATCGATGTATACGTGGCTAGCGATGCCTCGGACGAACTTTCCGATTTTGACTTCTTCTTCGACAACGTACTCTACGAGCAACTCAACGAGTTCAGTTATCTGGGCAAAAACGAACGTGGAGAACTCTTCGTCGAATGGCGGCAAGGCATCAGCGATGAAGTATTCAAGGTTTTGTATGAAGACTTCACACGAGGCTTGAGAACGGAGAATGCCACCTGCGAGACTGCACTTCCGTTTTGCACCAACATGGGATTATACATGTTCCCTGCTGGTGTCAACTCAGGCTCACCTTGTGGAGACACCTATAATGCCCAATGTTCCGAACCATACAAATGCACAGGAGCTCACCAAGGCCAAGACAATTGCCTCTCCACTGCTCCCAATCCAGCTTTCTATTACATGCGAATCGACGAACCAGGCAACCTCAACATCTACATGTACACCACCCCCGCTGAAGACCTCGACTTCGACTGTTGGGGGCCCTTCCATGACATGAGTACCGCCTGTGACCTGCTTTCATGCAGCAATATGGTTGACTGTAGTTATAGTGCCGATCCCACAGAGCATTGCCACATCAATAACGCACAGACGGGGCAATACTACATCTTGCTGATTACCAACTACTCCAACGACCCATGCAACATCTCGTTTGAGAATATCGGCACCGGCACCACCGACTGCAGCATCCTGCCTCCTTTGGTCAACGGCGGCGGTCCTTATTGCGTGGGTGAAACCATCCAACTGACCGCCCAAAACCAACCGGGTGCCTCATATCACTGGACTGGTCCCAACGGATTCAGCTCCAACCAGCAGAACCCCGACATACCCAATTGCACCTTGGAGATGGCTGGCGTCTATTCCTGCACCATCACGATAGGTGACGAGAGCAGCAGCGCAGAGACCGAATACATCCAAGTGAATGCCATGCCATCAGCAAGCTTCACTTTCACCGAAGTCTGTCAGGGCGAAGCCACCCATTTCAACAGCACCGCTACCACCAACCCTTCGGGACAGGACATCAGCAGCTACGATTGGGACTTCGACGATGGCAACACAGGGGTTGGGCAAAGTGTCAGCCACACCTACGCGGCAGCAGGGACTTATCAGGTGACCCACCATGTGTCCACAGGCGACAACGTCTGTAACGATGAGATCACGGAGACTGTCATAGTCTACGCCATCCCTGAAGGCACAGCCACAGCTAGTCCCTCTTCCGTCATGTATGGTGGCACATCGACCCTCACCGTCGGAGTGGAGCCTCCAGGCAATTACAGCTACCACTGGGAGCCCGCCAACATGGTGACCAATCCCAACAGCCAGACCACCCAGACTATTGCCATCGAAGAAAATACAGTATTCACCGTCACCATCACCAGCTTGGATGGTGGTTGCACAAGCACCGCTCAAGTCACCGTGGCCATGGCCGGGTCCAATCTGACTGCCACGCTGTCGGCCGACCAAACCACCCTTTGCGAAGACGAGTCTACTTCGCTGCATGCCCATCCGGTGGCAGGCACTGGCGTCTACACCTACAGCTGGTCACCGGCCAACCTGCTCAACAGCTCGACGTCGCAGAATCCTGTGGCCACACCGCCCGTGGGGACGACCACCTTCCATTGCACCGTCAGTGACGGCATGACCACTCAGGAAGTCAGCATCACTATCACAGTGAATCCCAAAGAGGAATCCGACACCTATGTCACCATCTGCCCAGACGAGACCTATAACTTCTTCGGTCAATACCTGAACAGGCCTGACGTTTATGACCACACCATCGAATCACATGTCCATGGTTGCGACAGTACCATCCACCTGCACCTCAGCCATTACGAAACCTACGATGATCCCGCCACAGACGTTGAAGAGTGCGACTCGTACCTTTGGTTAGGTAATACACTCACACGGAGTGGCTCCTATACTGATACGCTACCTTCCATCCATGGTTGCGACAGCATCGTTCATCTTAATCTTGAACTTCACTACAGTCCCCACCCCTCCGAAATCTACCCCGTCGACACAGCCAATCATGCCCCCCACTGGGTCATCACTGCAACGGAGTTCCAAATCAACAACTATGAGTTCTCCCTCTACGACCTCATTAGCCCTGAACCGTGGGATTCGGTCAAATGGGAGTTTGTCGACCCTAATGTCCAATGGATTCTTGAACGAGACACCGAACCATTCCTTGGCAAGAGATGCAAGATGTACGTACTCAACCATATTGACGACACCATCTGGCTACGTGCCACTCCTTACGATGAGTGCGACACGGAAGGCAGAACGTCACAATTGTATTGGTTCGTCTGCTCGTTCTATGGCGTTGACGACCACGACACTCCTGCTACCAATTTCACCGTCATCCCCAACCCCAACAACGGACAGATGCAACTCGATTTCGAGCATCTCGAAGGCAAAGCCGAGGTGAAGGTGTACGACATGAGGGGCGTGCTCATCGACAGGTTCGAGACCTACAACAGTAGCGGTCGCCTCTCCTACCCTTACGACATCAAGGCCTATGCCGACGGCATCTATCTCTTCGTCGTCACCACCAAGGAGGGCACCCTCAGCAAGAAGGTCGTCATTCAAAGATAGTTGTACGTTTTTGTAGAGACGGTGCATGCACCGTCTCTACCTATTAATATATACGCCATGAAACATGTAAAGGTATCCGTTGTTGCATTTTTCATTTTCTTCCTTTGCCTTCCTTCAACATGGGGCCAAAACACCTCTACCCAAGGCAAGGATTTCTGGGTGTCGTTTATAGGAAACGGATTCAAGACGAGGTATCCCACCATTGGCCCCTCCTATACCTGGCTCAGAATCCAACTGATTGTCAGTGCCAAGCGCGACTGCACTTGCACCGTCAGCAACCCCAACACCAGTTATCAGCGATCCTTCCATGTGAACGCCAACAGCACCCATCTGTTTGACAACATTCCTTGGGAAGAAGCCTATATGGAACTGGACGAGTACGGACGTATCCTAAGCAAAGGGCTTCACATCACTGCCGACGATACGATATCGGTGTATTGCGCCAACATCGCCGAAGTGTCGTTCGATGCCTCATATATCCTGCCCACTCCCGCCTTAGGTGATGACTACATCATACAGACCTACGACCAATCCTCCAATGAGGGTTCCCCAGATTATCGCGCTTATTACACTTCTGCCTTTCTCATCGTTGCCACCGAAGAGGGCGAGACCTCGATTGACATCACACCAAAGGTGAACACCTTGGACGGTCACCTCGCCGGTGAGACCTACACTATCGTCTTGTCGCAGGGGGAGGCCTATCAAGTGCGTTCCCATAACAATTACTCTGGAAGTCGCGATCTGAGTGGCACCAGGGTGACGGCCGCCGACTGCAAAAAAATAGCCGTGTTCAACGGCAACAACCTCACCATGGTGCCCACTACAGGTGCCGATTCCGACTGCATCTTTGAGCAAGCTATGCCCTTGTCGGCTTGGGGAAAGAAATTTGTCGTCACCGCTTCGCTGGGACGTCAGCTCAATGACTTTGTGAAAATCACCTCGGCTCACAACGGCAACGAGATCCTCAAGAATGGCAACTATCTGACCACACTCCGCGAAGGCGAATCCATAGTCTTTGAATTGCAGCAATCAGAAAAATCGTGTTTCATTGAAGCCTCTTCCAGCTGCGCTGTATATCTGTACAACCATTCAAAAGACCCTGACCATTATAACGACAATGGTGTAGGCGCTCCCAGCATGGTATGGATTGCCCCCATCGAGCAGCGCATCAACGAAATCACCTTCTCCACCTTCAATTACGACAGCGAATACAACACCAGCATAGACAACCATTATGTGAACATCATCGTCAACTCCGACGACATCCAAAATGTCTATCTCGACGGCGAGCAGCTGTCGCCTTTGCTGTTTGAGCCCGTTAACGGCACCTCCGAGTACCGGTTCTTTAGAAAGGAAATCTCCCACAACTCGCATCACCTGACCTGCGCCAATGGCTTCAACGCCCACGTGTATGGCTTCGGCCACGCCAAAGGCTATGCCTATATGGTCGGCTCCAACGCCAAGAACCTCAGCTCCAACCTGACCATCAACAACGAAACCGTGATGCCTGGCGGGGTCTACACCTTCTGTGCCGAGAAAGAAGTGACTTTCAACGCCGAAGTCAACTATGCCCAATATGATATCCTTTGGGACTTCGGCGACGGCACCACCAGCACCGACAATCCTGCCCACCACACCTATCATGACCGACGTGTCTACAACGCCTCGCTTTACATCTCCACCGATGTAGGCGGCTGTACAGGTTCATCGAGCAACACGACCGATTTCATCGTCGACGCCACGCAGCAATACGTCACACACAACGACGAAGTGTGCGAGGGCGAGCTATACAGCGGTCACGGATTCAACAATGTACACATCACCAACGACACGATATTGGTCCGTTTACAGGACAACCCCATACACAACGAATGCCAAGACTCGGTACTGGTATACATCACCGCACATCCCAACTACCACATCCCCATTGACGACAGCCGTTGCTGGCAAGGACAGCCCGGCGTGTACGACGATTATGGGTTCAGTTTCATCTACGATCACCCCGGCATATACGACCGAGAACTCAACCTCATGACCCACAACTACGGTTGCGACAGCATCATCACGCTTCATCTCACCGTAGCCAACCAAATCACATACGAATTCAGCGATCACGAATGCAGCGAAAGCTACGTTTGGGACGGTCAAACATACGACGCACCAGGCGACTATGAGCGTCTCTACGTCTCGCCAGGCGGCTGCGACAGCATCGTCACCCTACACCTCACCATGGGACGCCCCGACCACAACACATTCGACACCATCACCTGTGGTGTATTCTCTTGGCACGGAGAGGACTGCAATGCCACCGGAACCTATGTATACAATTATACCAACGAATCGGACTGCCCCAGTGCTGACACCTTGCACCTAACCCTTTCGGGCAACGTGGATACAGACACGCTCTTCATTGAAACCTGTGACTCATTCGAATGGCTTGGCAAAGAATATACTGATTCGGGCAAATACGATTCAACCTTTTTGACCCCGTTGGGTTGCGACAGCACTTTGCACCTTAAACTCAATTTGTCATATACTCCCAACCCCACTGATATCTATCCTTTG
>JAEEJK010000046.1 GCA_016281815.1 Prevotella sp. | reverse complement strand
TTAATCTGTTGTCTTTTAATAGCATACATGTCATCTTCCATTCAAGCAGCCTTGTCAAGCTGTTCAAGAGCGTCAATCATGACATTGTATTTTTCGAGAGATTTCTCGTCCCTGATGATATTGTCCACAAGTTCCTCTGCGGATATGCCAATCAGCTCAGCGAGGGCGTTCATGATTCTCCTGATGATGTCCAGCACCCTCTGCCAAAGCGTGAGTGCCATCAGGTCCTGTCTCTGCTCCTTGAACAATTCTCCGAACGTCTCGTAGTCGTTCAGCCGCTTGTCCAAGGCCATGACCATGTATGTCATGTAGCAGAGCGTGCAGTCTGCAATCTGTCCGTCAAAGTCCCGCCCTTGGTATTTCCCAAGTCCGAGATACCCTTTGCTCTCTTTCATGAGGACCTCGATATTCCATCTTATCTGGTATGTCTCGAAGCATTTCTTGATGTCCATATTTAGGTCGGTCGTGATGATGATGTTCCAATTCCTGTTGGAACCATACCTGATGAAGAATATGCGCACGGTCTCGTCGCCCATCCTCCCCATGACACGGAAATATGTGTAGTTGTACACCCAGTCCCGCTTCGCCTCTTTCCGCTCATAGTATGATATCATCTGATACACGTTGTGATGGAATCCCCGGACGTAATACTTCCTATTGTCCATCTTCCCCATGCCGAGAAAATGCACGCTGCCGTCACCGATGCTCCTCACCCCATGTATGAAATTCTCATAGGTGAACCAACTGTCGCATAGTGCGTATGTGGCGCGGAGGCCGGCTTTCCACGCACGCCTCATCATATCCAGGGCGTTGGCCATTTTCTTGGTGTCCAACTCCTTGAACCTCTTGTGGTTGGGGGTGGAGGACTCCCTCTTCTTCTTGTACTGTCCACCCCTTTCCTCTTCGCTCAAGCCGTAGTTCTTTTCCTCTCCTTTCTCCCGGTGCAGGGAGAAGTCCACAGGGATGGTTGACCGACCATCGAAGAAGGCGAGAAGCAACAGCTTGTAGCCCAGCACGCACTTGTGCTTCACGTGGTCGAACACGCGGCTGACACCCTCCATGGAAACACCCGCTTTCTCCAAAGTCGTGTCATCCACGATGTAACAACGGGGATGTTCGGTCTCCTCTGCTCCCTCTTTTCGCAGGATGGCCAGGAACCTCACGGCCATGCGCAAGAGCAGGGTGCGCCAGTCCATTGCGTCACGGTTGAGCAAGCGGTAGTAGCAGTTCTTCCCCGTCAGGAGAAGCGAGTGGAAATCCTTCTTGTAGATGCTGAATATTGACTCCCCGTTGACCCTGAACAGGCAAAGCGAGATGATGAGCTGTACGGCCGAGATGCCCTGCTGCTTCTCCATGCCCAGACGGCGGAGTGACTGGTGCAGACCGAAACGGCCGAAAAGTGACATGAGGTCGTCGTTGACACGATTTTTGTTGCTCAGAAGCTTGTGCATCTCGCAGATTTTGTCTAAATTTGCAATCATAACAGAAATTTGGATGGCTTCGATTTTGTTGATTAGTACCCTACAAAATTACGAAATTTATCCCGATTTCTGTTTTGTTTTCTATACTATTTTCACCTCATTTTTATAGTTTGATACATGGTCTCAAAGGGTGGGAAACTTCAGATAGTAATAGACGATACTGGGCTTCTCGAACTTGATGTAACCGATGATGGGCTTGTAGGCTGAGTCGATGGTCGTGACATGCATCGTGCCGCTGCGGTCGATGGAGTCAATCCTGATAATGGCTTCATCACCATTGAAATATTCTTTGAGTTTAACTTCCAAGGGCTTGTTCTGCACCTTCTCCTGAAGGGTGATGAATCCATTGGTGAACTCGTCGATATCCACAGGATTGCTCTCAACACTCTGTTTCAGTTTCTCAGATGAGGATGTCAACAGCGCTACGCCTAAGCCAGTATCCAGCGAGGTTGCTCCGTTCTTGGACAGTTTCTTCGACTCTGACTTAGGCAGGCAAGTCAGCAGCAAGCCTGTGGATGTCAGCATGGCGGTGCCGTACTTCGACAGGACCAAAGACTTGGTGATGGGTGACTCAAATCTTACCAAGTTGCTGGAATTGTATGCGAAGAGGTCTGACCCGATTTTGGACAGGTCGTTCCATCCGAAACCGAGAGTGGTCACTTTTTCATGCTGCAACCGCTCGAAGGAAGCCTTGATAATGTTGTCCGACCAATGGGGGTTCATTGCCCGCAGTTCTCCCATGAAAGCAAGGTAGGCGGGGAGGGCCAACGGATGGTCACCGTCGGCCAAGAGATATGTGGCCAAAAGACTGACATGAAACTCCAATGTCTTCCTATCCACCTCCTCATGATAGAGTGGCCGCGTGGAGATTGTATTCAGCAAGTCTTCCACTCGCTGTCTCATCAGTTCGATGGTAATGGTAAAGAATGAGTCCTTTGTCTTGTTGATGGAACATCCTTTCAGGTATTCCTGAAGTTTGGGGAAGTTGTCATCGATATACTCCTTCCTCAGATCCAGCCATAATGGGGTTTTCTCTTCTACGTTCATCTTTTCCGTCTTTCTTGGTAAGGGATAATGGTCAGTATGTTTAACTTAAGTGCAAAATTAGTCATTTTTCCTCAAAATTCCGCATGTTTGCCTCGATGAATCTAACAAAAAGCAGGTTGTCGTTTTTATACCTATATGGAGAACAACATTTTAAAATAAAGCACATACCTTTGCGAAGAAATTAAAATAGAGAAGAAATGGCAGACAACAAGGATGTAAATGGAGAGTTCGGACTGACGAATTCAAACTGCGATGACATATTGAACACCCCAGAAGACATGAAGGAAGGCAATCCTTCTGAGGAAGGTCTTTCGTGCTTTATTGGGGAATATGATTGGGTTCATGGTTTTAGCAAAGGTGATGTGGTGTGGTATTACCTTGACTCGAGTTATGTCATCAAGCGTTCAAAGATCGTGGAGATGAAAGCGACAGAGGGAGCCATTGCTAAAAATAGGCTCTTCTTGGAGAATGGAGATGAGGTGGGCGTATATAATGCTTATCATTCTAAAAAAGCGGCTTTAGAGCATCTGATAAGGCAAGTGACAAGCGAAATCAGTCAATATAAGATGATGCTGGCAAGTACTCAGCACCGCCTGGAAGAATCTGAAAGGAGATTAAGGGTGTTGGAGAAGAATCTCTCTAAGATAGAAGAAAAGGAGATGCCTAAGCAGAAGGATTGGACGTTTTCTGAAGTCTATGAGCACCGGGCTGATATTCTTGCCCATCCTGAGGAGTATGATAGCATCATTACCCATTTCTCGGCAGGTGGACTTGGTGCCTGTGCTTATAGCAGAAATATATCTATTGCCACCCTCGTCCGTTGCTGGGAACATCCTGAATTCCGGATTCCATGCCCAAAATGCGGAGAAGAGTCATTGGTCACCATGTTCGCTGGATCGGTTAACTCTGTTGGTTATTGGGAACTAAGATGCTATTGTCCTACCTGTAGGGAAGAGCATCATGAGAGGTTGGTCATGAGGCATGGATGGAAAATACTTGCTAAAATTGCCCATGAATGTGCCGACGGTTGTTCTGCGTCCAACAAAAAAATTCTCTATTAATGTTGATAACTTACGGATTCACTTGAATAGCCCGTCCAGTGTTACAATTCGCTGTACGCGGCTGCTATACATGTTCTTTTTCAAGCCGAACGTTGTAACCAACGTGACCTGCACATTTCGTTTGCCATCAGTTTCCTTTTGCAATCTGGAAATTTTCCGACGCAGCCGTTCATCATAATCCTTTGATATAACAAATTCATCTTGAAAAAACTTCATTTCGCAGAGGTTCAGCACCCTGTCTGCTCGGTCTATCAGCATGTCAATCTGCGCACCTGGAACATTCCCCTCTGTCGTCGCATGCCACGGATACACCTCTGCCTGCACACCGCTTATACCCAATGCCTTCTTTATTTCCATCTGATGTACAAAGCATACATCTTCGAATGCACGTCCACGCCACGAGTTCAACTTCGGGCTGTTTTGATTGTCATACCAGTACGTTCTGTTGTTCGATGGATTCTTCTGTACAAATCCCAAATAGAAAAGGCAGAACATATCTGTCAGTTTGTAATGTTGTGTTCTTTTCGACTCACCGAAGTTCCAGTACGTTGTCACCAGGTCGTTCTTCACCAAGGCTTTCAACATATTACTCAGCGTACCACCCAAGGAGATTCCCGCTTTCTTTGCCAGCACTTCGCGTGTTAGACCATAACGATTTCCACTCAGAACCTCCACAATCCGACGATAGCCTTCGTTATCGGCAAACAACGACGTAAACAGCCGGTCATACTCTGTCTGTAGAAATCCATTCTCTGCAAAGAAAACCGCATCTATATTCTCTGCCAGTGACACTCCAGGCTGGAAATATGACAGATAGTAAGCCACGCCACCCGTCAGCATATACGTTTGCACCACATCGTATCGATCAAGCGTTACGCCTCGCTGATGCAGGTACATCTCAGTCTCTGTTAGGGAAAACGGATGCAGATGCATCTCGCAATTCGTTCTTCCATACAAACCTCCCTTGTTATTAATTAGGTTATCAAGCATCCAACTCGTCGCGCTGCCGCACACGACAAGCAGTAAATTATGTTTTCCCGAACCCCAATCGTTCCAGAAATGTTCGAAAGCCGAAAGGAAATTAGCTCTTGGCGTGTCCAGCCATGGAAGTTCATCAATGAACATCACCATTTTACCCTTGCCGCGTTTCTTCTCCAACAGTGCCTCCAACCTATGGAAAGCCTCAAACCAATCCTTGATGGGGTTCTCGTCTTTGCTTCCATACTTACGAAGTGAGGCTGCAAACTCTTTCAGTTGTATACGATAGAGCAATTCCCCATCCTTGTTGTGATTCTTCAGTTCCATAGGAGAAACAGCAGTATGCTTAAAAGCAAAATGATCTTCAAAATATTCCCTCACCAGAAACGTTTTTCCTACTCTTCTGCGGCCATACACTATCAACATCTGAGCTGTTGGCTCGTTCAGAAGTCGCTCAAACACAGCCTGCTCCTTTTCTCTTGCAACGATTAGATTTTTCATAAATACAAAAAATTATTCAGCCGCAAAAATACAATTTTTACTTTAAACGGCTGAATAATTTTTGGATTATTTTAGTTTGTACTCGTATTTATATTGTCACTTTTGCACATTACGGCCAAAATACTTCGGCGGAAATAATGGCATGATGCTTAGTGGTTCAGATGTTTTTTGTCTTTATGGATATAGATGCCCTTTTCGGTGGGTCTGCCAAAGAACTTGCGCCCGCTGAGGTCGTACCAGACATTATCCGTGTTGGCCTTTGCATTCTCGGTCGTTACTCCTGTTTCTTGACCTGTTATGTATAACAGTCGATCGTAATTGTAGTAGCCTCCGCTGACGAAAGGCATGACGTGGGTGAGCAGGTCGTGGTTGGTGAAGATGAGTTCCACGGGAGGTGGTGTCATGCCATCCGAACCCACCCAGCGCCAAATCTTACGACCGTTGTTGGTGGTGCCAACGAGTTCACAAAGATTGCCGTCCTTGTTGCTATGCAAGTCGGTGGTGCCGTCCTTCATGCGCACCTTGCAGTAGATGGGCTCGTCCCAGCAGAATCGGGGCTCCTCGAAATAGACGTAGTCGCAGTCGTAAACAACCGCTACACAATCAGGTGCATCGGCAGGTTGACCATAATCCGGAACCTCAGGTGTGGGCATTGGTTTGGCATCGGCATCGGGGAATACGGTAAGGCGCAGTTCGGTGCAACCATATGGCACGAGGTTGATGTATTCCCTCTCGTTGCTCTTTATGTTGAGGTGCCCTTGCTCTGGCAGATCGGGAGTGTAGCGGCCGTCCTCCAGGTTCCATTCAATCTGCTTCACGGGGATGCGCAGATTCACGGGTGTATAATCGCGGTCGAAAGGAATGGTGCCGCCGATTTCCTCGATAGTTGGGTAGACGACACCCACGTCCTGCCCGTCATCAGCGTAGGCATAGTTGAAATTCCCTGTCGGCGTGATGTTCCAGCATTTGAAATCTGGATCCTCGGGCTTTTTGCCGTGCATGTTTTCATATTCCTCCGTGTCCTCATTTTTCTGTTGCGGGATGGCATAGGCATAGAGCAGCGGACCGCGTTGGAAGTATATGCCCTGCCCTTGGAGGGTCTTTTTCTCTGTCGTCATGGGCAAGGTCAGCGTGACAACGTCGCCGCTCTTCACCGCCTCAGGCAGTTTTATGAACGTCCCGGCGGGCAGGGGCAAATCGACTGACGTGCCGTTGAAGGCCACGGAGGCACCCGTGCACCACGTGGGGATGCGCAGTGTCAAGGGGATGCCGGCTCCCTCTGCTCCGCTGATGGTGAAGGTCAGTGTCTCGGTGAAAGGATAGTCCGTCTCGCACTTGATGGTCACATCGCCCTTGTCCGTCGGGAAGGACGCCTGACTTGGTCCGTAGATGGCTGCCACGGCACCACCATCGGCATCTGTCATCCACATTCGTCCCACGAAGTTGGGCAACAAGCGGTTCACATTGCCAGAACAGCACTCTGTCTCATGGGTCGGACGGTAAGCCATCCATGTGGAGCCGTGCTTGTAGATGTTATGGTTTGACGTACCCGTGGCGATGAACTGATTGACTGACGAGAAATACTGCAACGAGCGGAAATCCTTCGTGATGGCTCCCATGCCAGCGTTATAGACCGCCTGCTCTATTTTGTCCGCCCACTCTGCCATGCCCGTCACCTGCAGGAAGTGGCTCAGCGTCCATGTGTAGTCCACAATGACGCATGTTTCGTGGCTCACGCCAATGCCGTTGCCCAACAGGAATTCCGCACTTGAAGGCACGCCGTCGGGCAGCATCGACTCACGCTCCACCTTTCGGACAGCGGTCATCGCAAGGTCAAGGTAGTGCTGCTTGCCGGTGTAGGCGTAGAGCAACAACGGCAACTTCAGCATTTCTGAGAATGTCACGCCGTGCATATAGAACGGTTCGTCGCTGAGGATGGCTGTCTCGTCCACGGCGAACTTGTCCTGCATGGCCCAGGCATCCTCAGCCAGTTGCAGCAGTTTTGTGTTGCCCGTCTTGCCATAGGTCCAAAGGATGCCCTCAATTGACATGATGTTTCGCCCGCCGACAATGCCTCCTGCCAGTTGCTGCGGGGTGAAGTTCAGGTAATGCTTCTCCAGTGCCTGTGGTATGCGTTCGTCTCCGTCATGCTCATACTTGGCTTGCAGCACGCGGAAGAATACCGACATGGGCCACGTAATGCCCTCCAACGTGGAGTTGCCCAGCGTACCGCGCTCGTTGGGGTGCTCCAACGTATATTCTATGCCTTCCATCGCTTTGCTCACCATCTTTTCTGCCCCCAACTCATAGCCTAACTTCAGCAGTCCCTCAGTGTAGTAGGCTGTTTGTTCGTAGCGCCACCAGTTGTCGCCGTAACTTTCGTCCGGACGAGAAATCTCACCTGCCCATAGGCATGAGTTATAGGGGTATGAGAGTGCCTCGGGGTGTCCTGTCAGTCCGTCGTGCTGCCGCCAAAGCATCGTCTTCAGCCAGCCTTGCGGCTGGATGCCGGTCACCTTTACTGTCATGAACTTGCTGTTGCTTTGAGCGATGGCATTGACGGAAAAACCGCATAATAGGACAGTTGCCATGCAGCATAAGGCTGTTGTCGATACAAGAATTCTGTTCATTGATATGATGTGTTTATCGTAAAGATGCAGCAAAGATACAAAAATTTTTATTCAATCCTTCATCTACTCGGCAAATCTTTATGGCCGCCCTTTTTTGTGTAAACAAGTGAACAGGAAGAAAAATCCCACACCCTCAAAAGCGAGGGTGTGGGAAATTGTGAGTGCATCATGGTTGCCCATGCTGTGTATGTAGTGTAAGCGCTTACCTGCGGGCACCACCTCCGAAGACTCTCCTGGGAGCAGTGTTGCCATTGCTGGCCACGTTGCCTGAAGAATGGCTGCCGAAGGTGCGGCTGGGAGTAGTGGCCGACCCGCTGCGGTGGTTGTTGCCAAAAGCGCCACCCATCGAGGGGTTGTGGTTGCCATTACCCGTCATGTGACGGTTGCCGTTGTGGTTCCAGTTTCCGTTGTTATGGTTATTGTTGTTGTGGATATTATTATTGTTGTTGTTGCCATGTCCCATCGGAGGATTGTGTCCATGTCCTTTGGGAGGATTGGGTCTGTCGAAATGGTGTCTGGCATAGTGGCTTGTGCCCCTGCTGCTATGGCCACCCTTGAAGGTCACGAACACTGCGGGACGGTCGAAGAACATCCTTCCGACACCGTAGCGGGTGTAGATGGAGAAGGTCCAGCCGCCAGTGCCCCAGATGACGGGACGGTAGAACCACTCACTGGCCATGAAGCGGTCGTACTGCAAGGTGCTGAGCACGAGGCGCAGGTCGCGGTTGCGAACTTCCCACCAGAATCCGAACACGTCGGCGCGGGTATCTACATTGAGCAGGTAGTCGAGGTTGATCTCATACACTGCCTCATATTGTGTTGCTGTCAGTCCGAGTTCGTAGGCCATCTTGTCAGAAAGATAAAGGGCCTCGTTGCGTGCGGTGTTGTACGGCATTGCTGCGGCGGAGATGGCTATCGTCATCATCATCACCAAGGTCATCATCTTCTTCATAATCGTATCTTTTTTGATGGTTTTACTTTTCTTTCCTTTTCTCACTGGCAAAGGTAAGGCGAAATTCATGACCCTGAAAGGGATTATGCCTAAACTGAAAGGGTGGTTTTCCTATACTTGATGAGGAAAACCACCCCTTGTGTAGGGAAATTGGTTGTTCGGAGACAACTTTGGTCGAATGGAGACGACACGCGAATCATATGGCTTATCTTCTTTAACTACCTAACTTTTTTCATCTGCGGAAGTTGTATTAAATATCTGATATTTTCGTTTTATTATAGAAATAAAGAATATAGGTAGCACAGGACAAAAATAGAGTCATCTTTGATTTAGTAACGACAAAAACTACTATAAATGCAAAGAAATTTCCCATGACTACTATTTATTTGATGGTTTTTTGCTATATTTGCGAATAAAAAGCACCTAGAACAATTGACAACAAGAAACCTAAATAAATCAAGACAATGAGAAGAGTAATGACCATCAGCCTTATTTTGGCAATGTGCGTGCTGGGCATGTCAGCACAAAGTATCTATGACTTCAAGGTAAAGGACGATGTAGGCAAGGACGTATCACTCGCCGACTACAGAGGAAAGGTATTGCTGATTGTGAATACCGCCACACGCTGCGGATTCACGCCCCAGTACAAGGAACTGGAAGCACTTTATGAAAAATACCGTGCCGAGGGGCTGGAAATACTCGACTTCCCCTGCAACCAGTTCGGTGCTCAGGCACCTGGCACGATTCAGGAGATCCACCAGTTCTGCACAGCCAACTTCGACATCCATTTCCCCCAATTCGACAAGATTGACGTGAACGGCACCGGGGAGTCACCCCTTTATACCTATCTGAAAGCACAGAAAGGCTTCTCCGGCTTCGACCTCAAAGACCAGAGAGGCAAGATGATGGACGAGATGCTCCGCAAGCAGGATGCCGGCTACGACAAGAAATCTGACATCAAATGGAACTTCACCAAATTCCTCGTCGCACGTGACGGTCGTGTTCTGAAGCGCTATGAACCTACGGAAAACATGAGCGACATTGAGGCCGACATCACCCTGGAGTTGAATCCCGTGCTGAGCAACATCATGGCTCGCCGTTCCGTTCGCAAATATCTCGACAAGCCAGTGGAGCACGAGAAGTTGGAAGTGATCGTACGTTGCGGAATCAATGCCCCAAGCGGCATGAACCGCCAGCCTTGGCTCATCCGCGTAGTGGAAGACCAAAAACTCATCACCAGTGTGACCGAGGTTTACAAGAAGGCCAATCCTGACCAGGTGAGCCGCGACAAGGATTTCAAAAACATGTTCCGCAATGCGCCCAACCTCATTTGCGTCTGCACGCCTGCCAAAGGTGGTGGTGATCTCGACGCGGGACTGTTGGGAGAGAACATCATGCTGGCAGCACAGTCGATGGGTCTCGGAACCTGCTGCCTTGGCGGTCCTGTGCGTTTCTTGAAGACGAATCCCGACTCCAAGTTCTTCCTTGACCGGCTCGAGATTCCCGAGGACTATCAACTGAACTACATCATTGCCATCGGCTATCCCGACGAGCAACCCGATGCAAAGCCCCGTGATGAGTCCAAGGTGAAATACATCAAATAGTCGTGAGAGACGTTTGGGATGTCACTATTTTTTAGTTACTTTGCAGAGAAAACTGACAAGTATATGAAGAAACTGTTATCAACTATCATTTTATGTGGGGTGTTCATGGGCATGCATGCCCAATCTTATTCCTCACCCAATGGGAAACTGTCTGCTCAGATAATGTCCCTCGACAAAAAACTCGTCATCAACTACAATAAGAAGAAAGTGGTGGAATTGGCTGACATCCAGTTCGGCCAACTGACGTTTGTCAAAAAGGTGAAGGACGACTATCAGATGCTTGAGGGGAAACGCCTGCACTGCACCAACAAGGCCAATGAGTATCAGGCGTCCATCGGCACCAATGCGAAAATCGTGATGAGGCTCTACGACGACGGCATCGCTTTCCGCTATGAATATGCAGGCCTGCAGAACAGCAAGGCACCAGCAGAGCAGACATCCTACATCATCCCAGAAGGCACGAAGCGCTGGATGCTTCAATGGAGTGATGGTTACGAGGGTTTCTTCCCGATGACAACCACCGCCAACGTGAAAACCTTGGGTGGTTTTGGCAGTTCTATGACCACAAAAGAACTGAACACCCACTGGGGGTATCCGCTGCTCATGGAGCCTGCCGATGGTGTGTTTGCACTGATCACCGAAGCCAACATCGAGCGTCGGCAAAGTGCATCGAGCCTATTCAACAAAGGTGAATACTTCAACGTAGTGCAAGACCAGAACGACCTGCTGCTGAGCGGTGACTGGCACACCCCCTGGCGCGTTGTCATCATTGGCAAATTGGCAGACATCGTGCAGTCTACGTTGGTCACCGACGTGAGCGAACCCTCCCAACTCGCCGACACCAAGTGGATCAAGCCCGGTGTGGTGTCCTGGATTTATTGGGCCAACAACCATGGTTCCAACGACTTCAACATCATTAAGAAGTATGTGGATATGGCCGTCACGCTGAAACTGCCCTACGTGCTTATCGACGCCGAGTGGGACGAGATGGACAAAGTGGCCTCCAACGAAGGCAAGACCATCGAGGATGCCGTGGCCTATGCCATAGCCAAGGGTATCAAGCCGCTGATATGGTACAACTCATCGATTGGCTGGGTGAACGGTGCTCCAGGTCCGAAGTACAGGCTCAACAAGCCCGAGGACCGTGAGAAGGAGTTCGCTTGGTGTGAGAAATTGGGAGTGGCCGGTGTGAAGATTGACTTCTTCAGCGGCGACAACCAGATGAACATGGACTACTGCATGGACCTGTTGGAGAGTGCCGCCCGTCATCATCTGTTGGTGAATTTCCACGGTGCCCCCATCCCCCGTGGCTGGCAGCGCACCTATCCCAACTTGCTGTCGACGGAGGGAGTCTATGGTGCCGAGTGGTATAACAACGTACCTCACTTCACGAAAAAAGCAGCCAGCCATAACGCCACACTGCCCTTTACGCGAAATGTGATAGGACCGATGGACTACACGCCCTGTGCCTTCAGCGACTCGCAACATCCCCACATCACCTCCTTGGCCCACGAGTTGGCTCTCACCGTACTCTATGAGAGCGGCTTGCAGCACCTCGCCGACCATCCGGAGAGTTTTCTTGCCCAGCCTAAGGATGTACAGGATTTCTTGGGACAACTGCCTACCGTATGGGATGAGACCCGCTTCGTCTGCGGTTATCCGGGTGAAAGTGCCGTTCTGGCCCGCAGAAGCGGCAACACCTGGTATGTGGCAGGCATCAACGGTACTGACGACCCCAAGATCCTCATGACCGACCTCCGTTTCATCGGCAAAAAATGGAAAAAAGCAAAATTGTTCGCCGATGATGCTTCCGGTCAATGGCAGATCAGTGCCATCACCAAACTGCCTTCTCAGGTCAACTGTCAGCCGCGAGGCGGCTTCCTGTTAACAATAAGCAAGTAGCCTAAGAGAAATAAGGCGCTGACGCGGATGGCTCACTTATGGAACTTGAAATGGTCGAAGCCCTCGCCATACACACCAATTACCCGGCTTTGACTGACAAAGGCCATTGGGTCCACCTCGTTGATGATGTGGAAGATCTCACTCGACTGACGCTTCTTTGCCAAGACGAAAAGCATCTTGATGCTATGGCCGGAATAGAATCCCTGGGCATCAAGCACGGTCACTCCACGGTGAGGCTCTTGGTTGATGCGGCGGGCTATCTCCTCATAATGACTTGAGATGATGAAAAACTGCACCGAACTGCGACGGGAGTTCACCACCTGATCAATGCAGAAAGCGGTGACACAGAGCACGACATAGCCATAAATCACTTTCTCCCAGTCATGAAACACCAGATAGGAGCAGGTGATGATGACAATGTCGCAAAGCAGAATCACACGACCTAAGGAGATGTCACGATATTTGTTCACTATCGCCGCCACAATGTCAGTGCCACCAGTACTCCCGTTGAATGACAGTCCCAGTCCCACACCGCTTCCGCAAAAGATAGCGCCGATGATGCTCGCCATGAAAGGTTGATCCTTAAGCAGATGCATCTCATTGCCCAAGTTGGTGAGAAATGACAGGAAAAGGGTGAGTATGCCGACGGCATAAATCGTCTTCAGACAAAACCGGAAGCCAAGCACCCTAAGTGCGCCCAACAGCAAAAGGGCATTGACACCAAAGTAACTCACCTGCACCGGAACACCCATGCCCCAATACAAGAGGGAGGAGATACCCGCCACACCACCTGTGGTGATATCGTTGGGGAGAAGGAAGAGTGTCCATCCCATGCCATACGCCATCATGCCTATGGCTATCATTACATAGTCAAAAAACTCTGAATTCAGGATTTTCTTTGCTGTTGAATTCTTCTTTGCTGTTGATTTGGTGTCGTTTGCCATTGTCTATTCTTTTGTCATTATGCCAACAGGGCCTCACCGCAAATAGCGTGTGCCTCAACTTGGAATGGCAAATATAGCAATTAAATGTGAACCTAAAAACAATTGTGTCTTTTTTTTCACTCACTGCTGACAAAAACAGACAGGCCGGTCTGGTTAGAAGAAACAAGTGAGGAAATAACCTATCCTGGCTTTGTCATTGCCGAAGTCATGCTTTCCGTCAATGGAATGATAGAAGGGTTGATTAAAATAATGTTTGTAATAGACACCAAAATCCACGCTGCGGCTCTTCCATCCCAATGTGGGCACCACAGCCAAGGTGTGACCGCGCAATGCCCTGTTGTCGGGATAAAAGTGCTTCAGCACACCGCCCTCCCGCACTCTGATGCCAAATTCTCCACTGCACCCGATGTAGAATTTAGTCCACTTGCTCGTGGAAAAGAGTTGCAACTTGAGCGTCGCCGGAATGACCACCTGAGCACCTCCGTCGACCAGCCCGAGGCTGTTGCACTCCTCATCGGGTCGTGGGTCACCACCGATATACTCAATATATTCCGCACCGAACGCAAAATTCAGAAAGTCTTTTTTGTGACCGATGTTCATCATGAGTCCGAGACCGACACCCGCCGCACTGTTGTAGAAATCACCCGTATGATGAAGTCCCACCATCACCATCGGGTCATTGTCCGATGACCCTTTTGATTGCCACGCAGGCATGCTTCTCCATTGTGCCCACGCGGCAAAAGGCATGACAAGCCATATCAGGAACAATAGTTTTCTCATCATTGTTTATTTAAAAGACTGATAAAGAGTCAGATTATTATATGAAAATCATAAAAAAATGAACTTTTCTGGCAAAAAAAAGCATAATCTATAAGAAATGATGATTTGGCATTCTTATTTTGACATAGGTCAAAAAACGGGGCTGTTTGCGCGAACAACGCTCAAAAAACCTTGTTCGGATTGTTTTTCAACGTAATTTTGCAGCGTCAAAAACGACACAGGATAACAAAAAATGAAAACCTTCAGTTCAGAGAAAGAAGAACGAAGGGAGAAGAAAAAAACAAAAAAAGTAATTAAAAGAAAGGTAAAAAGATGAAAAGATTTGTTTTGACAGCAATGGTCGTCATGACCATGAGCATGGCATTTGCCGACAATGAGAAGAGCAACAGTGCCAACGACATGAGTGCTTACCAGATGAACATCAGCATGCACAGCCTGGGCAGGGCCCTCAACCTGAGCAGCGACCAGTATGGATTTGTCGAGGATGCAATCAACATTTTCACCGAAGACATGATGTGCATCGCCGCAGCAGAAGGTGCCGACCGTCTGACCATGGTAAAGAATGCAGTGAGCAAAAACCTCTCGCTCACCCGAAACATCCTCACCCGCGCTCAGTATCAGAAATATGTGATGCTGCTCAACATGACACTGAACAACAGAGGGCTCAACAAATAAGCACCGCTGAGCAATCTCAATAGGAAACGACATATGCCCCGTGCAGTTGACAGACTGTCACGGGGCGTTTTTTGTTGAAATAATACGATTTTGTTTACTTCAAAACTTGAAGTAAACAGATTTTTTATTAATTTTGCAAAAGTAGAAACACAAATCCTTGTTATCATGAAAAAGTACAGCCAACCCACCATCAAAAGCAGCAGAATCCAAATGCGGCCCTTCGCCATAGATATCCATTCTGGCATAGGAAACAAAGAAGAGTACGCCAACACGCAAGAACTGGAGACAGACCAGCAGTTACCGACCCTCAGCAAGAATATCTGGGGCGAATGAGTCCCTACAATTATATCAATTATGAGACAACTACTTACACCTTTGTTGACGCTCGCCTTGACGCTGGGCGTCACATGTGCTTTGGCACAGACCTATGATGTCACTCCCTTCTATCTCAACAACTCTGGATTTGACTCCGATTTCGACTATACCATCGATGACACGGGGAACGTAGCCCAGGAAATTCTTGACGTGAAGGGATGGATCAAAAACATCACAGCCAACTACACCATCACGGGTGTCTATCAGATCGGCACCAAGAAGACTTTCAACGGAGTCTCCATCCCCTCGGTGGGACAGGACGGTACCACCAACGGCGGTGTGCTTGCTCTCAGCACAGGTTGGGAGCAGTCAATGCTCTTCTATCAGGAAGTGGAACTGCCCGCTGGCAGTTATGCCCTTGTCTCCGCCTTCTACAACAGCGGTGACAAGGAAGCCGGCCGCAGCCGTGTGGCATGGATTCCCTCCGGCAAGCAAGGTGAACTCTCCGGCCTCACCTCCTTCCCAAAAGGCAAATGGCTCACCGACACCATCTACTTCCAACTCTCTGAGAGTACGAAGGGGAAGATTCAGATTGGATTCTTCGCCAATGCCAGTCAGGGGTCGGCCAACTTCGCCAAACCTTGTCTTGACTTCGTGAAACTGCTGCGTGACACCCCGATTGGCAGTGCCGACATGGATGCTTACAAGAACCGGCTCCGCACAGTTATCAGCGAAGCCTATGCGCTGTATGGAGACGGCACAGGCAACGGAGCAGCCGCACTGCTATCAGCCATCCAGGCTGCCGAGGCTGTCATCGCCGACGCAGATGCTTCTAAAGAGTCTGTGGACCAGGCCATTGACCTTCTGGCCCAAGCATCCGAAACCTATCTGTGGGCCAATCCCACCGGCAGTGTGCCCGTGGTGACCACAGACCCACGCTTTGCCCGCGGAGCCACCATGGCATTCGGCCGCATGAGTTACAGCGGAGTGAAGGCCAACGAGGTGACAGAGGTGGGATTCTGCTGGAGTGAGCATGCAGAGCCCACCATCAATGACGAGCGCACCACCAAATACCTCTCCAACAATGGCAACATCTACTGGCTGCGCGACCTCAAGCCCGCCACACGCTATTACATGCGGCCCTATGTCATCACCAAAGGCCGTCAGGTGGGATATGGCGAGGCCATCAAGGTGTATACTATCCCCAAGGGACAAATCGCCCTCAATATGCGCACCAGCAATGACGCTGCCGCTGACTCACGCATCAAGGCTGCCGCCGAAACAGCCGTCAATTGGTGGAACGACCTGACCGAAATGAAAGGATTCTCACCCAACGTCGGCTACGAGCCAGGCACCCCCACCGCCGACTGCTCCTATGGAGGGTGGATACGCGTAGGTTCCAATCAGTCGTATCAGCGGGCAGGAACCATCATGCATGAGATGCTGCATGGCTGCGGAGTGATACCCTGGGCCGATACCGAATGGAGCCGTTTCAACTTGCGCTCAGGCACCTCAAACGCAGCAGGTTATCCCACCGGTTCCGGTCTGTGGCTTGGTGACCGCGTCACCGAAGTGCTCCGTTTCTGGGACAACAACACCACCAGCCAACTCAATGGCGACTACCAACACATGTGGCCCTATGGCATCAACGGTGCCAACGAAGACAATGGCTCCGATGTGTTGTATATCGGCAACTCACTCGTATGTCAAGCCCTGGGCGAGGATGGTCTGCAGCATACCTACAGCCTGTTTGCCGAGCCCTACTATTCCTTTGACCAGGAAGACGACATCAAATACTACATCAAAAACGAAGACACAGAACACGGTCTCTACACCTCACTGCTCGTCCCCCAAGCCAACGGAACCCTGACCTGGCGTGCGATGACTGCCGACGAAGCCGCTGCCAACGACAGTTGCGCATGGTATGTCACCTTCACACCCGACAACCAATACTATCAGTTGCGAAACGCCGCCACGGGGCACTACATGACCACACTTGCCACCACCATACGCACCGCACCACGCAGCACGCTTACAGCCAATGAGAATTTCCATCTCATGCCCGGGCGTGTCGACGTGGGCGAGTCAGGACACCGGGGATACTGGATCATCCATCCCACCGGCAACTGGACACCGACATGCCTGCAGGCTGATGCCAAAGGCTCCACCTCGGCTGCCACCTTCGATATCGCCAATGCCGCTACGACTCAGCGTTGGCTCATCCTCAACTCAGAGGAGATGCTCTCCCTCTCCAACAACATGCTGGCTGAGATGAAAAAACAAGTCAGCAAAAAGTTGGAACAGGTGAAGGCTCTCGCCGAAGTGCCCCACTCTGAAGACGAGGCAGGCACCGACAACGCATTCAACAGTGCATTGAGCGACATCGGACAGCGGATGAACAGCGCCGGCAGCACCACAGAGTTGCAGACATTGCTTGACGAACTCGACAAGGCTGCCTTCGATTTCCTTGCCAATGCCACTCCCACTGACATGAGCCAACCGTTCAACCTCACCTACCTCATCACCAACCCCGACATGCAGTCGACCGATGGGTGGTTGGGCACACCTACCATCAGTTACTCCTGCGCAGAGTTCTATGAGAAGACATTCGACTTCAATCAGACGGTGAAGAACCTGCCGGCAGGCTCCTATCAGATGCGCGTGCAAGGTTTCCAACGCCCAGGCAAAGCAGAAGAGTGCATTGGCCGTCAGACCACGGCTTTTGTCTATGCTGGTGGGAAGAACGGCCGTATAGCACACATCACCGTGGATGCCCAGAGTTCCAAACTGGGCGGGAGTGAGTCTGCTGTAGGCGGCAAATACTTCCCCAACAACATGCAGGCCGCCAGCATCTATTTCAACAAGGGTCTTTATGAGAACAGCATCACCACGGAGGTAGGCGTAGACGGCGGACAATTAAAATTGGGACTCCGCTCTACCAGCATGCCCGGTTACTATTGGTGCATTTTTGACAACTTCCGCCTGCTCTACTTCGGTTCGCTCACTCCTAATGAGGTGGACGGCATCCTCACACCCATCATCACCCATGAGACCACCGCAAGAAAAGGTATCTACAGCCTCGACGGTCAGAAGTTGCGGGAGAAAGCCTCACAACTGAATGAGTTGCCCTCCGGCATCTATATCATCAACGGAAAGAAGGTGGTGACTCACTAACAGAACCTACAGGCTTCCCCAAACAAATCCCCCACGCACCCATTGGTGTGTGGGGGATTTGTTTGGGGATATTTGCAGCACTGACCTCATGAAGAATCAGTGCACAGAGTCGGTTCACTCATTGTTGACCAGCAAGTTGATGATAAACATCACGTCGGTCACGGTGACACGTCCGTCATTGTTAACATCAAAATCGCCCTTTGTCATATTGCCACCCAAGATGACATTGATCACATTGAGCGCATCGGCGACAGTCACGGCATTGTCACCATTGATATCGCCAGGAATGTCTATGATGCTGCCAGCAATGGTCATGGTCTTTGCGGTGGAAGACTTCGTATTCAATGGCTCCATATAGGCTCCGCCTGCCTTGACAAGACCAGAGGTTGTCATCACGAATCCTGAGCCCTCATCATTGAGCAACAAAGCATTGGAAACAGTTTTTTCCTCGGTAGAGCCAACAAACCTGAAATAAGTTCCAGTCACGACACTCTTCCCTGTGACAGGCACCTCTGCACCGGTTGCACTAAACACCATTTTCTTGTTGATCAGTGAGGCAGGGACACCCAGGAGATAGGGTGAGTATGGCATCCATCCATCAACATTCTCGAACTTCGCCTCTGTTGCAGTGTCGCTGGCGAACAACTTAAGCAGGAATTGCTTGTCGTCATCAGACGGCTTTTTGCACCAATCCACAGCCTTTCCATCCGATGTGACGGAAGTCACCCCAAAGGGGAGCATGATAGTCTGCCATCCACCTTTGCCATTGTAGGCGATGTTCGGGGTGAATGAATAAGAGATCTTGTCTGCTTTGAATGACTTGGGCACATAGAAATCATATCCACCCAACATGGTGATGCTGCTGGCATGCGTGCCTTTGACCACATTCTTTTTGCTCAGCGAGGTGGGCACCGTTGCATCACTACATAAGTAGTAGAGTGTGTTCGGATTGTTGTTGGGCTTGATGACAACTTTGCTCAAATCACTGACGCCCACCAAACTGACCGCAGTGGCGGATGCGGGCACAGTGATGGTGCCAGAGGGAGACATAGTAGTGGATTTGCCGCTACCATCCCATATCACCACAGCAGGATTGACCACCATTTGACCTGTTTTCATATAGATCGCATTCTGGTCTGAAACCTGTATTTTGAATTTGTCACCCACTCCCAGGTCAAATCTGATAGGAACCATGACAGTTTTTCCTGCGGCTACATCGACCTGCTTCTTTGTCAAATATATGATGTTGGTACCATATTCCTCTATGTAAATATCAACATTCATATTGAAACTGTATGCCTTAGTGGAACTGTTTTTAAGCACCAGGTCAGCCTCAATCTCAGTACCGTAGACGATGTCACCAACAAGATTGTTGACATTGTAAGACACCAAATCCAAAATAGGCAATGCTGAATTGTCAAGAATTGAAATCTTGGAATCGTAGATAACTTTACCTGACCCCGACACCAACGTTACAGCATATGTGCCCGTCGAGGAAAAGAAATAGAAGTCGACCGGCACTGTCTCGCCAGCACCAATATTTACTCCCTCAACGGTTTTCTCGTATCCACCCAGTCTGAGATATATTTTTTCGTTGCACTTAGCAGTACCCGTATTTTTCAAAGTGACTTGTAAATGTCTGAGATTTTTGCCTGCATAAGCATCTTTCTCATTGACATCATACAATTGTTTCATGCTGACCAACTTTAGATTGGCGGTACCCGCAACAGGATAAGTCTTGAGGGTGAACTTACCATCTTTCTTTGTAAGGGCCACGTACATGATATCTGATTGCTCGCAAACTTTCCAAGGACTGTTTTCATCCACTCTGTCCATACACTTGATGACATAACTGCCATCAGCGAGATTGGCACCCAGACCAGAAAGGTCGTGGCTACAGGTTTTTATATACTCATTGGTCAAGTCATAATTCGTCATGCTCTTCTCTCCAACCAGTTTGCCATTCTGGAAGATACCAACACCAATGTTGTACATTTTGTTGGGTCCGGTTTTCGTGTATTGGCATCTTAGCATAACACCCTTTAGGCCTTTGGAAGTAGCAGCGAATGTTGTATCCCTCCGTACCACTCCACTATTGCCGGTAGGACACATATACAAATCCAAGAGTGTCATTCCCCCTTTGCTTCCATCAAGTTCGGTAGGATAGATGCCGAAAATCGCTTTTTGATTGAAAGAAAATGAACCCTGATAAGGAGTATACATGCCTGAAGCCCAATAGATGTTCAATGCTGAGAGTTTGTAATATCCACAGCCAGTGAGTCCCCATCCTGTATTGATATGGAACATGTCCGTCCCGTCAAATCCGTCGATGACAAAAGCATGTCCATAATTGCCGTATTTGGAGGCAGAATAAATGACTGGTCTGCCATTCTTCAGTTCATTGAGAAGCATCTTTGTCCATTCCGTTGTGGAATAATACTTCCTTTCCCTTATTCTTGCCACATTTTTATAGCCGAAATAGTTGCACAGAGCCGGAGAAATAAATTCCATGTATGCGCTGGATGAATTGGTATAGTATTGTGTCTTTATGGAGTATCCACAATACTGGACCAACTTTGCCACCTCTGCCCTTGAATCAGTATCGCTGACATCTGTCCGACTGTAATTGTCCTTGATCAGTGACCAGTTGAAAGTAGTAGCCGACAATGCACCTTTGGATCCCCATCCTGAGATAGCATAGTAAGGTATCGATGTTGTGCTTGCCTTAGGCCATTTGTAATAATTCATCACCTGAGCCATGGCAATGGCAGTACATCCGGCAGCAGCAAGAACGCCACCATAATAGCACTTCTCATTGTATGGCCGATGCTGCGACCACCTGGAAGTAAGCAATGGTGCAATTGCAGGTTCTGTGGCAGAAGCAATATACGCTGGTGCGGATGAATTGTCCTGAGAAGGCATCTCTTTGTTGCTGCGAGCCCATTCAATTTCTGCGGAATAGTAATCAAGCAGGCCACGCAGATTCTCTGGAATGTTGTCGGCATCGAAGGAGCCAGACTCAGAATAGCCCAACACATCGTCGGCACAGTCGTCACCACTTACGACCACAAATCCTTCATTATTGTTATTGAAGACATAATAGTAAGCATCCTTTGCAGGTGCAGCCATGCCTGTAGTGGATACTTGCCTGCATTGATATGCCAAAGAAATGGTGTTTTGATCGCCCATCCCTCTTGTTCTGAAAAAAGCAGATGCTTTCTCAGCAGCCTTTTCCATTGTCACTGGTCCAGCGAATGCAGATACAGTGCACAATAAGATAACAGAAAACAGATATGACCTTTTCATTGAATAACGTATTTACAAATTAAATTTACAGAAGTATTTTTAACTTCGACAGGGAATTGAATGCGTCTTTAGGTTTTGAATTATACAAAAATAGACATAAATGTGTAATAATGACAATAATTCCAATGAAAATTAACGTTTTTTAGCAATTTATTCGCAAAATCAGTGTCAAAGCGTCATAAAATCATTGAAAAGTGCATGTTAGCAGACAATTAAGCAGTTGGTGCAAGGCATAAAAAAACCGCCAGATTTTCTCTGGCGGCCAATGTTGAAAAATCAGAATTCTGCTGTCTTTGGTGTCCTTGGGAAAGGAATGACGTCGCGTATGTTCTGCATTCCTGTGACGAAGAGAATGAGACGCTCAAATCCCAATCCGAATCCGCCGTGCGGACATGTGCCGTACTTGCGCGTGTCAAGATACCACCACATATCCTTCATAGGAATGCCGCGTCGGTTGATCTCCGACATCAGTTTGTCGTAGTTCTCCTCACGGACACTGCCACCGATGATCTCGCCGATCTGCGGGAAGAGCACGTCAGTGCCCTGGACAGTCTTGCCATCATCATTGATTTTCATATAGAAGGCTTTGATATCCTTGGGATAGTCGGTCATGATGACAGGTTTCTTGAAATGTTCCTCCACCAGGAAGCGCTCGTGCTCAGAAGCCAAGTCCATACCCCAACTGACAGGGAACTCAAACTTCCTGCCGTCGGCCACAGCCTGTTCAAGAATCTTTATACCCTCAGTATAGGGAAGTCTGACAAACGACACGTCCACCACCGACTGAAGCCGCTGCAGCAATGTCTTGTCGATCATTTTGTTGAGGAACTCCAAGTCGTCGCTGCAATGCTCGAGTGCCCATTTCACGCAGTACTTGATGAAATCCTCCTCCAAGTCCATCAGATCGTTCATGTCAATGAAAGCCACTTCAGGCTCAATCATCCAAAACTCAGCAAGATGCCGAGGTGTATTGGAGTTCTCTGCCCTGAAGGTAGGGCCGAATGTATAGATGGCTCCCAAAGCAGTGGCTCCCAACTCGCCTTCCAACTGTCCGCTTACCGTCAGTGAAGTCTGTTTTCCAAAGAAGTCATCATCATAGATAATGCTTCCTTTCTCATCCTTGCGCAGGTCGTAAAGGTTCTTGGTCGTGACCTGGAACATCTGTCCTGCTCCCTCACAGTCGCTGCCTGTGATGATGGGTGAGTGGAAATAGAAGAAGCCATTCTTGTGGAAATAGTCGTGGATAGCGATGGCCATGTTGTGTCTGATACGCATGACAGCCCCAAATGTGTTGGTGCGCAGTCTGAGGTGTGCGTTCTTGCGCATGACCTCAAAACTCTGTCCTTTCTTCTGCATCGGGTAGTCAGAGCCGCAGAGTCCATAAACTTCTATGTTCTCACACTGAATCTCCACATTTTGTCCCGAGCCCACACTCTCAACCAGACAACCGCCTACGCTGATGCAGGCGCCTGTTGTGACCTGCTTGAGGATGGCAGCATCGACCTTGGCCGGATCGACCACCACTTGCACATTCTTGATGGTCGACCCATCATTGACGGCGATAAAATCGACAGCCTTGCTGCTTCGGTGGGTGCGCACCCATCCTTTCACATTGACCTTTGATCCGTAGTCTGTGCGCTTCAGCACATCGACGACCTTGGTCCTACGCGTTTTTTCCATATTATCTTTATATTCTGACTTTTAGTTATTGTTTAAATAAGTCCTGACCGTTTTGTTCTACTCAAACGCGCCCATGCGCAACATTTCGACTTCTTTCTCCGTGAGGAATCTCCAATCGCCACGGCGAACGTTTTTCTTGGTGAGTCCAGCGAACTGCACACGGTCGAGTTTGACAACCCGGTATCCCAGACTCTCGAAGATACGCCTCACGATTCGGTTTTTCCCGCTGTGGATTTCTATGCCCACCTGGCTCTTGTCTGTGTCGCTCGCGTACTCAATGGCATCTGCATGGATTTCACCGTCGTCAAGATTGATACCCTCCCTGATCTGCTGCATGTCGTGAGCGGTGACATTCTTGTCCAGATACACATGATACACTTTCTTCTTCAGGAATTTCGGATGTGTCAGTTTGCTGGCCAGGTCACCATCATTGGTAAGGAGCAGCACACCAGTGGTATTGCGGTCAAGTCTTCCAACGGGATAGATGCGCTCCGGGCATGCATTCTGAACCAAGTCCATCACGGTCTTGCGCTGCTGGGGATCATCACTTGTAGTGACATAATCCTTCGGCTTGTTGAGCAGGACATAGACCTTCTTTTCCAGTTTTACCGGCTGGTCGTGGAACATCACCTCGTCTGTACGCGACACCTTGGTGCCCAACTCGGTCACCACATTGCCATTGACGGTCACCACACCGGCCTGAATGAAAGCATCTGCCTCACGCCTGCTGCAAATACCAGCATTGGCAAGGAATTTGTTCAGGCGGATAGGCTCGTTGGGATCAATATGTTCCTCTTTGTACTCGATCCTCTTCTTCATGCTGTACTTGGCAGAAGGATCATAACCGGCAGAATGCTGGCGATAGCCACCTTGCTGATAGCCGCCGCGCTGCTGGTAACCGCCACGCTGCTGATAACCGCCACGCTGCTGGTAACCGCCGCGCTGCTGGTAGCCGCCTTGTTGATCACCGCCACGCTGTTGATAGCCGCCGCGCTGCTGGTAACCACCACGCTGCTGATAGCCGCCACGCTGCTGATAACCGCCGCGCTGCTGATAACCGCCGCGCTGCTGGTAACCCCCTTCCTGCTGCTGACGAGGCTGATAGCCGCCTTCCTGCTGCTGCTGACGGGGCTGATAGCCACCCTCCTGCTGCTGACGGGGCTGATAGCCGTTTTGGCGGGGTTGATAGCCGTTTTGACGGGGTTGATAATTGCCTTGGCGCTGATAGCCGCCCTGACGGGATTGGTAACCGCCTTGCTGACGCTCACCATTATTATTGTTATAACGGGGACGATAGGGACGCTGTCCGCCATTAGACTGAAGGCCAGCCCCAAATCCCTCTGGGCGGAATCCGCCCTCATCATCATTATAACGCTCTGTAGAATAAGCACGCTGCGTATGTATTCTCGGACGTTGTGAACGTCCACCGCTGCGATAGTCCCTTGAATAGTTGTCTTGTTGTCCTGATGTCTGATAACCTTCCCGGCCACCAGCACTCTGCTCATTGGACATTTCTTCTTGTTTGTTCTCGTTTTCCAAATCCATAGTGTTTTTAACAAATTAATAGCCTCACGGCTGGGTTAGTAAATATGTGTTTCTAAATTCCTGTATAGTTGTGTGGCGTGATAGCCAACAATTGTTCTTTTATTTCTTGGTCCACGTCCAAGGTGTCGATAAAATCGCGTATTGTTTGCTTAGTGATTTTTTGATTGGTTCTCGTCAGTTGCTTCAATGCTTCATAGGGATTGGGATAAGCCTCCCTACGCAGTATGGTCTGTATCGCCTCTGCCACCACAGCCCAGTTAGCCTCAAGGTCATCATACAGTTTTTGCTCATTGAGAATCAGTTTGCGCAACCCTTTCAAGGTGCTCTCCACAGCAATCACTGTATGGGCAAGAGGCACACCCACGTTGCGCAATACGGTGGAGTCGGTCAGGTCGCGCTGAAGTCTGCTGACAGGCAACTTGGCTGCGAGGAACTGCAGGAGAGCATTGGAGATACCGAGATTTCCCTCGCTGTTTTCGAAGTCTATGGGATTGACCTTGTGTGGCATGGCGCTGGATCCCACCTCGCCCTTCTTAATTTTCTGCTTGAAATACTCCATGGATATATACATCCAGAAGTCACGGTCGAGGTCTATGATGATGGTGTTGATCCTTCTGAGGGCATCAAACACTGCACCAAGGCAGTCGTAATTGCTGATCTGTGTTGTATATTGCTCCCTTTCGAGTCCCAGGGATTCCTTCACGAAGTGATTGCCAAAATCTCTCCAGTCAATCTGCGGGTATGCCACATGATGAGCATTGAAATTGCCTGTTGCTCCACCAAACTTGGCTGTGATGGGGCATCCACGCAACTGTTGCAACTGTTCGCGGAGTCTGTATACGAACACCATGATTTCCTTACCCAGGCGTGTGGGTGAGGCCGGCTGACCATGTGTCTTTGCCAGCATGGATACGTCCTTCCATTCCTCTGCATAGTCAGCCAACTGACTGATCAGTTCCTCCAGAAGAGGATAGACCACATCGTTTAGGCCCTCTTTGATGGAAAGGGGAACAGAGGTGTTGTTGATGTCCTGGGAGGTCAGTCCAAAATGAATAAATTCCTTATATGGTCCGAAATCACCTATTTTATCAAGTTGCTCCTTGATGAAATACTCCACAGCCTTGACATCGTGATTGGTGATTTTCTCAATATCCTTTATCCTCTGGGCATCGTCGAGAGAAAGGTTCTCATAAATATCCCTCAGTTTCTGGAACAAGCCCTTGTCAAAGTCCTTGAGTTGAGGCAACGGCAATTGGCACAGAGCAATGAAATACTCTATCTCAACACGAACCCTGTAACGGATAAGGGCATACTCGGAAAAAAAACCTGCAAGCAGTTCTGTCTTACCTCTATAACGACCGTCAACAGGGGATATGGCGGTCAGTGTCTCAAGCTGAATCATCAAAAATATAGTTGCTGCCTTATTATTTACGTTGCAAAGATACAAATTTAAAATGTGATACGCATCATGTCTCCTGAAAAAAAGTTTATTTTGGCAAAAAATCCCTGCAATCCCATAAGGACCACAGGGAATCACCCCAAGTGGGCGTTGACGGATTCGAACCGCCGACCCTCTGCTTGTAAGGCAGATGCTCTAAACCAGCTGAGCTAAACGCCCCTTTTCAAAAAGCGATGCAAAGGTAAGAATTATTTGGGATACCACCAAATTTTTTTTGATTTTTTTCTTTTTCACACATTATTATGGTAATTTTGCACCTTTAAAAGATTCATTAAATTATTTCAGAATGGAAAAAGTAGTTAGTGGCATCAGGCCAACCGGCAATCTGCACCTGGGAAACTATTATGGTGCGGTGAAGAGTTTTGTGAAAATGCAGGATGAGTATGATTGCATGTTTTTCATTGCCGACTGGCACAGTCTGACCACCCATCCCAAACCCGAGGATATTCAAAACAGTACCAGGACGATACTTGCGGAATATCTGGCATGTGGTCTGGACCCCCAGAAAGCACCCATCTATGTCCAAAGTGATGTGAAGGAGACATTGGAACTGTACCTGTATCTGAACATGAACATTTACCTCGGTGAACTGGAGCGTGTGACCACGTTCAAGGAGAAAGCCCGCAAACAGCCCAACAACGTGAACGCAGGTCTGCTGACCTACCCCACCCTCATGGCTGCCGACATCCTGCAACACCGCGCCCACAAGGTACCCGTCGGGAAAGACCAAGAGCAGAATATGGAGATGGCCCGTAAATGCGCCCGCCGTTTCAACAACATCTACGGTGTGGAGTTCTTCCCAGAACCTCAGAACTTCTATTTTGCCGACAAGGCCGTGAAAGTTCCCGGACTCGACGGAAGCGGAAAAATGGGAAAGAGCGAGGGCAACTGCATCTATCTGCGTGATGAGGACAAAGTCATCACCAAGAAAGTGATGAAAGCCGTGACAGACCTCGGTCCTCAGTCACCAAACAGCGAACGTCCTGAAATCATAGAAAACCTTTTCACCTTCCTGCTGTTGTGCTCCAACAAGGAAGCCTATGACTATTTTGATGAGAAATGGCGTGACTGCACGCTCCGTTATGGTGATCTGAAGAAGCAAATCGCTTCTGACCTGGTAAAGACCATCGCTCCCATCCGTGAGCGCATCACGGAATACAGTGCCAACACAGAGTTGCTCGACAAGATAGCACGGGAAGGAGCAGAGCGTGCCCGTGAGAGTGCCAGAGCAACCATCGAGGAAGTAAGAAGAATCATCGGATTCAGGGTATAGAAAAACAGGAGAGCAGGAGTTGTGACACGGCTCCTGCTGTCAATGTTACCCATTTGCTTCATTCAATTCGAACAATAAAAAAGGTGCATCCCGATGGATGCACCTTTTTTTATCTCTTGTGATTCTGAATTACTTTAGTTCAACAACTGCACGACGGTTGAGGTCGAACGGTGAGAGGATGTCAACACCACCCTTACCAACGGTTGTGATCTTGCTGCGGCTCACGCCCTGGCCAACCACCTCGTCGGCAACAGTCTTGGCGCGCTCGTCAGAGAGCCACTGGTTGTGCTCGGGATTACCGGTAGCGCTGTCAGCATAACCTGTGATGAGCAGGTCAACATTCTTGTCAGCAGCCAACTTAGCCAGTGTGCGGACGTCAACCATGTCACGCTCGTATGAAGGACCGCTCTTGGTCTTGTTGCAGTAGAAGTAAACAGTAGCAGGAGCAGCGATAATGTCTCTTACTGCCTCGGGGCACTTGTGGTTGCGGATCAGGTTGTTCAGACGGTCAATCTCTGCATTGGCGTCAGCCAACTGAGCATTGAGAGCGTCGATCTGTGACTGATGGAGAGCCTTGATGGCTGGGAGATCAGGCACTTTGTCCCATGTACCCTTGCCCAGGTTGAAGGTCAGACCCAGTTCTGCATAGAGCAGGTTGTCATGGGTATCCCATCCACGCTTGTTGGGGTCAAGAGACATCTCAGTACCGTCGATATCATTCTCATAGCGGTTCCAACCCAATTCAAGGTTCAGGAAAACCTTGCGGCTGAGACGGAACTCATTGAGGATACCAACACTGAGGTCCATGCCATAGCGGTCATGAGTCATTGAACGTCCTACGCCTGCACCAGCAAATGGAATGAAATTCCACACACGGTCAGGATTGTAGCCACAAAGCATGTTGCTCAGGTTGAAAAGGACGTGCTCATTCAGTGTCCAGAACTTGTTGAAATAGCCCTTACCGTCGCCATTCACAGGACGGACAGACTTGCCCCAGATACCCATCAACTTGGTGCGGAGTCCGAGACCCGGTGTGAACCATTTACCAATAGCAACGGCTGCACCTGGATTTGAGCGGAAGTCCTCCAGCGGGCTGCGCTTGAGACCATGATGATGCTCATCAGCAGAATACCATGCATTCCACTGTGCACCCACTTGGATAAACCAATTGCTCCAGAATGAATTGGTGGCCACACTGTACTTCAATGTGGGATCATCCTGTGCCATGGCTGAAAAAGAAACGCTGGCGATTGCCAACACCATTAATAGTTTTTTCATAACCTTTTATGTTTTAAAAAATCCAAAAATAATATAATCTTTTTTATTATTCGCGATAAAATCCGCCGCAAAGATAATATTTTTTTCCAAATATAAATATTTTTTCTAAAGAAATTTTCACTTTTGGGCGAAAAAAACGCTTTATTTACGCCATTTACGGGCTATTTTCCTCAAATTACCCCAATAACCGCTCTATTTCTTCTTGTCTGAGGATGCAGGTAATTGTTTTGCCGTCAGGGGTCATTTTCGCGTTGGAACAAGAAAAAAGGCGGTTGACAAGATTTTCCATTTCCTCATTTGAGAGCACCTGTCCGTAAGGTATGGCTGAACTTCTCGCCATCCCCATCGCCACCGACTCCGCCATCTCGCTGCGCGGCCTTCCTGTCTTGTCTTTTGCTGAGGCGATCAGTTCAGCAAGCATATTTCCGGGATCGACGCCATCCAAGCCTGCCGGCACACCGTTGATGGAGAAACTGCCTCCCCCCAGGTCGGACACTGCGAAGCCCACCTCACCCAACTGTTCGAGCAACTGCTGCATCACGGCGGTCTCTGCGGGTGCCAGTCTCACTATTTCCGGGAACAGCACACGCTGTGTTGCCCATCGGTGACTGTCCATTTTCTGAAGATACTCCTCAAACAGCACCCTGAGGTGTGCCCTGTGCTGATCAATGATCATCAGTCCAGACTTCACTGCCGTCATGATGTACTGCCCCTTGTATTGATAATGAACAGGAGATTTCTCAGACATGATGTCACTGTTGTCGGCCATCTCCTGTTCGTCGAAAAGCGTTGTCTGCTGGTTGGCCCCGTCTGTCCTGGCTCCCTCATAGAGTTGTTGCCACTCCCCTTCAGGCAGCCTTCTGTTCCGTGTTGAACCACCCCCTTTTTGGAAAGGATTGTACTGAGGGTCTATCCTCACCTGAGGCACCGATACTGAGCCACCTGTTCCCAACACTGGAATGTCGGGCTTATCTTCCGTATCGAACTCAATGGAAGGGATATCATTGAATCTTCCCACCGCATCCTTGACTGAAGCAGAGAGAATTTGCCATATTGCCTGTTCGTTCTCAAACTTGATTTCCGTTTTGGTAGGATGGATGTTGACATCAATGTCAGCGGGAGGCACATCAAAATAGATGAAGAAAGGCACCTGTTCACCCTGTGGGACAAGTCTCTCAAACGGTGCCATGACGGCTTTTGCGAAATAGGCATGCTTCATGTACCTGGAATTGACGAAGAAATACTGATGGGCTCCTTTCTTCTTCGCCGACTGCGGTTTTCCCACATACCCCGTTATACGGCAGAGGGTGGTATCCACACTGATGGGCAGGATATCCTGGTTGAGTCGTTTGCCAAACACGTCGATAATGCGCTGCCTCAGTCCTGCGGAAGGCAGGTTGGACAATTCCGTGCCATTGCTGTGCAGTGTGAACGAAACCTGAGGGTATACCAGTACGATGCGCTCATACGCGACGAGGATATTGTTGAGTTCGGTGGCATTTGACTTGAGGAATTTCCTTCTTGCCGGCACGTTGTAGAAAAGGTTCTCCACCTTGAACTGGCTTCCCACCGGACAAGCCACCGGCTGCTGCTCTACGAATCTCGAGCCGTCGATACGCAGTTGGGTGCCCACCTCCTCCTCATGTGTGCGTGTGGTCAGCGTCACCTGTGCCACTGCGGCGATGGAAGCCAAAGCCTCGCCTCTGAAGCCCATGGTGTGCAAGTCGAAAAGGTCACCTGCGTTCCGTATCTTCGATGTGGCATGCCTTTCAAAAGACAGGCGTGCGTCTGTGGCAGACATACCCGACCCATTGTCAATGACCTGGATCATGGTCCGTCCCGCATCAACCACCATCACATGAACCTCATCAGCCCCCGCGTCGAGCGCATTCTCCATCAGTTCCTTCACCACGGAAGCAGGTCTTTGAATGACCTCACCCGCAGCGATCTGGTTGGCTACTGAATCTGGCAACAACTGAATAACATCTGTCATCTCACCACCGAATCAAATCTTACCGAAACAATTTCTTCTTGTGTTTCTCCTCCACATAATAAATATCGTCCTTGTCCACAGGCCTGATGTAGTCATACCATCCGAAATTGGGGAGAAGGTCCTTGGAAGGTGGAATCTGTAACATGGGATAGAGCACACCGTCGGATTTCGATGCCCATATTTTATGCAACCGCCTCTCCTCGGTGAGGAACATCCTCATGGTGTCTGTTTCCAGATAGACCATTCCTATCAGCGAACTGTCTGCATCATCTATTGGATAATAGACTGTCTGCACATTTCCAATCGCCTCGCTCATCCGTACTTTTCCTTCCACAAAATAGGCATTCATCAATCTGGAGGTGACCTGATTGTACAACAGTTTTCCTGGGTGCTCGTAGTTTTCCATCTGCTCTATCGACAAGGCATTTGACATGATGTTGGCCTCACGCACGGTGGAGTCGTTCATCCATATCTTGATACTGTCGCCGAGCAATTGACGGGGCCCGTTCCATGTGATGGGGTCGACATACATGGTGAGGCTGGAGTCGCGCGAGCATATGACCATTGAGTCACAGACCGCCTGGATATCTTTTCTGAACATCCGCACTTTATGGTAGCAATGCACTTTCCTGTACATGCTGTCGGTATCTATGAAGAAGGTCTCCACCCTGATGGTATCGGCATGCAGATAAAGGGTGTCCTGCTGGGAGTAATCGACATACACAGGATTGTTGGTGGCAAAGCCTTTCCCTGCCTTCTCGTCATATTCCACGATGTTGGCTGTCAACTGATTCTTGTTCTTCCTGTCAACATAGTTGACCCTTCCATATCCATGACTTTTCTTGCTGGAACTGTCATAAAAGATGCTGTCGCCGGTAATCAGACGGGTCTCATTCTCTATCTTGGAGTTGTCGAAGAGTTCGGTGCGGTCATCCTTCATGTAGAAGTAGCAGTTGGTAGTCTCCACATCATATCCATCCTTGATGGAGTGTATGATTGACTTGCCCCAAACGGGCCTTCCGCCAATATAGGTTGTCTTGCCGCCCTTCACATGGGCCCGATCATCGGCTGAATAATATAATAAGGTGTCGGTAGTGATGACATGGGTCTTTGTTTTGAGCGTCACGTCATAGAAGAACTCCGCCTCCTTGGTTGTAAGGTTGTATTTTCCCCAGTCGCTGCTGAGTGTCATTCCCTTGCTCTTGTCGGCATAATTGCCTCCTTGGTCATAATAGACCACATCGAACTTCCTGTCGAGGATGAGATTGTCGGTATGCAGTTCGGAAGTCTTCCGATGGATGACGACGACATTGCTCTGGGCATGCACCATATCCGCATCGGCCCTGCCGTCGTAGAAAGCAGTGTCGCATCTGATCTCCAAGGTGTCGCTCTGTATCATCCTTACGTGACCGAACGCCTGGAATGTGTTCTCCTGCTGTTTGAAATAGGCGCTGTCGCAGAAAAGTGTGGCACCCTGATGTCTGAACTTCACATGTCCCCTGACAATCTGGGTGTCGTGTTTGCGAAATTCGTCATAATAGAGAGAATCCGCATGGTCGAGATAGATTCGCTGGTCGCTGACCCTGCCACCCCTTTTCCTCTGGGCGTCAGCCTGCTGAGCCTGGCAAAGGGCAAGCAGGCATAGAATCAAAATGGTGAAGATTCTATGCCCGCCATGTAGGGTTTTGATTGAAACGGCCATCATTTTACCCATCCTTGGTATTGGAACTTGCAATCTTTGTATCGGTCATTCATTCTCACGTAGGTGTTCTTGAGTTTTCCAGCCACCCAGTCGTTGAGTTTCTGCTCCCGCCGTTTGGCCAGCACCACATCCTTCAAGGCTTGGAAATCCTCTGTGATGGTTGCTCTGTGGCTCTCCACCCGACTTTTGAGTTTGATAATGGCACACACCTTTTTTCCTCTGCTGTTGACCATCTCGAAGGGAGCCGATATCTCGCCAACCTTCAGTCCCTCAACGGCACGTGCCACTTCGGTGGGCAGGTCCTGCATGCGGAATCTTGATGTTCGTGTCTGAGGGTCAGGGGTATTGACCATCAGGCCATGGTTGCTTTTGGTGTCCTTGTCATCAGAGAGGAAGGTGGCAGCCTCATCAAATGTGAATTTGCCCTCCCGGATGTCATTGGCAATGGAGTCAAGTTTTTGTGAGGTTTGATTCATCTCCTCTTGTGTGACCCTGGGTTTCAGCAGAATATGCCTCACATTGATTCGTTCACCCCTCTTGTCAATCAGTTGGATGATGTGATACCCAAATTCCGTTTCCACAATCTTGGAAATCTTGTTGGGGTCGGTGAGATTGAACGCCACATTGGCGAAAGCCGGGTCAAGCACCGACTTCGGCGTAAAGCCGATTTCGCCGCCCTGCCGGGCAGACCCGTCCTCGGAGTAAAGTCGGGCCATGGTGGCGAAGGTGGTCTCCCCCTTGTTGACACGGTCGGTGTACTCACGCAGGGCATCTTTCACCCTGTTGACCTCCTCAGCCGACACTTTTGGCTGCATGGTGATGATCTGCACCTCCACATTCGTTGGCACGAGGGGGATGCTGTCTTCCGGGAGATTTTGGAAATACTTCCTCACCTCAGCAGGTGACACAGAGATATCCTCCACCAGTTTCTGCTTCATTCTCTGAATGAGTTCACGGTTTTTAAACTCATCATGCATTTGCTGCCTCATCTGAGCAATGGTCTGCTTGCGGTACTCCTCCAGTTTCTCACGGGAGCCGTCAGCCAACTGTATCCAATAATTGATCTGATCTTCTATGTCCTGCGACACCTGAGATTCCGTCACCTCAATACTGTCGATGGCAGCCTGGTGAAGGAAGAGTTTCTGTACAGCCAACTGTTCGGGGATGGAGCAGTCGGGATTTCCTTCCCACCTGACTCCTTCTGTCTCAGCCTGCAACCTCATGGCCTCGATGTCAGACTTGAGGATAGGCTCGTCGCCCACCACCCAAACCACCTCGTCGATGACACTTTCTGGGTTGGGGACGAAATCTTTTTTTACGACCGCGGAATCCTGAGGCATCCCACCAGTCACATCATACGATGTCTGGAATGCCCTGATGGTCATCGGGATGAAGGCCAAACTCATGCAGGCCAACGCGGTGAGATGCATTTTGTTCATAAGCACCAATAGATACGCATCAATGTTTGTTCACGGTGGCCAGCACATCTTTGTTGACTACGACAGCATACCGCTGACGGAGCCTGGCGACCCATTCCTTCTCCAATTGGTCTTGGTAGTCGGCCACCACTTGTCCGCGCACGTCGGAATATTCTTTGGGAGCCTTGAGCACCTTGCCATAAGTGGCATCGATGGGATAGTCCTTGTTGGGGGTCACCTTGGCATCCTTTTTCTTGAACACATCACGGTCAACAAGCGGATTGTCACCCTGCTTGAAGATGCCTTTCTCCACTCTGATCCTTTTCACGGAGTCGGCATTGAAAGTAGTGCGGAGGCGTTCTGCCCATTTGTCGAATGCCAGTCCCTTCACACATTTTTTCACCGCCTTGACATCAGCCTGGTCTTTCACATGGTATGCCATGCCCTTGAAGCGAGGTGAGTCCCATGTATAACGCTTTTTGTTTTTCTTGAAATAGTTGGCAAGTCCTGCCTCATCCTTGGCGGCCTTGTCCCACACCTCGCTGTTGCTGATTTCATAAAGCAGCAGTCCGTCATGGTATTCGCGGATCAGGTTGGCCAGGTCGGAATCTTTGGCAGACAACTCGATCGCACGCTGCTCCATGAGTTTTTCCTTGGTCGTATTGCCATCGGCTTTCACGATTTCCTCCACCTTGTCATCAATGATTTTCTCACGGATTCCCCTTCGGTCGATGAAGGTCAGGATGTCACTTCTGAGTGAGTCATAGGGGAAGAACATCGACTTGTCGTCAAGCCGGATGATATGATACCCATAGGGAGAGAGCACAGGTTTGCTGATTTCCCCTTTGTTGAGTGAGTAGGCAACCGTTTCAAACTCCTTGACGGTCTGTTGTGGCTGGATCCATCCCAGCACACCGCCATTTTTGGCAGAGCCCTTGTCGTCGGACACCTTCTTGGCGAGTTCCTCGAAATTGGCACCCTGCTTCAGAGCATTGTACACTGAATCGGCACGCTGCTCAGCCTTCTTCCTGTCGGCCTCGCTGGCTTTCTGCCCCACCATGATGAGGATGTGGGCGGGTTTGACAATGCCGCCGAGTGAGTCGACAAAATGCTGTGTCCGCTGATAAATATCCTTGGCTTCCCTCTCCACATCCTGGTCGGTGATGAAGGTAGGTCTGATCTGTTGGTCGCGATACTGTGCGAATTCGTTCTTAAATGAGACGAGGGTATCGAGATGTGCGTCAAGGGCAGCAGCCACCTTGAGTTTATAGTTGATGAACAAGTCGACATACTCCTCGACCGTTTTCTTGTCTATCACGCCATCAGAGTTGTTCTTGTTGTATGAATATTCAAACTCCGACCTGTTGACAGGCTGTCCGTTGATAGTCATGATCACCGGGTCGTCCTGTGCGAAAGCCACTGTCCCGATGACAAGCATTGCAAAAAGGGTTTTCAGTCTCATTGCTATTATTTGATAAAATGAATTATTCTGGTCTCGAATAGTTGGGTGCCTCACTGGTGATGGTGATGTCGTGTGGATGACTCTCCATGACACCGGCATTGGTGATGCGTGTGAACTTGGCCTCATGCAGCCGCTCGATGTTTTGCGCGCCGCAGTAACCCATGCCTGAACGCAAGCCACCCACCAACTGGTAAATGACTTCCTGGAGAGTGCCCTTGTATGGCACACGTCCTGCGATGCCCTCCGGGACCAGTTTTTTGGTCTCTTTCGTACCCGACTGGAAATAGCGGTCCTTGGAACCGTTCTCCATGGCCTCGAGCGAACCCATGCCTCGGTAACTCTTGAACTTTCTTCCGTTGAAGATGATGGTGTCGCCCGGACTTTCCTCCGTGCCAGCGACGAGTGAGCCGATCATGACAGAACTGCCACCCGCTGCCAATGCCTTGACCACATCGCCTGAATAGCGCAGGCCGCCATCGGCAATGAGTGGAACACCTGTGCCCTGAAGGACAGAATAGACATCATACACAGCACTGAGTTGGGGCACGCCCACGCCTGCCACCACACGTGTGGTGCAGATCGAACCCGGTCCGATGCCCACCTTGATGGCGTCGGCTCCGTTTTCCACCAGCATTTTGGCTGCTTCGCCCGTAGCCACATTGCCCACCACGATATCCACGTTGGGGAAAGCAGCCTTGGCCTCCACCAGTTTTTCCACCACCGACTTGGAATGTCCGTGAGCGGTGTCGATAACAATGGCGTCGGCACCAGCGTTGACGAGCGCCTGCATACGGTCGAGGGTATCACTGGTCACACCCACACCGGCAGCCACTCTCAGTCTTCCCTTATCATCCTTGCAAGCCATTGGCTTATCCTTGGCCTTGGTGATATCCTTATAGGTGATCAGTCCTACGAGACGGTTGTTTTTGTCCACCACCGGCAGTTTCTCAATCTTGTTCTCCTGCAGAATCTGGGCTGCTGCGACAAGGTCGGTCTGCTGGTCGGTAGTCACCAGGTTGTCCTTTGTCATCACCTCGACGATGGGTTTGTCAAGATGCAGTTCGAACCTCAGGTCGCGGTTGGTGACGATACCGACGAGATGGTTGTCCTCGTCGACGACGGGAATGCCTCCGATATGGTATTCCGCCATCATGTTGAGCGCGTCCCGTACGGTCTTACCCGTCTTGATGGTGACAGGGTCATAGATCATACCGTTCTCAGCCCTCTTGACGATGGCCACCTGGCGTGCCTGATCGTCGATTGACATGTTTTTGTGAATAACGCCGATGCCGCCTTCTCGTGCGATGGCGATGGCCATTGCCGACTCGGTGACGGTGTCCATGGCAGCGGTGACAAAAGGAATGTTCAGCCCAATGTGGCGGGAAAACATGGTTTTCAGTTCCACAGTCCGTGGAAGAACCTCGGAATAAGCCGGGATAAGGAGGACGTCGTCGAAGGTCAGACCGTCCATTACGATTCTATCTGCAACAAATGATGGCATAACTCAATAATTTATTGCGTGCAAAATTAGCAATAAAAATCTACTTTTGGGGTGCTTTGCTGTTTTTTCTTGCTGAATTAATACGTTTTAACGTGTCAACAGCATGGAGAAATGGTTCTGTGAATCTCCAAAGGCATATCAACAATGCGGGCGGATTATCAAAAATCCGCCCGAACTCAGTAAACTCTCCCTCCTTCGGAGGGGTTGGGAGAGGTATTTTTCAGTTGGCCATCTCTGAGAAGAATTTCACCCTCACCAGGCGCACCTCCTCTTCGGTGCTGTACTCGCCCAGTTCGTCCATTGCGGTGTCGAGGTCGTCTGTCTGGCTCTCACTGAAATAGTCATAGATGTCATCCACATGGTCTTCATCCATCACCTCATCGATGTAATAGTCGATGTTGAGTTTGGTGCCGCTGTAGACGATGGCCTCAATCTCTGTGAGCAGTTCGTCGAAGTCAAGTCCCTGAGCCTTGGCTATCTCCTCGAGATCAATCTTGCGGTCAATGCTCTGAATAATCTTGACCTTGAGGATGGATTTCTTGGCCACGGTGCGCACACGCATGTCCTCTGGCCTTTCTATCTCATTCTCCTCGCAATGCTGGCGTATCAGGTCACAGAATTCCTGTCCATAGCGCTTGGCTTTGCCTGCTCCCACACCCTGGATATTTTGCAGTTCCTGCAAAGTAATGGGATACATGGTTGCCATCTGCTCAAGAGAGATGTCCTGGAAGATGACGTATGGAGGCACGTTGAGTTTTCTTGACATGCGTTTGCGCAGGTCTTTCAGCATCGAATAGAGTTCGGGGTCGAGTGCACCTCCTCCCTCTGTGCTTTCCTCCTCATATTCATCCTTGAACTCCGTGTCCTCCACGATCATGAAAGAGGTGGGGTTCTTGATAAATCGCTTGCCTGCAGCCGTGATCTTCAGCAGTCCATAATTCTCCACGTCCTTTTTCAGGTATCCGGCCAGCAGCGCCTGACGTATAACGGGATTCCACAGTTTGGGATTCACGTCCTCTCCGGAGCCGAACTCTTCCAAGAGGTTATGTTTATGAGAGACCAGGTCATCGGTGCCTCTTCCCTTGACGAAGTCAATGATATACTCGGCCCTGAAATTCTCCTTCACGGCCTCAACCGCCTTGAGTACGATGAGCAGTTCATCCTTGCCCTCCATTTTGGTCTTGGGATGCAGGCAGTTGTCGCAGTTGCCACAATTTTCCTTGTTATATTCCTCACCGAAATAGTGGAGCAGCATTTTTCTCCGGCACATCGATGACTCGGCATAGGCAGCCGTCTCCTGGAGCAGTTGTCTTCCGATATCCTGCTCTGCCACCGGTTTTCCCTCCATGAACTTCTCCAGTTTCTGCAAGTCCTTGTAGGAATAGAAAGTGATGCACTTGCCCTCACCTCCGTCGCGCCCCGCACGTCCTGTCTCCTGATAGTATCCCTCCAGGCTCTTGGGGATGTCATAATGTATGACAAATCTGACATCAGGTTTGTCGATGCCCATACCGAAAGCGATGGTGGCCACGATGACATCAATTTTCTCCATCAGGAAGTCATCCTGGGTCTCCGAACGTTTTGTCGACTCAAGGCCTGCGTGGTAGGCGGCTGCCCTGATGTCGTTGGCACAGAGGTCGGCAGCCAGTTCCTCCACCTTTTTCCTTGAGAGGCAGTAGACGATGCCGCTCTTGCCGGGGTTTTGTTTGATGAAGCGGATGATTTGCTTGTTGATGTCATTGGTTTTGGGCCTTACCTCATAATAGAGGTTAGGTCTGTTGAACGAACTGTTGAATTCCTTCGCATCGACAATTCCCAGGTTCTTCTTGATATCTGTCCTTACCTTGTCGGTGGCTGTCGCGGTCAGGGCGATGACCGGCGCGTTGCCTATCCGCTGTATGGTGGGACGGATGTTGCGGTATTCCGGTCTGAAATCATGTCCCCATTCAGAGATGCAGTGCGCCTCGTCGATGGCATAGAACGAGATTTTCACGGTCTGCAGGAACTCCACGTTGTCGTCTTTGTTGAGTGACTCAGGAGCCACATATAGGAGTTTGGTTTTTCCCGCAGTGATATCGGCCTTGACCTGGTCGATGGCAGCCTTGTTAAGCGACGAGTTGAGGTAATGGGCTACCCCCTCCTCCTCACTCATGCCGTTGATGACATCCACTTGGTTTTTCATCAGGGCGATGAGTGGTGAGATAACGATGGCGGTACCCTCCATGAGCAACGAGGGAAGTTGGTAGCACAACGACTTTCCGCCTCCTGTGGGCATGAGCACAAAAGTGTCTTTGCCCGCCAGCAGATTGCGGATAATAGCCTCCTGATCGCCCTTGAACTTGTCAAAGCCGAATAATCGTTTCAGTTGTTGGGTGAGGTTAACGTCTTTAGGCATGTGTAAAATCATTTCATAGTCTCTGCCAGGTCAGGGAGCCCCGTATGAGGGGGCTTCTCCCTATTCCTGACCTTGGATATGTGCTTTGTCGAGTTGTCTTTTCGCGTAGTCGAGCGTGACATCGAAGGATTTTGTCCTGCGTGAGGGCATCTCAAACATGGCATCCATCATCACACTTTCCACGATGGACCGCAATCCACGTGCACCGAGTTTGTATTCCACGGCCTTGTCGACGATGAAGTCGAGGGCATCCTCGCTGAAACTGAGTTTGATGCCATCCATCTCAAACAGTTTGATGTATTGTCTGACGATGGAGTTTTTGGGTTCCACAAGGATTTTTTTCAGCGCAGGCCTGTCAAGTTGGTTGAGATAGGTGAGCACCGGCAGTCGCCCGATGATTTCCGGGATGAGGCCAAACGACTTGAGATCCTGCGGAAGGACATACTTCATCAGTTCCTCCTTGTCAATGTTCCTGACATTCTGCACTGAATTGTACCCCACGACATGGGTGTTCATGCGCTGTGCGATTTTGCGCTCGATGCCATCGAAGGCACCTCCGCAGATGAACAGGATGTTGCGGGTGTCCACCTGAATGTATTTCTGATCGGGATGCTTCCGCCCTCCTTGTGGGGGCACGTTGACCATTGTACCCTCGAGCAGTTTGAGCAGTCCCTGCTGCACACCCTCTCCGCTGACATCCCTCGTGATGGAGGGGTTGTCGCTCTTGCGGGCAATCTTGTCAATCTCATCGATGAACACGATACCCCTCTGTGCTGCCTCCACATTGTAGTCAGCCACCTGGAGGAGTCTTGAGAGAATGCTTTCCACATCCTCGCCGACATATCCTGCCTCGGTGAAGACGGTGGCGTCGACGATAGTGAAAGGCACTTTGAGCAACTTGGCGATGGTGCGTGCGAGGAGGGTCTTGCCCGTTCCTGTGCTTCCCACCATGATGATGTTGCTCTTCTCTATCTCCACCCCATCATCCGTCTCCTTCTGATTGAGTCGCTTGTAATGGTTGTACACAGAGACGGCGAGGTATCTCTTCGCCTCATCCTGTCCTATGACATATTGGTCGAGATAGTCTTTTATTTGCTGAGGTTTGGGCAGTTTTTTCAGATCGAAGTCATCGTTCTTACCGTATGCACCCTGCAGTACACCCGATGTCTGCACGATCTCATAAGCCTGGCGGGCGCAATTTTCACATATCTGTCCGCTGATGCCCGAGATGAGCAGCCTGACATCCTTCTCACTGCTGCCGCAAAAACTGCATGTCTTCTTCATTTCTACTTTTTGCGCTTGAGCACGTCGTCAATCATGCCATATTCCTTGGCCTCCTCAGCGGTCATCCAGTAGTTGCGGTCGGAATCCGCCCACACTTTCTCAAACGGAGTGTGAGAGTGGTCAGCGATGATGGTGTATAGTTCTTTTTTGTATTTCTGTATCTCACGGGCCTCAATCTCAATATCGGAAGCCTGTCCCTGCACACCGCCAAGGGGTTGGTGAATCATCACCCTGCTGTGGGTGAGGGCAGCCCTTTTTCCCTCTGTACCTGCCACGAGCAGGACAGCGGCCATGGAGGCGGCCATTCCTGTGCAGATGGTGGCCACGTCGCAGGAGATAAACTGCATGGTGTCGTAGATGCCCAGTCCTGCCGAAACGCTTCCGCCCGGTGAGTTGATGTAGACGGAGATATCCTTTCCGCTGTCCACCGAGTCCAGGTAGAGCAACTGTGCCTGCAGGGTGTTGGCAGTATAGTCGTCAATCGGTGTTCCGAGGAAGATGATGCGGTCCATCATCAATCTTGAGAACACATCCATCTGGGTGACATTCAACTGTCTTTCCTCCAGGATATATGGGTTGAGGTATTGTGCTTGTGTGCTGATCACGTCGTCGAGCACCATGGAGTTGATGCCCAAATGCTTGGTAGCGTACTTTCTGAAATCGTTCATGTTCTTTTCTTTTAATGGTCATTCTATTATTGTCGCGGCATGGGTATTCCATCTTGCCGTCTGCAAAAAAGAATACAAAAATCAGGCCACAACAAAAGATTACCGACCTTTTTCTTGATTCGTAGCAACAAAGTTACGAAAAAAAGTCGGTAATCTTTAATGATAAGGACGATTTTTTTGAAAAAAAATCTATTTATCCTTTCACGATATTCCTGAAGTCTTCAAATGTCACCTTTTTGATGCCCAGTTTGACGACATTCTTCATCACCTGTGTGAGTTTGCGGTCGATGGTGCGGTCAACGATGGCATTGGTGTATTCCTCTTTCTTGACCATATCCTGTGCATAGTTGTCAAGATACTCGTCAGGCACATCGTTCATGCCATACTGAGCGAACTGAGCCCTTGCCATTTCCCTTGCAGTGAGTTTGATCTCGCTGTCCTCCACCTTGATGCCGTTGGCGTTCACCAACTGCTCCTTGATGAGGTGCCATTTCAGTTCGCGGATGCTGTCGGCGAAATGATCATCGACGTATTTGTCATCCTTGTCCTTGTTATTGTTCTTCATCACCCGCTTGAGCAGTTCCTCGGGGAAGGTGAGTTCACCCACCTTGGCCTCGGCATAAGCCCTCAGGTCGGACAAGAACTGGAAGTCGGCCTCACCGGTGAGTTGCACCTTCAGTCCCTCTGCGATTTTCGAGCGGAACTCCTCCTCGCTGCTGACAGTGCCTTCGCCAAACACGGTGTCGAAGAGTGCCTGGTTGACCTCGGCGCCTACATATCTCTGAATCTCGGTGATCTGGAAACTGAAGTCATCAGTCAGGTCAGCCACCTCTTCCTTCTTCAGTTTGAGCAATGCGGCCACCTCTGTGTCGCTCTCGGGATAGGCCTTCTTGGGGTTGAAAGTGATGATGTCGCCCAGTTTGGCACCCTCGAAGAGCGCTTTCTGGTCCTCAGCCTTGAAGTATTGTGGCATGAGCATGGCATCGGCCACGGTGATACCACCCTCAAGGGTGTTGCCCTCTGCATCCAGTTGGCGGAGGTCGCCTTTCAGCATGTCGCGCTTTTCGGCATCATACTCCTCGGGATGCTCGTAATGACCGTTGCGGTTGGCGAAGATCTCCACCTGCTGGTCAATCATGTCCTCGCCCACCTCGATGTCATAATAGGTCACCTCGTCACTGTTGTCGAGGGTGAGGGAAAACTCGGGAGCCACCGCGATGTCAAAGGCGAAAGTGAACGGGCCTTCTTTCTCCAGGTCCTGCGGCACCTGGTTTTCCGACGGCATGGGCTCGCCCAGCATGGCGATGTTGTTCTCCCTTACATATTTATATAGTTCGCTACCCAGCAGTTTGTTGATCTCGTCCACCTTGACGGCAGTGCCATATTGGCGCTTGATCAGTCCCATGGGCACGTTGCCGGGTCTGAAGCCAGGCATCTGCGCCTTGCGGCGATACTCCTTCAGTTTGTCATCTACCAACTTTTTGTAGTCCTCTTCCTCCACGACAATGGTCATCAGTCCATTGATCTTATCGGGATTTTCGAATGAAATTTTCATCTTTATCTATATTCTTTTAATGTAATAATTGGTGGCTTTTTCTCAAATTGGGTGCAAAATTACACATAAATAACCGAAATACCTAATAATATAGAAAAAATAATATTGGAATTATGCTGAAAGCAACAAATAGTTGTTATTAAATTTGCGAACACAAAAAATTTTTCCTACCTTCGCGTCCAAATGATAATTACATTCGAGCAGACATACCTACAGGAACTCTATACAAAGGGCAAGGCGAGCGATAAGCAACACCGCTTTCAGCCCCAAGTTGTTAGCAAGTACATCAAGGTTGTCAACCTGATGAAGCAGCAGGAGAATGTTCTGGGACTGACCAAGTATGGTTCCTTGCACTACGAGAAACTACACGGTGACAAGGAGGGAACTTCGTCTGTCCGCGTCAACAATCAGTACCGCATCGAGTTCATCGAAGGCATGGAGACCGACAAACAGATTGCTACGATATGCAACATCACAGAACTATCAAACCATTATAAATAAAGGAGGACGAGATATGACGACACTTGAAGGAGTAAATCCGCAGATGATAGCAAACAATCTGAAGCCCTTTCAGCCCACCCATCCTGGCGAGGTGCTGAAAGACGAACTGGAATACCGTGGCATTTCTCAGCGGGGACTAGCCAAGAAGATAGGAATATCCTATTCTGCCTTCAATGAGATGCTGAATGGCAAGCGGTCGCTCAGTCCCGAACTGGCCATGATGATGGAGGCCGCTCTCGGTGTTGACGCAGCCCCTCTGCTGGCCATGCAGAACGAATACGATATGTTGATGGCCGAGCGCGACGATTCGTTTATGGAGAAACTCAGACAGATTCGCCGCATTGCCGCTATCTTCTGAATCAATCTCAAGTTTTTGCAAAAGAATTTGATTACTTGGAGGGTAGGAGTATAGACAAATGTGAACTTGAATAATTATATTTGAGAGACAACCGACATGACCGAGGCATATACCCATCAGGCGACAGAACTGCTCAGCCATCTGATTGCCATCCCCAGCATCAGCCGTGAGGAGACTGCGGCAGCCGACTATTTGGAGACTTGGATGCAGAAAGCGGGCCTTTCCCCTCACCGGGAGGCCAACAACCTGTGGTGTGTGGCTCCGGGTTACGACGCCTCCCGCCCCACCCTGTTGCTGAATGCCCATATCGATACCGTGCGCCCGGTGTCCACCTGGACCCGCCCGCCCCACGTCGCACAGACAGAGGGCGACCGTCTCTATGGCCTAGGCAGCAACGACTGCGGCGGAGGGTTGGTGTCGCTGCTCATGGTGTTCTGCCACCTGCGCTCCACACCCCAGTCCTGCAACCTCATCTATCTGGCCTCCGCCGAGGAGGAAGTGTCTGGAGCCAATGGTTGCAGCCGTGTCCTTCCCCTGCTGCCACCTGTCACGGCAGCCATTGTGGGAGAACCGACGGGCATGCAACCGGCCATTGCGGAAAAAGGTCTGATGGTGATTGATATGGTGTCGCACGGGAAATCGGGCCATGCCGCACGGGGCGAGGGCATCAACGCCATCTACAAGATGCTCGACGATCTGCAGTGGATACGCGATTATCGCTTTGAGCGTGTCAGTCCCCTGCTCGGTCCCACACTGATGCAGGCGACGGTGCTCCATGCCGGCACCCAGCACAATGTGGTTCCCGACACATGCACGGCAGTCATTGATGTCCGCACCAATGAACTTTACAGCAACGAGGAGGTATTCGGCATCATCCGCTCGCATGTGAGCAGCGAGGTGAAAGCCCATTCCTTCAGACTCAGTTCCTCTGGCATCCCTGTCAGCCACCCCATCGTGCAGCGCTGCCTGTCGATGGGGATGATTCCTTTCGGGTCGCCCACACTGAGCGACCAGGCGCTCATGCCATTTGCCTCGCTGAAGTTAGGCCCCGGACAGTCATCCCGCTCTCATTCCGCCGATGAGTATATCTGTATCAGCGAGATCAAGGACGCCATCGGGAAATACATACAGATACTTGACGGCTTGGATCTTTGTCTTGACAATCAATGACCGTCCGCAGGATAGCGAGACATATATCGTTTTATCTCATTACTTTCTTTGCTCCGTCTAGAGTCTGTACAATGCGAAGGCCGTGATAGTTTTCAGGCACGGGACGTCCGCCTAAGTCGTAACTGCGCCGTTCCATGTTTTCAGGGGTATAGGGAATGGATTTGACACTTGTCGGATCGAATTCACGTATCTCTCCGAATGTATTCCAAGGAGTTTGCCGATAACGTTCGGTACAGCCTTTAGGCACGTAGAGCACCGACTTATTCATTGTCCAGTCTTTGAAGGCCTGCGGATGGGTTTCTGTTGGTGGATTCTGCGAATACATATAGACGGTATGCGACGAGAAATTGGGAACGGCAAAGGCCGCCTCCTCTATCTTCCGTACGGAAGCCGGGATGTGCCACACACTAATGCCTTTCGAGCCAGCCAATGACCATGGGCCGATTTCTTCCAATCCGTCAGGAAACTGGAAGATTCTCAAGCCGTAGCACTCATAAAATGCCGAATTCTCTATACGCTTGACGGTCGGCGGCAGGACGAGTTTCACTATCGACTCACAACTGTAGAAAGAGGCTTTGGGTATGGTGTCGAGTGGCGCCCGTATTTCTATCGTGTCCACCATGATATCACGAAAAGCATGTTCATCAATATGGAGTAAACTCTCAGGAATCACCAGTTTCTTTTTGCTTCCCATTCCAAGGAGTGCACACTTCTCTATTCGTTCCAGCCCGTTGGGCAATTCTAAGTTATACAGATGATTGTTACTCAAAGCGGCCCAACCTAAATGCTTCAGTTTTGCCGGCATGTGGATATCGGTGATATAACAGTAAGCAAAGCAAAAGTCGGGCAGATACTCCACATTGTCCGAGATAACGAGTTTCCTCAAATGACAGTAATAAAAAGCATAGGGACCAATATAAGTAACGCTGTTGGGTATGACCAGTTCCTCCTGATATGGAATTGCATTGTCGAGTGCATACTTGAAGGCATCTTCGCCGATGTACTCCAACTGCTTGTTCAACACGATTTTATCACATCGGTGATAGTTGAAGGCCTTGTCGTCGATGACTTTAACTTCTGGGCGAATCGTAAAACTTTTCGCCTGCGATTTGATTTCAGCGAAATAGGACAGCAGACGGGTGTGGTCGCGGGTGTACAAATAACCATCCTCCAGCACGAATTCCGGGTGGTTTTCGTCTATGGTGACATTGCTCAGGTTGATGTTTCCGTTCAGTGCGCCATTGCCGATATGCACAAGCGTGGCGGGGATATGCAGTTTCTTAAAAAAGTTATTGCAGAAAGCATGGTCACCCAACCACGTCAGCGTAGGAGGAAACACGATGCTGTCTCCACAGAACGTGATGGCATAGTCGCCTATCTTCTTCAGCGTATTGGGCAAAACCAGACTCTTGAACTCCTTGTCGGCGAACATATAAGAGCCGATGACGTCATCTTCTGTCGTATAGTCTTCGTAGTAGGGCTCGCCGCCTGCCACAATCCGGCAGTCTCTGAGATTCAATGTTCTTTGTGGGTTGGCCCACTTACGCAGCACCTTCACGTCCGAACCGTTAATCGAACCTTGCAATGTCAGATTGTTCTCGTATCTCAGGTCGTTAACGTCAAACAAGTGTTGCAGTTCCCCTGGATAATAAACCCATACCGTTCTTTCTGCCGGCAAGCGGACAGGCGCTGCCAGAAACATGTATATCAGAACAAATAATGCAATACGGTTACCCATCATCTGACTATTTACTTTGTTAATTCTTATCTAAGTTTTGCGACATCAACCATCTGGCATATATCATCCATAATAGTCGCATTTTGACTTTTAGACCGCAAACATACAAATAATAGTAGTCGCAGTGCCTCCAGTTCACTTTGCCTTGCTACGAAGGCTCTTTTTCTGAGAATGACGACAGCCAAAGCAGGTAGGGACGCGATGTATCGCGCCCGCGCTCCCAAGTGAGCAGAAGAATCAATAACCTGTCCCGATGATTCTCTGATTCCTTTCAATCTTCAATGATGTAATCCGTCATGGCACGCTTCTCGACGGAGAAGCCGATGCCGGCCTTCACGATACGGCGGCCATCGGTGGCATAGCGGAGCGCATAGCCCTTATCGTTGATCTGGTCGAGGGCATCCTGCGCCGTTCCGTTAATCTTCAGTTCCATCACATAGATGGCATCGGGCATAAATACCACCATGTCGGCACGCCCGCGGGCGCATTTCACCTGCGTCTGCACATAGACGTTGAGCATGGAGAAAATGAGGTAAAACGACCACTCATAGAAACCCTCGGCGGCGGAGACCTCCTCCAGTTTTTTCTTGAAACCCTCGACATATGGCAATTCCTCGAGGTATGCCTGCAGTTCGCGCAAGGCCAAGTCGGCGTCGCCGGTGCACAAGGCATCCCAGAAGCGCACTGCGAAGCCCCTCTGCACGTCACTTCCTCGCATGCCTGTAACAGAGGGTAACAAACCTTCAGTAAAGCCCACACGAACCTCTTGGTTTGGAATGCCCAGGGTGTACATCCTGCTTCTGAAGTTGTAGTCCTTGATGGTCATGTATCCGCTCTGATAGAGCAACGGCAGGGCATCCATCATATTTTCTGTAGGCTGGTCGAAGGCCGATGATGGCACCTGTAGGTCGTCGAGTTTGGTGATGTCTGTCTGGAAATGGCGCATCTGGCGGATGAGGTAGGATGGCGTGCCACTCTCAAACCACCAGTTGTCGAGCCTGCGCTGGTTGAACGCTTTCATCAGGCTGAAAGGGTTGTAGATATCGGGAGACTTCCCTGAGAAATGATATCCGTCATAAGTGTCGCGGAGCATCTGGCGCATCTCATCTGGAGCGCACTCATACTCGGTGGCGAGGCGTTCCACATCAGGCCTCATTTGCGTGTCGATCTCTTCGCCGGTGATGCCGCAGATGGCGGCGAACTCCGGGTCGAGCGAGACATTGGTGATGTTGTTGAGGGTGGAGAAGATGCTCAGTTGCGAGAACTTTGTAATGCCTGTGATGAAGCAGAAGCGGATCATCGCCTCGTTGGCCTTTAAACATTGATAGAATTCCTGCATCACACGGCGGTATCCGCCGAGTAGTTCCTCCTCGTGCAGTACCTCGAGCAGTGGCGCGTCATATTCGTCGATAACCACTACCACCTGGCGGCCTGTCTGCTCGTACGCTCGTCGGATAAGGCCGGAGAAGACTTCTCCGGGAGTGGCCGATGTTTGCGACATAGCATATTTTTCGCAGTAAGGCTCCATTTGAAACATCAGTGCCTTGCGCAGTTCTGCCGTATTCTCGCGTCCCTTGGCCATGCTCACGTCGACGTGGAGCACAGGGTAACTCAGCCACTCTTTCTCCAACTCCATCACCTTAAGCCCCTCAAAAAGGTCACGTCGGCCCTCAAAGAAGGAGCATAGCGTGGTGGTTAGCAGCGACTTACCGAATCGCCTCGGACGACTCAAGAAGATGTATTTGCTCAGGTGCGTCATCCTCCACATCAGGTCGGTCTTGTCGATGTAGACATAACCCTTGGTGATGATTTCCGAGAAAGTCTGTATACCGACGGGGTAGCGCCGCTCGTCAGGATAGAGGTTGCTTGGATGTGTCATGGTGTCTCCTCCGGTTGTTTTGCCGTGTTGTTATTCATTTCCGCCGCTAAGTTAGTAAATAGTCATGACATGGCAAAAGTTTTCTTCAAATTTGTCATGAGGGTATTTTTGAAGTGATTTCTTAAAAAATCAGGGGCACGGCGTTCAAACCTGTCCCGATGATTCCTAGTATACCCCTACATTTACCTCTTTTTGGGCTTTCGGACGCGATACATCGCGTCCCTACTTGTCGCACTGCCATTCTATGATGTTGCGCTCCTTGGGGATACTTTCTCTTGACAGCCATGGTCCTGCGATTTCGGTTTTCGACCGCTAAAGAAGGGAAAAAAAGTGAAACTTCCAATTTTTTACGTCGGTGAGCGCGGGCGTCCCCGCCCGCATCTATTGCGGACGGGGACGCCCCTGTTTCGCTGTGAAGTATATCCTTGACTGGACTGTTGCCTACCGTCCGAGCCAGGTCTCGGGGTTGAGTTTAGCCTTCTCCCTTCTGAGTTGGAACTGCAGGATGTTGTCCTGACCGATGGTGCCCAGCACCTGGCGTGTGGTAACCTTTTGACCTTTACGCACATTCACGGCCTTCAGGTTGCAGTAGACGGAGATGAAGTCACCATGGCGCACCATGACCACCAGTTGTCCTGCCACGCTGACGACGGCACTCACCTCGCCCTCAAACACTGACCTTGCCCTGGCACCCGGCTCACACTGGATATTGATGCCCTTATTGTCGAGTTTCACGTTCTTCAGTCCGTCAACATCATATTGTCCGAAATGGCTCACCACCTTGTAGGGACCGGTGACAGGCATGGGCAACCTGCCCCTGTTGCTCTCAAAACTGCCACTGATCTGACGGTCGACCGCCGACATGGTCTCCACCTTGGAAGCCTCTTTGGCATCCTCCTCAACCTCTTTCTCACGGCGAGCGGCATCTGCCACAGCCTTGCGCTCCGCAGCCAACCGGGCAGACTCCGCCTCACGGGCAGCCTGCTCCGCCTTTTCTTTCTCGGCGGCACTCCTGCGGGCAGCCTCCTCGGCGGCACGGGCCTCCTCGGCAGCGGCACGGGCCTGTGCCTCCGCCTCACGGCGCGCCTTCGCCTCATTTTCCTGACGCGCCTTTGCCTCAGCGGCGGCGGCTCTGGCACGTGCCTCGGCAGCAGCCTTCTCGGCAGCCACCCTGCGCTCATGCTCACGGGCAGCCTTGTCGGCAGCGGCCTTCAGACGGGCCTCCTCGGCCTTGGCGGCAGCGATACGTTTCTCCTCCTCGCGTTTGGCCTTCTCGGCAGCAGCCTTCTTACGGGCCAGTTCCTCTGCTCTTTTCTTTGCGGCAGCAGCCTCAGACTTGCGCTTGGCCTCCGCCTCAGCGCGCACGCGCGCCTTCTCCACCTCGACAGCCACAAGGCGGTCGATCTCGGCATTGATCTGCTCATTCTTGCGCTCCTGCTCAGAGATAATCACCTGGATGGTCTTTTGCTCATTCTGCAGTTCATTCACCACCTTCTGCTGCTCGGTATGCTTGTCCTGCAAGTCAGCCCTGGCCGCCTTGCCCTTGCTCAGCAGTTGGTTTTTCTGTGAGCGAGCCGCCTGCAGTTGCTTGTTCTTCTTGTCGATTTCCTGTTGCTTGACCTTGATTTGCTCGCCTTGTGTCCGTTGGTAATCCGCATATTCCTGCATAAAACGGAGTCGGCGATAAGCCTGGGTCAGGCTGTTGGCACTGAAGATAAACATCAGTTTCTCCTGAATGCTGTTGTGGCTCTGCATGTATCTCACCGACTTGACATATTTGTCCTGCCGGTCGCGCAGTTGTCCCTTGAGGGTAGCCATCTGTGAATTGAGGATACCGATATTGCCGTCAAGTTTGTGAATGTCATTCTCAAATCCCTCGATATCCTTCTGCTTGGACTCTATCTCACTGTTGAGCACCATGAGGGCGTTGAGTCTGTTGGCCACATTCTCCTTGTTCTCCCTCAGACGGTTCTGCTGGTTGCGGATATCCTGCTCGATCTGCTGCCTTTGGGTCTGCAGTCCCCTGATTTCCTTGGTCGTGTAATTAGGTTTGCCACCTTTTCCTTTGGTTGTTTTGGTGCTTTTGGTCACCTTTTGTGTAGTGGCGGCAGTACCTTTCGACGAAGACCGCCTTGTATAGGATCGTGTGGTGGTATGGCGCCTGCCCTGCTGTCCCTTATGGCGTGTCTGCGCCGACATGGGTAGCAGCATCATGGCAGTGAATAACAAAAGAATGCACTTTCTCATTACAGTTTCATTATTTGGTTGATGACATCCTTGAGTTCCACGGGTTTGTATTTGGAAGGAACTTTTGTTATTGTGTCCCATCCGCTGTCCGTTTTCATATTTTTCAAGGTGATAATCACATTGATGTTCTTGCTGCTGCCAGAAGATGTTCCAGCGGTGATGCCCACCGTGTGGCGTGCGGGGAAGGTCTTTCCGGCGAAGTTTTTGAAGTCACCATATGCCCAGTCGAGTTTCGACGTCCCATGCTTGGTGCTGCTGTAGGTGGCCAAAGCAGTCATCAGGTGTTCGAAGCCTGTGTCGGCCGTCCACTGGTATTTCATTTTTCCCGACGAAAGAGAAATGACATTGTCCTTGATGTCGAATTTTCCCACCGATTTGTCCAAGTCCTTCTCGCCAGGCACGAAGAGTTGATTCCAGAACAAAGCCTGCAGCGCGTAGAAATCAATACCATTGTCGCGCAGGAATCCCACCTTGTCATAACTGCTTTTGAGGTATTGCTTGTGGATACGGTCCATAATGAGGACGGAGTCACGTGTGAACTCCATTCTTCCCACCTCCACCAATCCCATGGGCGAGAGTTGGATTCTGATGACCTCATCGCGCCTCATGCTGATCTTGCCATCTACGGAGATGTCCTTAGACCCCCTCTTGATGGTGAAGTCTATGGAAGACACAAGGTTGGCGGAAGCCGGAAGGCTGCTGGTCACGTTCCTTAAAATGGTTGCATTGTCTGCCCCCTGTACGGAAGTCTGTCCCGGGGTCACAGTGGAAGTGGTGGCGGAAGGGTTGTTGCTGCCAGGGTCCTTGACTAAATTTTTCTTGCTCCCACATGCTGCCAGGAGCATGGCGAGAGCGAGGATGGTTATCTTTCGAGGATTGTTGCTCATCATTTATTCTATTACTTTTTAGCGTCTTCTTCTATATATTTTTTCAGTTTGATTTTTCTTTGCAGCAAGGCATTCTCCTCCTCGTCCAGTTCGAGGGCTTTCTGCCAATACTCCAATGCCTTGGCACTGTCACCAGCCATCATATAGATATCACCGGCATGTTCCACGATGACGGCACTTTGCGCCGAGTCAGCCGCTACCGCTTGGTCGATGTAGATACGAGCCTCCTCAAACCGCTGCTGCTTGAAAAGAATCCACGCATAGGTGTCGAGAAAGGTGGAATTGCCAGGCTCGGCCTTCACGGTGCGGTAACTCATCTGCTCAGCCTTAGGCAGTTCGCGCCCCTCCTCGCTGAGGAAATAGGCATAGTTGTTGAGGCATCCGATATTGTCGGGTTTCCATTGCAGACAACTGTCGTAGGCTGCGTAAGCCTCCTCGTTTTTGCCCTGCTCATGGAGGAGGTCTCCTATCATGGCATAGAAATCCGATACGATATCCTTGTTGCTCTCCTCATCGGCCTGCTCCACACCTTTGCGCAAGGTATTGAGTTCCAACTCGCTCTCATCGTTCTGCGCATAGGCCAGTCCCAGGAAGTAATAGAACCAGATGTTGCTGGGGTTGTACTCCACGCCTGGTTTTGCGAGGGCGATGACTTTGTTGAAGTCTTTCTTTTTCCAAGCAGACTGCAGCAACTGCAACCTCGCCCCTGCATTGTCCGGTTCAATATCTATAATCCGCTCATAGACTGTATTGACCGTGTCCTCTGGCATTTTCTTCAGCGACATGTATGCTGCGCACAACTCGGCCATCCCTGCATTTTCCTGCGGTTGGGCGAGAATTTTCCCAAAGATGTCGAGCACTTCCGTGCTGTCGCCTCCATTTTGCTCGCTGTCACTGATCAATTGCCTGAGCAGCAAAATCTTACTTTCTATCTCTGTGTTGGGACTCAGCAGAAGCCTCTCTGTCTGTGCCCGGGCCAACGAGTCCTGATTCTGGGCCTTGTAATAGTCGAGCAGCGACATCTGAGCCATGATGTTGTCGGGCTCTTTCTTCAACACGCTGTTGTATTCCGACAAGGCTTCCTTCTCCTTCCCGTTCTGCAAGAGCCAGTTGCCGATCATCACCCTGTACTTGTAATCATTGGGATGTTGCCGTGCCAGGTTACGGAGTTCCTTGATTTCCTTTTTCTTGTCACCCTTGATGGAATAGACCTGCATCTTCGATAAGGTCAGGTCTTCGCTGCTTCCCTCCAGGGTCTCAATTCTGTCAAGTGTGGCAATCACCTTGTCGTAGTTGTCAGCATGTTGATAGAGTTGGAGCAGGATGCCCAGCACATCCGTCCGTCCCGGACTGTTGGAAGCGAGTTGCTCATACACCTCCGTAGCCTTGTTGAATTCATGGGTTTTGATGTACACCTGTCCCAGCCTTTCCAAGTAGGTGAAATTGTCCGGACTGAGCCGTGCAGCCTTCTCCATGCACACAAGCATGGTGGAGTCGTCCTTCATCTCAGAGTAATAGGAAGACAGCGCGAAGTAAGCCTCCGGTGCAAAGGGATTGATTTCCAGACAATGGAGGAACAAGTCGTATGCAGCGGCAAAATGACCTGCCTGTTGTTGTCTGACAGCCTCAAGATAGAAGTATTTGAAGCGTTTGGCATCATTCTCGCTGAGAGCAGAGATGACCACGGGCTGCACCGTCTTCGCACGCGGTTTCTTTTTGGCCGCGACAAAGAGTGTAGCCGACACTGCCAACAACAGCAGCATCAGCCTGAGTGTCCACCCATTTCGACAAGTCTTGTTCGGTTTGCTCATTTCACTCCTGTATGTCCGTATCCACCTGCGCCACGCGCTGTCTCATCGAGTGTGTCTGTCTCTACCCACTCACCCTGCTCATGGCGTGCCACCACCATCTGTGCGATGCGCTCGCCATCGGCCACCACAAAGTCCTTGTCGGAGAGATTGACCAGCAACACCCCCACCTCACCACGATAGTCGGCATCGATAGTGCCTGGTGCGTTGAGCACGGTGATGCCATGTTTGAGCGCCAGTCCGCTTCTGGGTCTCACCTGCGCCTCATATCCGGGAGGAAGCGCGATGAAAAGACCTGTGGGGATCAGCCTGTGCTCCAAAGGGCGGAGCGTCACCGGCTCATCGATATTGGCGTGCAGATCCATACCCGCACTGAGTGCTGTGGCATATTTCGGCAAGGCATGACGACCTTTGTTGATCACTTTTATGGATATCATAATTACTTGTCTGAAATGAGATGCAAAAATAACGAATTCCATCCATATTCTGCCATTTTCCGTCATAAAAAGACGGATTTTAGACAATTTTAGATTACTTTTGCACGAAATGAACTGGCTACAACTCATCTCCAACAAGCGCCTTGGTCAGGAAGACCGCCACATGGCGCGCCATGACGACCGTTCGGAATTCAAACGTGACAGCGACCGTCTGCTTTTCTCCGCCCCGTTCCGCCGCCTGCAGAACAAGACCCAGGTCTTTCCTCTGCCGGGTAGCGTCTTTGTCCATAACCGCCTGACCCACAGTCTTGAAGTGTCGTGTGTCGGCACGTCGCTCGGCAACGATGTCGCCCGCCAACTCACCGAGCGTCACCCCTCCCTCAAAGACACTCTGTTTGAGGATATAGGCACCATCGTGTCGGCGGCATGTCTTGCCCACGACATGGGTAACCCGCCTTTCGGCCATTCCGGCGAACGAGCCATCCGCGCCTTCTTCACAGAGGGAAAAGGCCAGTATCTGCAATCACAGGTGAGCGACGGATTCTGGAGCGACATCACCCATTTCGAGGGCAACGCCAATGCTTTCCGCTTGCTCGCCCACCGCTTCAAGGGCAGGCGCGACGGAGGGTTTGTACTCACCTATTCCACGCTGGCCTCCATTGTGAAATATCCCCATTCCTCCACTATGTCGGGCAAGAAAGGGAAATTCGGCTTTTTCCACAGCGAGCAGGACATCTATCTCAAGATTGCCCGCGACCTGGGCATCCGACAGTTGGACCAGGGCGACTGCGGTGTGCGTTTCGCCCGCCACCCGCTGGTCTACCTTGTCGAGGCTGCCGATGATATTTGTTATGAGATCATGGACATCGAAGATGCCCACAAACTCAAGATACTCTCCTTTGAGGAGACGGAACACTTGCTGCTGGGCTTTTTCAGTGAGGAAGTGAGGCAGAAGATGCGTCAGCGCATCATCGACGAGCGAATTGACGATGCCAACGAGAAGGTGGTCTACATGCGCTCCTCCGTTATCGGACTGCTCGAGCATGAGTGCGTGAAAGCCTTTGTCGACAACGAGGAGGCCATCCTTGCCGGCGAGTTCACCGGCAGCCTGATCGACCATATCAGTGAGTCCGCCCGTGAAGCCTACCGCCGCTGCACAGAAGTGTCGAAGGTCAGGATTTACAACAGCAAGCCCGTCCTCGACGTGGAGTTGTCGGGATACAAAATCATCGAAACGCTCATGGAGCAGATGACACAGGCTGTGGTGTCACCCGACCGTTACTACTCACAACAACTCATCAACCGGGTGAGCAGCCAATACGACATCACGGCTCCCGACTTGGAAACCCGACTCATGGCGGTCATCGATTACATCAGCGGCATGACGGATGTCTATGCCCTCGATGTCTATCAGAAAATCAATGGTATCTCGCTGCCGATAGTATAAACCGGACTGGTCAGATAAGTCCGACCTGTCGGACAAAGAGAACATCAGTCCACTGTCTCCCGGGCACGGCGCTCCTCGTCAAGTGTCTGGAAATCTTTCTTCCGCAGCACGAAACTGTTGCTCAGGTATTTCTCACGCACAATCTTGTTGGCAGCCAACTCCTCTGGGTTGCCTTTGAAAAGGATGCGCCCCTCAAACAGCAGGTAAGCCCTGTCGGTGATGGTAAGCGTCTCCTGCACGTTATGGTCGGTGATGAGGATACCGATGTTGCGGTACTTGAGCCGCCACACGATATGCTGGATATCCTCCACAGCAATCGGGTCGACACCGGCGAAGGGTTCGTCGAGCATGATGAATTTGGGATCGATGGCGAGGCAACGGGCTATTTCCGTTCGCCGGCGCTCACCGCCCGACAACTGGTCGCCCTTGTTGCGGCGCACCTTGTCTAGACGAAACTCACTGATGAGGTTTTCCAACCGCTCCAATTGCTCACGCCGGGGCAGTCCGGTCATCTCAAGCACCGACAGGATGTTGTCCTCGACACTCATCTTCCTGAACACACTCGGTTCCTGCGGCAGATAGCCAATACCGGCACGAGCCCGCTTATAGACGGGATATCCTGTGATATCCACCTCGTTGAGGTAGATGTGCCCGGCATTGGGCACAATCAGTCCTGTGGTCATGTAGAAGGATGTAGTTTTGCCCGCACCATTGGGACCGAGCAATCCCACGATCTCACCCTGTCTGACCTCAATCGACACTTCGTTGACCACCGTGCGCTTGCCATAGCGCTTCACCAGGCCCTCCGTCCGGAGCACCATTCCACCCTCCTGGGGTGCTGTCTGCTCATCCATGGTCATTTCACGTAAACGATGGCCAGACGGTTGGAAGTATTCCCTTGCACGCCATGACCGATGGCTTCATCAACAATCACACCACGGTCGCGGAGATAGGCGGCCACTGCATCAGCACGTGCCTGCGACAGCCGCAGATTGAGGTCGGCGCCTCCCTCCGGCGAAGCCGTTCCGATGATCTGCACATGCGCCCCTGGTCTCACCACATTGAGTGCGTCCATGGCATCCTGGGTGAGCAGTGACTTGCCCTGGGCGAAGGTGACGAGCACGAGGTTCTCGGCACGCACCACCTGTCCGGGCACCTCTCTCACCACTTCCCTCGGCTGCTGGGCAAGTTGTGCCCTCAGGTCATTGATGATGCCGTTGAGGCGTTTCAGTTCCCTGTCGTCGGATGCCCCTGCGAGGCGGAAGTTGTGAGAACCGTTGCTGTTGGCGAACTTATAGGCAAGACCGACAATGATCTGGAATGCGGAGTTGTTGACATTGTAGCGCGGTCCCTGGTCGCTGAAAGACAGTTTATGCGCCGGTTGCAGGGCGGGTTGGGTGTTGCTGCCAAGCAAAGCCCACGTGAACGACGGTTCGATAAAGAACTGCCACTCCAAGTCGCTGCCGAAATTGAAGTTAAAGTCAATTCCAGCCTTGGAGGTCATCTTGTTGGTAGGCTCATACATCTGATGGTCTGCCCTGAAGAGGTGTCCCCAGCCCACGCCATAGAATCCGGCCACCTCGAAGAAGCGAGGCTCACCGGGATAGCCGCCAAAGAGATTGGTGAAATTGACCGTTCCCAGCAGTGACACATTGGTGGCCCTGACCAATGTCCCCGTCGACACAAAAGGTTTGTTGGAGAAATAGGCCGATCCGTCAACAGCCAGTCCGAAAACCGGTGTGAACCATCGTCCTATCCTCACCCCAATATTGGGATTGAGATTATGCATCCAGCGGACGCCAGTGGTCTTGACAGCCATGCCTCCATTGATACCCAAATAGATATTGTCGGAAGGCTTGCTCTCCTGAACTGTCTGGGCTACAGCCGATGATGCGAGCATCGCAGCAGTCAGCCATATCGCTATTCTTTTCATACTTATCATCATTTTGTTTAATAGTTACAAGTGCCTTGATTGATTACGACTGCAAAATAATGAAAAAAATATGATATTTGCAAAAATATCTTTTTGAATTGCAAAAAAAGGTGTACTTTTGCGTGATTATGATTATATCGGACAAACAATAACTATCCAGCCACCGTGTATTCGGTATCGTGGGCAACAAAAAGAAACTCGACCTCAAGGCCCTGGAGAAATATGGCCGTGTGGTCATTCTGAAAGAGCAAGACCTGTTTAGGGAAATAGACTGATGAGCAAATTATTCATGATCACAGGCGGGCAGCGCTCGGGCAAGAGCACCTATGCCGAAGAATTGGCGTTGAGGATGAGCGACCGTCCCGTCTACATCGCCACCGCCCGGGTGTGTGATGAGGAGTTCGCCGACCGTGTGGCCCGCCACCAGGCACGGCGCGGACCACAGTGGACCAATATCGAGGAGGAAAAATATCTCAGCCAGCACGACCTGACCGGGCGTGTGGTATTGGTGGACTGTGTCACCTTGTGGTGCACCAACTTCATGTTCGGCACTATCAAGGAAGACGAATTGCCCGATGTCAGTCAGGTGCTCTCTGAGGTGAAGGCGGAGTTTGACCGGCTCGTCGCCCAGGACGCTACCTTCATTTTCGTCACCAACGAGATTGGCAGCGGCGGGGTGAGTACCAACGCCCTCCAGCGGAGGTTCACCGACCTCCAAGGATGGATGAACCAATATGTGGCTGCCCGCGCCGACACCGTGGTGCTTATGGTGAGCGGCATCCCTGTCACCATCAAAGAAGACCATGAGAAAATTTGACATTTTACACACCGACACCTCTATGCTTGCCGCCATCCGCGACAAGATCGACAATCTGAACAAGCCTCTCCATTCCCTCGGTCAACTGGAGGAGACAGCCGAGCAGTTGTGCCTCATCCAACAGACCCTCTCCCCAACCCTCTCCCATCCCTCCCACATTCTGCTCGGAGGCGACCACGGCATCGAGCGCGAGGGCGTGAGCGTGTCACCGCGCGAAGTCACCTGGCAGCAGATGGTCAACTTCACACGTGGCGGAGGCGGTGTCAACATGCTGTGCCGCCAGCATCATTTCGACCTTCATATAGTCGATATGGGTGTCGACCATGACTTCACCGGCATCGACGGCATCCTCGACTGCAAAATAGCCTACGGCACCGCCGATTTCCTCTATGAGCCTGCTATGACAGAAGAGCAGATGGCACAGGCCATCGACACGGGAGCCTCACTGGCAGATGATTGCCATCAGGCTGGCTGCAACATCCTCTGCCTCGGTGAGATGGGCATCGGCAACACCTCGCCATCGAGCATCTGGATGAGCGAACTGGGCCATTTGCCATTGGACGAATGCATCGGCGCCGGTTCCGGACTCAACAACAAAGGCATCGACCACAAACGCGAAGTACTCCATGCCGCCGTCAACCGCTACAAATCGAACTTTGACACCGAAGATACCGAGGCCCTCATCCGCTATTTCGGCGGGTTTGAGATGGTGGCTGCCATAGGAGCCATGCTCCGTGCCGCCGAACTCCACATGGCAGTGATGGTCGACGGATTCATCATGACCGCATGCATGCTCGCCGCCTCCCATATCTGTCCGGCTGTCCTCGACTACGCCATTTTCGGCCACTGCGGGGATGAGTCAGGGCACCGCAAAATGTTGGACCTGATGGATGCCCACCCACTGCTCAACCTTGGCCTTCGCCTCGGCGAGGGCACCGGTGCACTCTGTGCCTATCCCATTATCGAGACCTCCGTGAGAATGATCAACGAAATGAACAACTTCGACCATGCAAATATCACTAAATACTTCTAAGTGGTGGCAGAATGCCTGGGCCGCCCTGATTTTCTTCACCCGCCTGCCATTGTGGCGCATCTACGAGCCTCCGCGTGACAGTTACCGCGCTGTGGTGGAGTTCTGGCCGTTGGCAGGCTGGCTGACCGGACTGACCATGGGAGCCATCCTGCTGTTCGGTCCGATGGTGATGCCCCATGCCCTTGCCGTCGCCATCGCCATCGTGGCAAGGCTGCTGCTCACCGGAGCCCTCCACGAGGACGGACTGGCCGACTTCTTCGACGGTTTCGGAGGCGGCGGCAACGACAGCGACCGCATCCTGAGCATCATGAAAGACTCACGCATCGGCACCTACGGCGTGCTCAGTCTCATCGCCTATTTCGGCCTTCTCTATATCTGCCTATACAGTCTGCCCACCCGCACTGCGGCCTTCCTCGTCGTAGCCGCCGACCCCTTTGCCAAGATGCTGGCCGGACAGATCGTGCAGATGATGCCCTATGCCCGCGATGAGAACGAGGCCAAAGCCAAGGTGGTGTACCGCAAGGTGAGCATCGCTGGCGGCATATCCCTCGCATTCCAAGGTCTGCTGCCCGCCATTCCCCTCCTATTGTGGGGAGGACTGACAGGGCATCTGGAATGGCTCGTGTTCGCTCCCTGCCTGGTGATGTATTTCCTCTACCTCAAGATCTGGCATACCCTGAGAGGATATACCGGTGACTGCTGCGGAGCCATGTTCCTGCTGGTCGAACTGACAGTATATCTCACCGCTGCCATCACCCTTTGCCGATGAGAGTCACCCTGATACGCCATACCAGTGTGGCAGTGCCCCGCGGCACCTGCTACGGATGGAGCGACGTGCCCGTGGCCGACACGTTTGAGGCGGAAGCCGCCATCACGAAGAGCCGGTTGGAGGGCATGACATTCGACCATGTATTTACCTCACCACTGACCCGTGCGAGGAAGTTGGCCGAATGGTGCGGATACCTCGATGCGACCGTCGATGACCGCCTCAAGGAGATGAACATGGGAGAATGGGAGATGCAGCGCTATGATGACATTCAGGACGAGGCGCTGCAACGATGGTATGACGATTACCTGCACCTGCCCGCCACCGGCGGAGAGAGTTTTCCGATGCTCCGGCAACGGGTGGACAGTTTTCTCGATGAACTAAGTCAAAAAAACTACCGCCATGTGGCGGTTTTCGCCCATGGCGGTGTGATTGTAGCAGCCTGTCTGCATGTGGGACTTTTCCCCGAGGAGGAGGCTTTCAGCCACCAACCCGGATACGGAGAATCCGTGGATATCGAGATATAACAGGCCTTCTGCCCATCGCGGTCTCAGGAGAGCAGGATCTGCACGATGCGCTCTGCTGAGCGTCCGTCCCAGCGGTCAGGGATATTGCTTTTCTTCCAGCGTCCCGCCACCATGTCGGCCACGGTCTCACGCAGGCACTGCGCATCCTCACCCACCAGTACGTTCGACCCCGTACGCACCGTCTCGATATGCTCTGTGTAACTGTTGAGCGTGGCACAGGGAACACCATTGAAAGTAGCCTCCTCTGCCACATTTCCCGAATCGGTGATGATGCCCTTGGCGTGGGCGGTGAGGTAGCCGAACTCCAGGTACCCCATCGGATCGGTGAGATGGAAGGTATCAAGCGGCCTGTTGATGGTGGCGAGCAGTGAGGCCACCACTTTTCTTGCCTCTCCGCGCAGCGGAGCCACGATATGCGTTTCACCGGCAGCCTCCATCATGGCCTTGAGCATCTTTCTCAGATTGTCACGGTCGGCAATCAGCACTTTCCTGTTGAGCGTGAACACCAGATAAGACTGATCTTCCAGTCCAAGTTCGTCCAACACCTTTGGTCGGCGGAACCGCATGTAATTGGCCCTCAGCGTATCCATGAGGATATTGCCCACCATGTAGACCTGGGAGAGTTGGGCTCCCTCACGAGACACAATCTGACTGGCACCCTCACCGGCGGTGAAGAGCAGGTCGGACAATCCGTCGATAACCAACCGATTGATCTCCTTCGGCATACGGATATCGAAGGAGCGCGTGCCCGCTACGAGATGTGCCAGTCGGATGCCCTGTTTCTTGGTGACGATAGCCGCCGCCATGGTGGAAGCCAAGTCATCAACGACAATCACCACGTCGGTGGGATGGCTTTCCAAGTACCTTTCAAACTCTCCCATCACCCGACCGGTCAGTTCATTCAGACTCACACAGTCCACCCCCAGATACACATCCGGGCGGCGCATCTGCAAGTCATCAAAGAGCGACTGCTCCAACGTCCCGTCCGTGTCAGCGCCGGCATAGACCAATTGGCAGTTTACTTCCCTACCCTGGTCCCTCGCCCTGTCAATAGCCCTCATGATGGGAGCCACTTTGATAAAATTGGGCCTTGCGCCAGCCACGATGCAGATATTCATGTGCCAGGTCAGTTTTGTGCGTTGAACAAGTCCTTGATGCCACCGAGACTTCCCAAGAGATTGGTGGCCTCATAAGGCAGGTAGACAGTCTTTGCCTGCTGTCCTGAAGCCAGTTCCTCCATCATCTGGATATACTTCTGAGCCAGCAGGTAGTTGGCGGGATTGGTGGAGTTGCCCACGGCTTCTGTGATTTTCTGGATGGCGATGGCCTCAGCCTCAGCCTTGCGGATGCGTGCCTGTGCCACACCCTCAGCCTCAAGGATGGCCTGCTGCTTGAGTGCCTCAGCCCTGTTGATGGTGGCAGCCTTGTCACCCTCTGACTGGAGAATCTGCGATTGTTTCTCGCCCTCGCTGGTGAGGATGACGGCACGCTTGTTACGCTCTGCCTGCATCTGCTTCTCCATGGCCTGCAGCACGCTCTGCGGCGGTGTGATGTCCTGAAGTTCCACGCGGTTGACCTTGATGCCCCATTTGTTGGTGGCATCATCGAGGACAGCCCTCAGTTTGGTGTTCACCGTGTCGCGTGAGGTGAGTGTCTGGTCAAGTTCCATCTCACCGATGATGTTACGCAAGGTGGTCTGTGTCAGTTTCTCAATGGCGTTGGGCAGGTTGCTGATCTCATACACTGCCTTGAAGGGATCAACAATCTGGAAATACAGCAGCGCATTGATCTGCATTTGGATATTATCCTTGGTGATGACGTTCTGCTTGTCGAAGTCATACACCTGCTCACGCAGATCGATGTCGTTGGAATAGACATATCTTCCCCGGCTCAGGGTGACGATGCTCTTGGCAGCGTCGATGAACGGGATGATGACATTGATGCCAGGCTGCAGCGTGGCATGATACTTACCCAGTCGTTCGATGATTTTCGTTTCCGACTGAGGAATGATGACCAAAGTCTTCTTGGCCAAATAGATCACCAATATGATGATGGCGATCAATACGATAATCGATGTGCTCACGATATAAAAAAATTAAAAATTGAAGAATAAAGATGAGAACAGGCTATTCCACCCGCTCCACGGTGATGATAATGCTCTCTCTGCCTACGACCTTGACTTTATCTCCTTTCTTGATGGCCATGCCGTCGGCAGACACTGCTTTCCAGTCATCGCCATCGATGGCAACACGTCCTGTGCCGCCCTCAGCGATGGCCTCCGACACCCGTCCCTCACGACCGATGAGGGCATCGGCGTTGCTGACTCGGTCTGGGTCATTCCGATGTAGGTATCTCAGCGCCATCGGTCTGATAAAGTAGATGCTCAACAGCGCGCACAGTGCCATCGCGATGAGTTGAGGTATGATACCGAGACCGAGAGCGGCCGTCAGCGAGGCAGCCAGTGCTCCTATGGAGAAGCACAGGATGAAGAGGTCGCCGGAACCCAGTTCTATAATCAGTCCCAATACGGATATCAAGATCCATATCAGCCATACATGTTGGGTGAAAAACTCTATCATGTCTCAGGAAATGATGGTTACTTGATTCGGATGGTTTTTGTCGTCTTTGGTGTGGTGGTCTTCTTGGCGGCACCCTTTTTGGTCGTAGTGGTGGCAGCAGCCGCTCCACTGGGATTATAGTAGCGCAATGCCTCGGGGAGGAACCTCTGGATGTCGGCGATGCGCTGGGCATCAGAGGGGTGCGTGCTCATCCAGGTAGGAGTGGATCCACCCGAACTGTTGGCTGCCATTCTCTGCCAGAAAGTGAGGGCCACATTGGGGTCATAACCTGCCATGGCAGCAAAGACCAGTCCGATACGGTCGGCCTCTGTCTCATGGTTGCGGGAGTACTTAAGCGTGGCCATCTGAGAGCCCAGTCCATAGAGCGAGGACAGCGTACTGGCGGTGTTGGTACCCATTCCGGCAGCGGAAAGCACGCTACCAGCCACCTGTCCGATGATCTGACGCTTGTTCTCCGTCTGCTGCTGTTCAGCCGAGTGATAGGCCACGGCATGTGCTATCTCATGGCCGAGAACGATGGCCAGGGAAGCCTCGTCCTGGGTGACGGGGAGCAGGCCCTCATACACCACAATTTTTCCACCGGGCATACAGAATGCGTTCACCTGCTTATCAGCCACGAGGTTGAACTCCCAGTTGTAATTCTGCACCTCATCCTGATAGCCATTGTTCTTAAGATAGGTTTCCACGGCAGTAGCCAGGCGCTGACCAACCTTTTTCACCAAGGCTGTCTTCGTCGCGTCAGTAGACAGTTTTGCCTGACTCACAAAGGTCTTATAAGCCGTGAAACTTTCGGTGAGCAAACCGGCATTGTCGGTCACCACACTTTGTTTGCGTCCTGTGACGGGAACCACGCGGGAGGTGCCGCAAGCCACCATCAGCACTGCTACGATAAGCAGTATCCAATTTGTCTTTTTCATAATCATATTGTTTTTAGTTGTTAACCTCAAGTTTGGTTGACGTACTGATTTTGTCAATCTGCTCATTGATCTTGGTACTGAAGGCCATCGGACTCCAGATGTATTGGAAGACATCCTTTTCCTCTCCTGTTGAGACGATGACATCGCCATAGTTGAAGATTCGGCCGAGTATGGACTGCTTCACGTTGATGCTCTCACACTTGCGCAGCATGAGTTCTTTGGAATTGCGCATGATGATGCCCGTCTTGAGAATGATTCGCTTGTTGGTGAGCACGAATTTCTTCCCGTTGTTGATGACGATATACCAAAGCAGAGCCAGGACGAGGAAGATGCCGCTGAATATCAGCCGGTATTTCAAGGTGCCCTCACCGGTGGGAATAAACGGCAATGCCACCGCCAGCAGGGTAAGCAGAATGGGAAGCCAATAAATCATGTAATGGAACTTGGCCTCACAGATTACATTCTCGCCCTCCATCATGTTGTTCTTGGATAGACTCATTGTTGTTCTTGTTTTTCGGTTTCAGTATTTGATTGACACTTCGCGTCAGCAAAGTTAGTGTAAATTTTTGATTATGCAAAAAAAAAGAGGAATTTGTGAATAAACAGACCGTTTTCGTCTGTATTGACACAAAAATCCTCTTTTTGCCGGAAGATATTATTTGCTTGTTCTGATGATGCCACCTTTTGTCCGAGCGGTGAACTCAGGCGCATAGGCACACTGCACGGTGCATGTACCCATACCATAATCACCCTCCCTGTCAACATAATATTCTGTTTCCAACACATGAACCCCCTTATTCATGTGGTGGATGAAATAAAGGGTAGAACAGTCCTTCTTTTGGCTATAATACCCCCAGTGGTATTCACTGAGTTGGCGGACGGGTTCCAGACACGAAGCCCTCTTGTCCACCACCTGCACAAAGTCATAGTCACGGTCGGCACGGATGGTGATGCGAACCTTGATTTTGTCACCTACTTTCAATGCGTCACCTTCCGTCACCACCTCCCGTTTCACAGTGAATCCTGAGGATGCGTCGGCCACCTTCTCCAACGGTTCCATTGACTGTATGTAGACGGCTCCCCATGAAGTGCCTTCAGATGATTTGTCGATGGTCAGTTTCTGTGCATGGCAGTCAGGCAGCATGTTCTTCACATATCCCAAGAGAGCCGTTGACTGAGGCATACTGAGCGGTTGTCCGTCCAGTTGGAAGGCTGTGGCGTTCTGCATCTTTTCCAGTCCTGTACTTCCTGCGCTCAGGAAGGCATGGATGGCGTCGATGCTGTTGACCGACGTGTCCCACAGTTGCGTACGTTTCTCCTGCAAGAGCCAACGTTGCATCATCCTCACCGAAGTGGTGTCCTCGGGTGTGAGGAGCCTCACAGCCTCCATCGCCATGATGACGGTGGGGATGCGGTAGTTGCGCCAAGAATAATGCGCTTTGGGGGTGTCGAAATACATACCCATCTCATCGGTTTTCACGGCATAGTCAAGTACGCTTTTCAGGTATTCGCGTGCTTTCGTCTTCTGGCCCTCTCTTGCCAAGACTACAGCACAGGCAGCCTTGCCATAGATGGAAAAGTCCAACCGATGGTCGCAGAGATACGAGAGCAGGTATTTGCGCTCAGCCCGCATTGGCTCTTTATGGTCTTTGTCAAGGAGTGAAGTGATGTAGAGGTAATGCAGCATCTGTTCGTCAGGTTTGATGATGATTTGCTCGCCTTTTCCCCGTTTCTTGTTCTGCGCCTCCTGCTGTTTCATCTCCTTCACCTTCTTTGCTGCCAGTTTGTCAAGGTAGGTCATGCCACGGTCGAGAAGTTGACTCGTGGCGTTGTCTATCTTTGCGAGGGCGGCGAGGCGTGAGAGGATTTCCATCACCGAGGTGGTGATGTAAGGCGAACTGTCCATGCCCTTGCACCAAGACCACCCTCCGTCAGCACCTTGCAGGGCACCCAACTGCTCAATGGCACTGCTGATACGCATCTTCAGCGTAGGCATGTCAAAGTATTTCATCAGATGGCGTTGCTGAGCCTCCTCGTTGGTCGCCTCGGCCATCCAGGGAGTCTCCTCCAACAGCACATTGCGCAACTCCTGATTTCTTGCCAAAGCACTCTCCAGGCCTCTTTCGCTGTCTGCGCCATCACGCCATTGTTCCATCATTTCTCTCAATTCGGGTTGCGAGTTCATCATTTGCCCGGCGATGGTATTGACATAGAGAGCCGATGCCTGTGAAAGCGCATCATCATCGGGACGGGTGGCAAGAGTGGGTATGGCTCCCACAATCAACCAAGCAGGCTGATCGGTATACTCTATAGTTACCCGTGTGGAGTCTTGGGATGTGGTGCCGCTGAGCGGGATGTCGAGACGGGACTCGCCATGCATGGTGATGGGATGCGTGGTAAGCACAAACTCCTTGTTGGGAAGCACGGGCAGGTAGTGTTGCTCACCATCGCCGAAAGAGTCACCGCTGACACTCATCCTGCAGATGAGCAAAGGATATTGGTCCGTAGGCTGATAGCGGAAGTCTACTTGGGCAGAGGAACCGCCTTCCACTGTAAAAGGTTTGGACGAAGACCATACCACTGTCTCAGTCGATGGGTCGAGCATTTGAAGCAGTGCCGTGCCGCTGTGGTTTTGCTCACTGAGACAGGTGATGCTGGCAGCGATGACCGACTGGTCGCCGCTACGCACGAAGCGAGGCAAGTTGGGTTGCACCATTACTTCCTTCTGAGCCACCACAGTGGTGTCGTGCTGTGCATAGTTGGCCTCTTTGTCGTAAGCAAGGGTCTGCAGGCGCCATGTAGTGACGCTCTCGGGAAGGGTAAATGCCATGGTGGCTGTACCATCAGCGCCGGTGCGGAGTGTGGGCATGAAAAACGCCGTCTCGCTGAAGTTCTCACGCACCACCACCGGTTGTTGTATGCCGCGGTTATTAGGAATGTCTGCTACATCGTCCATGGGCGATGTTCCTCGGACGCGAATACTGTTTTCACCAAATGAAGATGAGTTGTAGACGATGTCAAGACCAGCAATCCTTCCCTGTAACGCCAGATTCGCGTCTGGTTCACTCAACGACCCACCTTCTCTCCTTTTTCCTGCACCTACCACTACTTCTTTCAGAACAGTGGAAGGATAAAGGACAATGTTGAGATAACTGCCGGGATAGGCTTTTACTGTAGCAGATTTGTAACCGATACAGTTCACCGACAGAGTTTTAGGCTCACGCACCGTAATCTCAAATTCCCCGTCAATGTTGGTCACAACCGCTTTTTCACTGTCTTTGATGGTTACGATGGCGCCGACGAGAGGGTCACCCAGATCATCCACCACAACGCCGCAGGCATATCCCTGCCTGCCTTTTTTCTGCATGTTTTTTGGTAACAGGCGCGAAACAGTCATTTTCTCCTGAATGGTCTGACTGTTGCCTCGAAGTATGGACAGCAGAGGGTCGAAATAACTGAACGACAACGGTTGGGCTTTCTCCAACCGAAGTTTTTCAGTGATGAGTGATAATTGTTTGGAATTGGAGATATTCGGACTTTTCCATGGTCTGCCTGAAACTACATATTGACTGAGTGGGGAAAACCTAAGGGTGTGGTTAATGATTCGGTCGAGCGAGGCATCGTAGAGGGTGGCAAGTATGTTGGCGGCGGCGGGCGAACCGTCTGGGTGAGTCACCTGCAAGCGCCATTCCTCCTCCTGTCCTGGGGTGAGTCTGTCGCGGAATGTCATCCACTTCATTGTCAGGTGTTTATCGGGCAGCGGCATTTCGATGGTTGTTTGTTCATTGTAAACCTGTCCGTCCTTGATGAAGGCGGTGGTGACAAACACCCCTGAACCATATTCCGGTCGGTAAGTCAGCGTACGAGTATGGATCTCATCATCGAGCAGCATCGTGCCTTGTTCGATGATGTGATTACCGGCGATGATGCTGTAAACCACATGCACATCATGGAGCGATGTGCCAAATTGCAGTTTCACGGCGCCGCCGTCGGTGGGGAACCGCTTGTCGCTCACAGCCAGGAACGATGGTGTATGCGTGCCCAGTCTTTTGGCATTGAAGTCATGGACTTGGAAAGTTTCGCTCACCGTATCACCATTGCAGATAGCATAAATACGGTGGATGCCCGCTTGTGTAAGAACTTGACATGCAGGCAATTCCATCCGCTTGCTGGACACTGCGTGAAAGACATTGGCAGGATGGTCGATATAGTAGGTGATGTCATCGTCAATGTCGAGTCCGATATGGTCTTTCAAATGCCATGTCATCCAAAGCGGTTTGTCCACCTCCATGGTGAGGATGGGTATTTCAAGCGAGAGTGTTCGCTGGCGGGTGGAGTATTTGACATTTTGAGTGATTTCGTGCGTCTCACCTGCCATGTCGGTGACTTTGGCATTGATGCGTATGACAAACTGATCCACTTTCTTGCCATTTCTTTCCATGTTGGGTATCTGGAGCGGTATGCACAGGTTGGCAGTTCCGTCAGCAGCGGTGTAGGTGGTATCATTGACTATTGGGGCTATCAAGGCAGTCCTGGACATCGACAACCTTTCGAAGAAAGAAGACGGTGATGTTTCAGAAGAAAACAAGGAGGCTTGGTATACCACACGGGCTCGATTGACGGAACCGCCGGAAAAAGTCCGGGCTTGTAAGGGCAATCTGAGGGTGTCGGTCTCCAACTGATGGCGGGCCAGGGGTTGGAATTGCAAATCAAAAGTGGGCAATTTGTATTCTTCCACTTCAAAGATACATTTGGTAGAAGTGATGTCTTCTGCAGCGTCAGAAGTTGGAGTGGCGATAATACTATATAAACCGCTTTTGCTCTTGTGGAGAGGGAATGACAAAGTCGCTGTACCAAATTCATCGGTGGTGACAATAGTATCAGCCATGATGGTGGAACCTAAGACTTGCAGTTTCACGTGTATTTCCTCACCCTGAAGCATTTTTTGCTGATGGTTGTGGTCGTTGAGAACCACTGCGACAGAGGCCTGCACCCGTTGCCCGGGACGATAAAGACTTCTGTCGGTGAAAATATGGACACGTTTCACTTCCGATGTCTTCTCTTCATGATAATGCAACGTCCAGTTGAGCGGGAGTGAGAAATGGTCTTCATCGGTAAAGGCATAGATGTTGGAATGCTCGTTCTTGCAGACCGCCTCTCCATGGCGGTCAGTACGCACGATCTTGCTCGTCTTGCCGTTCAGTGAGAGACGTGCATGGGGGACAGGCTTGCCCGTAGTGGTGTTGACGACCACATAGCGTATCATCTCGTCAGGCAAGGCCTCTGAAAGCAGGGTGATATCACTTACATGGAGAATATTGCTGATGGTATTGGCTTCTTTCCTGTCTGTAGACCACTCCAACAGATAGATACCAGGATGAAGAGGTGGAAGCGCTATACTATCTTCAAATATCTCGTATTCGGGATGAGAACCCAATTGTTTGCTGCAGATGATATCGTCTTTCTGATTGACATGCTTTCGCAGGTCATTCAGTCTCTCTTCATCCAAATAGGAGGATTGCACCAGAGGGTGTTCCTGACTGAGGCCGAGCCGTGACACCTTCACATTCACCTGACTGATATTGCGTATATCCTTGAGTTTCACGAAATGGGGAATCAGCGGCTGTATTTGGCTGACAGAGGAAGCCATTTTCACTTGTGGCTGGGTGAGTTGGCGCTTGAAATTTTGAAGTTGCACCACATTGCGCCAGTTGCCCCATTGGGAGATGGCACTGTCGAGGAATGCGTTCAGTTCACTGGGTGTATAGTCGGGCATATCACACATCACACGGTATCGTTTGATCACCAATTCGCAACATTCTGGAATGTCAGAATATTGTTGGATGAGTGAGTCAAGGCAGGCCAGATACTGGGTGCGTTGATCCACCATCACATGTCCGTATCTGGTGTGATAGTCATCGGTTAACAACCTGTAATCCAACACCATCTGTGCCTTGCGGTTTCCTTTGTTGGCGTAATAATCGCGGAGCATGACCTCGTTGCCTGTTTCAAAGCCGATGACAGACAGCATATCGTGCCCGAAGATATCACTGTCGTCTCCTAAGTTGAGGAAAGGCTGCAAGATATGGGAATCCATCTGTGACAGGACATGGGTGTTGGATAATGCCTTCTGACGGTATTTCTCAGCCTCGTCGCTGCCAGGGTCGTTTTCTCCGATGATTTTGCTGAGAACGGTCTGATAGGTGGCGGCCAACATGGGAGCATGTGTAGCAGCCGATTGCTCTTCTGCAACGAGACGACTGACAAAACTGTCAAGCGAGTCGGGAGAGACTGTCCGCTGCAAGGAACCGTACATCAGTTCGGCAGCCAGCAACTGACCGTAGTTGTCCTCTGCTCTTGCTTTCATGGCAATCAGGCGCATCACCTCCATTTCCTTTTGGGGAAGGTCGGTCTTGGCGAGACGGTTGGCCTCTTTCCACAAAGAGGCATAACTCCTGCGTGTGACATGGTTGGGTGGCAATGAGGCCGAAACTTTGATTCCTTTCAGTTGTTTGGTGTCGGGGCTGAGAACAATTTCACCCATGTCGGTGACTTTGCAACGGCTTTCATATGTCCGGTAGCCCACATGGGTGACACGGAGAATGACTTCCTGCATCGCACATGGTATCACCACATAACCGTCATCGTTGGCAACACCATGGTTGACCTGACTGCTGTCAACGGGCGAGAGAAGGGCAACATTGGCATACCTCATCGGCCTGCCCTTTTGGTCAACCACCCTTCCAATGAAACGGAGAGAATCGCGCTGTGTGCACTCCACGAAAATATCGTTGCCAAAAGAGATGATACGCATGGGATAGAAACTGCAGACCTGTCTGACGGCATCCTGAACACTGGCGTTGTTGACATCTGTTGTCACACGGAAATCCTCCAGGTCATCATATACGAAATTGACGGTGATGCTGTCACTGGCATCATCGATGGCGAGCAAAGCGTCGGAGAGAGAACTGTCCTTGAATTGCAAGTTAATGGTCTGGGCAGTCAGTCCTTGTGTCATCAGAGCGATGAACAATGCGATGAGATGGAAGCGTCGTGTCATTGGATGATGATGGTGTTGTCGTCGATGAAGATGTTGAATTTCTCAAACCGGTTGAGGCGGCTGACAAAAGAGTCCATCGGTTGCTGCTGATTCCATTTCACATGAAGGCGCAAAAGTCTGGGTTCCTCTCGGTCAAATGAATAACTCATTCCATAGAATTCTGCCGTTTCCCGGATGATTTGTTCAAGTGTCACATTGTCAAAAACGATATTCTGTGCTGTAGGCAGGGATTGGGGTTCGGAGTGAGACTGATTTTCTTTGGGTGTGGAGGAGTCAGCGGGAATTGGTTGTATCTGCTGGGGCGTCTCTATAGGCTCTGCTTTGGGCTCCGTATGCCAGAATGGCCATAAGGCTGCGATGGCCAATCCCGACACCATGATGCCGATGATGATGGCAGCACTTCTCCACCACTGGTGATGGCTAATACTGACTGTGTTTCTCGATTGAAACTCCTTCCATGCCGCATCCACATCATCAGGTTCATGCTCCTTCGCTCTCCTTGCATGGTAGGCACTGGATGCCAATGCCATTACTTCATAGTATTGGCTGAGTTGTTCGTCGCTGAACAACTTTTCCAGCATTTCGTCGCTGTATTTTTCAGGATGCTCTATGATGTCGAGCAGTTGCGTGATCTTGTCCATGGCGTTGTGGGCTAAAAAGAGTCTTGTGATGTGGGAGAATCTTGATGGATGAAATGTGCTCTCAGTAGGTTGATGGCTTTCGCCAGGTGTTTGTAGACAGCCGCCTTGCTGATATCCAACGAGTCGGCAATCTCTTGGTAAGAGAGGTGTCGGTCATGGCGCAGTTCGAAGACTTTACGGGTCTGTGGGGTCAGTTGCGTCTCCACCACATGGAGAATCTCATCATACACCTGTTGCTCATTGGCGATATTGAGTGTCGGTTGTGTGACCAACGGGTAAAGGCGCAGTATTTTCTCCGTTGTCTTCTTGTGCTGTATGACATCAAGGCATCGGTTTCTCACGCAGGTGAGAAGGTAGCGCTGACTGTCGGGAGGAAGGGTGATATGTCCGTCGCCGACGCGGAGCATGATGTCGCTCACGACATCCTTGCTCTCCTCATCGTCGCCAAGCATACTGCGGGCCATACGCATCATCGCCGCGTAGTTGCTTTTGAACAACTGTTCGAACTGCCTGTTGTCTATCATCGTTTTATCATATAACGGATGAAATCAAAAAAAACCAACCCCATATAGATCTTTTTTCGAATTTCCTTTAAAAATTTGACAAAAGTGGCAAATCTCTTTGGACACCTTTTGATAATAATGACAAATTTATAATGATTTGATTGACATTTTTATATTCAATCGATGTTTTTTTGTAATTTTGCCCACGGACTAATTACTAAAGCAACCATGAGACAACTACTGACTATCCTGGCTCTTGCCGGCGCCATCAGCATGCAGGCACAGAAAACCTACAAAATCGACATCAACGAACCCAGCAGAAACAATGATGAGGTGCTGGAGCCTGGTTTCACGCCATGGAAATTCAACAAAGACGTCAAAGAGTGCGTTCTTGAGATAGATGGTGTCACGTTCACCATCCGCTCGGGGCATACCATGCGCTCCGGATGGAGCAAGACGTTTGTGCAGAAGAAAGTGGAGAACTGCCGCCTGACGGGCGACGGAATGAATTTCGACCCCAACGAGTGCGGCTCGTTCGACCTGATTATCAAAGGACTGACTCCTGGTCAACACAGTATCCAAACCTATCATAATGGATGGCAAGACCCTGCCAACACCGCCTCATGGCCCATTACCGTGAGTCTCAACGGCAAGGTGGTGCATCAGTCTGTGCCCCGTACCGAACAAGTCAGTTCTGCACAGAATGCCACAGTGCTGATGACCCTTTTCACCGTCAGCGACAGCAACGAAGAGGTGGTCCTCACTATCTCCACGAGCGAGGATGAGGCACCTGCTGATGCCGACACTAAAAGAATCAAGGACAAGACACCGCTGCTCAATGGTTTTATGATTGATGTGACAGATGCCAAACTGCAAGCCAAACTGCCTGTACCAAGTGACAAAGATTTTCACATAGATGCCGATGATGGCACATTCGCTCTCCAATGGTCACCAGCCAGCAAAGATGTCACAAAACATTACTTACATTTGGGCACTGACTCCACATCTGTAGCCAATTCCACTACAGCACTCTATGAAGGAACAGACACCACCTACACGGCCACAGACCTCTACAATCTCAACACCTACTATTGGCGGGTGGATGAGGAAACCGCCAATGGCAGCGTCACCAAAGGATTGGTATGGAGTTTCCGCCCACGTCACCTGGCCTTCCCCGGCGCTGAGGGCTACGGGCGTTTTGCTACAGGCGGCCGTGGCGGAGTGGTCTATCATGTCACCAACCTCAACAACGACCATCAGCCTGGTTCATTGCTCTATGGACTGGTCGACATGGAGGGGCCGCGCACCATCATCTTCGATGTGAGCGGCATCATCGAATTGGATTTCGAAGCACATTTTGTCAAACCTTATGCCACCATCGCCGGACAGACGGCACCTGGCAAGGGCATCTGTCTGAAAGCCTCCAACATCAACATTGGTTCCGAGACAATCTGCCGCTTCATACGGTTCAAACGCGGACTGGGCATATATGGGCAAAACACGGGCAATGCCATGGGCATGAGCGGAGCCGACCATGCCATCGTAGACCATTGCATGGCAGCCTGGGGCACCGACGAGACCGTCAGCGGACGAGGTGCGAAAAACATCTCCTTCCAATACTCCGTCATCAGCGAGGCACTGGGTATAGCCGGACATAAGAACTACGCCGACGGCACCAACCACGGTTATGCTGCCACCATCGATGGCAAAATCGGCTCATGGCATCACAACCTGCTGGTCAACTGCGAAGGCCGTAACTGGAGTTTGGGCGGCGGCATGGACGGCGAGAACCGTGCCATCGGACAGATGGACATCTTCAACAATGTGGTGTACAACTGGAACAAACGCACCACCGATGGCAACTGTCATGAGGTGAATTTTGTGAACAACTACTACAAAATGGGTCCCGATACCCGCCACACCGTGCTCTTTACCCAAAACTACGAAAATGTCGGCCATCCAGAAAGCACGTGGCGGGCATACATCCACGGCAACATCCGTGAGAACAAGAACCACACACTGACACAGGACGCCAAGAACGTGACCTACAACATGGTGCTCTCCAATGGCGACCCCGGCCCCAAATATGAGACCATCGTGAGCGCGCCCTTCTTCCCCTCGCATGCTGTCATCCACACCGCCCAAGATGCCCTCAAGGTGGTGACCAGTTACAGTGGAGCCATCATGCCCATGCGCGACGAGCACCATGTTCGCAACATACGTGAGACCCTTGACGGAACCTATACATACGTGGGTTCCAAATCAGGCATCAAAGGTGAGATTGACTCCGAGGCGGACATCACCGAGCACGCCGCGGGCAAAGGCTGGGAAGTGTATCCGGAGGAGACCCGACCTGCCGGCTGGGACACCGACCAGGACGGCATGCCCGACTGGTGGGAGAAAATCACAGGAAGCGATCCCATGACAGCCAACCACAACGATGACCCCGACCATGACGGCTATACCCTGTTGGAAGACTATTTGGAACTGATGTCGCATCCCTATGTCATCATTCACCCCAACTCAAGCGGCACTATCGACCTGAAGCCCCACTTTGCCGGATTCTTCGGGCAGAACGGCAAGGTCGTCACCCCCACTTTCACCCTTGAGGAGAATTTGGGAACCGGCATCTTTGCACCCAGTATCAACGACTGCACACTCACCATACAGGCCACCCAACCTGATGCGGAAGGTGTCTATCAACTGAATGTCACGGTCAACGATGGCGAGACCACATTCACACAACCATTTGGCATCATCATCACTGCCGATGCCACCATGGACATCTCTCCGGCATGGGACGAAAGCAGCATACGGGTAAAGAGCCGTGAGTTCTTCACCCTCGACGGCAAGCAAGTTTCCTCTCTCAAACCACACGAGACCTATCTGATGCGGGTGACCGACACCGAAGGGCATACCCACAGTGCCAAGATTATCAAGGACTGATTTTCCTGTCCTGAATAACATTTTTTAGAAAAAGTTGGAAAATTTTTCCACTTTAGACATTTTTTTTCCAAGTTATCACTTTTTTTTGTATTTTTGTGCACCTATGTGCTGGAGAGAAACAACCTAATAACAATAAAACAAATCTGTTCCACCATCTAAAACTACTTCACAATGAAAAACCGAACCAAGAAATGGCACGCCTCACTGTATGTGTTGTGCATCCTACTGCTGGCTGGTTGTGCTGAGGGCTATGAGTCGCCCGACGGCTTCGATTTGGGTGTGACAAATACCCAGATGAAGACACCCATCCAAGACAGCATTTCATTCATTGTCAGCACTGACGGCAAGACAGCCACCGTCAGTTGGCCCACAGTGGCAGGAGCCGACGGCCATGAGGTGACATTCATGAATGTGGACGACCCTGCTAACCCCGTGATTATCGACGGCTACGACAAGAAAATCGTCGATGGTTCCAAATTCACCGTATCAGTGACCGAGGATTCGAAGTACAAAATGATCATGCGCACCTTGGGCAACAGAAACCTGGGCAACACCGATGCAGACACCGAGAGCGTGTATGACTTCTCGACCCTCGTCCCTTCGGTGATGACCATCCCCAGCGGCGAGGAGATCAGTGCCTACATCGCCTCCCACCCTCTTGACTCCGTGGGAGAAGAAGTGGCCATCGACCTTGAGGCCAACGGTGTTTACACCCTGAGCGACAACGTGGATTTCCAATACCACAAACTGACATTCCGTGGTGACAAGGTGCACCGTCCCGTGGTCAACATGACCGGCAACGGGCATTTTGAGACATGGAGCACCTTGAAAGTGAAGTACATCAACTTTGATATGACGGGTTGTACTGCCGGAGGGTTCATCGCCATGTCAAAGACGGCTCCCGATGCCATCAAGGTGGAGAATCGCTGGCCCTACAACATTACAGACAAGAATCCCTCACTGTCAAAGGGACACTACATGGTGGAGGACCCCATCTACATCGCCAACTGCTGGTTCAAGAACCTGCCCCATGCCATGCTTTACGACAATGAACTCAACTGCGCTTTTTGGTACTTCACTGTCAGCAACTGCATCGTGCAGATGAAGAATGAGACAAAGTCAAATATCGGATTCATCAACTTATATAAGGCAGGCAAGGCCGTGAAAAACATTCTGATAGAGAACAGCACCATCTACAACGTGGTAGACAACGATGCCGCCTGTTTCATCCGCTACAACCACCCCTCCAATGCACAGCCCGCCAAGACTTTTGGCAGTTACAGTGCCGACTACAAGAGCCAGTCGTTGATTTTCCGCAACACCACCTTCAGCAAGACCTACACCGGGTGGCGCTTCGTCAACAATACCAGCGGCAACGACCTCTCGCTCATTGTCGACCACTGCATCTTCTACGACGTGGCACAACTCTACCGCATGGACATGGGTTCGAAGACCTACCGCTTCAACTTCCTGTGGAGTCCGCGCCAGGATGATCTCAACCGCAACAACAACATGCTGGACTCCGGCAAGGCTCCCTTCGCCTCCATCTACGACCCGCAGTTCAAGGGCAGCGTGGAACAGGAGATCGATTTCTCGAAGCCCAACGGAGGCATTGACTTCACCCCTCAGGAATATGAGATCGTTGTCAACCGCGGCGGCGACCCCCGTTGGCTTCCATAATCCCTGCAGATGACAGCAACGATATTAACCATTCACCATGTTATAACCAACAATCCACACGATGAATCAGTTCAAATTATTCAAGATATGTCTGGTGCTGCTGATGACTGTCATAGCCATCCCTGCCTTAGCCCAGAACAAGACTGTGAAAGGCACCGTGGTAGATGGGGACAACCTACCCATCATCGGTGCCACGGTGGCCGTAGACGGCAACAGCAAGATAGCCACCATCACCGACCTTGACGGCCACTTCACCCTTGAGGTGCCCGCTGGCAAGAAACTCAAGATCACCTACATCGGTTACCAAACCCAGGTGGTCAGCAACCTTGACAATCCTACCATTACCCTGGAGGAAGAAGAGAACGCCCTCGACGATGTCGTCGTCGTCGGCTACGGTGCCCTGAAGCAGAAGAATGTGACGGGTGCCGTAGAGGTCATCGACCCCGAGGATCTCAAAGACCTCTCCGTGAGCAGCCTCTCAGAGGCCCTCATAGGCCTCTCGCCTTCACTCCATGTCAGCCTGCCATCGACAGGACGTCCCGGTGAGAATGCCACCATCACCATCCGCGCGGCAAGCGATGCCGTGGCGCTGTTGCCAAAGACCGACATGAACGGTGCCGCCGCAGGTGCCAACATCGACCCCCGCCCGCTCTACGTCATCGACGACTTCGTCTATCAGGACGGCGACAAGGGTGAGGAAGAGTTCAACAACCTCGATGTCGATGAGGTGGAGAGCATCACCATCCTGAAAGATGCCGCCGCCGCCATCTACGGTGCCTATGGTGCCTATGGTGTCATCTTGGTGAAGACCAAGCGCGGCCAGGCAGGCAAACCCCGCATCTCCTACCAGACCCAGATGGGTTATGTCGACGCTGTCAAACATGCCGAGATGCTTGACGGCTACAACTACGGTCGCATCTACAACGCAGCAAAGGCGGCCCAGGTGCTTCAGGACAACAAAACCCCCGACCGCCTGATAGACTTCTTCCAAGCCGACGAGTTGGAACAGATGCGCAGCACCAACTACAATCTGCTCGACAAATACTGGAGCAGCTCACTCTCACAGCGTCACTCCATCAACGTCAACGGCGGAAATGAGAAAGCCACCTACTTCGCCGGCGTGACCTATCAGACACAGGACGGCAATATCGGCAAGCTCGACTACAACCGCTGGAACTACCGTGCCGGCATCACTGCCAACATCAACAAGTATGTGAAAGCCACCCTCTCCGTCAGCGGTGACGACTCCCACAAGAACATGCACCAGACCTCCAACTCAGGAGGCGGCAACCAGGAGGACTACCTCTACATGCTGAAGAATCCCTCCTACGTGCCCGATGAAATCAACGGCTATCCCATCTACCACTCTGGCATGGAGAATGATCCGTCATTTAAGAACTATTACAACTACAAGTCACTCTACGACTCGCAGAACAACCGTGAGCAGCGCACCAACTCAATGTCCATCCAAGGTTCGTTGGAAGCTGACTTCGGTTTCATCAAACCGCTTCAGGGACTGCGTGCCCGTGTCACCTACTCACGCAACGTGGGCAACAGCCACGACAACCGCATCCAGATGGAGAACAGAGTCTACCGCGTGAAAAACCGCGGCGGTTCGGGACACCACCTCTACGTCACCGACCCCAATGCCATCATCAACAACATCACCGACGACCCCCTCGACCCACTGAGCATCTACGATGAGGTATCCCTTGAGGGTTTCCGCTACACCTCGTTTGATAACCTTGAGGAGCGCGTGCTCAACAGCGGTCAGTCCTCAAGGATTGTCAACAACATGAACCGCAGCAGCAGCTATCAGCTCAACTTCATGCTCATCTACGGACGTAAGTTCGGCCAGCACGACATCAGCGGCACCTTCTCCATCGAGCGCGGCGAGAATGAGAGCAGTTGGATGAACACCGAGGCCACACACCCGCTTCCCTTCACCGACGGCACCTCCAACTCAATGGCCGATGACTCGCAGATGACCCCCACATGGGGAAAGAGCGATGGTGGCAACCTCGCCTACATCGGACGTTTCAATTACGCCTATGCCGACCGCTACCTCTTCGAGTTCCTCATCCGCTCACAGGCATCTGCCGCCAAGTTCGCCCCTGAGAACTACTGGGGCGCCTTCCCCTCCTTCTCCGCCGGATGGGTGATTAGTGAGGAGAAATGGTTCCCGAAGGAGAAGTGGAAGATTGACTTCCTCAAACTCCGTGCCTCTTATGGTATCATGGGCCGCGACAACGTGGACGCCTGGCGCTGGCTTCAGCTCTACTCCTACAACCCCAACCGCGGAACCATCTTCGGCACTGACATCACCAAAGAGTCGGCCCGCGCCTTCCAATTGCCAGAGAAGAGCGGCACCAACCGCGACCTGCACTGGGACAAGAACATCAAGACCAATGTGGGTATTGATGTCCGCGCCCTCGACGGCAGGCTGAGTGTTTCACTCGATGCCTACTACGACCGCAACCGCGAGATGTTCGCCTTGCCCAACGCCAACTACATGCCCGGTACCGCCGGCACTTACCCTGCTCCCGAGAACTACTCCGAGATGGACCTCTGGGGTATGGAGGCCATAGTGGGATGGCGCCAGCGCTTCAACAAGGACATGTACCTCTCCGCCCGCCTCGGTTTCAGCATCGACGACAACAAGGTGAAGAAATACTATTGGGATGTGAACCCCAGACTCAACTCCATTGTCTATGGCGAGCGGAGCGACCGCGGTCTGTGGGGCCTCTCCTGCATGGGTATGTTCCGCAGCTATCAGCAGATTGAGGAGTACTTCCAGAAATACCATATCACCAACTACCTCGGCCTGTCGCAGAGTCAGGTGCATCCCGGTATGCTCATCTATGAGGACGTGCGCGGTCCGAAGGACGATAACGGCAACTGGACCGGTCCCGACGGCATCGTCAACGAGAGTGAGGATATTGTTCAGATCTCAAAACGCCAGAACAACCCCTACCGCTCCAACCTCAACCTGACCTTCGTGTGGAAATCGTTGTCACTCAATGCCACCTTCCAAGGAGAATGGGGAGCCTACCGCATGATGCCCGGAATGTATCAGGAGTCGTTTGGTTCCATGGAAACCACCAATGTCTCTGTGATGTGGAACGACATGTTCATCTACGAAGATGTACTCGATGCACAAGGCAGCGTCATCGCGGCAGCCAATCCCAACGGCCGCTGGCCCAACTTCGGATACACCAAGAGCAATGTCAACTCCAAGACATCCACCTATTGGCGCATGTCGGCAGCAGAGATTCTGCTCCGCAACATTTCACTCGCCTACACCCTGCCCAAGAACTGGGTCAAGAGCATCGGACTGAGCACCATCCGCCTGAATGTGACAGTACAGAACGCCTTCAGCCTCTACAACGCTTGTCCCGGTGGCTACTGGAATACATTTGCCGGCACCTACGGCAGTTATCCTGTGACCCGCAAAATCACCATGGGTCTGAACGTGACATTCTGATGAGCAATGCAACATAGAAAACGAACCATTAAAATCATGAAGACAATGACAACCAAGATATACAAATGTGTCTGCGGATGCATCCTGTGCTGCGGCATCGCCATGTCGTTCAGTTCCTGCTCCGACGATTTCCTCGCAGAGAAACGACCTTACGGACAGTTTGGCGAGAACGATATCTACAACGACTGGGAGTCGGTGAAACTGCGTCTCAACTACATCTACCAGGGCTCGCTGCCCGCATTCCGCGACTACAACAGCAGCGGTGGCAACCAAGGAGGAAACAGCACACAGACCAACGGACCCGCCGACCAGTGGCCTGTCGGATTCCCCGATTTCCTCTCCACCAACGCCGATGAGTTTGCAGGCTACGGCAGCAACGGCTACGGCTGTTACACGGAGCCTATCGCTGACAAGTGGCTCAACACCACCATACACAAATTCTTCTGGACAGGTGTCAATGAGAGCCCTTGGAAGAAGATGCGCGAATGCACCGATGTCATCATCAAGGTGCGTCAATACGACGGCATCACCGAACTGCAGAAAAACTGGGCAGAGGGACAGGCACGCTTCATGCGCGCCACCCGCTACTTCCGTCTCTTCAAGCGCTTTGGCGGCACGCCCATCATCCCCGACCTGCAGTCGACCACGCTGAGTGATACCACCGACCTGCGCATCCCCCGTCACTCCACCCCCGAGACCTTCGACTTCATCATCAACGACCTGAAGACAGCAGCCGACCTGCTTCCCGCCCGATGGGAGGAGGAGGCCAACGACTGGGGACGCATCACCTCTGGAGCCGCACTGGCACTTGCAGGTTATGTAGCCAACTACTACGCCTCGCCCGTATTCAACCGCAGCGATGACCAAGCCAGATGGCAGACCGCCTATGACCTCAACAAGCAGGCACTCGACAAACTGGCAGAAGGACACTTTGGCTTGAGTTATGAGGGCGACCCCGGTACCAACGCGTCCAACTGGGCGAAAATCTGGTGCACCATCTATGGTGGTGAGAACCTCAGTTCCGAGGCTGTGTATGTAGCCATCTGCAACAATTCCGGCGGCGACGGCAGCGACCAACTCTACAACTGCACCGAGCAGAAGCTCCGTCCGAGCAACTGCGGCGGTGGTGGCGGCATCACCCCCTCTGCCGAGATGGTGGATGCCTTCCCCATGGCAGACGGGAAACGGCCCACCGAGATGGGACAATATACCTACAACAAAAAACTGTTCTTCCTCAACCGCGACCCACGCTTCTACCGCACCTTCGCCTTCCCTGGCACAGAGTGGAAATTCCTCGGCAGCATCACCGGCGACCTCATCGAGCGCTGTCCCTATGGCTCTGGCGTGGAATATCAGTTGCAGAACTACGCTTGGTACTCCTCTACCGACGAGGCCAACGACGTGACACGCGGCGGCTATTTCACCGACCTGATGGGCAACAGCGGCAAGAGCATCTACGTGCGCAAGAAGTCACAGGACTACAACTTAGGTCTCTCACCACTCTATGTCTTCGACCCCGAGGCAGGCTTTGCCCGCAACGGTCAACCCATGATGGGCATGCGCTACACTGAGGTGTTGCTCAACTTTGCTGAGGCAGCCTGCGGTGCCAACCATCTCGACGAGGCATGGAACACGCTCATCAAGATACGCCAACGTGTGGGATACACCGGCGACTGCGGTCTTGACCCCGCCATCCGTGGCGACCGAGCCAAGATGTTTGAGGCCATCCTCTACGAGCGCCGCATCGAACTCGCCTATGAGGGCAAGCGCTTCGATGACTGCCACCGCTGGATGCTCTTCGACGGTGGGGTGCAACAGAACGAAATCACCGATGCGCCCTCCTCCTGGACACTTACCGGCTTTGGAGGCAACACCTGCGCATACCTCAGTGTCGAACCGCTCAACAATGTGGCTATCCACCGTATTGAGATGTACATCAACCCCGCTGTCTATATGAGCAGCAAAGACCCTGAGTCAGATCCCTTCACCAAGGAAATCCTTTCAAAGCCAAAAGCCCTGACCCTCAATGAGAATTTCACCACTACCGTCAATGAGGCAGACGGCACCGCTATCTACGCCGATGCCAACGTGCAGGCCCTGGCTGAGTTTTACGAACTGAATCTCATCCGCAAGGACATCGTGACACAGCAGGTGACAGATGCCGACGGCAACAAAGAGCCGCTGCTGCCCAAGTGGGACAAGAAATGCTACCTGATGGGACTCTCGTCATCCTGTGAGGATAACAATCCAAATGTGGTGCAGACTATCGGATGGAACAGCACTTTCGGCGGTATGGGTGTTTTCGACCCGCTGAGCAGCAATCCTGTCGTTCAGCGTCCCGGCGGCACCATCATCCCAGAGTAACTGCTTCAAGAAACAACATTGTCGTCCGTGTCAGATATCCTTCTGGCACGGACGTTTTGTTGCTTCAGCAGTTGATGGCATTTGGAGTTTTCCACCAAAATTCTTGCGGGTTTCAGAAGATATTCCTATTTTTGCGAGACAAACAGAATAATGTCCCAAGATGGGATCAATCATAAGTAATCAAAAAGACAAGACGATGGCATTGACATTGGATGAAACCGACATGCAGATATTGAAAACGCTGCAAAAGAATGCGAAACTGACCACCAAGGAATTGGCTGACGCCGTTCACCTGACTCCCACTCCTGTCTTCGAGCGTCAGAAGCGCCTGGAGCGTCAGGGATATATCAAAAAATATGTGGCCGTTCTTGATCCGGAGAAACTGGACCAAGGGCTATTGGTCTTCTGCAAGGTGAAACTGAAACAGATCAACCATGAGATTGCCGATGCCTTCACCCGGCGCATCATGCGCATCCCCGAGGTGACAGAGTGCTACAACACCTCCGGTTCCTACGACTACCTGTTGAAAGTGCGTACCCATGACATGAAGCAATATCAGGAGTTCGTGCTTACCAAATTAGGTGAGATCGACATGCTTTCCTCGATTGAGAGCACCTTTGTCATGAGCGAGGTAAAACAGGTTTATGGCATCAATATCGTAGGTTAAAGTGCCAAAAAAACTGAAATATGTATCCTTCACCCATTTTTTGACTATATTTGCAAATGTTTAAGAATCAATATACCTTATTATATATGAACAAGTCATCAGCCATCACCCTTCTCGCCATCGCTATCCTGTCTGTCATTCCCGTGAGCATGCAGGCACAGGAAGAGGATGAAACCGTCATGCAGGAACAGGAAGAAGAAGGAGCAGAGGGAGACAACATTTCCAGGGAAATCTTCATCTATGCACCCAACGAGAGGTCAGGACTGCATGCCGCCTACCTTGACTTTGACGGCAACTGGCAGGAGATAGGCCAACTATGCGCCTCCGATTACGGACAATGGGGAACAGAGAAACGCATGTACTTCCCCAATCTGGTGCATGCCTCCGACGGCACCTGGCGCGCCGTATGGCAACTCAACGACCATACGCCCTGCTTCGCCGCAGCCTACAGTGCCGACCTTATCACTTGGAGACCACAGGACTATCCGAGAATGAGCACGTCCAACTGTCTCCGCCCCATCATCTTTGAGGGTGATGACGGCACGTTCGACATTTTCTATCAGTCGGGCAACGAGAAGCGCTATGTGCTGGCGTCAAAGGACTTCCGCACCTTCAGCGCCGACACAGAAAGCAGCATCAGCGAAGAGGCATGGGGTGGCGACAAGGCCACCATCGGAGGCAAGGACTACAACGGTCAGATTTTCGACATCACACAGGGCGAACTGATTGCCCTTCTCACCCATTTTGAAGTGATGCGCCGTGATGGCGAGATGAGCGCCGAGCGCATGGAAAACGATGCCAAGTTGTTTGAGGGCATGGACAAAGCCCAGGCCACGCTCAAGGTAGATACAGGCAGCAAGAAAGCCATCAGCGACAAACTTATCGGCGTGTTCTTCGAAGACATCAGTTATGCTGCCGACGGCGGTCTCTATGCCGAACTGGTGCAGAACCGCGATTTTGAGTATTCTGCAGCCGACCGAGGCGAATGGTCGGCCACCACGGCATGGCATTCCGAAGGCCAGATAGAAATCGGCACCAGCGACCCGCTGAGCGAGAACAACCCTCACCATGCCATTCTTGAGGAACAGCCCATCACCAATGAGGGATGGGACGGGATTGCCGACCCCGACCCAGGTCAGGGTTACAACTTCTCCGTCAGCATACGCAACATCGACTGCAAGAAAAAAGCATGGAAGGTGCAATTGGTGACTACCGCCGAGGAGGTGCTGGCCGAAGGGAAATTCACTTCCCAGGGCATCGGATGGCACAAGTACACCGTCGTCCTTGACACCCGCAAGCCCAAACTACGCGCCAAGGCCACTTCCAGAGACTGCCGTCTGCGGCTCATCCCTTTGAAGAAAGGCAAGGCTGCCGTCGACATGGTGAGTCTTTTCCCCCAGGAAACGTTCAAGAACCGCAGCAACGGCCTTCGCCGCGACCTCGCCCAGTCCATCGCCGACCTCAAGCCTAAGTTTGTGCGCTTCCCCGGCGGCTGTCTGACCCACGGCCAAGGCATCGGCAACATCTATCACTGGCACCACACCGTGGGACCACTTGAGAACCGCAAGCCTGACTTCAACATCTGGCACTACCATCAGACACGCGGACTGGGTTTCTTTGAGTTCTTCCAGTTCTGTGAGGATATCGGTGCCGAACCGCTCCCTGTGCTCGCTGCCGGTGTGCCCTGTCAGAACTCTGCAGCCGACAAGGATGGTTTTGGCGGACAACAGGGCGGCATCCCCATGGAGGAGATGGAGGCTTATTGCCAGGAGATCCTCAACATGATCGAGTGGGCCAATGGTGACCCCTCCACCAGCCAATGGGCCAAGATGCGCTCTGACGCAGGACATCCTGCCCCCTTCCACCTGAAATATGTGGGCATCGGCAACGAGGACCTCATCTCTACCGTGTTTGAGGAGCGATATGGAATGATCTGCAAGGCCATCAAGGAAAAATATCCCGACATCATCATTTGCGGCACAGCGGGTCCGTTCCATACCCCATCATCAGACTATACTGAGGGTTGGGACTATGCCAACAAGCACCGTGACATCATCGACATGCTCGATGAGCACTATTATGAGAGCACAGGATGGTTCATCAACCATCAGCACTATTACGATGACTACGACCGCTCTGCGGCCAAGGTGTATCTCGGCGAATATGCCGCCAGCACCAAGGAAAAACGCCCCAATATCGAAACGGCTCTTGCCGAGGCCATCTATCTCTGCAACATCGAGCGCAACGGCGACGTGGTAGCGATGACCTCATATGCTCCGCTGCTCGCCAAGGACAAGCACCACAACTGGAATCCCGACCTCATCTATTTCGACAATAACGGAGTGCGTGTCACCCCAAGTTATGAGACACAGCGCCTTTTCTCCACTTACAGCGGCAACCAATACATCTCCTCCAGCCTGACAGCAGATGAGCGCATCGCCCGACGCATCACCGCAAGCATCGTGGAGGACACGCAGACCGGAAAGCGCTATCTCAAGGTGGTCAATGCCCTTCCCACACCGCTCACCCTCAGCATTGAGGGCATCACCATCCCGCAGGGAACTGCATGGGAGGGCATCAGCGGACAGCCGAGCGACCAGCGCGTCGCTCCCGAAAAGGGTGCCACCGACAGCGAAGGCATCACCCTGCCTCCCTATACACTGAGAGTCTTCTCCTTATAAATATGAATGATAGATAAAAAATGTTATTCATTTTGTGTTTCTCTCGGTTTGCACTACCTTTGCACTCTGAAATAAAAGACAAGCATCATGATCAATAAAAATATCATCACCACTCTGGCGTGCGTGCTGCTGAGCATGGCTGCCATGGCCCAGACAGCCGCCGATGTAGCCAACCTGCGCAAACAGGCCAATGCCGGCAATGTGAAATCACAGGTTGCCCTCGGCAACTGCCTGCTCTCAGGCAAAGGAGTGAAGTCCAATTTCACCGAGGCAGCGCAGTGGTTTCGCAAAGCGGCAGACAAAGGCAACATCGAGGCACAGTTCAACCTCGCATTCTGCTATGAGAAGGGCTATGGCGTAACGAAGAGCATGGAAGAAGCGGTGAAATGGTATACCAAAGCCGCCGAGAAAGGCAATCTGCAGGCCATGAACAGTCTGGGTCACTGCTATGACGTGGGTGACGATGGATTTGACAAGAACTACGCCAAAGCCGCTGAATGGTATCGCAAGGCCGCCGACAAGGGTTATGCCGGCGCACAGTTCAACCTGGGTCTTTGCTATGCGAGGATGAAGGGAGTTGACCTCGACTACAAGGAAGCGGTGAAATGGTGGACGAAAGCCGCCAACCAAGGCAACCCCAATGCCATCAGCAGTTTGGCTTACAGTTACCTCAATGGTGAGGGTGTGGACCGCAACCCCAAGCAGGCCGCCATCTTTTTCCGCCAGTTGGCCGATGCCGGCGACATACGTTCTCAGTATGAGTTGGGCAAACTATACGCTCAGGGTGATGGCATCGATCAGGACATGGAAACGGCGCTCAATTATTACCACAAGGCTGCTGATAAAGGGTATGCACCGGCACAACTTGCCCTTGGCCGGCATTACGACAGCGGAAAGTATGTGCCTCAGGACTATGAGTTGGCGGCTGAGTGGTATATGAAAGCCGCGCAGCAAGGAAACATCGAAGCCCAATACAATATAGGGAACATGTATTTCAACGGAATGGGTATAGAGAAGAATTATGAGGAGGCTTTCTCATGGATGGAGAAGGCCGCCCTTCAGGGTCACACACCTGCCATGACCGGCCTCGGCATCTGCTATTATTATGGCTATGGCGTGAAGCGCAGCAAAGACACAGGCCGATCATGGGTCAACAAAGCAGCCATCATGGGAGATGAGTATGCCAAGGAGACCCTCCAACGGATGAAATAATTGAATGTTTCTTTTTCAGCGGGCATGCTGCATGTAGGTGCGCTCAAAGTCATCACCTTTGGGACCGCTGTTATGCTCCATAGACACTCCTATGCTGAATGACGGGTTGACATGATAGATCACGGCAGCACCTATCCTGTCGCCCAAGTATCCCATGCTATACAGCGGCAAGGGCATGTGCCGGTTTTCCACCAATGATTTCTGCCCATAGAGATATGCCTCCCAGTGGTCATCTATCCGATAACCCAGTACGGCAGACAATCCAGCATCGCGCATAGGTGCACGGCTCCAATATACATTATTTATATATCCTCCCACGGCGAGCGACAGTTTCGGCGTGAGAGGAGTGGCATACATGGCAGAAAAACTTTGTGCAAATCCGGCTCCATGGTATGCGTTCTTGCCAAACTGTGCAAATACGGAGGCACTCAGGCTGGCATTGAGTCCCCTGTGCAAATCCCACGTACCAAAACCTCCCCATCCATAATGGTAGAAGGGGAAACGGGTGATGGGAAGCACCTGTCCGTCATAGGTCAGCAGAGGCAGGTGGAGCGAGTCGTTGGCAGACAGTGACGAATCGTAATACGGCATGGAGTAATCCATGGGAGCATATTGCCGTATGATGCCCGTTGAGTAGGTATCGGCAGCCAAAGAGTCGGTTGCCGGAGTCTCCGTCTCTGATACCGTGCTCACCAGCACCTCCTGTGCCTGTGCCGACAAACATGCAGTCATCGCTGCCAACAAGAAAAGACACTTTATCCTCATGCGTGCAAAGATATCGAAATACACCGTAAACACAAAAAATTTAACCTTTTTTGAGTCTGGGTTTATTTGATCAGCGAGACAACACCAAACACACCAAGACCTGTAAGGCTGGCGGCTCCTCCATAGAGAAGGATGCTGCTCGTCAGGTCACGCTTCTTGTGCGGCACCAAGCCAAACTGGAAGATTGTCTTTGAATTGTATTTCTCACCTGGCCGGAGCACGGTGGACGGGAATGCCTTTTGGTTGGGGCTGTCAGCCAAATGCATCGTTTCCAGGCAGACGGCAGACTGCCTCTGATAAGCGACGCCCTTCTTTCCCACCAAACTCCCGTTGAGTCCGTTGGCGGTATACACCAGCACTGCCGGTTGGTCAGTGAAAACCGACAGCATGCGTCCGCTCTTCCCATCCTGCAAAACCGCTGCCGGTCGTTTCATGCTTCCAGCATGTCTGAGAATGAAGGCGTGGTCGTAGCCTTTTGTGATGCTCATCTGCTCATCGTAAATCTCGATGTCGCTGCCAATGATTTTCGATTTGGTGAAATCAAATGGTGTATTGCGCACCCTCATCATCTGCCCATCCACGTTTTTCTGTTTGTCGTAAGAGGCGATATACTTGGAATCGACGTAAAGCATGTGGTCGAGTACCGTCTTTGCCGTGTCACCCGCCAAGTTGAAAAACGTATGGTTGGAGAGGTTGACCACAGTGGGTCGGTCGGTATCAGCCTCATACTCCACTTCCAAAGCATGGGTCTTTGTCAGCCTGTACGTCACATGGGTGGTGAGTGTTCCCGGGAATCCGTTCTCACCATCAGGAGAAACATATCGCAATCTGAGCGTGGTGTCGCTCACCTCCTCCACCTCCCAGACTTTGTCTGCAAAGCCAGGATATCCTCCATGTGAGATATTGCCTTTGCCAGCCCCTTGCAGGTCATAGGTCTTCCCGTCAAGAGTGAAGCGAGCCCCCTTGATGCGCCCGGCATAACGGCCCACGATGCTTCCGAAATTGTTTTTCAGCAAGTGATAATCCTCAATATTGTCAAAGCCCTGCACCACGTCTCCTGCAACGCCATTTTTGTCGGGAACCATCAGTGAGACAAGCCTTGCTCCATAATTGGTGACGCATGCCTCCATGCCATTGTTGGTGAGGGTATAGAGTTGGGTCTGCCTGCCATCCACCATAGATTCAAAACGGTCGGGACGGAGTCCTGAGGCTGTGTGCGGTGGCGGAACCAAACTTCTGAGAAGGATCGTCATGTTCTGGATGTAGGCCTGTGTGGAGATGCCCTTCACATCACGGTTCTCATAGGGCGAGGTGTCATAGGCATCACCCACCATCGTTTGGGCGTATGTGGTCATATCGCTCTCCTTATCCATGTTTCCTGGCAGCGGAATGAATGGATTGGACACTTGGCGGAGCGGCACCAGCCATCTTCCCTTGGCATCCAAGGCTGCCACCACCTCATCAGCGGTAGGCAACGGCAGGCCTGGACGAAGTTCTCTCCTTTCTTGGTAGTGATAAGGCCTGGGTTTCATCTTTCCACAGAGCAACAGCGGTGAGTTGCGCTCCAAGTCTTTCTGCTGCAATGCTTTCACCTCCTTCAGCGCCTGTCGCAACCGACTGGGGCTGACGGTAACAAACGAACTGTAATGGGTGATTGTACTATTGGTCAGTTCATCCGTATAATAGGTGCCATTGATGACGTTCGACCCTTTTCTGTGGACAAACATAGGACATCGCGTGTCGGGGTCGATGAAGCGCGGTATGAGAATCTCATCGGACTGTAGGGGAGTGCGACGCAACGTAGCGGCCTGATCCGGGGACATCCGCAGGCTCTCAAGAAACTCAATGGCAGCAGGCAGTCCCTCAAGGAAGGAGGGGTCGCCGGTGAGGCGATAGTATTCTATCATCTTGAAAAACGCGTTCACCGTGGTGCCGGTATTGACCGAACGTGGTTCGTAAGAGCGAGCATGCGCCGGCTTGAGATTGTCGGCATCATACTGGTCGGCCCACCCAGCCAAAGGTGCCGGCTGTTGCAAGTCGCGCATCAGATGCATGGCTTTCAGAATGGGTTCGCGCAGTTCAGCCATCCCCAACTGAGTGTAGCATTGTACAAGGAAATCAATATTGCTGGCCATCACATTGTCGTTGAGAGTGACAAACGGGGAATAATCGGCTTTTCCCTTAAAAGGATGGTCGTTCATCAGTGGGAAGCGCTGTGGCCACCCTCCATTGGCATACTGACTCTTGACAAAGAAATCGACAGCCCGACGCAGCGGTGCCAGCAGCGTCTCATCCCGTTTCTCAAGGTAGATACGCAACAGAAATTCCGCGCAGTGTTTCGTCGCCTCATCGTCGAAAGTGGCATTGCCATAATAATGCTGAAACTCCTCCAGTCTCCATGCCTGTTTTCCGATAGTTGCATACCATTCGCGCAGGGAATCCTCGCCGGCAAGGTCAAACATGTAGTTCCATCCGCCACATGGCAACTGTCCGCCTATGATGCACATGGCCACCCGCCGTGAGCAGTCATAATAGTATTCATCACCTGTGGCGTGATAGGCATCCAGCAGCACCTGTCCCATATCAGGCGTGCCTGGCGACTGCAGCCACACCATGGACTTTCGGGCTTCCAATTCGCCCCATTGCCGTGAGAAATCAGGAAGATAGTTCCACACAAAGCCACCGCCCGTTGATACCTCTTCCATCATATACTGCGTTGCTCTGTGCATTGCCTGCCTCACCTCACGGTCATCAGCCCTGGCACCCATCCCGATGAGCAGCAATGTGATTATGGTCAGAAGTCGTCTCATCACTCACGTTTTTTGAAATAATTGTTGGAAAAGGTGGATATAGTCACGTCAGCGATTGGCCAGGAAGTCCTGGCGCATAGGACTGAACGTATCGATGAGCACCCCTGCCTCGAGGCAAACACATCCATGGGGCACATCAGGAGCCACATAGTAGCCGTCGCCGGCTCCCAGCACTCTTTTCTCACTGCCGATGGTAAGTTCAAATTTGCCACTGGCCACATAGGTGCCTTGTGTGTGGTAATGGGTATGCGGCGTGCCGATGGCACCTGTCTCAAACTTCACTTTCACCATCATCAACTGGCCGTCGTATGCCATGATCTGGCGCTGTATGCCTGGCGCAGGGTTTTCCCATGCCAGTTCATTCTCTATTTGGAACACATCACTCCTTGTTTTCATAATCTGTCGATCTTTGCGTAAACACTGCAAATATAATGAAAATTCTTCAAAGGTATGCGAAGAGCAAAATAAAATCTTAAAAAAACCTTACGTTTGCACCACTTCAACAGAATAATCGTATTTTTGCATCCATACAAGGATCGTTTTGATGGTCTGTTGGAGAAATAAGTCATTTTTTCACTATCAACTAAAAAACTAAGAAAATGGAAATAAAAAGAATTCTATGGATGGTCTTGGTGCTGCTGCTTGTCTGCCATCCGTCGGAAGCACAAGTGACCAAGAAGGACACGGGCAATGGTCCGCTGAAAGAACGTGTGGGCAATTTTTGGAAAAAGACCAAAAAGTCCCTTGACAAGGTTGCCGACAAAGTGAGCAATGACCTCAGTTCTGAAAGCAGCGGTCTGCGTCGCGTCAAGGGAAGGTATTATATGAACATCTATGACACCAATATATATAAAGGTGAGGACTGCGACGACCTTCGTGAGATGTGCCGGAAAGAATTTGTCGCCAAATATCCCGAAGTGAAGATCCGCTATTGCGTCATACCTCAGACTGACTGGGAAACACAGACTGTGGAGACCAACGGTGCTGTGACGGGTTATTCTCAGACTCTTTTCTGCTACATTTTGGGCAAAGACGGCGAAGAGGGCTTCATCAATGCCAAGTTTGTCTTCGAGCGGCAGAAGAAAGTGGGGGAGGCCTACATGAACACACGGGTGAAATGGCCTCTGTGGCTGCGCACCGATGTGCTCACCAATGAAGTGACAGAGCAATTGATGATGAAATAGTGCAGGCGATGGGTTTTCTGAAGACACTTTTTGGCGGTAAGGAAGAGACACCTGAGGAGAGAAAAATGCGTGAGGCTGCACGTGACTTCGACGTGCTGCGCACCGATGGTGTGCGTGCACTTCGCACCGGTCAGTATGCGTATGCCGTGAAATGTTTCAGCAAGGCGCTCGAAATCAGAGACGACTTGGAGACACACGACTATCTGTCGCAGGCATACATCCAAAACGAGCAACTGCAAGAGGGCTACGGACAACTCACCATTCTCGCTGAGGCACAGCCCGACAATATCCACATCCTCGCATCAATGGCCAAGGTAGCATATCTCATGGAAAACTACACACTCATGGCCGAATGTTGCGAGAAAGCCATGCTCATCGACAAGGACAATGCGGAGATTATGTTTCTATATGCCCGTGCTGCCCGCGGTCAGCATGATACGGTGAATGCCATCGCCATGTATACCAAGACCCTCATGCTCGATGAGAATTTTGCCGCAGCCAACCTGGAACGCGGTCAGTTGCTGCTGGATGAGGGTGACATCGAAGGTGCTGCAGATGATGCCGGCCGTCTGGCGGAAGTGGCACCCGACGCAGAGGAAGTGCTGCTGTTCAGAGCCAGCCTCTTTCTGCGGCAGCAGCGTGTCGGCGAAGCCATCTCCTGTTATGAGAGAGCCCTCGAGGTCAACCCCTATTGCCATGAGGCACAAGAAGGCATTGATTCCCTCAAAAGATATGAATGAAAAACTGACGAAATGTTTTGGTGATTCGGCAAAAATATGTAACTTTGCAGCCGAAAGCAATAAAAAAGTGATAAAATGAAAGGTTTGAACGCATATTATTACTTCTATTTTTACTTTGCAAGCCATTGCGAAGCGGGAAGTTGCGTATAGAGTTCAACTTAAAATGAAGAATCAAGGCCGAGTGCTGACGACAATATCCCGCTTCACGACATGAGGCGGTTTTTTTATATATAATATAAGGAGAACAAAAGCGAGGAGCATTATGAGAAGAATAGCCATTCAGGGACAGACCGGGTCGTTTCACGACATCGCTGCTCACCTGTATTTTGAGGGAGAGCAGGTGCAGATCATCTGCTGCGCCACATTCGAGGAGGTATACGACTGCATCCGGCGTGACCCCACCATCATCGGCATGACCGCCATCGAGAACACGATCGCAGGCAGTCTGTTGCACAACTATGAGTTGCTTCGCGACTCAGGCACCACCGTGGTGGGCGAGCACAAACTCCATATCCGCCACTGCATCTGCTGTCTTCCCGATGACGATTGGGACACCATCGACGAGGTGCATTCCCATCCTGTGGCCCTGATGCAGTGCCGCGGTTTCCTCGCCCAGCACCCGTCACTCAAGGCTGTGGAGACAGAGGACACCGCCGGAGCCGCAGAGAACATCATGAACCATCAGTTGCATGGCAAGGCTGCCATCTGCAGCGCGGAGGCCGCCCAACTGCACGGCATGAAAATCCTCGAGGACTCTATCGAGGACAACAAGCACAACTTCACTCGTTTCCTCGTGGTGTGCGACCCCCGCAAGGCCGACTTCCTCCGTCCGCTCAACCAGACCGACAAGTCAAGCCTTGTCTTCTCACTCCCTCATGAGGAAGGGGCGCTTTCAAAGGTGCTCACCATCCTTTCTTTCTACAGCATCAATCTCACCAAGATACAGTCGCTGCCCATCATCGGACACGAATGGGAATATCTGTTCTACGTCGATGTGACATACAACGACCTCATCCGCTACCGCCAGAGCATCGACGCCATCACCCCGCTGACCAAGGAACTTAAAATATTAGGAGAATACAGAAATGGAAGACAGACCAATTAGGGTACAACCTGCCGACCGGCTCAGCCTTGTGCAGGAATACTATTTCAGCCGCAAACTCAAGGAGGTGGCAAGGCTCAACGCCGAAGGGCACGACATCATCAGCCTTGCCATCGGCAGTCCCGATATGCCTCCCTCCCCCCAGACCATCAGCCGTCTGTGCGAGGTGGCACAACGTCCCGACAGCCACGGATACCAACCGACGATGGGCACTCCCGAACTGCGCGGTGCGATGGCGGCGTTCTACAAGAGATGGTATGGCGTCACCCTCGACCCCGCCAGCGAAGTGCTTCCTCTCATCGGCAGCAAGGAAGGCATCCTGCATGTGACCCTCGCCTTTGTCAATCCGGGCGATGGTGTGCTTGTGCCCAACCCTGGCTATCCTACCTACACCTCACTGAGCAAAATACTTGGAGCCCGCATCGTCAACTACAACCTGCGCGAGGACAATGGGTGGCAGCCCGACTTTGACGAGTTGGAGCACATGGACCTCAGCGGTATCCGCCTGATGTGGACCAACTATCCCAACATGCCTACTGGCGGCAATGCACGGATGGAGACCTACGAGCGGCTCGTGAGTTTCGCCCAGCGCCACGGCATCGTCGTGGTGAACGACAATCCCTACTCGTTCATCCTCAATGAGCATCCCCTCTCCCTCCTGCAGGTTGAAGGTGCCCGCGACTGCTGCATCGAGTTCAATTCAATGAGCAAGAGCCACAACATGCCCGGTTGGCGTGTCGGCCTCTGCGCCACCAATGCCACCTTCATCTCCTGGATCCTCAAAGTGAAGAGCAACATCGACAGTGGCACTTTCCGGGGTATCCAACTGGCTGCTGCTGAGGCCTATGCCAACGATGCGGCATGGCACCGCGAGGCCAATATCGAGACATACGGCCGCCGGCGTGTCATCGCAGAAGAAATCATGCGCACTTTGGGCTGCTCCTTCGACCCCTCGCAGGTAGGAATGTTCCTTTGGGGTAAGATACCTGAGCATTACGCGGATGCCGAGGAACTCACCGAGCGCGTGCTCCATGAGTCGAGGGTGTTCATCACTCCAGGCTTCATCTTCGGCAGCAACGGCCAGCGCTACATCCGCATCTCCCTCTGCGCCAAAGATGACAAGATGCGCGAGGCTCTCGAGAGAATCAAGAAAACTATAAAATAATCAACAAATCCCAGGAGCCCTAGGAAACCCTAGGAAACCCTAGAAAATCTAGAAAATCTAGAATATCTAGAATATCTAGAGCCCCTAGAATATCCAGTATATCCAGTATCTACCCCATAAAGAAAAAAGACATGGAACTACAACTCCGCCCCCTGAATCTACCCAGCGACAACGAACGCCCCGTAGTCATCGCCGGACCCTGTTCGGCAGAGACCGAGGAGCAAGTAATGGAAACCGCCCTGCAGTTGGCCCGCAAGGGCTGCCACATGTTTCGTGCCGGCGTATGGAAGCCCCGCACCAAACCCGGTGGCTTTGAAGGCAACGGTGAGATAGCCCTGCCCTGGCTCCAACGCGTCAAGCAGGAGACCGGCATGCTCATCGCTACCGAGGTGGCAACACCAGAGCATGTGGAACTGGCACTGAAATACGGCATCGACATCCTGTGGATCGGTGCCCGCACCACCGCCAACCCTTTTGCCGTGCAGGCCTTGGCTGATGCTTTGAAAGGTACGGATGTGCCTGTGCTGGTGAAAAACCCCGTCAACCCTGACCTGGAACTGTGGATCGGTGCCATCGAGCGCATCAACCAGTCGGGCATCACCCGCATGGCGGCCGTACACCGTGGCTTCTCCAGTTACGACAAGAAGATCTACCGCAACCTGCCGATGTGGCAGATTCCCATTGAACTCCGTCGCCGCATCCCGTCGATGCCCATCATCTGTGACCCCAGCCACATCGGTGGGCGCCGCGAACTCATCGCCCCTCTCTGCCAGCAATCGATGGACCTCGGCTTCGACGGTCTCCTCGTGGAAGCACACTGCGACCCCGATGCCGCCTGGAGCGATGCCAAACAGCAGGTCACGCCCGATGTGCTCGACTACATTCTCTCGCTCCTCGTCATCCGCGATGAGAAGGTCACCACAGAGGGCATCCACGAACTGCGTCAGCAGATCGATGAACTTGACAACCAACTGATGAACCTGCTGGCCAAACGTATGCGCGTCTGCCGCGAAATCGGACAGTATAAGAAAGAGCACAACATGACCGTGCTTCAGCCTACCCGTTATGGTGAGATACTCGACAAGCGCGGCGCACAGGGCTCACTCTGCGGCATGGATGCCGAGTTTGTGAAGAAAGTGTTTGAGAGTGTACATGAGGAAAGTGTAAGACAACAAATGGAGATCATCAACCAATGAGAATATTAGTCCTGGGAGCAGGCAAGATGGGAAGTTTCTTCCTCGATCTGCTGAGCTTTGACCATGAGATGGCCGTCTATGAGAAAGACCCCCGCCGCATGCGGTTCACCTACAACACGCAACGTTTCACCACGGCAGAGGAGATTGATGAGTTCCAACCAGAACTGGTCATCAACGCCGTGACAGTGAAATACACCATTCCCGCCTTCAACGAGGTGCTGCCCCACCTGCCCGCCGACTGCATCATCAGCGACATTGCATCGGTGAAGACAGGTCTGCATGAGTACTACGAACAGTGCGGCCACAGGTATGTGTCGACGCACCCCATGTTCGGCCCCACTTTTGCCAACCTTCAGCAACTCAGCGAAGAAAACGCCATCATCATCAGTGAGGGCGACTATATGGGACGCATTTTCTTCAAAGACCTCTACAGCCGCCTGGGACTCAACATCTATGAGTACACCTTCGATGAGCACGACCGCACCGTGGCCTACTCACTGAGCATCCCTTTCGTCAGCACCTTTGTCTTCGCTGCCGTGATGAAGCATCAGGACGCGCCGGGAACCACCTTCAAACGCCACATGCGCATCGCCAAGGGCGTGCTCAACGAGGATGACTACCTCCTGCAGGAAATCCTCTTCAATCCATACACACATGACCAGGTGTCGCAGATCCGCGACGAACTCAAGGAACTGCTTCACATTATCGACACCAAGGATGCCGATGGCATGAAATCCTACCTCACCAAAATCCGCAACAACGTCGCCCGAGGATAGACTTTACATCGGAGCGGGTTTAGCCTGATTACATACGTTACACAAAGGAAATAAGGCCTGAGGAATCCCTCCAAAGGCCTCTTTTCTTTAAAAAAAAGAGCAAAAGATAAAAAAAAAAGCAAAAAAGTGTTGTGATTCCATTTTTTTGATTATATTTGCAACGTGGCAAAAAGTCAGGGGCAATTTATGCCCCAATAAATGCATGGTTTAACAACCAATTTGCATCAAGTCGAGCAATCTATGAGGTCAACTGATTATTAACAAAATCTTATCATATGAAACAAAAAATTCTACTATTAGCATTGGCACTGCTTGGCTGCATGAATGTGGTCAAGGCAGAAAGCACAAACGATGGTGTGACCATTGGAGATCTTGTCATCCAGCAAGGCGGATTTGGCTACATCACTATTAATTGTACATTTAATGAGAGAAGTTACGATGGTTTAAGTTTCAAATTCATGATGCCTAAAGGTCTTCATTTTGACTCAGCCACAGCAGATGCCTCTTTAACTGGAATCAGTAATCCCATGTTCCCCACGGAAGATGGAAACAATGTTGATATTCCTGCAACATTCATGTTTATCAACATGGGAGGAGTGTCATTCAATAAGGGAGAATATGAATTGGCCAAGGTTTATTTCCGTGCTGACGAAGACATGGCTGAGAGAGAGTATCCTATCACCATCACAGAGATAGATTTGAGTGCTGGCGGTACTAATTATGAACCAACCAAGCCCGGATTCAAAGTCACAGTTGAGGCTCCTCATCCCAGAATTCTTAAAGACACTGCCACAGAATTGCCTGAGGATAACTACAGTTACATATATAAAGAGTATTATACAGTAACAGAAACAGATATTAATGGTAAAGAAACAGATGTTCTCAAGGAGAGAATCTTAGATGAAGGAACTTACCCAGAGGATTTCATTGTGGAGCGCACTATCAAGGCTAATACATGGTCAACGATGTGTCTGCCATTCAAACTGACTTTTGATGAACTTTATGAAGCATTTGGAGATGATGCTGTTTTTGCCGCTTGGGATACAGAACAAGTTTCTAATTCAACACCTTGGACTTATAACAAAACAAATGATCAGTTAGATTTGTATTTCTATACTCTTGACCCTGAATATGACAGCGAAACATTTGACACAAGAAAGCCATTCTTGGTAAAAACGAGCAAAGATATTTCAGACTTTACTGTAAATCAAAAATATCTCGGTGAATATAATGAAAGTACTAAAAAATACACACCAATTTCTGAGTTTAATATAGATTTCAGTAAGAATGTCAGAGGCAAGGGGACCAGTTATTTCAGAGGTGTGCTTGCAGCCGGTTTAGTTCCGGACGGTTGTCTCTTCATCAGTGGTAACAAGTTCTATTACAGCACAGGCCAAAGTTCCATTAAAGCATTCAGAGCATACTTTGAACTATCTGAGAATCTGAGTAATAAGTCAATTTCTCAAGGTGCCAATGTTGGTATTATGATTAACGATACGCCAACTTACATTGAGGGAATTTCAACCAGATACGTGGGCAACGATGACGTATATTCTGTAAGCGGCATTAAGATGGGTACCACCAGTGACCTAAACAGCATGAAGCCGGGTATGTATATCGTGAATGGTAAAAAAGTGATTATTAAATAACCAAAAGACACCAAAGTTATGAAAAAGATATATACAGCCCCCAGTTGTGAGTTGCTGGGCACATTTACAACAAATATTCTTGCTGATTCAGTAACAGATCAAGTACGTATGAATCTTGATGAAGGTTTGGACGACACCTTCAAAGGTTATGGCGGTGTGGACGATGGCACCCATGAAGCCGATGCCAACCTTCACGTTTGGGATCATTTTGACAGAGGAATGTAATTGGTATTCCATCACATAGATAAAAATCCCTGAGCCCTGATGCTCAGGGATTTTTTGTTTTGCCATTTTGCCGTTTGGAGAAAAATGTTTATCTTCGCATCGTCATTCACTAACCAGCATCGATATGGGAACATATATCAATCTCGGAAATGAGGCTTTCAGACGAATCCGCAAACGGGAATATATTGACAAATCCAAACTTATCGCCATCGTCAACGACACACTCTCGTCGGAATGGTGTTTCAGTTGTGTCACACGTTGCCGCCGTTTCGGCAAGTCGATGGCTGCAAAAATGCTCTGCGCCTACTACGACCACTCCGTCAACTCCCGCGAATTGTTTACCGACTTGGAGATAGCCAAAGACCCGTCTTTTGAGGAACACCTCAACAAATACCCTGTCATTTACCTTGACTTGACCGAGTTTACCACCCGTTTCCACGATGATGACATTGTAGGCATCATAGAAGCAGAACTGAAAGCAGACATTCTTGAGGCCTATCCTGATATAGCAGTACGTGATACTGATGATCTGATGGGTTGCCTCATACGCATTGCGACTGCTACAAATGAGCGCTTTATATTCATCATCGATGAATGGGATGCTATCTGCCGCGAGTTCAAGGCTGGCACTACAGCCATGGACCGCTATGTGAACTGGCTCCGCAGGATGTTTAAGGGAGTGAACGCTGCCAACGTATTCGCTGGGGTGTACATGACCGGAATCTTACCTATCAAGAAATACAAAACGGAGTCGGCACTCAACAACTTCATTGAATACTCGATGGTGACCCCACGTAAAATGGCCTGTTATTTTGGCTTCACCAAAGACGAAGTGAGGGAACTATCAGCAAAGCACCGCATGGACTTCGACGATCTGGAGAAATGGTATGACGGTTACCAAATAGGCAGTGAACCATCGATGTTCAACCCCAACTCTGTGATGCAGGCTGTTGACAACAATTGGTGCGCAAGTTATTGGGCAAACACAGGGGCCTTCGATGCCGTGGCAAATTATATCCAAATGAATTTTGAGGGTCTGAAGGACGATATTATCAAGATGCTTGCTGGAGGCAGGTGCCCAGTCAATCCCACAGGCTTCCAAAACGACATGTCGGTCATACGGAGTCGCGATGATGTACTGACCGTGCTCATCCACCTCGGCTATCTCTCATATGACCGCTATGAACAGGAGTGCTACATCCCCAACAGAGAAGTGGCCGGAGAAATGGTGAATGCTGTGAATGCGAACAACTGGCAACCCGTCACCGATGCTATCCAGAAGTCGAAGCAATTATTAAAGGATACCCTCAATGGTGACTGCGAGGCAGTGGCACGTGGCGTGGATGCCGCCCATGATGAAAACACGAGCATCCTGTCGTACAACAATGAGAACTCATTGGCATGTGTACTCTCACTTGCCTACTACTATGCCCGCAACAACTATGTCTTCCACCGCGAGATGGCCTCAGGAAAGGGATTTGCCGACTTGGTTCTTATTCCCAGAAAAAATATCGACTCGCCTGCCATCGTACTGGAACTGAAATACGACAAGGATGCAGACTCGGCGATTGAACAAATCAAGCACAAGCAATACCCCGCCAAAGTGGCACAACATGCTGATAACCTCCTGCTTGTGGGCATCAACTATGACAAGGAGAAAAAAACACATACTTGCGTGATTGAAAGGCATCAATAACCACTCATGCTCATCTCTCTGCTGCTTACCTCATGGCTCACCTTTGTGGAGTTCAACTGCGAGAACCTCTTCGACTGCCGTCACGATGAGGGAAAGAACGACTATGAATATCTGCCGGAAGCCACGAGGAAATGGGACAACCGGCGCTACTGGTCGAAGCAGAACAGCATCGCACGCACCATCATCTCCTGCGGCGGTGAGGGAGAGGAATGGACGCTGCCCGACCTCGTGGCACTGACAGAGGTAGAAAATGACTCGGTGATGCTCGACCTCACCCGCCGCTCCCTGCTGCGCAATGCCGGTTACGAATATGTGATGACACAGTCGGGCGATGAGCGCGGCATCGACGTGGCACTGCTCTACTCCCCATTTGCCTTCCGCCTGCTCTCCCACCATTCCATCGCCGTCAGTCCTCCCGAAGGCAGACACGCTACCCGCGATATCCTATATGCCAGCGGACTCATCGCCACGGGCGACACATTGCATGTGATGGTGGTGCACGCCCCCAGCCGAGTCAGTGGCGAGCACGCCACTCGCCCCTACCGCCAGCGCGTGGCGGAGCGTATCATCGCTACCACCGACTCCATCCGCCAGACCGGCAGCGGCTCGCACATCATCATTGCCGGCGACTTCAACGACTATGCCGGCGACAGCGCACTCGTCAGCCTTTACCGCCATCAGTTTACCAATATTTCGCGCGACGCAAAAGGACAACACGGAGCACGGGGCACCTACAAGCACCGTGGAAAATGGGGAAGCCTCGACCATATCCTCGTGAGCGACACCCTCGCACAAAAACTCGCTGAATGCCACATCATGGACACCCCTTTCCTCACCGAAGAGGATGAGAAATATGGCGGACAGCAACCGCGGCGCACCTATATCGGCATGAGGTATCACGGGGGAAACAGCGACCACCTGCCCCTGGTGGCTAAATTTTATTGATTTTTTCTAGATATTCTAGATAATCTAGATTTTCTAGATTTTCTAGATTTTCTATACCTATTTATAAAAAAACTGCTGTAGTTATGGATATTTGGAGAAAAATATCTACCTTTGTCTTGATTTTAAGAGAGTGAATAAATATTTAGAAAAGATACGTTTTTAGAAGATGTTTGAGAATTTAAGCGAGAGACTTGAACGCTCGTTCAAGATGCTCAAGGGTGAGGGAAAAATCACCGAGATCAATGTGGCACAGACCCTCAAGGATGTGCGCAAAGCCCTTATCGAAGCCGATGTAAGTTATAAAGTTGCCAAGTCTTTCACTGACGAGGTGAAACGCAAGGCCATGGGCATGAATGTGCTGACGGCTGTGAAGCCAGGTCAGTTGATGGTGAAACTCGTTCACGATGAGATGGTGGAACTGATGGGCGGTGAGAACGTTGGGCTCAACCTCAGCAGCCGACCTGCCATCATCCTCATGTCGGGCTTGCAGGGCTCCGGTAAGACCACTTTCAGTGGCAAACTTGCCAACATGCTGAAGACCAAGCAGCGCAAGAACCCACTGTTGGTAGCCTGCGACGTTTACCGTCCTGCCGCCATTGAGCAACTCAAGGTAGTGGCAGAGCAAATTGGAATCCCTGTCTATTCAGAGCCCGACAACAAGGACGTGGTGGCCATTGCCAACAATGCCATCCGTGAGGCCAAGTCGAAAGGCCATGACGTGGTGATCATCGATACCGCCGGCCGACTGGCCATCGATGAGGACATGATGCGTGAGATTGAGTCGCTCAAGAAAGCCGTCAATCCCGACGAGACCCTCTTCGTGGTGGACTCCATGACCGGTCAGGATGCTGTCAACACCGCCAAGACCTTCAACGACCGCCTCGACTTCGACGGCGTGGTGCTCACCAAACTCGACGGTGACACCCGCGGCGGTGCAGCCCTCTCCATCCGCACCGTGGTGACCAAGCCTATCAAGTTCATCGGCACAGGTGAGAAGATGGAGGCCATCGACGCCTTCCACCCCTCCCGCATGGCCGACCGTATCCTCGGCATGGGCGACGTGGTGAGCCTCGTGGAGCGCGCACAGGCACTCTACGATGAGGAGGAAGCCAAGAAGATGATGGACAAGTTGAAGAAGAACAAGTTCGACTTCGACGACTTCATGGCTCAGATCCAGCAGATCAAGAAGATGGGCAACCTCAAGGACCTCGCCTCGATGATTCCCGGCGTGGGCAAGGCCATCAAGGATGTCGACATCGACGACGATGCCTTCAAGAGCATCGAAGCCATCATCCAGAGCATGACACCCAAAGAGCGGGCCAACCCGCAGATCCTCAACCAGAGCCGGCGCATGCGCATCGCCCGTGGTTCAGGCACCACCATCCAGGAGGTAAACAAACTGCTCAAGCAGTTTGACCAAACCCGCAAGATGATGCAGATGGTGACCAACACTTCGAAAATGAACATGATGATGAACGCCATGAGGGGCAAGATGCCCAACATGCCCAAATAACAAAGCCCAATGACACTAATTGACGGAAAGGCCACAGCAGCCGCCATCAAGCAAGAGATTGCCGATGAGGTGAAAGAGATTGTCGCCAGCGGCGGCAAACGTCCGCATCTGGCCGCCATCCTCGTAGGACACGACGGAGGATCGGAGACTTATGTGAAGAACAAAGTGATTGCCTGCGAGGCTTGCGGTTTCAAGTCTACCCTCATCCGCATGGAGGATGACATCACTGAAGAAGAACTGCTGGAGCAGGTGGCACAACTCAATGCCGATGACGATGTCGACGGATTCATCGTGCAACTGCCTCTGCCCCGCCACATCGATGAGCAGAAAGTCATCATGGCCATCGACTACCGTAAGGACGTCGACGGATTCCATCCCATCAACGTGGGAAGGATGGCCATCGGTCTGCCCTGCTTCATCTCTGCCACCCCCTTAGGCATTCTCACCCTGCTGCGCCGCTACGGTGTGACCACCAGCGGCAAGAAATGCGTTATCCTCGGCCGCAGCAACATCGTGGGCAAACCCATGGCCCAACTGATGATGCAGAAACACTACGGCGACTCCACCGTGACGGTGTGCCACAGCCACTCTGCCACGCTGAAAGAGGAATGCCGCAATGCCGACATCCTCATCGCCGCCATCGGACAGCCCGACTTCGTCACCGCCGACATGGTGAAGGAGGGAGCAGTGGTCATCGATGTGGGTACCACCCGTGTACCCGATGCCACCCGCAAGAGCGGATTCCGTCTCAACGGCGACGTGAAGTTTGACGAAGTGGCAGAAAAATGCGCCATGATAACCCCTGTGCCCGGAGGCGTAGGCCCCATGACCATCTGCTCGCTGATGAAGAACACGCTCGCAGCAGCCAAAAAGGAATATTACCAATGACCGCAGAGGAGTACTACAAAAAAGGCAACGAATACCGACGCCAAGGCAATTGGCAGGAGGCCATCAACCATTACATGGAGGCCATCGCCCTCGACCCGGAGAGTCCGGCTGTCCATGCCAAGGAGATGCTCGACGACATCCTCAGTTTCTATCATAAGGATTATTACAATCCATAACAGGGCATGGACATGGAATGACTGACAGCCAAGAAACAGGTACTGTAAATCCAAACACTTAGATAACAACAAGCATTATGGCAAAAATCAAAGGTCAAATCGTGGTAAACACGAACAGATGCAAGGGATGCTCCCTGTGCATTGAGGCTTGCCCCAAGGATGTCATCGCCCTTGCCGACAAGAAAGTCAATGTGTCGGGCTACCCCTACATTGAGCCCGCACATCCCGATGACTGCATCGGATGCGCCTCATGCGCCATCGTATGTCCCGACGGATGTATCACTGTCTACCGCAAAAAAATGGAGGATTAAGAGATGGCTGAACAAGAAGTAACACTGATGAAAGGCAATGAGGCTATCGCCCATGCCGCTATCCGCTGTGGAGCCGACGGTTATTTCGGCTATCCCATCACCCCGCAGAGTGAGGTAATCGAGACCCTCTGTGCCCTCAAGCCCTGGGAAACCACCGGTATGGTGGTGGTGCAGGCTGAGAGCGAGGTGGCATCCATCAACATGGTCTATGGCGCCGCCGGTGCAGGCAAGCGCGCCCTCACCTCATCATCAAGCCCCGGCGTGGCCCTCATGCAGGAAGGCATCGCCTACCTGGCAGGAGCCGAACTCCCCGGCGTGTTTGTCAACGTACAGCGCGGCGGTCCCGGACTGGGAACTATCCAACCCTCACAGAGCGACTATTTCCAGGCCACCAGAGGCGGCGGCAACGGCGACTACTATGTCATCACGCTGGCTCCCTCCTCAGTGCAGGAAATGGCCGACTTCGTTGACCTCGCCTTTGAACTTGCCTTCAAGTACCGCAACCCCGCCATGATCCTGAGCGACGGTGTCATCGGACAGATGATGGAGAAAATCGTGCTGCCGCCCTACAAGCCCCGCCGCACCGACGAGGAGGTCATCCAGCAATGCCCTTGGGCTTCTACTGGCAAGACACGTGACCGCAAGCGCAACGTCATCACATCACTGGAACTCAAACCTGAGATCATGGAACTCCGCAATATCCACTTGCAGGAGAAATATCAGGAGATACGGGATAAGGAAGTGAGATACGAAACCATGCAGTGCGACGATGCCGAGTATATCATCGTGTCATTCGGCAGCGCGGCACGCATCTCTGAGAAAGCCATCGAACTGGCCCGCGCCGAAGGCATCCGCGTAGGACTGCTGCGCCCCATCACCGTGTGGCCCTTCCCGTCCAAGGAAGTGGCAGCCCTGGCGAAAGGCAAGAAGGGTGTGCTCGTGGCCGAGATCAACGCCGGCATGATGGTGGAGGATGTGCGCCTGGCCATCAACGGCGAGGTACCGGTAGAACAATTCGGTCGTCTGGGCGGCATCGTCCCTGAACCGGAAGAGATTGTGGAGGCATTGAAAACCAAACTGATGAAATGATGGAAGCAAAAGACATAATCAGCCCGGAGAACCTGGTATACCAGAAACCGGCACTTTTGAACGACACTCCCATGCACTACTGCCCTGGTTGCTCACATGGCGTGGTGCACAAACTCATCGCTGAGGTGGTAGAGGAGATGGGCATGGAGGAGAAAACCGTCGGCATCTCACCCGTGGGCTGCGGCGTTTTCGCCTACAACTACATCGACATCGACTGGCAGGAGGCTGCCCACGGACGCGCTCCCGCCGTAGCCACAGGCATCAAGCGGCTCTGGCCCGACCGTCTCGTATTCACTTACCAAGGCGACGGCGACCTGGCCTGCATCGGAACCTGCGAGACCATCCACGCCCTCAACCGCGGTGAGAACATCGTCATCGTCTTCATCAACAATGCCATCTACGGCATGACAGGCGGACAGATGGCCCCCACCACACTGCTCGGTCAGAAAACCTCCACCTGTCCTTACGGACGTGAGCCGGCACTCCATGGTTATCCGCTCAAGATAACCGAGATTGCCGCCACTCTCGAGGGCACCTGCTACGTCACCCGCCAGAGCGTGGAGAACGTGGCTGCCATCCGCAAGGCGAAGAAAGCACTGCGCAAGGCTTTCGAGGCTTCCATGGCAGGCAAAGGATCCTGTCTCGTCGAGTTTGTGAGCACCTGCAACAGCGGATGGAAACTGACTCCCAAGCAGGCCAACGAATGGATGCAGGAGAATATGTTCAAGTTCTATCCCAAAGGCGACCTGAAGGACACCACTGAAGATTGAAAATTCAAGATTGAAAATTGAAATCAGAAAGTATGAAAAAGGAAATCATCATATCAGGATTCGGCGGACAAGGCGTGCTCTCAATGGGCAAGATTCTCGCCTACTCAGGACTGATGGAAGGCAAGGAAGTGACCTGGATGCCCGCCTACGGCCCTGAGCAGCGAGGCGGCACCGCCAATGTCACCGTCATCGTCAGCGACGACCGCATCTCATCTCCCATCCTCAGCCGCTACGACATCGCCATCGTGCTCAACCAGCCCTCACTCGACAAGTTTGAGCCGAAAGTGAAACCCGGCGGCATCCTCATCTACGACGACTATGGCATCATCAACCCGCCCACGCGCAAGGACATCGAGGTGTACAGCATCAGCGCCATGGACAAGGCAGCGGAGATGAAGAATGCCAAGATTTTCAACATGATTGTTCTCGGCGGACTGCTCCACGTATGTCCCGTCGTGACATCTGAGGGTCTGGAGAAAGCACTGCGCAAGACGCTCCCTGAGCGCCACCACTCACTCATCCCCCTCAACATGGAGGCTCTGCAGGCCGGTGGCGCCATCATGAAAAAAATGTAAGAACTGGCAGCCTTGGCTGCATCACCACTTTCAAGGGGCGGACCGGATGGGTCCGCCCCTTTTTTACGCATGTTTGGGCAGACTTTATCTGCCCACTTTTATTATAAGAATTGATCATCTGAAATAAGCACATCGAGAATGCTTGTATTTGGCCCAAAAATTTGGCCGTTGCGGGATTTTTTCTTATCTTCGTGGCATGTAGCAAAAAACACATTCGATATGGAAAACAAACTGATTGAAAACTGTATAAAATTGGGTTTCGGCATGATGCGGCTGCCCAGAGTGGAGGGAACGAAAGACATTGATGTGGAACACACCAAGAGCATGGTGGATGCCTTCATCGAAGCAGGTGGCAAGTATTTCGACACAGCCTTTGTCTATGAGGGCTCGGAAGCCGCCACCAAGGCGGCGCTCTGCGATCGTTATCCGCGTGAGAGTTATTATCTGGCCGACAAACTCAATGCCTCTGAGTTTGCCTGCAAGAGTGAAGAAGATGCCAAGAACGAGATCAAAATAAGCCTTGAGCGCACAGGGGCAGGCTATTTCGACTTTTATCTGCTCCACGGCATCGACTCTGGGAACAAGGAGAGGTTCAATCAATTTGGCATTTGGGATTACATGAGAAAACTGAAGGAGGAAGGTCTGATCCGCCATTATGGATTCTCCTTCCATTCCACTCCCGAACAACTCGACGAACTGCTCACCGAGCATCCTGACACTGAGTTTGTGCAACTCCAAATCAACTATTCCGACTGGGAGGATCCTCTGATTGCCTCCCGCCAGTGTTATGAGGTGGCCACCCGGCACGGGAAGCCCGTCATCGTAATGGAGCCTGTGAAAGGAGGAAAACTGGCAGACCCGCCCCAAAAAGTAAAGGAAATCCTGCACCAGGCCAATCCCGATGCATCTTATGCTTCTTGGGCCATTCGCTTCACCGCGTCACTGCCCAACGTGATGGTGGTGCTCAGCGGCATGTCCAACATGGAACAGATGGAAGACAACCTGTCGTATATGCGCCAGTTGCAACCTCTCAATGAGGAGGAACAAAAAGTGCTGGAGGCCGCCCGCAAGGCATTGTCAGAATTTGACGGCATCGCCTGCACCGCATGCCACTACTGCACACCTGGCTGTCCCATGGACATTCATATCCCGGAGATTTTCGCTGTGATGAACGTTTACAAAATGTATGGCAACCTGACTGAGGCCCGCAATGAATACAAATGGCGTCCCGGTGGTGAGAAAGCCTCAGCCTGCATTCAGTGCGGACAGTGCGAGGGTGCCTGTCCCCAGCACCTTCCCATCATCAGTTTGTTGGAAGAGGTGACAGAAACTTTGGAGGAATAATCACATTCATTCTGCATTGTCTTCTGCTTTAGAGTTTTTTTCACTACCTTTGCGGAATCAACCAACTATTGATTATGGACAACAACAATTACATCGTACTCTCGTACAGCCTGTTCGCCGAAGTGGAAGGCGAGCGGATGCTGCTGGAGCAGACAGAGGAAGGAAAACCCTTCTGGTTTATCAGCGGCATGGGAATGACGCTTCCCAAGTTTGAAAAGGAACTTGCCGAACTCAGTCGGGGCGAGGCTTTTGACTTTGTCATCGCCAAGGACGAGGCTTATGGCGACTATGACGAGGAACACATTGTCGACCTCGACAAGAAGATCTTCATGCCCGACGGGAAGTTTGACGAGAAAATCATCCATGTGGATGCCATCATCCCCCTGATGAATGCCGACGGCAACCGATTCAACGCCCGCGTGCTGGAGATTACTGCCGACAAGGTGACTGTCGACCTCAACCATCCCTATGCCGGTCTGGATCTCAACTTCAAAGGCGAGATACTGGAGAACAGGCCCGCCACAGCCAAGGAGATGGAGCAACTCGCCAGAATGCTCAGCGGCGAAGGTTGCGGAGGATGCGGCGGTGGTGACTGCGGTGACTGCGGAGGCGGTGACTGCAGCGGATGCGGTGGCGGTTGCGGCAACTGCTAAAAGGACAGAAAAGATGAGGAACACCTTCGGACATCTTTTCACCCTCACAACATTCGGCGAGAGCCACGGTGAGGGAGTGGGTGGCGTCATCGACGGCATGCCGGCTGGCGTTGACGTAGACATTCGTTTCATACAAGACGAACTTGACAGGCGGCGCCCAGGACAGAGCAAACTGACCACCTCCCGTAACGAGGCAGACCGCGTGGAACTGCTCAGCGGAATCTTTGAAGGCAAGACGACAGGCGCCCCCATAGGGTTCCTGGTGCGCAACACCAACCACCACTCACAGGACTACGAAAGCCTCAGGGGGCTGTTCAGACCCTCTCATGCCGACTATACCTTCCAGCAGAAATATGGTATTCGCGACCATCGGGGAGGTGGCCGTACATCGGCGCGAACAACCATTAGCCGATGCGTAGGTGGGGCATTCGCAAAAATGGTGCTCCAACAAATGGGCATCTGCGTGCATGCCTACACTTCACAGGTAGGTGACATTGCCCTTGACAACGACTACCGGCTCTACGACTTGCGGAACACAGAACTCAATGCCGTTCGGTGTCCCGACGCGAACGTAGCCGAGAAGATGGCATCGCTCATCCTGCAAGTGAAAAACGAGGGCGACACCATCGGTGGTGTCATCACCTGCGTGGTGACAGGCTGTCCTGCCGGTGTCGGCGAACCAGAGTTTGGAAAACTGCACGCAGCGCTCGGAAGCGCCATGCTCAGCATCAATGCCGCAAAAGGCTTTGAGTATGGAGAAGGCTTTGCCTGTGCTTCCCGGAAGGGCAGTGAACTCAATGACGTGTTTGTCAACAAGGAAGGCGGGATTGGCACTGCCACCAACCACAGCGGCGGTATCCAGGGCGGTGTGAGCAACGGAGAGGACATTTATTTTAGGGTGGCCTTCAAACCCGTCGCCACGATTCTTCAGGAACAGACCACCATCGATATGGAAGGGCAACCCACCACCTTCAAGGCACACGGCCGACACGACCCTTGTGTAGTTCCCCGTGCCGTCCCCATCGTGGAAGCGATGGCGGCAATGGTGATACTCGACCATGTGCTGATGTCCAGAACAGTCAGGTTGTGAAATTTATCACACCCTCTATTTGTTAATATTCCCAAAAAAACAATAGATTTTACAACAAAACGAAAGCAAAATACAATTAAATTTATAAGTTTGCAATCGATTAATTGGGGTTTGCGAAAATCCCCATTAGTTTAGTTAAGTCTAGTTTAGTTTTTGTGTTGGTTGAGGGCAGCGATTGCTGCCCTCAAATTTTTGTCCCTTTGTCCTTTTGATTGAAATGTTGGTTCGAATTCCTTCTCTACTTGATCACTCCGATAATGTCGTTTACATCCTTGATGCCGTGACAGTCCAACCAGTCGTTGATGCCGTCCCGGATCTTCACGGTTATGGCAGGGTCAAGGAAATTGGCCGTACCCACTTCTACAGCCGTGGCCCCCACCATGAGGAACTCTATGGCATCCGTCGCACTGGCGATGCCTCCTAAGCCCACCACAGGGATTTTGACGGCCTTGGCGACCTGCCACACCATGCGCAGGGCGACAGGCTTCACAGCGGGGCCGCTGAGGCCTCCTGTGCCGATGCTGAGCAGGGGACGGCGCCTCTCGATATCCACCGCCATTCCCATGAGGGTGTTGATGAGCGAGACGCTGTCGGCACCTTCTGCCTCGCATGCCCTGGCAATGTCTGCAATGTCGGTGACATTGGGCGAGAGTTTCACGATGAGCGTCTTATGATAGCGCGCACGCACCGCCCTGACAACAGACGCCGCACCCTCCGTCGTCACGCCGAACGCCATGCCACCCTGCCGCACATTGGGACAAGAGATGTTGAGTTCAATGGCCGGGATACGCTCAAGGGCATCAATACGGGATGCACACTCCGCATAATCTTCGGGTGAGGATCCGCTCACATTGACGATGACATGAGTGTCCAGCCCGCTTATCTGGGGATAAATATGGGAGCAGAAATAATCAACACCTTTGTTTTGCAGCCCCACGCAGTTGAGCATCCCCATGGCAGTCTCTGCCATTCTGGGATAGTCATTTCCCTCACGGGGATGCAAGGTGGTGCCCTTGACGATGATGCCGCCAAGATCGTTCAGATTGATGAAATCAGCAAACTCAAGACCATATCCGAAGGTTCCTGAAGCAGTCATCACAGGATTCTTCAGAACAATATCATTTATCTTTACATTCAGATGGGCCATAGCAATTGATTAATATTTAACACAGGACCTTCTTTGCACACACATATATTACCCTTCTTGGTGGGTTCCACACAACAGAGGCATGCACCCAAACCACATGCCATCATATTTTCAAGGGACACTTCGCAAGCGATCCCCCGGGCTGCAGCCATTTTGGCCACAGCCATCATCATGGGCTTCGGACCACAGGTACAGATGCGGTCGAACTTCTCCGAAGCCAGGACCGAATGCCCTGTGACAAATCCTTTTTCGCCCACCGACCCGTCTTCTGTGGTGAGCAGGACACGGCCCTGCGACCGGAAGAGATCAAGTTCTACCAAATCGGAGGCCTTCCTGGCTCCTAACAAAAAGGTTGGTTCGCACCCCATTTGCCGCAGTTGGGCACCCAAGAAAAGAAGGGGGGCTACACCCACACCTCCTCCAATGAGCAGCACACGCTCTTGAGGAGAATCTGGAAGAGAAAAACCATTGCCCAGAGGCATGATGCAGTTAAGAAAATCGCCCCTTCGCAGGCTTCCCAAGCGAGAAGTCCCCTCTCCTACCATAGCAACCAAAAACCAGACCTCATTGAGTGCTCTGTCCACGTAATGGATGGAAATGGGCCGTCGCAGGAAAGTGTCAGGCGAGCCATCTACCCTGAGTTCGGCAAACTGTCCTGGCAGCATCTCAGGCAGCACTTCATCGGCAGTGAGGCGCAGAAGTGCGTACCTGTCGCCCAGGTGCTCGCAACTCACCACTTTTAAATCTAAAACATACTTTTTCATCAGATATACATATATATGATCAACACAGAGTGACAAAGACACAAAAGAGAATAAAGAGAACCTGTGCCCCCTTGTTGATTCTGCAAAGATAGTGCAAGACGGGCGAAAAGCAAAACAAAAGAGAAAAAAACTACGGGCATTCACGCCAAGTGATGCCCGTAATCCGAAGAAATGTTATCCGTTGTTGAAAACATCGACGTAAGAGGCTATGTCTCAAAGCCTACGCCCAATAAAAATAATTGATTGATTGGAAATGTATATTAATAGAATATGTGTTACTTACTTTTCTCTGGGACGAAAGACTCATAGGTCAAATCGTCATAATACACTTTTATCTCTGTGATCCGCCTTCTAGGCTTGTCAACATTTTTCGTTTCTCTTGCAGTTAACTCAGTTCCTGATGCCGCCTGACGCCCTCTTGATCCTGCTGTTTTACCAGTTGCCGGAGTCAATTCTTCAAAGGTCAACTCCATTTGGCCAGTAGGGGAGGCAACATGCTCAGGTCCTGAACTTTTCTCAGAAGAATCAACATACATGTCACCCTCTCCGTAGTGTACCCACATCATGTTGATATTGGGCAATTTCTTATGGATGGCATCTGTTATCACGTGAGTAGGTTTAGTCCTTCCGGTAAAAATGCTGCTCAATGACGCAGATGAAATCCCTAGGAACTGCGAAAAGGTCTGCTGGGTCATATTCAATGACTCCATGATTTTTCTGATTCGATCTTTCATACTGTGTTGAGTAAGTGATTCACCCCCTTTTGGGGCATCTTCACTAAGATTTTACAAAGTTAAACAGTTTTTTTGATATATGCAAGACTTTTTTAAAAAAAATGATTAGAGGTGTTTTGGTTTTGCAAATGTAAATATTCGTGGATTTTGATTTGTAAAATCACTATAATCTACATTTATAAATACAGACTGATTTACATCTCAAAATCAAGTCATACAATTACTATAATCATTTTCCTTATTTTATTGGGTATCAGATGTTTATATAACAAAATGGCTCATATAATCACAAAAAGGACCTTTATTTTCCCTGATTTCCCTATTTATAGGTGAGAATATTCTTTTGTATTTTAATATAAAACACTGGTTTTAAGTGGTTTATAAGAAATATTCGTCATTGTATAATTATTCATTTACATTCGTAAACACAAATAATCACGCTGATTTATGTTTTTAAACATCAGGTAATATTTTAACTTTGTAAATTCAAAATTGTTGATTTTTAAATATTCAAAAATCTCCTTTTTCGTCGTATTTTGTTTTGTAAATGCTAAAAAACCTTAACCTCCCAAAAGTAAACTTCGAAAATGACCCAAAATCAGCATTTTTAAAATTTTACCCACGGGAGTGCGGGTTTTTCTCAAAAATCCGAGTTTTGAAGCGGTAAAAAAGGAGGGAATGATTTGTCTTGTTGTCATTTAAGCCTAAAAAAACGCACCATGAAAACGGTGCGTTTTAGATGTATCCAGAAGTGATTTTAGGTCTCAAAATGGCAAAATCAATGCAAAATGAAGAAAACAAGTTGCTTGAGAAGGTCTCCAGGTGATGTATTTGGGTTGTCTATACCCTTACTTTTAGCGTCAGTTTCTCTGATTTGCTGGATGATCTTCATTGTCTTTCCTGCACTGAACACCCGAAGAGCCTTCATGTAGTCTTTCACTGCCCATTCCGACTTGAAGCCAAGAGCCAGCATCACTCCCCTATCCGTCCGGTCTGTGTAATGTGCCACCATCAGGTTCTGGAAGAAAGAGAACAGTCCGGGCAGGAAAGCATAGAGAGAAGCCGACTTGGGATTGCTGTCAAGATATTTCACGATTCTGTTTGCCTTGAGCACATCCTTGTTGATGAGTGCGTCGCGCAGTTCAAACATATTGTAGTCCTTGCTGATGCCTATTTTCTGCTCCACCGTCTCAGGAGTTACCTTCCGTTCTCCCTCTGGGAGAGAGACCAACACCTTGTCGATTTCCGAGGTGATGCGGGAGAGGTCGGCCCCGATGAAGTCAGCAATCATGGCCTTTGCCTTTGGTTCGATAGTGGCCTTTTGCTGTTTGACATAATCGTCGATAAATGCAGGGATGGCGTTCTCCCTCAGTTTCTCACTCTTGAACACCACTCCCACTGCGGCGGCCTTGGTCATGTATTTCTTTCGAGCGTCCATCGTCCCGTGTTTGTAGCAGATCACCAGGATGGTGGTATTGAGCGGTTTCTCCAGATAACTGTCAAGTCTGTCCCAGTTCTTGATATTCTGAGCCTCCTTGACGATGATGACCTGATACTCCGACATCATGGGGAAGCGCCGGGCCATGTCCACCACCTGTGCAGCAGAGGTGTCCACACCATAGACGACTGTCTGGTTGAAGTCACGCTCCTCTGGCGGCATGACATTGTTCTCTATATAATCTGAGATTTTGTCTATATAATAAGGTTCCTCACCCATAAGAATATAGATGGGTTTGAACCTGCGCGCCTTCAGGTCGCTCATGATGGTGTCTACAGTCTGTTTGGCAGCCATTTTGTTGGTTTTCGGTATTCAAAGAAAGCATTTCGCCGTAGCATCCTCAAAAACTTCACATTTCGTTTTGAGAAACACTTGTTTTGCATTAACTTTGCGTGACAGCAAAGATAGTGCAAAGATAGTGCAAACCGAGAGAAACACAAAATGAATTCATTCATTTTTGTTTCCGAGGTGCAGCCTATCTTCGTCGAAAATCAAAGATACAAGCAAACCATGTTTCCAATCAACCTGCCATCATACAACGCAAGAATAACCAACAGCGGAGGGAAGCCCAAGATTTTTGACGACCTTCGCCGGCGCTATGTGGCACTGACACCAGAGGAATGGGTGCGGCAGCATTTCATTCACTATCTGACAGAGCATCTCGGATACCCCGCCTCCCTACTTGCCAATGAGGTGGAGTTGAACGTGGGACAAAAAAAGTTGCGCTGTGACAGCGTGCTTTATGGTCTTCAGGCCCAACCGCTGATGATCATCGAGTACAAGGCCCCCACCATCGCCCTATCGCAGAAGGTGTTTGACCAGATTTCCGTGTACAACATGCTGCTGCATGTGGACTACCTGGTGGTGAGCAATGGTCTAGAGCATTATTGTTGCAAAATGGATTATGACAATCAAAAATATTTATTTTTGAACGAGATACCAAGATACGAAAATATTTAACAATTGATTTAAGATACTTAAAGATAAGATATAAGATATGGGAATTTTCAAATGGATAGGTGGCGCATTAGGTTTCATGACAGGTGGTCCTTTGGGTGCATTTGCCGGTTATTTTATCGGCAACATCATCGACAGTTTCATTGATGACGAGCAGCAAGAGGACAGCGGCGGCTATACCAACACAAGAGATCAGGGACAGCGCAACAGTTTCATGTTCTCCATGCTGGTGCTGGCCTCCTACATCATCAAGTCTGACGGCAAGGTAATGCACTCCGAGATGGAATATGTGCGTGCATTCCTGCGCAACAACTTCGGTGACGGTGCCGCCCAGCAAGGCAACGAGATCCTCATGCGGCTTTTTGAGGAGCAGAACAATACCAATCCTTATATGTACCGCAACAAGATCCGGCAGGTATGTGCCCAAGTCGCAGCCAACCTCAACTACAGCGAGCGCCTGCAGTTGCTTGCTTTTTTGGTGGAGATTGCGAAGGCCGATGGCAACCTGCCCACCCAGGAACTGAACGCCCTCTATGAGGTGGCCCAATATATGGGTCTTCAGGCGAGTGACGTGGAATCCATGCTCCACCTTGACAATGGCAGCGATTCCGGTGGGTCTTTAGAGGATGCCTACAAGGTGCTGGGTGTCTCACCCGATGCCAGCGATGAGGAAGTGAAGAAGGCTTATAGGAAACTGGCTCTCGCCCACCATCCCGACCGGGTGGCCAAGTTGGGTGAGGATGTCCGCCGTGCTGCAGAGAAGAAATTGCAAGAGATCAACTTAGCCAAGGAGAAAATCTACAAAGCCAGGGGGCTTTGAGGATTGAAGAGTCAGGAGTGAAGAGTGAAGAATGAAGAGTGAAGAGTGATAAACGATGAATGGGGGTAAAGAATGAAGGATGAAAGTTAATTGCTTTCATCCTTCATCTTTCATTCTTCATCCAAAATCAATTACTCGTAGTGGGTGTCCATATAGACCACCTTTGTTACGAGGTACTCCTCCACGCCATGCTTGCCGTCGGCTCCACCGATGCCGCTCTTCTTCATGCCGGCATGGAATCCCTGCATAGCCTCGAAGTGCTCACGGTTGATATAGACCTCACCGAACTCCAGTTCACGGCTCACCTTGGCGGCGATGTCGATGCTGCTGGTGAAGACAGATGATGCGAGGCCATACTCCACGTCGTTGGCCCATGCGATGACCTGGTCGATATCCTCGAACTCCACGATGGGAAGCACCGGGCCGAAGGTCTCCTCATGCACGATGTCGAAGTCCTGTGTGACATTGTCGAGCACCGTAGCGGCATAGAAGTATCCCTTCTCGCCTACCCTCTTTCCGCCGCAGAGCACCTTGGCTCCCTGCTTGATGGCATTGGCCACCTTGGCCTCCACGCTCTCCAGCGCACGCTGCTCCACGAGCGGTCCCATGTCCACGTTGTCATCCTTGCACGGGTCACCCACTTTCACAGCCTCCATCTTCTTGACGAGCAAGTCGGTGAACTCTTTCTTGATGTCCTTGTGCACATACACGCGCTCAGCGTTGTTGCAGATCTGTCCATTGTTGCCGATACGTGAATCCACCACCCACTGTGCGGCAGCCTCAAGGTCTGCATCGGGGAATACGATAGCCGGAGCCTTTCCGCCCAATTCGAGCGACACCTTGGTGATGTTGTCGGCGGCAGCCTTCATGATGCTCTCACCGGCGCCCACGCTGCCCGTCACGCTGACGATGCCGATCTTGGGACTTGCTGCCAGTGCGTTGCCCACCACAGAGCCCTTGCCAGTGATGACATTGAACAATCCTGCGGGAAGACCTGTCTCGTCAACCACCTTGGCAAACTCGCAGCAGTTCTCCGGGGTGAGTTGAGACGGTTTGATGACGATGGAGCAACCTGTGATGAGCGCTGCTCCCGCCTTGCGTGCGATGAGGAAGAACGGGAAGTTCCAGGGCAGGATGCCAGCCACTACGCCGATGGGTTCCTTGAAGAGCATGATGGTCTCACCCCTGCGGTCGCTTGGGATGATCTCACCCTCAATGTGGCGAGCGAAGGTAGCCATATAGTCGAAATAGTCTGCTGTGACATCCACCTCCACGGAGGCCCAGGTGCGGGTCTTTCCTTGCTCACGCATGATGATGTCGACAAACTCATCACGGCGTTTGCGGATACCATCAGCCATCTTGTTGAGATATTTGGCTCTCTCGATTGCCGGGGTCTTTGCCCATGCCTTCTGGGCAGCCTTGGCTGCGTCGAGTGCCTCGTCTACTTCCTCGACGGTGCCCTCGGGCTGACGGCTGATGACTTCCTCGGTGGAGGGATTGAGCACATTGATCCATTTGCCGGACTTGCTTTCCACAAACTGTCCGTTGATGTACATTTTAAGGTCTTTCATAAGCAAATTTGTTTTAGTTAGACATATTGTGTTTTCTTAGATTTGCCCTTTTTAGAAAATCCATACAAAAATAGCAAGAAAAACTTACCCGACCAAGAGATTAAGTTTTTTTTGCGTTTCTAAAAACAACCAGCAACCAACAAAAAGCGGAGCCAGCATCATGCCAACTCCGCCCAATAGTAATTTTCCTTCAAAAGGGTTGCAAAGTCTTAACCCTCTGCATCCTCTGCCTTCTTGCGCCTGCTTGAAGCACGTTTTTTGGGTTTTTCCTCCGTTGTGACAGGCTTGTAGCCAGCCAGTTCCGGGTCGATGAGGATACGTCCGCAATACTCACAGACGATGATTTTCTTGTGCATTTTGATATCCAACTGTCGCTGTGGCGGGATTTTGTTGAAGCATCCGCCGCAGGCATCACGCTGCACATACACCACGCCGAGTCCATTGCGGGCATTCTTGCGGATACGCTTGAAACTGGTCAGGAGCCTGTCCTCGATTTTCTCCTCGAGAGCCTTGGCCTTTTCCTTGAGTTTATCCTCCTCTTCACGGGTTTCCTGCATGATGGCATCCAGTTCACCGCGTTTCTCCTCAAGCACCTGCTTGCGGTCCTCCACAACTTCCTTGTTTTGATCGAGCAGAGCCTCGCGCTCCTCAATCTTCACAAGAGCCTCCTTGATTTTCTTGTTGCAAAGTTCGATTTCCAATTCCTGGAAAACGATTTCCTTGCTCAGCATATCATACTCACGGTTGTTGCGGGCATCGTTGAGTTGTTCCTTATATCTTGCCACGATGTTTTCGGCATCAGCGATGTCACCCTTCTTCTGGGTAATGGCGGCACGGAACTCAGCGATTTCTGCTTCGATTTTCTCAATGCGGGTGGCAAGACCGGCGATTTCATCTTCCAGGTCCTGCACCTCAAGGGGGAGTTCGCCCCTCAGAGCCCTTTTCTCGTCAATCTGCGACAATGTGGTCTGCAACTGGTAGAGAGTCTCCAGTTTCTTCTCCACGGTCAAATCTGTAGGATCTTTTTTTGCCATAAATTTTTATAGATAGATAATGGGATTGGTGTTCGTGCGGGTCAGGCAGCACCTGACACCCGGACACCTCTCCTCGATGATGGTTTTGAATATCTCATTAGTGAATTGTTCGCTCTGGTAATGTCCGATAACGCAGATCTGTATCTGCTGCTCATGGCCGAAAAACTCATGGTAGTGCATCTCTCCCGTGACAAAGGCATCGGCACCTGCCGCCACAGCGTCACTGAGCATGAAGGCGCCCGCGCCGCCGCAAAGTGCCACCCGCCGGATATCCCTGCGCAGCAACTGATTGGCCTCGACGCATGCCACGCCAAAGGTATCCTTCAACCTTTTCACAAACACCTCTGTCGGCATGGGGCACTCATACTCCCCTATCACACCGCTTCCGCCCTCAATGCCTCCGACATTTTTGGGTACCAGCAGGGAGACGTTGGAGAGACCCAGTTTCTCTGCGATCTTGTAGTTGACACCCCCCACTGCATTGTCGATGTTGGTATGCATCGAAACGATGGCAATGTCATTCCGGATGGCTTTCATCACACACCGCTGCACATCATTGGCATCGCTCACCTGCTTCAGTCCGCGGAAGAGCAGCGGGTGATGCGACACCACTAGATTGCAGCCACGTTCCAGTGCTTCGTCGAGCACCTGTTCGGTCACGTCAAGACACAATAATGCCCCTGACACTTCCGTCTCTGTCAGTCCCACTTGCAGGCCGGCATTATCGTAGTCTTCCTGCAGGGGCAGAGGCGCGAACTTTTCAAGGGCATTCACCACTTCGATTATTTTCACGCTTTTCAGCCTTTTTTGGATTGGAACTGCAAATATAGCACATTTTTGAAGGAAATCCAACGTTTTCTTCTGATTTAACTATTATTTGCAATCATTTTGCAGTCATATAACTTTTCAACGAACAGTATAGGAAGTCGCCTTCAGACCATGCATAGCGACAGAGACATCCATATTTTTCTATTGCATCTTTTTGTAAATTCATTATTTTTTCATAGTTTTGCAATTGAGAAGCAGTCATTCAGATCCATCTGACAAGACCTCTCAAAAACGAACAAGTCATCCTCTTTCTCCATTGCCATATAACCCCTCACATTATTATTAAAACCTATTTCACTTTCCCTCTCACCATGAACAATCTCAAGTTATCCGCTCTTCTCATTCTCCTAATTATCACCCTGACCACTCAGGCAAGTCCCGCTGACCCAAGTCAACGGAGAATCATCAAACTCAATGATGGTACGAAAAAAATGGTGCGGCTGATGGGAGATGAGCACGGCCATTACTGGAAAGCACTCGACAACAGCGGATGTTATAGAAGAATACAAGGGGTTCCCAACCAATACGTGGAAGTGTCTGAGGCAGACGAAAGGCGTAAAGCAGAAGCCAAGAGAGTAGAAGCACAGAAAAAAGCGGAGAGAGTCACCCGTTCACCTATGGGGTTTCCCTGCACTAAGCAGAACCTGATAGGTAAAAAACGTATGCTCGTCATCCTTGTGAGTTTCAATGACAAGGCATTTTCTGCCGAGAACGCAAGGATATACAACGATATTTTCAACGCCACCAACTACCATGAGGGCAGGTTCACGGGCAGCGTCAGGGATTATTTTCTGGCTCAGAGCAATCACCAGTTGGAAATAAACTTCGACATCGTGGGACCTGTGAAGGTATCACGCAACAGTGCATACTATGGTGAACAAACCAACACACAGACTAACGCACACCCTGCAGAAATGGTGGCTGAGGCCATCAAACTCGTTGACAACATGGTGGACTTCTCTCTCTATGACTGTGACAACGACGGCATCGTGGAGCAAATAGCAGTTATATATGCAGGTCTGGACCAAGCAGCGGGCGGCACAGAGGATGACATCTGGGCACACCAAGGTTCTGTCATGGTTTGCAGCGATCATAAGATAATAAAGAACTATGCATGTACCTCTGAAAATCGTATGGTTGGCGGAGAGATATGCCTAAATGGCATTGGAATGATATGCCATGAGATTTCGCACAGTTTCGGACTGGCAGACACATACGACGTATCAACTGGCAGTTATGGTACAAAAAGATGGGACATCATGGGCATCGGTGTACATAACAACAGCAGTTTCACACCGGCGGGATTCTCAGCCTTTGGGAAAATGTTCTGCCTGTGGCAGTCGCCAGTCATCCTCAGGGACAGCCAGAGAATCACCGATATGCGTCCATTAAGCGAGGGAGGAAACTTCTACCTCATACCCAATAACGCTTGGGACGACGAGTTCTTCCTGCTGGAAAACCGGCAACAGACCGGATGGGATACCAAATTGCCGGGGCATGGAATGCTGATTACTCACGTGGACTATGAAGAAACGCTTTACGACAAAAACATAGTGAACCAAATAGGCAAAATTGGCAACTACACCAATGACCATGAGCGGATATCAGTAGTCTTGGCGGACAATGACGCGACGGAGGATGAGAGTGACTATGACACTTGGCTGAAATGCATGCAAGGCGACCTGTATCCTTATGGAAATAACAACAGTTTGACGAACACGACAACACCGGAAGCGAAACTGTACCATAGAAACATCGATGAGTCCTTCCTGCTAAGCAAACCGGTGACAGAAATCAAGGAAAATAGCGACGGAACAATGGAATTTCTGTTCACCAATGACATCGCCGCACAAACCTACTGCCACCTGACGAACATCAGCGGCAAAATAAGGATAACTTCCGAAACAGAGGCTCAACTGCTTGCCACCATCAAAAACAATGGCAACGTAGATTACTCTGGCAATATCGGAGCATTCGTCTATACAAAGGAGAACGGGAAATACATCATTCAGGAACCACGTGAAATACAAATGGTTTCGTTGGCAGCCGGTGAGACAAAAGAGTGTGTTTTCACGTTAGACAACCTGATAGATAATACAAACTACTATATTTTCCTCAATTACCTCAAAGAGGAGGACTCAACGGAATGGACTCAGATGGGAAACGCTTACCCGATCAATTTGAAAGATCGAAACACATTCACCATTTCCATGGATGTGGAAAGTATGGAAACACAAAAGAGCGGGAACAGTGTCATCGTCACGGCGACGTTCCATAACGATAATTATAGGACATACACAAATGATATCGGACTGTACACATACTTACTGACTGACGGCAAATACAAACTCCAGAAACCAAGTGCGGTCGTGGCTGGCAACATTGAGCCTTTCGGAGAACAACGCCTGTCTTTCAAACTTGAAAATATGAATAGAGAAACAGTGTACTCTGCCATTTTCTACTACATTTCCAATGACCCCAATAAATGGACACAACTGAGTGGTCCTCACCTCATCAATCCAAAATCTGTGAGTTTACTTGGTGATGCGAACGGTGACCATGTCATCAACATCACTGATGTGATCGTCATCGTGAACTACATCCTGGGACGTACCAACGACAACTTCATTTTCACCAATTCAGACCTCGATAAAAACGGAACCGTAGAAATCACGGATGCATTAAGAGTGGTAGACATCATCCTTGGGCGACGTTAGCAACAGGCTGACGAAAACTACTTATACTTGCAATGCATCAGGCTGCCATCATCTCTGCGGAGATGCATGCCATTCCCTTGGCAGAAGTCCCACATATTACAGTCCGCGCATGGGCCTGTATGCATCCACTCACGATCACGATAGGGTTGGAACTTATTCTCCCACACGTCGGTGAACTTGTCTTTATAGATATTTCCCTGATGATATCGGCTGCGGATGCTCAGGCAACCGGAAATGGAGCCATCGGCAAGAACGGAAGCCACATTGACACCAGCCTGACAACAATAAGGACGGTCGCGCACCTCTAACTCATAATCACCAAGGAATCCCTCACAACTAAAACTCAGCCGAATTGACTTCTCCTTGCGCACCGCCACAATGAAGTCCATCACTTCACGGAACTGCTCGTCGCTGAGTTGCAACTCTGGGAACAACGCCGCACGCCCCATGGGAACAATAGTGAATATGCGCCACTTGGGCACGCCCAAATCAACGAGATAGCGTTTGAAGTCATCCAAATAACTGATATTCTTCTGGTTCACACATGAGATGATATCCCATGTGATATTTTTTCCCACAAGACATTTGATGGCTCTCTCCACCATGGCAAAACTATGTTTGTTGCCACGCATCCAGTTATGGTCCTCCTCAAAACCATCCAAACTGATGCCGATGGTCTCCAGCCCTGCTTCCAGAAGACGGTCACACATCCGCTCATCAAGCAACAGACCATTGCTCACCATCCCCCAATGGAAACCACGGTCACGGATGGCCTTTCCGCATTCTATTATGTCTTTCCTGACAAGAGGCTCACCGCCTGTCGTAATGACAAGTATGTGGTGTGGATCCATCACCGAACCTATATCGTCGAGCACCGCCAAGAAATCTTCCAACGGCATATCTTGTTTCTCAGCAATGGTACGGCAGTCACTGCCACAGTGCAGGCAATTCAGGTTGCACCGCAATGTGCACTCCCAGAACAGTTGTTGCAGCACATGTTCCTTTGTACGTTTCTTAAACTTCAGGCTGGCATCCAAAAGTTGAAGCCCCTTCATAAAAGATGGTTGAGGTAACTTTGTATCCATATTCTTTAGGCTGTTTTATTATTGGTTACAAAAGTAATAGTTTTTATTCAAAAAGCATTACGATTTGACAAAATAATGAATAATTTTTTGGCGGATTAAAAATAATCTCTTATCTTTGTGGTGTTAATTAACATTCGTAACTTAAAATTCAAAACCATGGAGAAAAAATTTTATTCACAGCCAATGACAAAAACTCTGTCATTGAATGTTCGAAGGGATGTGTGCGACCCACCCGCTGTGCCGACTAGCGGTGACATTGTAGAGCCAATGTACGGTCCTCCTGCTCCTGGAAATTTATTCTAAGGAATTAAAGCCAGACTTTAATGTCTGGCTTTTTTCAATAGAAACCCGGCCAAGTTATTTGGCCCGTTTGTTGTAATAGTCCACTGCCTTCTCTACCTGCCAGTCGTCCACCATTTTGCGGTATCCGGCCGCCTCGACGGCATTTTCCACGCGGTCGTCAAGCAGTGGGAAGAAGTCGATGCCTGTGAGTTGCTCTATCTCGTCGATTGACTTGACATAAGCCGTCATGTCCTTGTGCCCGGCTCTGTTGGGATAGACGAAGCCGATGGCCTGTGCCTTGGAGCGGTCGGCCAGAATCACCTTGAAGAAAGCGTCGGGAACAGCCACCTTGTTGCGCCCTACCGTATTGCGCACACCATTGTAGAAGATGGGACCCGCGACGATATAAAGATCCCCCTGTCGCTTCGCCCAGTAGCGGCACTGCTGCTCCAGGTCATTCCAGTCACCCTTGTTGAGTTCATGGTTCTGAGGACAGACATTGGTGAAGAGGAACGACTCCTCCTGTGCCTTCTTGCTCCATTTGTTGTCACCCGAGGGACACATGTGCCCCCGGTCGTATGTCGAACCATAATAGTCGCTGTCGGTGGCCCGTGGACGCGGTATCTCATTGTCCTCTGTGAAGAGTTGCCCATCGCGGTAGTTGTCACCAGAGGTATGAGCGGCGGTGAGGTGCCAAGCCACCCAGTTGGGGATGCGCAGTTCCTTGTTGTATGACACGAAGAACCCCTCGCGCTTGAGCAAGATTTCCGAGGTGCCCTCCATCTTGGCAGGCATCTCCATTTTCTTGCTGCGGTAGACCTCCACCGACTTGCTGTCCCTGTCCGACTTGCTTGAATTGTCAGACTTGTCCGACTTGTCGGACTTTTCATACTTGTCGGACATGTCGGAATTGTCCAACTTCTCAGACATGCGCGACGAGGCGGTTTGGGCTGCCTTGTTATCAAAGAGTCCTGGGGAGTTGTCCTCCACGTTGCCATCCACACCTTCGGCACTGCGGCGGCAAGCCGTCAGCATCATGGCAGCAGCAAAAGCAAAAATCAGGATTTTTCTCATGGTTGTGCTTTAATAATTCAACACTGAGGAACAGAGATACAGAGTTTTTATTTACTCTTTGTGCCTTTGCATCTCTGTGCTTCCACTTTTTACTTATTTTTGATTCGTCTCCAAATTTTGGGGATTGAGGTGGCGCAGACGGTTCACCTGCTGTTTTTTCATCGCACGGATCTCAAAAGGCAGGTCATCCGCCTCCTCCGCCTTGATGATCACCGGCATGCCCACGTACGCATAATGCTCGGCCAAGTCAATGATGTCATCATCATGCAGGCGGATGCATCCCTCGCTGGCACGTCCCGGCACACTTTCCTCGTTGTTGGTGCTGCCATGGATGCCGATACCCTTATGCCCTGGAGTCTCCAGGCGCAAGAAATAGTTGCCGTATGATTTGATGGGTCCCCTGCCGTCGCCGAAATCATGCTCCCATGTCGAGGCATCCGCTATCTGCGTGATATGGAAGGGTTGCACTGCAGAGCAATGCGGTGTGCGCATGTCCCCTTCCCTCTCCTTCTGACCTTTGTTTCTCGAGAAGCAGCAGTCGTAGCGAGCCAGCATCACTGTATCACCGCCCTGCGGCTGATATACATAGAGGTAGTAGTCTTTTTTCGACATGACGATGAAGCAACTGTCGCCCTCCGTCACCTTGTCGGGTTGACTGATTCTCTGGTCGCCCACTATGCGGATGCACTGCGCACCATGGTCATCCACTGTTGTCTCAGCCACATCACTGCCTGAGAATGGGAGGGCCTCCTCCACAGCAGAAGGAGCATCCTTGGCAACCAACATTCCTTCTGAATCCACATAATACGTTTGCGGTTCTGCCTCCTTCCCCTGCTGACATGCCGTCAGCAAGAGGGTCATGCACGACAGCAAGCACGCTGTTCCCAGCGATTGCCAGTATGTCCGTGTCGAAAAATTGAAATGCATCTGATTGTATTCGGTTTTTACATCATGAAAACGCCGGAATCCCCGACAATTTGCAAAGATAGTGAAAGCCGAGAGCAATCCAAAACAAAAAGGCATTTTTTTGATTCCAGACTGACTTGGTGCATCTGTTCTTCGTTGCTTTACGACATATATTTGGGGCATCCTGCCATTTCATCGCAAAAATGCCAATGTGTCGCATATACCAGAAACAAAAAAGACGTAAAAAATTGCCTTGAAAAAGATTACCCCCTATATTTGCATCAGAAACGAACAATAATACTCACAAATAAAAAATAAAAATTATGAAAGCAATACAATTCCTTCGCAAGATAGCAAGTCGCTTTGCTGCAGAGTATGCGGCATTTGTCAAATTTACCAACAAGATCGTTCATCCCATAGGTCTACAATCCGCAGGTGATGTAGGATGACAAAAGGTTTGGGTTCAATTAGAAAGAGTCTTATAGCCGGGTGACAAGGTCTCCCGGCTATTTGATTTTGCCTGGTCTCAACATAAGCCATCACCAGATGTCCGACCATTACAAAATGGAAAAAAAGCCCCAATAATTTTGCCATATATCGAAATATCATTATATTTGCCTTCTAAGAACCAATCACCCACCTCAGACCATGAAGTTGAAAAGCCTTATCCTCACTGTGATGGCATGCGGAATCACAGCAGCCAGTGCACAGAGCATCCTTTACCCCAAACACTTCGACCTCGATGAGGTCACCCTGCTTGACGGACCGATGAAGACCGCCATGGACCTCAATTTCCAGACATTGCTCAAGTATGACGCAGACCGCCTCCTCACACCCTATGTGCGTCAGGCTGGTCTGAGCAACACCACCGACAAGCAAAGTCCCTACTACCAATGGGTCTCCAAGCATCCCTCTTTCACCAACTGGGGTGACAACAGTTTCAACCTTGAGGGACATGTGGGCGGGCACTACCTCTCCGCCCTCGCCCTATCGTATGCCTCCTGCCGTGACGCATCAACGAAAGCCCTGCTCTTTGAGCGCATGCTGCATTTCATCAACGTGATGAAGGACTGTCAGGACCAGTTTGACAGCAGCACCGACGGCATGTATGGCTTTATCGGCGGACAACCCATCAACAGCGACTGGAAAGCACTGTTTTCAGGCAACACCGCTCCGCTGCGCAACCACGGAGGGTGGGTGCCCTTCTACTGCCAGCACAAGATTTTGGCCGGTCTTCGCGATGCCTGGATCTATGGCAAGAGTGAGACTGCCCGCGAGATGTTCCGCAAACTGGCTGACTGGAGCGTTAATGTGGTGGCGAAGGTGAGTGCCGCGGACATGGAGAATCTGCTTGGCATCGAGCACGGAGGCATGAATGAGTCAATGCTTGACGCCTACCAACTTTTTGGTGACGGCAAATATCTCACCGCCGCCAAGAAATACACCCACAAAAACATGCTCAACGGCATGCAGACCCTCAGCACCACCTTCCTCGACGGCAAGCATGCCAACACACAGGTGCCCAAGTACATCGGCATGGAGCGCATTGGGGAGCAGGATGCCTCAGCCACCTCCTATATCAAGGCCGCCGAGAATTTCTGGACCGACGTCGCCACCCACCGCACGGTGTGCATCGGCGGCAACAGCGTCAACGAGCATTTTCTCTCCAAGGCCAACTCCAACAGGTACATCGACCAAGCCGATGGTCCGGAGACCTGCAACTCCAATAACATGCTCAAGTTGTCGGAGATGATGGCCGACCGCACCGCCGACGCACGCTATGCCGACTTCTATGAAAACACGCTGTGGAACCACATCCTCTCCACCCAAGACCCGCAGACTGGAGGTTATGTCTACTTCAGCACCCTCCGTCCGCAAGGCTACCACATCTACTCACAGGTTAACCAAGGCATGTGGTGCTGCGTGGGCACAGGCATGGAGAACCACTCCAAATACGGGCATTTCATCTACACCCACGACGGAGACCAAACCCTCTACGTCAACCTCTTCACCCCCAGCGTGCTCGACAACAAGACCTTTGGCATCCGTCAGGAGACCCTCTTCCCCGACATAGACCCGAAAGCCTCCAACATCCCCACGTCCAACACCGCGACCACCACACTTACCATCACCAAGGCAGGCTCCTACACCCTCGCCGTCCGTCACCCCGCATGGGCAGGACCAGAATATGGCATATACGTGAACGGGCAGCATGTCGATGCCACAGTCACACAGGGCAAGGCCAGTTATGTGAATATCAACCGCAACTGGAAAGAAGGCGACAAGGTGGTGGTTTGGCTGCCGATGCAACTCACCTATGAGGAATGTCCCAACTACACCGACTATATCGCCTTCAAATTCGGTCCCATCCTTTTGGGCGCACCCACCACAGCCACTTCCACCGCCGAGGCAGGAGAGACCGGACTGGTCTATGAGAAACTGAAGAACGAGTATGCCGGTGCCGGACGCATGGACCACGCCCCCGGCAGCATGGGTTCCTCCAAAAACCTGGTATCCGCCCCATTGCTCATCGGGGCCCGCGACGAGGTGCTGGGAAGAATTGAACGGAAGCCCGTCAGCGACCTGCGCTTCACCATCGATGTCAGCCGCAGCGATACCGAGACCTATCATTGGAGCCAGTTGGAAATGCGCCCCTTCTATCAGATCCACCACACCCGCTACATGTGCTACTGGTATCAGCAAACCGCCGAGAACTACGAGAAGAGCGACATGGCACAGTCGGAGGCCGCCAACGAGGCTCTCAACGCACGCACCCTCGACTTTGTGGCTCCCGGTGAACAGCAGAGCGAGGCGGGCCATGAGTACAACTACTCCAACGACTCCAGCACGGGAGAGTACAACACTGAGCACTACCGCGATGCCAGACCTAACGGCCATATACAATACACATTATATAATAAAGAGCAAGTTTCCGACCGTCTCAGCGTCATGTTCCGCTTCAACCTCGCCGACAGAGGTCGCAAAGCCACGCTGACCATCGACGGCACCAAAGTGGTAGACATCACCATCCCCACCTCTGCCAAAGGAAGCGATGCCAACGGATTCTACAACGTAGAGTATGCCATTCCTGACCAACTCATCGCCGATGCCAGCGGTCAGGTGAAAAAACAGTTTGTGGTGCGGCTGACCGCCTCCCCCACCACCCTCTGTCCCGGCATCTACTACGTCAGTCTGATGAAGGAGTACGACTCACACGCCTACCGCTTCGTAGCCGAGGAGTGGACCACTGGCGATCCTGGCCGTGTGGCTGCCACCAACATCACCTACGACACCGAGCACAACATCATCCACGTCAAGGCAACGGGCGCCAACAATGTCGCTCTCATGCACAAATATGAAAATCACGACTACACCATCTGCAGCGACCAGACCTTCCTCGTGGTGCGCGGCTCCAACCTCAGCAACACGGCAGGTGCCTCCTACCTTTGGTGGCTCAATGGGTCGAACCATGGTACGCAGGTGGCACCCAAACTCACACAGGCAGTGACCATCGACGGAAAGACACAGCACATCATCGCCTGGGACCTGCCCTCCAGCGGCATTTATGAGAATTTCTCCGGCGACCGTCCCGATGTATGTATGGGACAGACTATCTTCGGCCTTACCTCCACCACCGGTCAGAGTGATATCTACGACATCAACTACGTGAGCAACGTCGATGAATATATCCGCAACACGGCAAGCATCAGAAACACTGCCACCACCGGCAATTTTCCAAAACGTGCCTACCGCCCCGACGGCATCCGCTCCGACGGGAAGGGCATCGTCATCACCAAAGGAAGGAAACATTTCACACAAAGACCATGAACGACCACCTTTACTTCCCCGCTGAATGGGAACAACAGTCGATGGTGCAACTCACATGGCCACATGCCGGCACCGACTGGGCGGAATATCTCGATGAGATCACGGAAACCTTTCTCCAACTCGCCGAACTCATCACACGGTATGAGCAATTGCTCGTTGTCTGCCCCGACATTCAAGCCACCAAGCAACAATTGTCTGAGCGGTTGCCCGAGGATGCTCTCAGCAGGGTGACTTTTTGCGAATGCCCCACTAACGACACATGGGCACGCGACCACGGAGCACTGACGCTGCTCGACCGTACAACAGGCGACATCCGCCTGCTCGACTTCCGCTTCAACGGTTGGGGACGCAAGTTCGAGGCCCGTCTCGACAATGCCATCAACACACATCTCCACCAAAGTGGCATCCTCCAAGCACCCATGTCCTCCCACGATGACTTCGTGCTCGAAGGCGGATCCGTGGAAAGCGACGGCTGCGGAACAGTATTCACCACCAGCCAGTGCCTGCTTGCGCCCAACCGCAACCAACCCCTCACCCAGTATGGTATCGAGGTGCAACTGCAGAGACGTCTCCATGCCAAGCGCATCGTATGGCTCGACCACGGCAACCTGATTGGCGATGACACCGACGGACATATCGACACCATCGTGCGGTGTGCTCCCGACAACACCCTGCTCTATGTGGCATGCCCTGACAAGGAAGATGAGCAATATGAGGATTTTCAGGCTCTTGAGACACAATTGCGCTCTCTGCGCACCACCGATGGCCTACCCTATCGCCTGCTTCCACTGCCCATGCCCGATGCCATCTATGAAGATGGGGAACGGTTGCCTGCTACCTATGCCAACTTCCTGATTATCAATGGAGCCGTCATCGTGCCAACCTATGCACAGCCAGAAAAAGATGAACTCGCTGCAGCGACCATCGCACAGGCTTTCCCCGACCGCGACATCCTGCGCATCGATGCCCGCACCATCATCCGGCAGCACGGCTCCGTCCACTGCCTCAGCATGCAGTATTTTAAGTGAAGAGTGAAGAGTGAAGAGTGAAGAATGAAGAATGAAGAGTGAAGAATGGTAATTAGTTTTTCCGTATGTTGCGTTGTTAACGCAACCCCCGCAAAAGGACTATTGTCTCAACTTCCAAACTCCCATACCCCAAAGTTCCCATAATACAAAACTTCTGAAGAATGAAAGAGATAAAAATCGGTATCCTGCAACAGCACAATGTGGCAGACAGAGAGGACAACATGAGAAGGCTCGGCGAAGGAGTTGCCGACCTTGCCAGACGTGGAGCACAACTCATTGTGCTCCAGGAACTCCACAACTCCCTTTATTTCTGCCAAGTGGAGAATGTCGGCAATTTCGACCTCGCCGAACCCATTCCTGGTCCATCGACCGAGTTTTTCGGCCAACTTGCCCGAAACCTCGGTGTCGTCATCGTCACCTCGCTCTTTGAGCGGCGCGCTCCCGGACTGTACCACAACACCGCCGTGGTGATCGAGCGCGATGGGAGCATCACAGGAAAATATCGGAAGATGCACATCCCCGACGACCCCGCCTATTACGAGAAATTCTATTTCACGCCCGGCGACCTCGGTTTTCAGCCCATCGACACCAGCGTGGGGCGCATCGGCGTGCTCGTCTGCTGGGACCAGTGGTATCCCGAGGCTGCCCGACTCATGGCACTCGCAGGAGCCGAACTGCTCGTCTACCCCACCGCCATCGGCTATGAGAGCAGCGATACCCCTGAGGAGCAGGAGCGCCAGCGCGAGGCATGGACCACCGTGCAGCGCGGACATGCCGTGGCCAACGGCCTGCCCGTCATCGCCGTCAACCGTGTAGGGTATGAACCCGACCCTTCAAGACAGACCGGCGGCATACAGTTCTGGGGCAGCAGTTTCGTGGCAGGTCCCCAAGGTGAACTGCTCTTCCGCGCCAGCAACGAACAAGAGGAGTCGGCCGTCATCACTGTCGACCTCGGGCACAGCGAACTGGTGCGCCGTTGGTGGCCTTTCTTCCGCGACCGCCGCATCGACCAGTATGGCGACATCACCAAGAGGTTCAGAGACTGACCGATGGGACATCTGTTTGAGGTATGCACAGGCAGTCTGCAAAGTGTGGAGGCTGCCGTAAGAGGAGGCGCACAGCGCATCGAACTGTGTGCCGCTCTTTCCCTTGACGGTCTGACACCCTCCATGGGAATGCTCCATACTGTCCGCAGTCTGTTTCCCACCCTGACCGTTCATGTGCTCATACGGCCCCGCGAGGGCGACTTCGTATATTCTGAGAAAGAGGTGCTGGCCATGCAACATGACATCCACGCCATGCTCCCCTTTGCCGATGGTTTCGTTTGTGGGACCCTCACCCCTGATGGTGGCATCGACATGCCCATCATGCGCCAACTCATCGATGCCGCCGAGGGCAGACCTGTCACCTTTCACCGTGCTTTCGACCGTTGCCGTGACCCCTTTGAAGCCTTGGAGCAAATCATCTCTTTGGGTTGCCGGCGCATTCTCTCCTCAGGGTTGCAACCCACTGCAGAGCAAGGCATCCCCTTGCTCCGCCAACTCTGCAGACAGGCAGGCGGCCGCATCATCATCATGCCAGGTGGAGGCATCAATGAGCACAATGTCCGTCTGATAGCCGACCAAACTGGGGTGGCTGAAATCCATGGTTCGGCATCAGGAGGCAAAGGTACCACCCAATCGGAAACGGTCAGAAAAATCTTAGGACTGCTCGAGAAACTATAACTTTTTTATCACATTCAGCAGTTGCTCACCCAAATTGATGGTGTAGCCCTGCTGGACGAACAGCACACGGTTGAAGGTGTCGCAGACGACAAACACGGGCAAAGACGATGACGACAGTTTCATCTGCTCACGTATTTCTGCCAGGCATTTCCCATCAGGGTCGACGCCCCACTCCACTGTATTGGGCATGCCTTCAAACGCACTGAAATTGAAGCGGTTGACTTCATCCTCATTCCCCAGGAGCAAAATCATTTTGCGCCCCCATTGCTCAAACCCATCCTTTGTGGCGATGATGTCGCGGAGCGCATGGTCGGTGGGTTCCTGATTGGGAGCCACAAAACCGACGATGTAATAGCCACGGCCTGTGGTGCTTAGCAACGACTTGGGTTCCCTCTTCCCTGTCAGCGGACGATATAGGTTCTCAGCATTGAACGATCCGATGACCTGCACCCCCTCCTTGTCCTCCCGCATGGTGAACGCCACCGTCTTCGACTGTGGTGAGGCCGGCAATGTGATTCGCTGAAGACGCGCCAGCACCTTTCCGTCAGACATGCGAGTGCCTGTTGTCAGCAGCAACTCCCGTTCCCCATCAGCGGCATGCATCTGCACCCCACCCTTAAAATCTTTCTTCCAGGTGGCTTCCTCCGGGAAGGTCAGGAGCCGCGCACGACCATTGGCCAGTTCACTCAGTGTGAAATGGATGTAGTATTTGGGATCATCATTGTTGGCTGTAGGCTTATAGTCAAGTAAAAGCGATGTCTCAGAAGCGGTTTTTGGGGTGTCGGCCGTGAAGTGCACATCATGCCACGCGCCACCCTCGTGATACTGCAGCAGGCCATTCACCTCGTTGATGCGCGCAGGGATGCCCATGCTCCGCGCCACACTGACAAAGAAGATCTTCCGTCCCAGTTCATCCGTCACCTTTTTTCTGTATACGCTCATCGGGCGCATGCGCAATGACTGCGGATTGTGCTCAAGGTCGATGCGGATATTCCTTTTGCACCACTCCATCAGGTCTTCTGCATTCCTGACCGAGCCACCCAACTGTTTCCTGAAAAATGCCTTGTAGGGCGTCAGCCATTCATTTTCCACACGGGGATTCAGCACATACCGGCAGTATAAGTCTGTGGTGTCTGTCACAGCCACCTCATTGTCCATCAGCACATCCAAAGAGATGTCACGCAAATCTTTGGCTGAGATGACACTCAGCAACCGCTCCGCCATCACCCGATTGGCTGTTTTTTCCAAAAATTGGCTGATGACCTGGTGATTGCCGCGCCATGCCTCCACGGGCATCGTCTGCTCATACGCCTTGCGGATGCTGTCCTCCTGCGCCAGTCGCCGGGTGTTCTCCGCCCGTTGCTGGGGAGTCACCGGCGGCAGTGTGGCACTCACCGGCGGAGGCACCATATCCCAGTCCGTGCAAGCAGGCAGTTCCTTGCCGTCCAACACCACTGTCACATCCCTGTCCTTTCCGAAACTGACTTTCCTGATGGCAGCCTTTCCCTCTTTTGACACCCAAAGCAGCATGTCGCCCTTTCCGGCAGTCAAGTGTGCACGGCCCGCCGCATCTGTCTTCTTCTCGGCTACGGTATAGAACTCTGCATAGTTGTATAGTTTGAACTCCACCAATGCGTCAGCGACAGGTTTGTTGTCGGCATCCACCACCAGCACGCTTACCTCCGCTGTCGGCGCATAGTTGCCAATGACATTGATTTCAGTGTAACAGGGAGTTTGGCTCATCACCTCCTCCGGTCCGTCATAGTCGCCGAACACCTTCGTGTGCATGAGCATGCCCCGCGAGGCACTCTCATTGAACCATCCCAGGTTGAGCACCGGCTCTGGTTCGCAAGCACCGAGGAAATACCACTGTCCGTCGGCCCAGGCCTCCACCCAGGCATGGTTGTCGTCAGTATGTGCCCATCTGGGAGTATACACCTGACGGGCAGGAATAGCCACCGCCCGCAGTGCAGCCACCAGCAAGGTACTCTCCTCGCCACACCGGCCATAGGCAGTCCTCACCGTAGCCAGCGGACTGCTCGTACGGGCGTCCGTCGGACGATAGGTCACATGCTCATGACACCAATGGTTCACCTCGAGGATAGCCTCTTTCATCGTCAGGTGAGCCACCCTGCCACGCAACTCCGCCAAGAATACCTCACGGCTGTTATCCAAATTTTCATTGTTCACTCTTACCGGAAGGACAAAATGACGGAACTCCCTTTCAGGCACCTTGCAGCCCCAAGGCATCTCCTGCCGAGCCTTCAGCGACAGGTCTACCTGTTTTTGGAAAAAAGCCTTGTCATAATCACATTGGTCAGGAAGTGACATATAGCGGTAGAGGAAGACGAGATAATCATCTGCTTCCGCTGCCCACGACACGGAAACCGTTGCCAGCACGAAAACGCTGACCAACAGTCGTTTCCACGCCAACCTTTTCAAATGTCTTCTCATAGTGTGTTTGTCTTTTCTTCCTTGTTTCTTCTCACCAGCCACACCATTGTCAGGACAGCCATCAGCGAGGCAGCCACGACAATGAGGAAAAAGCGTCGGTAGCCCAGCAAATCCACCAAGATGCCCGCGGCAATGCCGGCGATCATGGCAGACAATGCCAGCAGAGCCATACAGGTGTCGGCATGCACTTCCTCATCCCCTACGATTATTTCACGGAAAAGGAAAAACAATATGCCCGCCATGCCAAATCCATTGAACAGATTCTCCACCAGAAGACAACTGCTCACGGTCAGCAGTTCCGACGGCATCTCATACGACAGATAGAGAAGGATGACGTCGGGCAATGTCATCGCCAGCACCATCGGCCACAACCAATGTCCCAGTCCGTCTTTCTTGATGGCTCCCACACCCAACACCAATCCAGCCATGAGTGCCAAAGCCCCTATCGTACCCTGCGCGAAGCCGATGCCCTGTGGTCCCAACGAGAGGCCTCCGATACTGCCCGGGTCGATGAGGAACAGGAGCGTGCCACGCCAGAGCAACCACTGATGGAGAGAAAGCAGAATGACCGCCAAGGCCATCTGCCACTGATTTTTCCGTGTCCACCAATGGACATGTGCATGTATATTGTCATTCCATGCCTGATGCCATTTCACTGGCTCAGTATTTTTGTCCGACCGGGGGAGGACACATAAAACCACCACCTCCACAACTGCCATCATGGCAGCCAAGAACAGGAAGGCGGAGTGCCAAGCCTCATTCAGGCGCCTTGACAGCACCTCCATGTCACCAGCCAGCACCATGGATACCCCCATGCCCAGTACGGCAGCCAGCATGCCAAAGACAAAGCACAGTTGTATCCGCCGCTGTCGCTTCCAGTCATCACACCAAAGCGCAGTCATACCGGCAGCCACGATGTCATGAACGGCTCCTGCCAAGGAGAAGACAGCAAGCCACAGCCAAAGTCCCACGCCCATATCCGTGCTGATATTCCGGGATACTCCCCATAGGGAGACGACCATCAAGAATTGCAAGAGCACCAACGGCAACCAGCGGCATATCCATTTCTCCGCGACAGGCCGCAGCACTCCCCTCAAGACAAAAGGCAGGAGCAGCAAGGCGGTATCAAGCGAAGCCCATGAGTTGCTTTGTCCGAGTCGCTTGAGCATCACCATCGGCAGTACCAAGACCATCACCAACACCAATCCGCGCGCAAAGGAGAGCAGGCATCCCAACAGGGCTGCCCTGGAAGAGGATAGTGACGTCATGTCGATCATTGCAGGCCGTGGTGACATAGGCTATCAGGTGTGTTTATGATGATGGTGACTGTTTCTTGCCAAACTCAGGGTCAATCTTGATGAAGGCCGCGACAGCAAAGGTGATGATGCACAGGAACATGACGATGATGAAGAAGGTCTGGTAGCCCACCGCATCCTTGATCCATCCCGACACCATACCTGGGAGCATCAGTCCGAGATAGGACAATCCTGTGCAGATGGCATAATGAGAAGTTTTGAACTCCCCCTGACTATAATAGAGCATGTATAGAGTCAGTGCAGTGAATCCCAATCCGTAGCCAAACTGCTCGATGAAGAGACAAGTGCTGACGAGCAACAGGCTGCTGGGTTGAGCAAAACTGAGATAGACATAAACGATGTCGGGCAAGGTAATGGCGCAGACAAACGGCCACAGCCATCGCTTCAGTCCGTCGCGGCTGGCCAGCATGCCACCCACAATACCGCCCAAAAGCAGTCCGATGAGACCTACGGTGCCGTATGCCAAGCCAAATGCCTCCTTGGTGAGTCCCAATCCTCCCTCCTCCATCGGACGAAGCAAGAAAGTGCTGGCCATCTTGGTAAGCATCGCCTCAGGGAAGCGATAGAGCAACAGAAAGAGCAGTACGAAGATGATTTGCTTGAGCGGCACTTTGGTAAAGAACGTTGACAGCATCTCCGACAGTCCGTGCACCACATCACGTGCCGTCAGACCATCGTTATTCCGGTCTGCAGGATTCGGCATGACAAATCGGTGATAGAGCCAGATGGCGATGAAGATGGCAGAAAGACCGAAGAAGATGAGGCTCCAGGTAAAAGCCTTGCTGTCGGGGAAAATATTCTGCAACACTCCGGCGAACCACACCAGCACGCCCTGTCCGAAGATGACTGCGATGCGGTAGAAGGTGTTGCGGATGCCGACAAACCACGACTGGTCGTGGCTGTCGAGATCGAGCATGTAAAATCCGTCTGCGGCGATGTCGTGCGTAGCACTGGAAAATGCCATGAGGAAGAAGAAGAACATGGTGCCCTGGAACCAGAATTCCGTATTGACGGTGAAGGCCACGCCCGCAAACGCAGCACCCAACAGCAGTTGCATGGTGAGCACCCACCACCGCTTGGTCTTGAACAAATCGATAAACGGACTCCATAGCGGTTTGATGACCCACGGCAGCCCCAACCAACCGGTATAAAGGGCTATCTCGGTGTCGGTCATGCCCATTTCCATGTACATCACCACTGCCACGGTCATCACTACCACATTGGGCAGTCCCTCAGCAAAATACAATGTGGGCACCCATGCCCAAGGAGACTTTTTTGAGTTCATAGTTCAAAGTTCAGAGTTCATAGTTATGTGGGCACTTATTTGTACAACTTGGTGATCTCCGCATGGCGGTAGTAGTGAAGCAATATCTCATCATAGGCTTTGCCCTGTTCACCCATCACGGCAGCACCTATCTGGCATAGTCCTACGCCATGGCCCCATCCCGCTCCATGAAGGATGAAACGGACGGGCAGTCCGTCACGCTCTCCTTCCGTATCGACGACGAAAGCCGAACTGAGCAGGTGGCTCTCACTGAGGGCACGGCGTATCTCCAGTTCCTTGCCGATGACCACCGTCCGGTGGGTTCCCTCAATCCTGAGTCTTGAGATGCGCCCGCTGCGCCCACGCTCCACAGGTTGCAGCGACCTGATACCGCCAAAATCGATTTTGAGTTTCTCGTTGATGAGCAGCGCCAACTGCTCCTGGGTATATTCCACTCTCCATCGGTAGAAATTGGGAGTTTCCATGTCGAAGTCGTTGAGCACCTGGGCCAGCACGTTCCTGTCACGTGTATTGCAATATGCCTCCTCGTCAGACAGGATCCACCGTCGGGCATTCTGTTCCACGCGGAGGTCGGGCAACCGTCCCCCTCTGCTGTCACCCACTGCCCTCAGATAGGGTTTGGCAATGTTTTCCCAGCAATATTGGAATTCCTCTGTCACACCTCCGCAGCACTTGCTGAAGCGGGCATCGCAGATTTCCCCTTCCGAGGTAAGCACCTGTCCGCGGGTAGCGGCGATGGCCTTCGCCACCTTGGGGTCAGAGGCTTTGGTAATGCCCTGATAGCGCTGGCAGTGATCATCGGCACAGACATCAAAGATGGTGTGATCCTCACGGTCATACCAGCGTATGATCTCATCGTCCTTCTTGATGAAGGAGAAAAAACTGTCTCCCGTCTGGCTGATTTGCTTTCTCCTTTCGATTTGGGCGAGCAACCAACTGCGTGAGATGACCGCGTGAGCCTTGAGCAGTTCCACAGACGCCGTGGCCTTCATCTCACTGGAGATGACACTGGTGAGATAATCCTCCACAGGCAGGTAATTGATGGCGCAGATTTTGTCTGCCTCCACCACCAGCCTCAACGAACCCAGGAAAGTCTGTGTCTCCTTGCGCTCCCAATGGAAATTGACACCGATGGTGACCTCATGGAGGGAAAAAGATGCCTCAGGAGATTTTGGCGAGAAAGAGAGTTCCCTATACTGGTTGCCCCTCCAGAGGATGCCCCCCTCACAGAACTCTACCATCTGCTCCCCTTCCACGGTTTCTCCCTTGGCGATATAGGCTTTGTTGAGTGTGAAACGGATCTTGTTCCCGCTCACGATACCCACAGCCACCATGGGTTCATTGTCCATCAGAGGTATGGTCGGTTGTTTATGCTGTTCTTCCAAGGCACTGGTCAGTTGGGCCATGTCGGCATCACTCACAGCCACCTCACGGAGGATGGCTGTGGCAGTCGCAGCATCGAGTTGTTCGAAATCCTCCTGGCGGGGGGTGATGATGAGTCCGGCCATGTCGAGTGCGCCCGGACTGACCAACCGCTGGGCTGTCCCTTCCGCATGATAGCATGCAGGACGGTGCTTCCGCCGTGGGAATACCACGCTGAGGTAGTCATCACCCTGCCGCCATACCACGATATTGAGCATCGGCTCCTCTCCCTCTGCCCGCTCCGACTCCGTCACATGGCTGTCGATGGCGGCATAGAGGCGGCGGAAAAGTATTTCGCCACTTTCCTTGCTGCGGCTTCTGATGAGCAAGGCATGGCAGGGATAGTCGCTCACCACGAAGATACCCTCATTCTCATTATGCATCGACAGCGGACGCAGGTTACGGCTCAGCCGCTGCCAGCATTTCTGCAGGGGCAGCACGCCAGTAGAGCCTCCCTGCAAATGGAGGTGATCGGGTGCCGATGCGCCGCAGCGCGGTCCGTTGTAGAACACGGTCAACTGGGGATAGCGCTCCAGCAACCTATATAATTCATAATAGATATCCTTGATTTGCTGTGGCTGATGCCTGCGTCCCACGATGGTAAAATGAGTGGGCAGTATAGGAAACGGATTGACAAGGATATCGAGTCGGTTGTCGAATGTCTTGACAATCTGCTCGGCAGGCCTGTTTTTCTCACACAAGAAGCAGGGTCGCTCAGCAAGCGTCTGCTTGTCCATCTTGGCACCTGTCGAGACCATACGGGCGGGGTTCCACTGCAGGGTGATGGCCATGCTGTTGGTTTCAGCGTCCAACTCCCGTGACTGCACGTCATGCAGGTCACGGTAGCGCTGTCTGGCATCAGGCCAACGCTCCAACTGACGGTTGAAGAAACGGTCGAGCGAGTTTTTGTCTTTCTGTCCCCCCTCCCCGACGGCCATTTGCTGGCGTGCGGCGATTTCGAGTGTGCGCAACTGGTCTTTATATCGGTTGTTGGCATTCACTCTCTCAATGCTCAGGGCAGCATCGCTGTTACCTCCCCATCGACGGCACAGATAGAGTTCGCTGTAGATTCGTCCTATCCTGTAGCAGCGGCTGAAAGCCAGGCCCAGAGCATAGTCCTCACCATAACTGGTATTGGGGAAGAGCACCTGCCGGAGCAGTGGAGTGAAAAAGGCGCGTGGAGCCCCCAGACCATTGATGCGCAGGGCGTTGTTGCATCCGTTCTCCTCTGTCCACTCACGGTGGTCGATGAGTCCCGGAGGCAGTGTGTTGAGGTCGAAGTCACACATCCTGTACGACCCGATGACCATGGCCGCTTTCTGTTTATAGAAGGCGTCTACAATTTGCTGCAAGGTGTTAGGCGACGAGTAGAGGTCATCGCTGTCAAGTTGTACAGCAAAGCGCCCGCAGCGGTCATCGACGACAGCAGTGTTCCAGCACCCGCCAATGCCTAAATCTGTGCGGTCGGGTATGATATGCACCAGCCGAGGGTCGTCATATTGGTCAAGCAACCGTGTGGTGTCGTCTGTGGAGTGATTGTCGACCACAATGACATTGTATTTGAAATTGGTCTTCTGCGACAGGGCTGAATCGACGGCATCACAGATCGTACGCTCGCGGTTGAAGACAGGGATGACCACCGATGCCTCATACTCGAATGACTCTTCGGCAAAGTCAGGTATAATATAGGTGGAGGTATCCACCAAGGCACCGACCTCTTTTAGATGTTGCGTGGCAGCCTGCTCCATTTCCACCTGCACCTCACGGTTGCGGGGGTTGACATAGTCAAACTGCTTCTCCCCGCTGGCTCTGAGGTCAAGTTCCTGTTCGGTGTAGAGATACTCATTCAGATGAAGGATGCTTCCACGCCGGCTGATGAAGAGCCGCAGGTCATAGAGTCCGGCATACTCATACTGCCGCAGCCGCTCCTGACTCATATATTCACGTATCATGTCGGCACGGATGAGCAGCAGCGAACCGAAGTCGAAGTCATCGCGGATGCTTCCCTCCTGATAGTCGATGACGGGATGGCGCACCGTTTTTCCGTTTTCCACCGAGTAGTGGTCGGCATAAACCATGGCGGCACCAGAGTCGGCTGCCACGCGCAGCAAGCGCTCCGTGGCGTGGAAGCCCAACTGCACTGGGGTGGCCTTGGTGAAAAGAAGCACATAGTCGGCGGTGGTATTGTCGGCTATTGTCTTGATGGTGGCTGCAGCCTGCAAATGTCCGACGCACAGCATGGTGCATCCTTCGGGGCATTTGTCCCCTGAGTTCTCATTTACCAAAAGAAAGATATGTCGAATGGTCCTGTCGACGTGCAACTGGCTCACTGTTTTCTCAGCGACAGCCATGTTCTCGCAGGGCAGGAAACAGTCTATTATTCCTCTCATATATAATAACGGTGTGTTTTGTTCATGCAAAGATAGTGCAAAAATCCGATTAAGCGAACAAAAAGGAGATGAATGTTGAAAAGAAAAACATATAATGACCATTGATAACCCGTTAATTAACCATTCTAATTTTTCATTCAACTTCCGCAAGATGAAAGTAGTTAAAGAAGTTAAGTAGTGAAAGTAGTTTAGCCATATGATTCGTTTGTCGTCTCCATTCGACCAAAGCAATCTCCTCCAAACAATAAAAGGTAATGGCTTTGACTTCTCAGCGAAGCAATCACTTCTTAACTACTTAACTACTTGCAAATTGAGCAAATGCGAAACTTGATTAATATCATCTCAGAGACATAGATCCACAAAGTTTATTTAATTCTCTGTGTCTTTGTTTCTCTGTGTTGAAGAAATATCACATCTCTCTACCAATGGAAGCGGAGACCCCGAAATCATCGGAGCCTCCGCCTTTTCATGGCTGTTTGCCACAACTGACTTTTAGTGCCAGATCTGCTGTTGATTCGGGTCGACACACATTCCCGTAGGATACTGGAAGAATACCAGATTGTTGTTGATAAACTTGGAGATGGCTTTCTTGCACTTGGCGGTGAATGCCTTCTTGTTGAACTTTGTGGTTGCCACGCTCTCATACTGGGCAACAGTCATTGGGGTTACGTTCATTGTCTTCATAATCGTATTTTTTTATTTTTATTGTTATTATTTTTTCTTTTTTCTTTCCTCCGACAGGTTCCTCAATCTTCAATCTTCAATCTTCAATTGTTGTCCTCCTGTCTTTGTTTTTTCTGATGCAAAGTTAAGGCGGTTTTCATCGCCCCGAATATTTTTTAGCGAAATATTGTTCGGAAATGGGCGACAGTGCCGCGAAATGCGGCAAACTCACAAAAACGCTGCCGAAACTGTCGCAAAGCCCCCCAAAGACTCCTCCAAAACAGTATTTTTCTCCCTATTCTATTGTTTATTCCTTTTTTTGTTAATTATTCCATACAAAGGATACAAGTTGGAAATATTTGGCCTATATTTGCGTTTGAAACAAAAAAGGAACAACCATGACATTAGGCAAGCATATCTGCAAGACACTGAAGGAAATCCGCCTTCAGGTGGCCAAGGCCAACGACATCCCCTACGCTCCCACGGAATGCAAGCACAAAGGCGACTGCGCCGGCACATGCCCCAAGTGCGAGCACGAACTGAGGTATATTGAGGAGCAATTGGATCTGCGGCGGGCAATGGGCAAGGCAGTCAGTCTGGTGGGCATCAGCGTGGGACTGACCGCCCTCACCTCCTGCAATATCATTCCTATTTTCCGCCCCACCGCCGGAGAAGTGATGAGAGACCCACATGGGCAGACTGATGGCATATTGAACCCCGACGACATCGATTCAACGTCTGTTGACGACACACAGAAGAATACGGCCGCAGACAGAAAACGCGAGGCAAAGTCGTTGGTGGTGAAAGAGGACACCACAAAATGCGAACTGGTCTTCGGTGAAGTCGTCGAGCAAGAGGCAGCCTTCCCCGGAGGTTACAATGCACTGTTCAAATTTATTGACGACAATATACAATACACCAAGGAAATGGAAGAAATCTGTGTCTCCGGCAGGGTCGTCGTCTCTTTCACAATTGAGCGCGACGGCTCCGTCACCAATGCCAAGGTGTTCAGGTCACTCCATCCGCTGTTCGACAAAGAGGCCCTGCGCGTTGTGAACCTCATGCCCAAATGGAGTCCTGCCAAAAAGAATGGAGAGACCAAGAAGGTCACTTACAACCTACCCATCCCTTTCATACTCAAATAGTCAGCCAAAAATGCTCCAAGCCCCTGTCATCGGGATTTCACGCCATCGGTTGTCGGTCGATGGCGAGGGGGTCACCACCTTGGTGGCCTTTCATGGCTGTCCCCTTCGCTGCCGCTATTGCCTCAACGCCCAGTGCCAGCGCCCCGACGGCATCCTGCGCGTGGTGACCACCAACGAACTCGCAGAGGAACTGGCCGTCGACAACCTCTATTTTTTGGCCACGGGCGGTGGGGTGACCTTCGGCGGAGGCGAACCCTGTCTGCGGAGTGCGTTTATTGAGGAACTTGTATCGCTCATCGACAAGCGCTGGCATATCAACATCGAAACCAGCCTCCACGTGGAACGCCATCATCTGGAACGGCTCCTACCCTTGGTGCACCAATGGATAGTGGACATCAAGGATGTCAACCCCGTCATCTATCACCGATACACCGGGCAGGACAATGCCTTGGTCTTTGAAAACCTTGAGTGGTTGCTTTCCCATGAGGATATAGCCGACCACCTCCTTGTACGCCTGCCGCATATCCCCCACTACAACACCGATGCCGATGTGCAAGTCAGCCGCTCCCGACTGGAAAAAATGGGGGTCGCCCATTTCGATGAATTCAACTATATTACTCCGAAAAAGGACAAAAAAACCACAAAATAAACAAATTTTAAAACAATTGGAAAAAATTTCCAATTATTTTTGTAGTTTTTACCTAACTTTGCACGACAAATTATTAAAGGTTTCTGAAAACAACAGAATTATTCTGATTCAACCATTAAATAACAACCAGATGAAACTAAGAAAAATGTGGGCAGCCCTGCTGCTGCTTGTTGGAATGACGGTTCAGGCACAAGAGATGCCTAACATCCCCGTCGACCCGGAGGTCCGCACCGGCAAACTGGAAAACGGACTGACTTATTACATCCGCCACAATGGCTATCCTGAGAAGGTGGCCAGTTTCTACATTGCCCAGAAAGTGGGTTCCGTACAGGAGAATGACGACCAACGCGGTCTGGCTCACCTGCTGGAGCACATGGCATTCAACGGCACCGACCACTTCAAGGACAACGCCCTGCAGGAATACCTTCAGTCCATCGGCGTGGAGTATGGCCGCAACCTCAATGCCTACACCTCAACCGACCAGACGGTGTACTACATCACCGATGTGCCCACCACCCGCATCTCGGCACTCGACTCCTGCATGCTGATCCTCAAGGACTGGTCGAACGGCATCACCCTGAGTGAGGAAGCCATCAACGCAGAACGCGACATCGTGCACAACGAATACCGCATGCGCATCGTGGGTACCCAGAAGATTCTGGAGAGCAAACTTCCTGCCCTCTATCCCGGTTCTAAGTATGGAGAGCGCTTCCCCATCGGCCTGATGGAGGTCATCGACAAATGCGACCCCGAGACCCTGCGCGCCTACTACCGCAAATGGTACCGTCCTGACAACCAGGGTATCATCATCGTGGGTGACATCGATGTGGACCGTACCGAGGCAAAGATCAAGGAACTCTTCGCCGGCATCAAGGTGCCTGCCAACGCCGCCAAAGTAGAGCCAGTGCCCGTGCCTGACAACAACGAGGGAATCTACCTCATCGGCACCGACAAGGAGCAGCAAGTGCCTCTTTTCCTCATCGCCATGAAGCATGACGTGTTCCCCGACTCACTGAAGAACACCATGGCATACATGGTCAAGGACTACATGAACGATGTGTTCTCTCAGATGATCAATGCACGCTTCACCGAGGAGACCCAGAAGCCCGAATGCCCCATCCTGCAGGCCAGTGTGGACGACGGCACCTACCTGGTGTCGCGCACCAAGGACGCCCTCATGCTCACCCTCATGCCTAAAGAAGGCCAGGAGATAGAGGCTGTGAAAACCGCCCTGCGTGAACTGAAGCGCGTGAAGGATCATGGCTTCACCGCCACCGAGTATGAGCGTGCCAAGTCGGAATACCTCAGCCAGATTGAGAAGGTGTACAACAACCGCGAGAAATACAAGACCAATGACTACTGCTCGCAGTATGTGAACAACTTCATCAACAAGGAGCCTATCCCCTCCATCGAATATGAGTACACCACGATGAACCAAATCGTGCCTCTGCTCCCTCTGAACATCGTCAATCAGTATGCTCAGGAACTCATTTGCAACAATGACACCAACTTCGTTGCTCTGGCCCTGCTGCAGGAGAAAGAGGGCAAGACCTACTTTACCACCGACGACATGAAGAAGGCCGTCAGCGGTGTGCGTGCTGAGCAACTGGAGGCATACGTGGACAACGTGAAGCAGGAGCCGCTGATGAGCGAACTGCCCAAGAAAGGCAGCATCGTCAAGGAGACAGAGAACAAGGTGCTGGGCTACAAGGAGTGGACCCTCTCCAATGGTGCCAAGGTACAGTTGAAGAAGACCGACTTCAATGCAGAGGAAATCATCATGGGCGCATCGTCCGACGGTGGTGAGTCTCTCTTCGGCAAGGAGGACAACCAAAACATCCAGTTCGCCAGCATGATTCTCTCGCAGAGCGCACTTGGCAACTTCATGCAGACCGACCTTCAGAAGGCCCTCGCCGGCAAGCAGGTGTCTGTCAGCCCCGACATCTCCGGCAACACCCATGGCATTGGCGCCAACTCCACCCCGAAGGACCTGGAGACCATGATGCAACTGGTTTACCTCAGTTTCACCAATCTCCAAAAAGACGAGAAGGCCGTGAACAATTTCCTCAACGCCATCTCGCTGCAACTCAAGAACGCCAGCCTCAACAATACGCTGGTCTTCCAAGACTCTGTGGCAAGCACCGTCTATGGCAACAACCCGCGTTTCCGCATCCCCACTCCCGAGCAGATTGAGAGCATCAGTTATGACCGCGTGCTGGAGATAGCCAAGATACTGTATGGCAATGCCGCCAACTTTACCTTCACTTTCTGCGGCAACTTCGATGAGGCCAAGATGCGTGAATACGTAGAGCAGTATATCGCCTCGCTGCCCTCCAAAGGCAAGGCTGACCTGAAGAGCAAGGAGGAGCGTACTCTTGTGAAAGGCAAGAAGACCAACCACTTCGAGAAGCAGATGGAGAACCCACAGGCTCAGGTGAACGAGATCTGGCGCTCGAACCCCGTGAAGTACACCCTGCAGAACATTGTCATCAACGACATGGCTACCCGCATGCTCGACATGACCTTCAACCGCGAGATCCGCGAGAAACTCTCCGCTGCCTACCACGCAGGTGCAGAGGGTGAGTTGGACACCGGCGGTCCTGCTATCTACATGACCATCACCGGCACCGCCATGCTCAACCCCGACAAGGTGAAAGATGCAGTGCCTGAGTTCGACAAAGGCATGCAAGCCACCATTGCCAGCCCGAACCTTGAGGACCTCAACAAGGTGAAGCAGATCCTGCTCAAGCAGGCCGATGTGGATGCCAAGACCAACCGCTATTGGATCCGTGTTCTCAACCGCTTCAACCGCTACGGTGTCGATACCCACACCGACTACAAGAAGACCGTCGAGGCCGTCAACGCCAAGGCTATCAGCGACCACCTCAAGAACACCATTCTCAAGAGTGGCAACCACATCGAGGTGCTCATGATGCCGAAGAAATAAGATACCTCTCCCCAACCCTCCCCAAAGGGGAGGGAGAGACTAAGATGGAGGAATTAACACTGGGGCGCGACATCGGAAATGATGCCGCGCCCCTTTTTATGTCACAATAATTTTACTGAAGTTTGAAGACGATGGGGAGGTTATAGTGGCAGTTGACAGGCTTGCCGCCCACCATGCCGGGTTTCCAATCGGGCATGGCCTTCACCACACGTAAAGCCTCTTCCTCCATCGCCTCACGGGCTTTCGCCTGATTGATGCGCTTGCTGATTGCCAGAGAGTCGGCTGTATTGGAATAACTGATGACAACAATATCTGCCAGAGCCTCTCCTTCAGGTTTTCTGGCTATCTCCACATTGGTAATTCTTCCTTCGGGAGAGACACAGAAGCCCACCACATAACGGCCCTGAACACCATTATCCTGGGCAATTTTGGGATAACGGACATTTTGTTGCAAGAAAGTGAGCAATGCGCTTACGCCACCGGGATATTCCGGCATCACCTCCGGCGCATCATATATTTTCTTTCCGTTGGCGGTCCCCACCACCCCTGTGTCGGGCAAGATACTGATGGGCATTTGAACATCTGTTGCCTCTGGTTTCACATCAGGGATAGCATTTTCCTGTTCCATATTGGCAACATCCTCCTTCTCCATGAAGTTGCTTTTCTCAACGACTGCTGCTTTGGGCGGAGCGGACGGTTCAACGACATCGGCAAGAGGAGTGGGCGAGCCACCGACATCACCAAGCGAGATAGTCTGACTGACAAAATGATGGCTAGCGAAAGCACCGAGGACAATCATCGTGGCGGGTACGACATAGAGCAGTCTCATGCGTGCCCACTTGCTGGATTTCTTTTTCATCATCATAGTAATGCGTTTTTTGAGAAGACTGTGGTTGAAGGCATTGGCAAAAGCATAACGGCTCCCGCGCACAGCATTCTTGATTAATAAAAGTTGATAATTGCGGGCTGTGACGCCTCTGCGCAGTACGGCATCGTCGGCCTCATATTCATGAATCTCCCTCAGGGAGATGTCAAGCATCCAAATGCAGGGGTTGAACCACTGAAAAATTTCCACAAGCGCCACCAACAGGGCATCCCAGGAATGACCATGGCGCACATGCGCCATCTCATGCAGCATCACGGGTGAGTCGGGGGCGCTGTCCGCCTCCCCCACCACGATGCTCCGCATCCAACTGAATGCGCCCAGTTCTCCGGCATGGCAATAGATGGTCACACCATCGTGCCTGTCCGTCCAGAGACAACCGCTTGGAATAAACCTCAGGAGACGGTATAATTGTCTGCCCTTTATCACCAGACATACCACCATTCCTATGAGATAGGTATAGACGAGCAGGTAGGCCCAGTTCCATCCGCTGCCATCCGTTGCCTCCTGATGTGCAACGGCAGTTTTCTCCCCTGCTACAATGGCAGGCATCCCCACCTCAATGACCGCCTGCCGTTGCTGTTCAAGCAAACCATCAAGGGAAAAATCCCAAAGCGGGATGTTGAGGCATGGCACCACCAACGACAAACCGATGATGAGCAGCAGCCCGATGCGGTTGAAGGCAAAGAATGTCTCCCTCCTCAGCAGCAGCGTGAATGGCAGGTAGAGTACGGCCAGGCAGAGGGCCGACTTGATGGCATATAGCGTGAATGCACCCATGGCTTTGGTTATTGACGGTTGACCAAGTCGAGCAACTCACGGATTTCCT
>JAEEJK010000045.1 GCA_016281815.1 Prevotella sp. | reverse complement strand
GCTTACGCAACTCTCCAGGCATGTTGAACGTGTCTGGCAGGGGATTCCTTGTATAAAAACCTGAAAAACTGTGCAAAAATGAACATATAACCGTTAAACAACACTAAAATATGACCCAATTATTTGGATTGCAACATAGAAAAGGTACAGAGGTACAGAGATTATTAAAGCATTACTCCTGATTGCTTTTCTGAAACAAGAGTAATCAGCCGTCAGAAACAAGAGTAATCAGGCATCTGAAACAAGAGTAATCAGGCTCCCCCTCTAAGATTAGAGGGGGTTGGGGGGCGTTGACCCTACATAGAGGACCCCATTTTTACCCCTTTTTGCGAACGCCTTGGCGTTTTTTAGCAAGCATCAGCGTTTGCCAAATATCATCCAATAATGTTTTTCTTCTTTTTTTCGAAGCGAAGCGGTTTTTGATCTTCTCTCCTTTTCTGACAAGTATCAACTTGCGGAATCAGAATGAACATATAATTACCATATAATATCCCATTAATTCTTTAATCTCTGTACCTCTGTAACTCTATGTTGAAAAATCTTGAAAGCCTTGAGATACATTTATTTTTTAACTACTGGGCGGACACTTCGTCCATAGCAGCGGTAGTCTTCTTTCGTATCCATGCCGTTCGAATCACTGAAGAAGTAGTAGGCGTTGTACAACTTCGACGAGGACTGTGTGGATAACCAATAGTATGCGTTTGATCCAAGATTGAAACGGTTGGTGTTTCTTAAGTTGCCCGCAGTTGGCAAGAAGATGCTGGCATCATTGGTCTTACTGGTGAACTTTACTCCATTGACACCATCCACCGTCGTCCTTTCGTAGGTGCAGTTGTTTATCAATTCATCTAACTGCTCTTTTGACGGCATCACCCATGAGCCGCCCCACTTCACATGGGCCACATCATACTCCGTACCGGCGATATCGCTGCCGAGGTCGTGGCAACCTCCTTGCCAGCCGTCGTCACAATGAATGTATGTTCTCCAGTCATAGTTCCAACTCGGCGTTCTTTTCGTCTCTGTCTCGCCCCAGGCGTAGTAGCCGCCATAGTTGGTGGGACTTTGATACTCAGGAAAGTCCGTATCCATGTTGCAACATGCCCACTTCGTGCCGGAGGGCAGCCCAAGGTCAATCAGGTGCGGGTGATGGTCATCGGGGCAGGCGCGATAAGATGGAGATGATGAATAACATTCCACCATGACCAGAACCTCTACAAACCTCATAGTCAGCAAATCCTTAATGGTCACCTTGGCCTCGCCGATGGTCAGGCCAGTGAGAGTGACAACCGAACCGTTGAGCGTCGCCGTAACCACACCGGGGTCGGATGATATGACTTCGTATTCACTGTAGCCGCCCGCGATATCAATCGTGGCAGTGCCATATACGAACATGGAGACGGCCGTCGGACTGACAGAGAAAGGGGTGTAACCATTCAGGATGAGATTCACCTCCATCATCACATCGGCTACAGTAACCTTTCCGTCCCGGTTGGCATCACCCGAAAGATAGATCTGTAAGTTCTGTGCATGGATGGTGGTAGCCATGAGCATCAACACAAAAATGGATAATAACTTTTTCATATCTGGTATAGTTTCGATGATCAGCAAAGTTTATCAATTATCATTTTTGTCAGGCCCGACAACCGGACGGACACTTTGACCGACATAGCGGCCGCCAGCGCTCAAGCGGGCTATTTCTGAATTGAAGTTGATGTCGTAGGCACCTGACGTGTTCTGCGTGGACGACCAATAATTACCTGACGATATAGAGACGAGGCCATATTCGTTACGCCAGCCCTCCGCTGGCAAAAAAATGCTGGCACCATTGGATCCTGTGAATAATCGCCCATCAACACCGTTTTGGGCTGTCCAGGTCGAAGTGCAGTTGTTTATCAATTCGTCTTGCTGCTCTTTTGACGGCATCACCCATGAGCCGCCCCATTTCACATGGGCCACGTCGTACTGCGTGCCGGCGATATCACTGCCGAGGTCGTGGTAGGTTGCTTGGGTACCGTCACAATGGATGTAACTTCTCCAACTATACTTTATCTTGGTTTCCGTCTCACCCCAGGCGTAGTAGCCACCAAAACTGGTGGGAATTTGATTCTCAGGATGGTCACCGTCCACATTGCAGCACGCCCACTTCGTACCAGAGGGCAGACCGAGGTCTATCAGATGCGGATGGTGGTCATCGGGACAGGCAAGGTAGGATGGAGATGACGGATATCCCACCTGGACCGGTATCTCCAAAAATCTCATGGTCTGCATATCCTTGACAGTCACTTTAGCATCGCCGTTGGCCACAGCAGTGAGGGTGATGACCGAACCGCTGAGCGACGCCGTAACCACATTGGTGTTGGAAGATATGACTTCATATTCATTTTGCCCGTCCACGATACCAATCGTGATAGTGCCATCTGCGAACATGGTGACGGACGTCTGGTTGGCGAAGAGAGGAGGTGTACCATTCAGGATGACATTTACCACCATCATGGCATCGGCAACAGTGACCCTCCCGTCTCGGTTGAAATCCCCCAACTTGTAGTTGTTCTGAGCATGGGTTGTAATGGCCATGAGCATCACCATAAAAATGGATAATAACTTTCTCATATCTGTTACAATTGTAGTTATCGTTTTGGTTTCAGCGAAGTTATCAGGCATCATTGAGATCCTACAATTGTGCAAATATAGCATTTTTCCATGATAGTTCCAATAGTGTTTCAGAATTAATGGAAAATTAAGTGGAACATTACATGATAATTATTTGACAAAAAGAACTTTTACACGAATAACCACGAATGTCCACGAATTTTTCATAAATTATTTTCCAACACAGAGTTACAAAGGTACAGAGATTATTAAAGCATTACTCCTGATTGCTTTTCTGAAGCAGGAGTCATCAGCCGTCTGAAGCAGGAGTCATCAGTCGTCTGAAGCAGGAGTCATCAGCCGTCTGAAGCAAGAGTAATCAGCCGTCTGAAGCAAGAGTAATCAGCCATCTGAAGCAGGAGTAATCAGGCTCCCCCTCTAAGATTAGAGGGGGTTGGGGGGCGTTGACCCTACATAGAGGACTCTTTTTTCACCCTTTTTGCGAACGCCTTGGCGTTTTTTGCAAGCATCAGCGTTTGCCAAATATCATCCAAAAATGTTTTTCTTCTTTTTATCGAAGCGAAGCGGTTTTTGATCATCTCTTCTTTTACGTACAAGTATCAACTTGCGGAATCAGAATGAACATATAATTACCATATCCCATTAATTCTTTAATCTCTGTACCTCTGTAACTCTGTGTTGACAATCACATAAAAATCTCAGTACCTCTGTAACTCCGTGTTGAGAAAGTCAACCAAATACCATAAAATAATGTGTTGTTTTCTTTGCAATCCCCCCGCTATGCATTACCTTTGCCATAAAAATACAAACACACTTGAACAATATGAAGAAAAACATCATCCTCACCGCTATTATCCTCAGCGCCATGACCATGCATGCACAGAAAATCACCTATCCCGCCACCCCGAAGGACGGCACCGTAGACGAATATTTCGGCACAAAGGTGGCCGACCCCTACCGCTGGCTTGAAAACGACACCAGCGCCCAGACTGCCGCATGGGTAAAGGCAGAGAATGCCATCACCGATGCCTACCTGCAAGCCATTCCCGGCAGACAGAAACTGATCGACCGCCTCCGCCAGGTGGCCAACTACGAGAAGGTGAGTGCCCCCTTCTACCGGTATGGAAAATGGTATTTCTACAAAAACGACGGTTTGCAAAACCAAAGCGTGATGTATGTGATGGACGAGTTGGGCGGCACTCCACGCGTGTTCCTCGACCCCAACAAGTTGAGCAGCGACGGAACCGTGGCTCTCAAGGGCATCTATTTCTCACACAACGGGAAATACGCTGCCTACAGCATCTCACGAAGCGGGTCGGACTGGCAGGAATTCTATGTGCTCGACACTGAGACAGGACAACTGCTTGACGACCATGTGGAATGGGCTAAGTTCTCAGGAGCGGCATGGCACGGCGACGGGTTCTATTACTCCGCCTACGACCTGCCGGAGAAAGGCAAGGAGTTCTCCAATGTCAACGAAGGACACAAGGTTTATTATCACCGCATCGGCACGCCGCAGTCTGAGGATCCCATCATCTATATGAACCCGACAGAACCGAAGCGCTTCTACACAGTGGCCGTCAACAAGGAGGAGACCATCATGTATCTCTTCGAGAGCGGAGCCGGCGACGGCAACAACCTGTTTGTGCGCGACCTCCGGGTGCCCAACTCACAGATGATACAGTTGACTTCCAATATGGACTGCACATATTCCCCCATCGACAATGTGGGAGACAAAATCTATATCGTGACCAACGACCATGCACCACGCTCAAAAGTGATGGTGGCTGACATCCATAACCCAGGCATCAGCCATTGGAAAGAAGTGGTGACAGAGTCCAGCGATGTGATTGAAAATGCCGACATCATCGATGGAAAACTGCTGCTCTGCTACAGCAAGGATGCCTCCACACACGCCTACCTGCACCAACTCTCCGGAGAGCGCATCCGCGAGATCGTACTGCCATCAGTGGGGTCGGCCTCATTCAGCGGCGACAAGGATCGGAAGGAATGTTTCTACGCTTTCAGTTCATTCACCATCCCCGGCACCATCTACCGATATGACATCGATGCCGACCGGCACATGGTCCATGCCGCTCCCAAGGTCAACTTCAAACAAGACAATTTTGTGAGCGAGCAGGTGTTCTTCAACAGTAAGGACGGCACACGCATCCCCATGTTCATCACCTACAAAAAAGGACTGAAGCGCAATGGCAAGAACCCCGTGCTCGTCTATGGCTACGGTGGTTTCAACATCGGTCTGAGTCCGTCGTTCTCCGCCATGCGCATCCCCTTCCTCGAGCGCGGCGGCATCTATGCCATGGTCAACCTGCGCGGTGGAAACGAATATGGCGAGGAATGGCATCAGGCGGGCACTAAGATGAAAAAGCAGAATGTCTTCGATGACTTCATCGCCGCCACCGAATGGCTCATCGCACAGAAATACACCAACAGTCAGAAAGTGGCCATCCAGGGTGGCTCCAACGGCGGACTGCTCGTGGGAGCATGTATGACACAGCGGCCCGACCTCTTCAAGGTGGCCATACCACAGGTGGGCGTGATGGACATGCTGCGCTACCATCTCTTCACCATCGGCTGGAACTGGGCCGGAGACTATGGCACCAGCGCCGACAGCCGCGAGATGTTTGAGTATCTTCATGGCTACTCTCCTCTACACAACCTGCGACCGGGCACGGCCTACCCCGCCACCCTCGTCACCACTGCCGACCACGACGACCGCGTGGTGCCTGCCCACTCCTTCAAATTTGCCGCCACCCTGCAGGAATGTCACACGGGGACCAATCCTGTGCTCATCCGCATCGACTCCAAGGCTGGTCATGGCAGCGGCAAACCCATGGCCAAGGTGCTGGAGGAACAAGCCGACATCTACGGCTTCATCATGCACAACCTGTGGATGAAATAAATTGAAGATTGAAGATTGAAAATTGAAAATTGAAAATTGAAGATTGAAGATTGAAAATTGAAGATTGATATATGACGGTCAAGGAGATTTTTGAGTTACGGAAGCAGGGGCGTATCGAGGAGGCTTACGAGGCCATCCGCCCCATGTATGCCGTGCACAAGGGCAAATACACCACACTCGCCATGTTCTGGACGGGCAGCGACATCCTGCGCAAACGTCTGAGGGAGAAGCGGCACACTGAAGCACGGAAAGTGTTTGAGGCCTTGCTGCGCGTGCTACCCTCCATCGATGACAAGGATGGGAAAGTACATGCTGCCATCATGGGATCTGCCGTACTGTTGGGTGAACAAGTGCCGGGATTTGACATCCTGTCATTCATCGGCAACTATGCCTCTCAACATCTCACCGAAGCCGACTGGCAAGGATTCATTCCGAGTTCTAAAGAGGGGGAGCCGGAGGACAAACGGAGATTCCCATTGCCCTCCAATGCCCAACGGATGCTCACCCAGGCTTTTCACCAACTGCGCCGACAGCCCACAGCCGACAATGCCCTCATCATCATGCCTATGCTGCAAGAAGCCATTCGGCGGCGGCCATACGACAAAAACCACCAGCGACAAATGGCGGTGGTCTACAGCATCATGAACGAGCGCGAGAAAGCCGCCAACATCTACCGGCAACTGCTCACCCGCTACCATGACAGTTGGCTCTATGCCGACCTCGCACAACTCACCGACGACCCAGGACACAAGGCGGCACTCCTCTGCCAGGCCATCACTCACCAACGGCAGAAGCAGTTCCGCTCTGGATACCACCAGCAACTGGCCCAACTGCTGGCCGACCGCGACCCGTCGCGTGCCGCATACGAACTGCAGCAGTGCATCGCCATCAGGAAATCACAGGGACACCCCATCACGAAAGCCATCAGCGAACTCTCCGACAGGCTGTCTTCTGCACAGCCAACCACTATGGACGCACAGAGCGATTTCTACCGCAGGATGGCGGAAAAATATGGCATCGGCTAAAAAATGCCAAAAAAACGAAAAATGAACGCTGTCTGACAAACTATTTTTCGTATCTTCGCGTTTTGATAGAAAACAGAATGACATGACGACTAAAAAACTTGCCTTATCCGCCATATTGGTTTGCTTCGCCCTCACCGCAATGGCTCAGGACGATGAGACACCCACCATCTCTCCCACCGCCACATACATCAGTTCGGACGGAAAAGAAGAACAGAGCACCGACTATTCGGGGTCGGCTCCTCTCGTGGGCCGCTTTCAAGCCAATCCCGAGAACACAGGGGCATGGAATGAGTACTACGAATGGCGTTTCTCATTGGAGGGCGATGCCCAAAATGAGCCCTACCTGATCCGATACGAGCAAGACACGGAATACACCTTCTCACAGGCGGGTTCTCACAGAATCGTCTGTTACGCCATCTTCACACAAGGCAATGACTCCATCACCTACACCCAGGATTACTGGAACGACCTAGGACCACTCCGTGTCACCATCAGCGAGAGCAAACTCACCATGCCCAACGCATTCTCCCCCAATGGCGACGATAGGAATGACATCTACAAACCCAAGGAATATCAGAGCCTCGTGGAGTTCAGGGCCATCATCTTCAGCCGATGGGGACAGAAAATTTATGAGTGGACCGACCCCGCTGGCGGATGGGACGGCACTTTTAACGGACACGACGCGAAAGAGGGTGTCTATTATGTCGATGTGCAGGCCAAGGGGGCCGATGGACGCAAATACCACATCAGGCGCGATGTCAACCTCCTGCGCGGATTCCGCGAGCACGAGTCCACTGCACCGTCAAACAACCCATAACCTCACGGACAAAGCAACAACAAGCACCCATTCATCAAAACTATGCAGCGAGAGGACGAGAAAATCAATGTCTGGGGAGCCAGGGTTCACAATCTGAAGAACATCGACGTGGAGATCCCGCGTGGCAGCCTGACGGTGATTACCGGTCTTTCAGGCTCGGGCAAGTCGTCCCTTGCCTTCGACACCATCTACGCGGAGGGACAGCGACGGTACATCGAGACATTCTCTGCATACGCGCGCAACTTCCTGGGGGGAATGGAGCGCCCGGATGTGGACAAGATCACAGGTCTGAGTCCCGTCATCAGCATCGAGCAGAAGACCACCAACAAGAACCCCCGCTCCACCGTGGGCACCACCACAGAGATTTATGATTTCCTCCGACTGCTCTACGCCCGCGCCGGAACGGCATACAGTTACCACACCGGTGAGGAGATGGTGAAATACACCGAGGAGCGTGTACAGCAGATGATCCTCGACCGCTATGGCGACCATCCCATCTACATCCTCGCACCCTTGGTCAGACAGCGAAAGGGACATTACCGCGAACTGTTTGAGAGCATGCGCCGCAAAGGATACCTTTATGTGCGTGTCGACGGAGAGATAGCCGAAATCACACGCGGCATGAAGGTGGACCGCTACAAGAACCACAACATCGAGGTGGTCGTCGACAAACTCAAGGTGCAGAGCAAGGATGACGAGCGGCTGCGCCGAAGTGTAGAAATCGCCATGCGCCAGGGTGAGGGTGTGGTGATGATTCTCGACAAGGAGGACAGCAGCCTGCGCAGTTTCTCCAAACGCCTGATGTGCCCCACCACCGGCATCTCCTATGCCGACCCGGCTCCCAACCGCTTCTCGTTCAACTCACCTGAGGGTGCCTGTCCGCACTGCAAGGGACTGGGCTATATCAATGAGATTGACCTTGACAAGGTGATGCCCGACAAGCGGTTGTCCATCGCCGAGGGGGCTATCACCCCTCTGGGGAAATATCGCAACCAAATGATTTTTTGGCAGATAGATGCCATCCTCCAAAAATATGACTGCACGGTGAAGACCCCTATGAGCGAGGTGCCTGATGAGGCGCTCAGGGAAATTCTCTACGGATCGCTCTCTTCCGTGCGCATCGCCAAGGAACTCGTTCACACGTCGAGCGATTATTTCACCAACTACGACGGTGTCATCAAATACCTCCGTCAGGTGATGGAGAACGACGACAGCGCCAGCGGTCAGAAATGGGCGGACCAGTTCTTGGCGGTCTGCCAATGCCCGGAGTGCAAGGGACAGCGCCTCAACCGAGAGTCTTTGTCGTTCCGCATCTGGGACAAGAACATCTCGGAGGCCTCCCATCTCGACATCAGCCAGTTGCGTGAATGGCTCGATGAGGCCGAACAGCACCTGGGAAGCAAGGAAAAGAAGATTGCCACTGAAATTCTCAAGGAGATACGCACCCGCATCGACTTCCTGCTCGACGTGGGACTCGACTACCTGTCGCTTGACCGACAGTCGGCATCACTTTCCGGCGGCGAGAGTCAGCGCATCCGACTGGCCACACAGATAGGCTCCCAGTTGGTCAATGTGCTTTACATCCTCGACGAGCCCAGCATCGGACTCCACCAACGCGACAACGAGAAACTCATCAGTAGTCTGAAGCAGTTGCGCGACATCGGCAACACCGTCATCGTGGTGGAGCACGACAAAGACATGATGCTCGCCTCCGACTACATCGTCGACATCGGCCCGAAGGCTGGCCGCAAAGGTGGTGAGGTGGTCTATCAGGGCACGGTGGGCAACATGCTGAACCATTCCACCATCACCAGCGAATACCTAAACGGAGTGCGCCAGATTCCGGTTCCTGAGACCCGCCGCAAAGGTAATGGCAAGAGCATCAGAATACACGGGGCGCGCGGCAACAACCTCCGTGGCATCGATGTGGATTTTCCGCTGGGAAAACTGATTGTGGTGACCGGCGTGAGCGGTTCGGGAAAGTCCACGCTCGTCAACGAGACACTGCAGCCCATCCTCTCGCAGCATTTCTACCGTTCGCTGAAGCACCCCATGCCCTACGACAGCATCGAGGGACTGCACTATGTGGACAAGGTGGTGGACGTGGACCAGTCGCCCATCGGACGCACGCCTCGGTCTAATCCCGCTACCTACACGGGTGTGTTCGGCGACATCCGCTCCCTGTTCGTCAATCTTCCCGAAGCCAAGATACGAGGCTACAAACCTGGCCGTTTCTCTTTCAATGTCAAGGGGGGCCGATGCGAGGCCTGCGGAGGCAATGGCTACCGCACCATCGAGATGAACTTCCTGCCCGATGTCATGGTGCCCTGCGAGGTTTGCCACGGCAAGCGATACAACCGTGAGACACTGGAGGTGAGGTTCAAGGGTAAGTCGATTGCCGATGTCCTCGACATGACCATCAACCAAGCCGTGGAATATTTTGAGAATGTGCCTGCCATCCTCCACAAAGTCAAGACCATTCAGGACGTAGGACTGGGCTATATCAAACTCGGTCAGCCTTCCACCACCCTCTCCGGCGGCGAGAGCCAGCGGGTGAAGTTGGCCACCGAACTTTCGAAGCGCGACACAGGGAAAACGGTGTATATCCTCGACGAGCCTACCACAGGCCTGCACTTTGAGGATATACGCATCCTCATGGACGTATTGCAACGGCTGGTTGCCCGTGGCAACACCGTCATCGTCATTGAGCACAACCTGGATGTCATCAAATTGGCCGACCACATCATCGACATGGGGCCCGACGGCGGCCGCGGCGGCGGACAAGTTGTCGTCACCGGCACTCCGGAGGAGGTGGCACGCAGCGGAAAGGGCTACACCGCAAAGTTCCTACAACGAGAACTCCTTTAAAAATCAACCTCATCAAACACTGTTGGGGCTTACTTTATGTATGCCCTTTGGCGTGTGCAAAATTGTCATAGAAGTCGTAAGGACTTGCTTTATGCATGTCCGCATTTTGGCAATTGTTTCCACTCACATTCACATTTTTCGAGCCCCACCACCACCCCAAGTGGGTTTGCGGGCGAGGGGGCGGGACAAGGATGCACCTATCTGGCGACCGGGCGAACGCTCCGACCGTAGTAGCGGTGGCCTATGCTGCCCAAGTTGACGTCGTCCGAAGAGAAGTAGAGGTAGTACGCGTAGCCAATGTGTGCCGGGAGCCGCGTCGATGACCAGTAGTAGCCGTAACTGCTGGCGTCATTGATGTCGTCGCCCGAGCGATCGCCCGCTGCAGGCAAGAAGATACTCGCACCGTTCTTATTGCTTGTGAACTTGCCTCCTTTAACTCCGTCCACCGTCGTCCATTCATAGGTACAGTTGTTGACCAATTCGTCTCGCTGCTCGTTTGACGGCATCACCCATGAGCCGCCCCATTTCACATGGGCCACATCGTACTCCGTGCCGGCGATGTCGTTGCCGAGGTTGTGGCAGGTACTTAATGAGCCGTCGCAATGGATGTAGTTGTCAAGGTAATATGTGTCTTTTGTCTTCATCTCGCCCCAGGCATAATAGCCGCCATAGTTGGTGGGGCTTTGGTTCTCGGGATGGTCCGTGTCTACGTTGCAGCATGCCCACTTCGTGCCGGATGGCAGGCCGAGGTCAATCAGGTGCGGATGATGATCATCTGGACAGGCGAGGTAGGATGGAGTTTCCACCTTGACGGGTATCTCGATGGTGCGGAACGTCTGCACATCCTTGACAGTCACTTTGGCCTCGCCTATGGCCACGGCAGTGAGGGTGATGGTGGAGCCGCTGAGCGTAGCCTTAACCACTTTGGTGTTGGAAGATGTGACCTCATATTCATTGTAGCCGCCCTCGATATCAATCGTAGCAGAACCATCTGCAAACATGGTGACTGCCGTAGGATTGACAGAGAAGGGGGTGTAGCCATTCATGATGATGTTTACCACCATCATCGCATCGGCAACTGTGACCCTGCCGTCCTTGTTGACATCACCCAATAAATAGTTCTGTGAACTCTGAGCATAGGTGGTATGGGCCATGAGCATCACCATAAAAAAGGATAATAGTTTCCTCATATCTGTTACAATTATTGTTATCGTTTTGGTTTCAGTGAAGTAATCAAACATCATTGAGATCCTACAATTGTGCAAATATAGCATTTTTCCATGATAGTACCAATAGAGATTCAAAATAAGGGAAAATTAAATGGATCATTACATGATAATTATACGCCAAGAAAATCTTTCACACGAATAGCCACGAATGTCCACGAATTTTTCATAAATTATTTTCCAACACAGAGTTACAAAGGTACAGAGATTATTAAAGCATCACTCCTGATTGCTTTTCTGAAACAAAAGTAATCAGCCGTCTGAAACAAGAGTAATCAGCCATCTGAAGCAGGAGTAATCAGGCTCCCCCTCTAAGATTAGAGGGGGTTGGGGGGCGTTGACCCTACATAGAGGGCTCTTTTTTCCCCCTTTTTGCGAACGCCTTGGCGTTTTTTACCTTCGCTGATTTTTTGTCGTGACTCGGCATAGCTGATGCAAAGCATCGCTCTGCTCTCGCTACTTAAAAAAATCTCAAGCATCAGCGTTTGCCAAATATCATCCAAGAAAGTTTTTCTTCTTTTTTCCGAAGCGAAGCGGTTTTTGATCATCTCTTCATTTCAGATAAGTTTGAACTTGAGGAAGTTGAATGAACATATAATTACCATATAATATCCCATTAATTCCTTAATCTCTGTAACTGCGTTGAAAATCACATAAAAATCTCTGTACCTCTGTATCTCTGTGTTGAAAAATCTTTACCTTTAATCCTTGCCCTTTTGAATCAAACTGAGTGTAAATTCCAACTGTGTGTCAATCCCGGCCATGAAGTCTTTCACAGTCTGTGCCACTTTGTAATGTGGAGGTATCCCGCGACCTTCCAATGGGAAACCCTTAGGTGATAGACGAGGTTCTCGCAGGGGAATCCGGAAAGAAAGCCCGGCTGGCGATTTGAAAGTTTCAGGACTGCTTCCTGTATCTCCACCCGTAGGACATCCCACCAGGATGACCTCGCCACTCTCCCAAAGATCGATGGCAAAACTCTCTGCAGCGGAGAATGTCCGTGTATCAATAAGCAGGAACACCTTTCCACGATAGGCATCAGCACGAGGCGTGAGAGTTTTGTCATACAAGCAATGCTTTTTCTCTCGTTTCAGCAGATATTCGCAAAGTTTCTCCCCATTCAGGCTGTTCCCACCTCCGTTTCTGCGTACATCTACAATCAGATAAGGGAGGCTCTTGACCGACGGATAAAGGCTGTCGAACACCTCTACAATACCGTTCCTCATGGTGTTGATCGCAATATAACCGATGGAGTCCTGCAGGATCTTTCTCTCACAAATGTTGGGGTTCGGGAAGCCTTTCGCTTGGAGCGGCAGCGGTATTGAGATGGTGTCGCCACCCCGAGCCACGGTGATGTTCAGCAAAGTGTCGGTATAACTTGAGAGCGCAGCCGATGCTGTTCTGAATGCCCTCTGTGCAGCGGTAGAGCCTTCATGATACCGTATGTTATCAGCCATCCAGATGGGGATGGGCTTTCCGTTGATGGCAACGATTTCGTCCTTGTCGCGGAATCCATGTTGGCGGATATAATCACCTGGATGGTCAAGGAAAAGACGTCCTTCAATATAGAGGGGCTCCGCCCCACCAAAATGTTCTCCGCTGAAAAATGCGCATGCGTGTCCGCAATGTAAGTCAGCAAAATACTCCATGAGCATCACACCATAGTCATCACTGGTCTTAACCGAGTCGCGCAAGCGGGCAGAATAGACATCGTAGAGAGAGTCCATCGATATGCCTTTTTGACGGTAGAGTGAGTAATTCTCTGCCACAATCTGGTGAATGCCATCAAAATCTGCCTTCATGGAATCGCGGTCATGCGGCAGTGCGGAAAAACTGATATATTCCGGCTTCTCCTCAAAGAATCGTTGTATAAGTTCAGGATGGCAGCGTGCCAAGATGAGCAACAAACCTATGGCAAGGATGAGAAAACCCAAAAGTCCAACAAGGATCTTGAGGATGACAAGGAATATTCTTTTCATATTTCACATTAATTCGCCTTGAATACAACTTGAAAATCTGCGTCTGCCCTTGCACATAAAAGGGTTCAGTTTGCGTCTTCAAATTGCGTCTTCCGCGTTGGGAAAGGATGCATTCATTTACTGACCACCGGGCGGACGCTCCGACCATAAATGCGGTCTATTTTGTTCACGCGAGTACTAGTCTGAGAGACACGCAGGCGGGGTACTCTGGACGAATCTAACGAGTCTTGTGTCGATGACCAGTAGTCACCTGTTATTCCTGGTCTGACCAAATCATCTAAGAGGTATTCGCCAGATGCCGGCAAGAAGATGCTACTGCCGTTGATATTACTAGTGAACTTATCTCCATTGACACCGTCCACTGTCGTCCATTCGTAGGTGCAGTTGTCCATCAATTCGATTTGCTGCTCTTTTGACGGCATCACCCAACTGCCGCCCCATTTCACATGGGCCACGTCGTACTCCGTACCGGCGATGTCACTGCCGAGGTCATGGTAGGTTTCTTGGGAAGCGTCATAATGAATGTAGTTGCTACGCTCATAAGTCGTTTTCGTCTCTGTCTCGCCCCAGGCGTAGTAGCCACCGTAGTTGGTGGGACTATGGTTCTCGGGATGGTCCGTATCCACGTTGCAGCACGCCCACTTTGTGCCAGAGGGCAGACCAAGATCAATCAGATGGGGATGGTGGTCATCGGGGCAGGCAAGAAAGGATGGAGATGAAGGATATCCCACCTTGACAGGGATTTCCACATACCTCATGGTCAGCACATCCTTGACGATAACTTTGGCCTCGCCGCTGGCCACGGCAGTGAGGGTGATGGTTGAACCGTTGAGCGTAGCCTTGACCACATTGGTATTGGAAGATGTGACCTCGTATTCATTGTAGCCGCCCTCGATATCAATCGTAGCGGTGCCTCCAGCAGGTATGGAGACGGCTGTAGGACTGACTGAAAAAGAGGTATAGCCATTCATGATGATGTTCACCACCATCATCGCATCGGCAACCGTGACTTTGCCGTCCCTGTTGACATCACCCAACAAATAATTCTGTGTGCCCTGTGCTTTAATTGCGGTGGAAATGAGAAATACCACCAATATAGATAATAGTCTTTTCATATCTGTTATAGTTTTAGTTATCTGCGAAGTTTCAAATATCATTGAAATCTAACAATCGTGCAAATATAGTATTTTTTAATGAATAAACCATCTATAAGGAAGAATAAACATGATCTGTACGGATGAAAACAGCCTGGGGGCGGGTCTTGTGCATTACAGATCCAACGATCATCATTTGGAGTGCCCTGACGGGCAGAACCAACGGTCGACGTGCGAAGCGGAAGTCAAATGATAAAAAAATGAATAAAAAAATGGTAAAAAAATATTTTCTTATAATTTTCTTATACATTTTCTTAAAATTTCTCGCCGTAGGCGACTCAAATGATGATTCGCTGAATAAATACCACCATCAAATCGTTTCACAATTATTCTTAATTTTTTTGCAATAATAAACAAATTTTCTGAATTATCACTATATTTGCCTAACAAAACAGTATCTGTCTACAATAACAATTATTTCCAAAACCCTAATGCCTAAAACGAAGATGAAAATGAAGAGACTAAGTGTGCTTACAGTGCTGCTATCCTTATGTGCAGCAACGTTTGCCCAGGGACTGAAAGACGTCTACAAAGACTATTTCCTGATTGGCGTGGCCGTCAACCAGCGAAATGTGACCAACGCAGAGCAGCAGGCGCTCATCAAGAAAGAATTCAGCAGCATGACTGCCGAGAACGACATGAAACCCGAACCCACCGAGCCCAGGCAGGGACAGTTCAACTGGGAGGGTGCCGACCGCATCGCCAACTTCGCGCGCCAGAACGGCATCAAGTTGCGTGGCCACTGCCTGATGTGGCACTCTCAGATTGGCCGTTGGATGACCGAAGACAACCCCACGAAAGAGGTGTTCTACCAGCGCATGAAAAACCATATCGAAGCCGTTGTCTCGCGCTATAAGGATGTGGTCTATGCCTGGGACGTGGTGAACGAGGCGATGACCGATGATGCCAACGCACAGGACCCCTACCGCCAGTCGGTGATGTACAAACTCTGCGGTGACGAGTTCATTGCCAAGGCATTCGAGTATGCCCACGCTGCAGACCCCAATGCGCTGCTCTTCTACAACGACTACAACGAGTGCGACCCCGTGAAGAGCCAACGCATCTTCAACATGGTGAAGAAGATGAAGGATGCCGGTGTGCCTATCCACGGCATCGGTATGCAGGGCCATTACAACATCTACGGTCCCAGCGAGGAAGATATCGACAAGGCGCTGACGCTCTACAAGCAGGTGGTCAATCACATCCACGTCACCGAACTCGACATCCGCGCCAACACTGAGATGGGCGGACAGTTGGCTTTCAGCCGCGACGGCGCCAACGTCACCGACTCGCTGAAGCAACACCTTGCCGACCAGTATGCCCGTGTGTTCCGCGTATTCCGCAAGCACAAGGACGTCATCGACTGCGTGACCTTCTGGAACCTCAGCGACCGTGACTCCTGGCTCGGGCAGAACAACTATCCGCTGCCCTTCGACGTGGACTACAAGCCCAAAATGGCCTACGAGTATATCCACGACATGAAGGCTCCGTTGTGGAAGATGCCCAACCGTCCGCCGCGCCCTCAGGGTCAAGGTCGTCTGGGCCAAGGTCGTCGAGGTCCGCAGGCACAGCGCGCTCCGTTCAAACCAGAACTGGCTTTTCCTGAGTTGGAAGGCGTGAAGGAGGACTTCGTCCCCTCACCGAAAAACCAGCCCGGTCAGGACTTCCCAATGGTCAACTCGCAGGGCTACGCCCGTTTCCGTATCGATATTCCCCATGCTGATGAAGTTACCGTCAGCCTCGGTCTGGGCGGACGTGGCGGCACGAAACTCAAGAAGGCCTACGACGGCTCGTTCACCGGTCAGACCGAAGGTCCGCTGGACGAGGGATTCCACTACTACCACCTGACCGTAGACGGCGGCACCGTCAACGACCCCGGCACCCTCAACTACTACGGTTCCACACGCTGGGAGAGCGGCATCGAGATTCCCGCCCACGACCAGGACTTCTACGCCATGAAGAATGTGCCCCACGGCAACGTACAGCAAGTGCTCTTCTGGAGCGAGAGCACGCAGCAGGTGCGCCGCGCCTTTGTCTATACACCGCCCACCTACGGCAAGGACAAGAAGAAATACCCCGTGCTCTACCTGCAGCACGGATGGGGTGAGGACGAGACTGCATGGAGCAACCAGGGACATGCCAACCTCATCATGGACAACCTGATAGCCGAGGGCAAGGTGACGCCGTTCATCATCGTGATGACATACGGCATGACGAATGAGGGCGGACGAGGCCCTGGCCGTGACCGCGGCGCCGTGGCAAAAGCCTTCGAGACGGTGCTCGTCGACGAACTGGTGCCCTACATCGACACACACTTCAACACCATCGCCCGCCGCGAGAGCCGTGCCATGGCCGGTCTGTCGATGGGCGGCATGGAGACCAAGGCCATCACCCTGAGCCGTCCCGCCGTCTTTGGCTACTACGGTCTGCTCAGCGGTGGCACCTATATGCCCGCCGACCTGAAACTCGACGACAAGAGCACTCCGAAGCCCAAACTCATTTTTGAAAGTTGCGGCTCGCGAGAGAGACCTGATGGCATCAACGAGAGCGTCAAGGCCCTCAACGAAGCAGGTCTGAAAGCCGTCGGCTATGTATCGCCCAACACAGGCCATGAGTTCCTCACCTGGCGCCGTAGCCTGAAGGAACTGGCCCCGCTGCTTTTCAAATAAGATAAAGAAATTCCCCGAAGGCCTGTGACTTTCGGGGAATTTCTTTTCTTAGAGCACCATCTATGATGATGTGGCGCGACAAGGAAGGAACCAAGAGACTATCACCTACTAAAAAAACTTATAAAAAAAATTATGGCACAATTTGTAATCACCGCTTACGATGGAGAAGGAATGCTGGAGAAGAGAATGGAGGTACGCCCCCTGCATTTGGAAGGGATGGAGAGATTGAAGGAACATCTCATTGCAGCAGGAGGTATGCTGGATGATGAAGGCAAACTAAAAGGGTCTGTACTCATTATGGAGTTTCAGAACCGCGAAGAACTTGACGAATACCTCGCCAACGAAATTTACGTGACCGAGCATGTATGGGAGAAGATCACCGTTGAACGGATGAATGTGGTCTATGCCCACGGAGAGCGAGTCGGCAAATAACGGACATAGCATTATCAATGATGAGAGAAAAATTTTCAAACTCACTATTCATGCTGGCATGCACTTTTCTTTATGTAATGAGTGCATGTTCTCAGGCTCAGTCGAATGATATCGTTGCAGAAGGGGAAACCCCTGTAAGAGTCTCTGATACGTATAGTTTTACAGAAGGACCAGCGGTCAACGCAAAGGGTGATGTCTTCTTTACAGACCAACCCAATAATAAGATTTACCGTTGGCACTGCGAATCCGGAGAGATAACGCTGTTCACTGATCAGAGCGGCCGCTCCAATGGGATGTACTTCGATGCCCAGGGTAACCTGATAGCCTGTGCAGACATGGACAACCAACTTTGGTCTTTCGATACTTCTGGTCATTCCAAGATACTGATAACCGACTATCGCGAAAAGTTGCTGAACGGCCCCAACGATGTTTGGATATCGAAGGATGGAAGTTATTATCTGACTGACCCATATTTTAAAAGAGACTATTGGACACGCAGTCCAGAGCGCCAGCAACCTGTGGAAGGCTTGTATTATCTTGCTCCGGGAGGCGAGCGACTCATCATGCTCGACTCGACGCTTAACCAGCCCAATGGTATTGTCGGAACTCCCGACGGGAAATATCTGTATGTAGCGGAAGCAAAAGCAAACAGGATCCTGAAATATGACATCCAGCCAGACGGCTCACTGTCTAACCGGCAGGTATTTGCCGATATGGGGTCAGACGGGATGACAATCGATGACAGAGGAAACATCTATCTTACAGGCGACGGTGTGACCGTATTCGATAAGAATGGCCAGAAGATAGCACACTTCCCCATTCCCGAAGACTGGACAGCCAACGTTTGTTTTGGCGGAAAAGAGCGCAATATCCTGTTTATTACTGCATCCAAATCCGTCTATACCCTGAAAACACTTGTACATGGAGTAAAGTGATGAGGAGGTATCAAAAACCTGCCCCATTGATTCATTTGTCCTTGTAATGGCCTCCTACTTGAATAATTAGCACAGTCACCACGTCATCATAAATGTCATAGATAATCCTGTCGTGGGCTGTGATGTGCCTAGACCAAGTAATGTCATTTCCTCCTTTGAGGGCTTCAGGTTTACCGATGCCTTCCCTTGGATGAAGTGCAATATCCTTGATAGTCTTTACAAGTTTCTTGTAATGGCTTGGATTTGATTTCTTCCATTTTTGAATGACCCTGTCAGCAGCGTATGTAAAATCGACTTTGTAAATCATAATGAGTCAAGATGAGCCTCTATTTCCTCCAAAGAGTTGCAAGTAGTGGTTTTCCCTTCCTGATATTCTTTCCTCACCTTGGACACATGTGTAAGAAAAGAAGTTGAGGCTACATATTTTTGAAAAGCTCTCTCCTCCTCCTCCCGTTCCTCTTCAAGAATCATCCTACGAAAAATCTTTTTTACTTTCTTTGTCTGAGCTTGATACAAAGCCCACAACGCTTCCACTGGGGAAATCTTCACGCCTGGTGTTGTTTCCATAATCCTATTGCTTTTTGTTTTTTGCAAAGATAAACCAATTATCCATACCACCCAAACATTACTATTGGTTTTAGCCAGATTTAACAGATGGTGAATGAAATGTTACTGTTGTCCGGGAATCAGAGGGACAGTTTTTGATTCTCCAGACGAGACAAGTCGCGTCCCTACTGTGACATTATTGGTACCATGACTTACAGGACATGAATTGGTTACATAACCATGACAATTGAGTCTTCTTTATAAACAACAGGCGTATGTGCGCGAGAGGCACAAGCCAGCAAAAACTTAACCTATGAAAAAGATTCTTTCTGCTATCGGGATGGCCACATTCGCACTGGCCATGATGGCACAGCCATCCGACGTGCAAACCCATCGGCAATACCTGAGCGGCACCGGTTGTGATGACATGGTGGAATGGGACTTCCAATGTACCGACGGGCGGAATGCCGGGAAATGGACCAAGATCGGTGTGCCTTCCTGCTGGGAACTGCAGGGTTTCGGCACTTACCAATATGGAATGCGTTTCTATGGCAAGGCCAAACCCGAAGGCATCGCTGATGAGAAGGGTTTGTACAAATATGAGTTCTCCCTGCCCGAGTCATGGAGCGGCAGGCAGATCTTCCTCGTCTTCGAGGCAGCGATGACCGATGCCCGCGTGACCATCAACGGCAGGAAGGCCGGCAACGTGCACCACGGCGGTTTCTACCGTTTCCAATATGACGTTTCCGACCGCATCTTTTGCGGCAAGAAAAAGAACCGCCTGGAGGTGGAGGTGAGCAAGGAGAGCGAGAACGAGCAGGTGAACATGGCTGAGCGTCGTGCCGATTATTGGAATTTCGGTGGCATCATCCGTCCCGTATTCGTGGTGAGCAAGCCATCACGCAATATCAACCGTGTCGCCATCGACGCAGGAATGGATGGCCGTTTCCAGGCCGATGTGTTTCTCAACCGAGCCGTTGACGGAGCCTCTGTCGAAGTGGAGATTCTCGATGCCAACGGCAAGGCCATCGGCAAGGGAAAGGCACTCGGAGCCTCCGACCTTCATCATGTGGACCTCATGGTGAAATCTCCCCGTCTGTGGACAGCAGAGACCCCCCATCTCTACACCGCCGTCTTCACCCTGAAGGACAGCCAAGGCAAGACGCTCCATGTGGAGCGCGAGCGATTCGGCTTCCGCACCATCGAATACCGCGCCAGCGACGGAGTATATATCAACGGGAAAAGGGTCATCTTCAAGGGTGTCAACCGCCACTCGTTCCGTCCGGAAACCGGCCGCACCCTCTCCAAGGCGAAGAACATCGAGGACGTGCGCCTCATCAAGAGCATGAACATGAACGCCGTACGCCTGTCGCACTACCCTGCCGACCCCGAATTCCTGGATGCCTGCGACTCATTGGGACTCTATGTGGAAAACGAACTGAGCGGATGGCACTGGGCACACGAGACCATCATCGGTCAGCAACTGGTGGAGGAGATGGTCACACGGGATGTCAACCACCCGTCGGTCATTTTCTGGAGCAATGGCAACGAAGGTGGCTTCAACTACGAACTGGAACCCTTCTTTGAAAAATTCGACCCCCAGAAACGCGTGGTGCTCTATCCCTGGGCCAACCGCAACGGGTTTGAGACCAAGCACTACCGCTCATGGGGCGAGACGGCGGAGTTCATGCGGCAAAAGGAAATATTCATGCCCACCGAATTCCTACATGGCCTGTATGACGGAGGGCACGGCGCCGGACTGAAAGACTACTGGGACCTGATGATGTCGAACCGACGCTGCGCCGGTGGCTTCCTCTGGGACCTCGCCGACCAAGGTGTGGTGCGCACCGACATGGACGGTCTCATCGACTGCGTGGGCAACTTCGCCTCCGACGGCATCGTGGGTCCCCATCACGAGAAGGAGGGGTCATACTACACCATCAAGGAAGTGTGGAGTCCCATCCAACTGGAATGGGGAGACAATGCCATCTTCTTCACCAACCATTATGACTTCACCAACCTGAAAGACTGCCGTTTCTCCTACAAATACCTCAACATGCCAGCCATCGGACAGTCGGAGGTGAAGGTGGCCAGCCAAGGCACCCTGCCGTCGCCCGACCTGAAACCAGGTGACAAAGGCTATGTGGACATTCCCAAAGGTGAGGGCGACGTGTTGCAGGTGACTGCCACCGACCCATTTGGACAAGAGGTGTTCACCTGGAGTCAACCGCTGAAGAAAGCATCAGGCATGTGCACCCTTCCCACAACGGCCACCATGACGGAGACAGCCGATGACGTCACCGTCACCACAGCCAACAAGACCTACGTCTTTTCCAAGAAAGACGGGCTTCTGCAGAAAGTGGGCATCGGTTCGCGCACCATCTCCCTCAGCAACGGACCGCGCTTTATCGCCGTCAAGCGCAGCGACCGCTCCCAGGATGGCTTCTTCAACCATGACGACAAGGAGGCATTTAAGAAAAAGACACAGTACACCACGTATGATGACCAGGGCAGTTTTGCCGGTTTCAGTTTTGAGAATGGTCAGTTGACTGCCAAATACGACCACGGCAGTCTGACGCAAGTCGTATGGAAATTCCATGAGGATGGCAGCATCCACTTCACTGCTAATTGTCTTTTCTACGGTGTGGTCGACATGATGGGCGTCACCTTCGATTATCCAGAGACCCAGGTGAAGAGCAAGCAATGGGTGGGCAACGGACCCTACCGCGTGTGGCAGAACCGCCTCGAGGGTCCGCAGTATGGCTATTGGCAGACCGACTACAACGACCCCATCCCAGGAGAGTCGTTTGAGTATCCTGAGTTCAAGGGCTACTTCTCGCACGTGAGATGGATGCAGTTGAACACCGCAGAAGGCAAAATCGGCATCCAGCCCACCCTTCCACGTTCCGGCGAAAAACTCTACGTCGGTGTCTATCAGCCACGCGACGGGCGCGACCACCTGCTCTACGAACTGCCAGCCACCGGTCTCTCACTGTTTGAGGCCATCCCCGCCGTGCGCAACAAGGTGAACACCACCGACCTCAACGGACCCTCTGCCCAACCCTATTGGGCAACGGGAATGCATGTCTACTCCGCAGAACTGCGGTTTGAATAAGCGAAAGCGAGACTTGAATGAAATGAAAAAGACGCTCTTTCTCCTGTTTGCCGTCCTCTGCAGTCTCCATGCATCAGCCACCGACACCACCAAGCCCTGGACGTTCTGGTACTGGATGTATGGCTGCGTGAGCGATGAGGGCATCCGTCTCGACCTCCAGGGCATGAAAGATGCGGGCATCGGCGGATGCTACCTCATGCCCATCAAAGATGTGAGCGACGGCACGCAATATGAGGGCACAGCCCGCCAACTTTCTCCGGAATGGTGGAAACGCATGGACACGGCGTTCCGCATCGCCGACAGTCTGGGACTGGAGATAGGCATCCATTTCTCCGACGGGTTTGCCCTTGGCGGCGGTCCGTGGATAACACCCGAAGAATCCATGCAGCGCGTGGTGTGGAGCGACACCATCATCAGCAGCCGGGGAGGCTCCGTCGCCCTCCCCCAACCCACCATCACCGAAAATTTCTATAAAGACATCGCCGTCTATGCCATCCCGTTGGCAGAGAAGCCCGACGACAGCAAGCCCCATGCCTCGGTGGAGTTTCCCTTCCGCAGCAACGACCCTTGCGACATCATCTTTGCTTACAACACACCGTTCACCCTCCGTCAGGTACGCATCATCACCGGCGGCAACAACTATGAGGCCCATCGCTGGCAGGTATATGCCTCAGAAGACGGTGCCGGTTACCGCCATGTGCGCGACATCGAACCAGCACGGCAAGGGTGGCAGAACACCGATGCCTACGCCACCTACGCCTTCCCCACCACCACGGCACGATATTTTAAGTTTCACTGGACTCCCGAGGGCAGCGACCCCGGCAGCGAGGACATGGATGCCGCCAAATGGAAGCCCACCTTGAAAGTGGCACAGATAGAACTGTCCGGCACACCGGTCATCGACGGTTATGAGGGAAAATCCGGGGCTGTATGGCGCGTGAGCGCACCTTTCGCCATCGATGCCAGTGACTGTGTGGCACAAGAGAAAATCATTCGTCTCAACATATCCAATGGTCAAGTCAATGTTCCCCGTGGGCAATGGCGCATCCTCCGCATGGGACACACCTCCACCGGCCACGCCAATGCCACCGGCGGCGGCGGTCGCGGACTGGAGTGTGACAAGTTCTCACGCCCCGCCATCCAAAAGCAACTCACCCATTGGTTTGGCGCCATCCACGGCCGCGCGCCTCAGGGTGTCGTCACCCGCCTGCATGTGGACAGTTGGGAATGTGGGTCGCAAAACTGGAGCGAGACTTTCGCAGACGAGTTTGCCCAGCGCCGTGGCTACGACCTCCTGCCCTGGCTACCAGTCTATGCCGGAGTGCCCATCGGGAGCAGCGAGCGCAGCGAGCAAGTGCTGCGCGACATCCGTCAGACCATCGCTGAACTGATCGATGAGGTGTTCTTCGACGAGATGGAAAAAGCGGCACGGCGTTATGGCGTGCAACTGTCGACAGAATGTGTCGCCCCCACCATGGTGAGCGACGGACTGCTGCACTACCGTCATGCAGACTATCCCATGGGTGAGTTCTGGCTCAACTCACCCACCCACGACAAGCCCAACGACATGCTCGACGCCATCAGCGGAGCGCATATCTACGGCAAGTCCATCATCCAGGCAGAAGGATTCACGGAGGTAAGGGGTACCTGGGACGAGACACCAGCCCTGCTCAAACCGCTGCTCGACCGCAACTACTGCCTCGGCATCAACAGCATCGTCTTCCATGTCTGCACCCACAACCCGTGGACCGACCGCAGACCCGGCATGACGCTCGACGGCATCGGCACCTTCTTCCAACGAGACAACACCTGGTGGAGAGAGATGCCTGTTTTCGCACAGTATATCCGCAACTGCCAGACGTTCCTGCAGCGTGGCCGACCGGTGGTTGACCTCGCGGTCTATATCGGCGATGAGGTACCACGGCGCTCCATCCTGCCCGAGCGGCTCACCGACATGCTTCCCGGACTGTTCGGCGCCCCCATCCTCCAGCGTGAGGCCGTGCGGCTGCGCAACGAGGGCCAGCCGATGGAAACCAGTCCGGTGGGTGTCAACCACACCCGCAACATGACGAAGGCGGAAGATTGGATCAACCCCCTGCATGGCTACAAATACGACTCCTTCAACCACGACGTGCTCCGTGGCATGCGGGTGGAGGATGGTGAGGTGGTGACCCGCGACGGCATGCGCTACCGAGCCATCGTGGTGCCAAAGGCGAGGAAGATGAACCCCGCCAACATCAACACGGGAAATGACCTCATTGAGGCACTGCGCCGACAGGGAGCCACCGTCATCGACACACCCTGGACCGAACCGGACATGGGGCGCATCGGCATCCAACCCGATATCCTGCTGCCCACCGGACTCGACTACACCCACCGGCAGGACGGACCGACCGACATCTATTTCATCAGCAACCAGACTGCCAGTGACATCACTTTCACGCCCCGACTCAGGGCAAAAAGACAATACCGATATATTTATGACCCGCTGAAGGGCTGTGCATCCACCGACACCGAGGCAATCACCCTCACCCCCTATGGTTCGATGCTGCTCATCGCCTCAGACGAGAAAGCGCCCACCGGACTGCCGATGCCTCAAGAAGAACTATTGACCCCAAAATCCCATGCATCCACCACGGCAGGAAAAGCCCATGCTTCCACCACGGCTGAGGTGACCGGTCCCTGGCTGATGACCTTTGAGGAAAACGGCATCAGGCTCACGGCCGACACGCTCAAGGGATGGGAGACCTATGATGACCCGCACATCAAATACTATTCGGGACACGTGAGGTATGAGAACACTTTCAAATACAAAGGGAAGGTGAGAGGAAAAGTGTGGCTATGCCTGGACAAGGTGCACGATATCGCCACCGTCTATGTCAACGGCATCTGCTGCGGCACCTCCTGGATGGCACCTCATTGCATTGACATCACAAAGGCCGTGAAACGTGGCAAGAATCAACTGCGCATCGAGGTGGTGAACACCTGGGCAAACGCCCTTTTGGGGTCAGACCTCGGCACGCCTCCCTACGACGGCATCTGGACCAACGGCAAATACCGCCGTGCAGGAAAAAAGCCCCTTCCCGCTGGATTGAGAAAGGGCGTGTATATCAGGTACACCTCACGATAGAGGGATGACGGACTGAGCATCAGATGATGGACTGAGCATCAGCGTCTTTGTGACGCCAATTCTTCCAACTCAGAATCAGATTTCTCGTGGATTTCTTCTGTTTTATAAAAATGGGTGAGCATGGTGGCAACAACCTTGTTTTTGTAGGTGAAAACAAAGTCATAATAGCCTGGGCTGACCTCTTCAGGATGAAGGTAGAATGACCCCCAATGCGAGGTCTCATCTCCATCAGGATCTTTGTTCAAGTCCAATTCCTGAATGTAGCCAGGGGTCTTGTCGCTCAAAGAATTTTTCAGGTAAAAACCTTGGTCTTCCTTGTGCGTGAAAACCATCACCTTGATGCCTGATTTGGCACTGGCTTGTGGATAGAACTCTATCCATTCGTCAAGTTCGAAAACGGAGCGGATACCTTCGGCGGCGTACGGCTTGTGGTTGAAACTTTCGCTGCCGCAACGGTTGCCAAACAAACTCAAGCCAGTCATTACTGGCTGCTCTCCCTCCTTGATGTTGACGAAATAGAGTTTGCCAAGCACCATTGTATCTTGAGCCAGGGAGGTATTGGCGGCGATGCTATTGCCGTAGATGTTGCTTGCCGCATTGTTGGTTGAGTAGGCCGCATTCGCATTTGTGCCATTGCTGAAACAGAACATCGAGCACACGGCCAAGAGGATGGCTATTTTTTTCATAAACCCAAATCTCGCACCACTTTTATTTAACAATACTTATAAATTACTGATCAGTAATGGTCTAAATTACTACTGCCGTGCCGCTGGTGGCGACCATGAGCATCGAACCGTTGGCACCGATGGTCTCATAGTCGATATCTATGCCCACAACGGCATTGGCACCCATGGCCATGGCGCGGTCCATCATCTCCCTCATGGAGGTTTCCTTGGCCTCGCGCAGCACATTCTCATAACTGGCAGAGCGTCCGCCTACGATGTCGCGGATACCAGCGAAAAAATCTTTCACGAAATTGGCACCAATAATGGTCTCACCTGTCACCACGCCCAGATATCTCTGAATCGGGCGTCCTTCAATCTGCGGGGTTGTTGTCAGAATCATAGTTGTATGTATTTTAATGATGAATGGTTGCTCTTTATGATAAAGAGTAAGAAATCACAGGAATCTGACAGTCACAGTGACAAAAAGGATTCAACTAAGATCTATTGGTTGAACAATTCGTCAAGAAGGGTATAGAAAGACGGATCCTCACCCACAATGGTCTTCACGATCTTGCCATCAGGACCAATGATGATTTTGGTGGGAAAACCTGTGACGCCATAGTCAGCTTAGAATTGTTTTTTTCATATCGCTTATTCCAATTTCAATTTTTTCTTGGCTTTTTCTAATTTCTCATTTATCTCTCCCATCCTTTCCAAGAGAGAGTCCTGTACTTGTTGCTCAGCACTCTTGTCTTTTTCCAGGAGTTCTCTTTTCTTTATATAAACATCCAATTGCTCATCTGTGACACTCATCATCTTCTTGCAATTGGCGTACTTTTGTTGCATATGGCTCAGGAAAGAACCACTAAGAAGGGTATAATAAATGACACCAAAATCAAGGACGCTTTTAAAAGAGTTGGCATCATAACTCGTTTTTATTTCATTGAAAATTGAGTCGCATACACTCTCTTTGTATTGCTTGCGATGCGAATAGAATTCCGAAACCATTTCAGTGAACAGCACATTGCCCACCGTATTGATGCTTTCGATGTTCGACGAGAATATGCGTTCCACAGTCTCTGTATAATCAAGTTTGGGCAAATTCGTCATTATAGAGTATTTCAACGATTCGAACAGGGTGGTGTCTTCTGCTATCTGCAGTTGCCAGTCCATAATCTGGTGGAGGTTGGAATCGGCTTTTTCCACTGATTTCAGTGAGTTGTGCAAATCGTACATCACCATCATCACAATCTCTCGTTTCTCTTTCTGCTTCTTGTTGTTATCGACGATAGCCGCCGTGCCGAAAGTGAGAGCAATAGACACGGTGGTGGCCAGCAGCGAAAGCAGGAATTGCTTCATTGAAGACATCCCGCTGCCAGCCTTCAGACTTTTTGGGGTATGTAATTTGATGTTCATGCTTGAAGGGCAACCTGCCTTATGGTTTCACTTTTTTCATGCCTTCCTCAATAACGATGCCGTGAGCGTTCTCGTCAACGAGTGTGCCATCGATGTGATAGATGCGGGCTGATGACTGCTTTTCCGGAGCGATGGCCGCGCGTATGCCCGCGCTGCCGGTCTTCTCCTGATATTCCTGCTGAGCCTTCTTCATCTGTGCGATGAAGGCTTCACTGCCTTGCAGGGCACAGAATCCGATGCTGGCAGCAGTGCGACTGGCATCGACATCACTCTGCCAGTGTGCACCCACGATAACGCGGCTGTTGCAGTAGTCCCAGCCACGGCTGAAGATTTCGTTGGCCCGTGACGGGGCAATCTGTGCCAGGAGCAGTGAGATGCCCCATCCGCGAAGGCTATGGCCCGAGGGATAACTGCCCTCACCGCGCAATTCGTCTTCCTCATGGGACGGCATGGCGTCGTCGAAACGCTCAAAAGGACGCTGGCGATGATAGAAAGCCTTGGTCTCCTTGCGCATGGGGTCGGTGGTGGCAAGGCTGGTCTCCATCAGTTTCCATATTTCGGGTGTTCCGGTCTCGGTGATCTCCAGTCCGAAAGCATCTTTCCACTGTGCATAGAGTTTGGTGTGGTCGTCCCATTCAGCATCGGCTATAGCCAGTTCCACCCGTTCCTTATCCAGTCGCTGCTGCTTGCCCCAGCCATAGCGCACTATGTCGTTGGCAAACTCCGGGCTGTCGAAAGAAGGGGGAGGCGGCATAATATTGACCAGTTTGGGGAGTTGATCCAATTCAAAATAGGGTTGCAGCACATCATCCTGAGCGTTCACGCTCATTGCAACCATGATGGCGGCAACGCCCATCAAAAGAATCTTTTTCATTGTATGCATTTTTATTGTTAATTCTATAATTACCTTTCTATTAGGAAGAAAGAACCGTGCAAAGGTACATGTTTTTTTCGCAACTATCATTGTTTTCGTCTACTTTAACGCATTTTTATGATTCCAAAGGTAATGTCCTGATTCTGAACCAGCATAACAAAAATAGAGTGCGCTTCGCGCAGAAATCTTACAAATCGGTTCAAATCAAACAAATCAGAAGAATAGAAAAAGAAAGATTTGTATAGATTTGCAAGATTTAACTCAAAACCGGTATTGGCACTTTGTTAAAAATCATTTTACGACTTAATAATTTGTTTCAAGAAACGTATATTATATGTATGACACGCTCAGAGTATGAACTGATGGCGTCAAAGATACTTGCGCTCGGGAAAGCAAAACAAAAACTTCGTGTTTTGTTTTGCTTTCCGCTCGCTTATTCGTATCTTTGACCCTTGAAACAAACTATTTCTCATGAAAAGACTATTACTCCTCATTTTCTGCACACTCACGGGTATGATGGCCAGCGCCAAGGTGGTGCTGCCCAAAATGTTTTCCGATGGGATGGTGTTGCAGCGCGAGGCACAAGCCAATCTTTGGGGGACGGCGAAGAAGAATGCCACCGTCACCATCACCACCTCCTGGGACAAGAAGAAATACCTATCCAAAACTGACGGCAACGGGCAGTGGCGGCAATCCATCACGACACCCAAGGCCGGCGGTCCCTATGCCATCACCCTCAGCGACGGCGAGACGACCACCCTCAACGATATCCTCATCGGCGAGGTATGGGTTTGCAGCGGTCAGAGCAATATGGAGATGCAGATGAAAGGTTTCAAGGCCCAACCCGTGGAAGGAGCCATCACCGACGGTCTGCACAGTCGTGACCCCCTTCTGCGCATGTTCACCGTGAAGCGCAACAGTCAGTTTGCCCCTGTCGACACCGTCAGCGGCAGTTGGATGGATGCCACCCCAGCGCATGTGCGTGAGTTCAGTGCCACAGCCTATTATTTCGGACGGGCACTGCGCGACGTGCTCAACGTGCCTGTCGGACTGATTGTCGCCTCCTGGGGCGGGTCGGCCTGCGAGGCATGGATGACCGCCGAGTGGTTACGAGCCTTCCCCGACGCGAAAATTCCGCAGTCAGCAGCCGACATCAAGTCGCAGAACCGCACCCCCACCGTACTCTACAATGGGATGCTCCATCCCCTCATCGGCTACACCATGCGCGGTGTCATCTGGTATCAGGGCGAGGACAATGTGCCCCGCTACGCCACCTATGCCGACATGCTCGGCACCATGATCCGCGGCTGGCGAGCCGACTGGCAGCAAGGCGAATTCCCCTTCTATTACTGTCAGATAGCCCCCTATGACTACAGCCTCATCAAATGGGAGGTGAACAGCGCATTGCTACGCGAGCAACAAGCCCGTGTGGAGCGCGAAGTGCCCAACACCGGCATGGCCGTGCTGATGGACGCGGGACTGGAATACGGCATCCATCCCCGCAAGAAGCGCCAGGCTGGCGAGCGCCTCGCCATGCTCGCCTTGGGCAAGACCTACGGCATCGGCGGCATCCCCGAACATGCCCGTTATGAGGGAGTGGAATTCAAGGGTGACACCGCCGTCGTACGCTTCGACCGCTCCAAGGAGTGGGTGTATTTCGACAAAGGAACCACCAGCGACCTCTTTGAGATAGCCGGTGCCGACCGCGTGTTCCACCCTGCCACAGCGTGGATAGAGCGCAACCGTGTCTATCTGCGCAGCGAGGCGGTCAAAGAGCCTGTGGCCGTGCGCTATGCCTTCCGCAACTGGGCTGATGGCGACCTTTTCTGCGACGGGCTGCCCGTGAGCAGTTTCAGAAGCGACGATTGGGAGGAATGAGTTCATAGTTCATAATTCATAGTTCATAGTTCATAGTTGAGTTGAGGATGAACAAATTATTGATGTCATTTCTGATGTCGTTGTCCGTAGCATCGGTGCTGGCTACTGACTATGTGCCCAAAGACTATGTGTGGACCACACAGAGCCGGAACTCCAGTGAGTCGATGCCCTGTGGCGGGCACGACATCGGCATGAACATCTGGGTAGAGGACGGTGACATCCTGATGTATGCATCCCAAAGCGGTTGGTTTGATGAGAACAACACCCTTCTGAAAGCCGGACGCTGGCGCCTTCATCTTGACGGCAACCCATTGGGAAGCAATGACTTCAGACAGACGCTCCACCTTGACCAAGGCCATGTCACCATCAGCGGCGGCGGAGCAGAGGTGACGATATGGGCAGACGTCTTCCATCCCATTGTCTTTTTGGACATCCACACCCGACAAAAAACACAAGCCACACTCAGTTATGAGAGTTGGCGCTATAAGGACCGTCCTGTGACCAAAGCCGAGTGCCAGCAATGCTCCTACAAATGGCTGATACCCAAAGACTGCATCACCCATGCAGACCAGATAGAAGCCGATGACCAGTCGCTGACAGTCAGCCACCGCAACGCATCCTCCACCGTTTTCGACTACACCGTGTCCTACGAGCGGCTTGACGCCCTCAAAGACAGTCTTTACGACCCCCTGGGCGGCAGGACGATGTCCATGACGATGAAAACCAATGGCTTTCATTTCAGTGGCACCCATGAAGGACAATATTCTTCCACCGACTACCGGTCATGGAATTTCCGTCACGACCGTTTGCGCCATGCCGTGGTTGAGATCACGCTCGACAACGGCGAAGGTATGTCTGGGAACCCACCGCGTTATGCCAACGAGTCAAAAAAGCGGTCAGCCCGCTGGTGGCACGCTTTCTGGCAGCGCAGTTGGATAGAGACAGACGGCAGCAACCCTGAGGCATCACGGATGGTGCGCAACTACGAGTTGATGCGCTATCTGCTCGGCTGCAACGCTTATGGGAAATGGCCCACCAAATTCAACGGCGGCCTGTTCACCTTCGACCCCGCCTATGTGGAGGCGCCCAAAGACGGAGCACCCACCAACCCCTTCACCCCCGACTACCGCAAATGGGGCGGCGGCACAATGACGGCACAAAACCAGCGGCTCCTCTACTGGCCCATGCTCAAAAGCGGCGACACAGACATGATGGCCGCCCAACTCGACACCTATCTGAGGATGCTGCCCACCGCCGTGGCTCGCACCCGGCATTACTGGGGACATGGCGGAGCCTCCTTTACCGAACAGACAGAAAATTTCGGACTTCCCAACCCTGCGGAATACGGCAAGCATCCGGAGGGCAGCGACTGGGGAGTGGAGCGCAATGCCTGGCTCGAATATGAATGGGACACCGCCCTGGAGTTCTGCCTCATGGCACTCCTGGCACCCAGTTACGCCAACGACACACTGTCCTACAAGAAATACCATCCACTTGTTGAGGAATGCCTGCGTTTCTTCGATGAGCACTACCAGTACAGGGCACGTCAGCGAGGTGCAAAGACGTTTGACGGGAACGACCGCCTCATTATCTACCCTGGTTCCGGCTGCGAGACCTACAAGATGGCCTACAACCCGTCGAGCACCATCGCCGCACTGAAGGCAGTGACCGCACTCTATCCACACGCTCCGCTACCATCCGAACGCATTCCTGACATCCCTCTCCATGTCATCGACGGTGACACCTGCATCGCGCCCGCCATCACCTGGGCACGCATACAAAACACGGAGACGCCACAACTGTACCCCGTCTTCCCCTGGCGCATCTACGGGCAGGGGCGTGACGGACTTACCATCGCACGCAACACCTATTGGAAAGACCCCCATGCCCTTGACATGCGCAGCACCAAGGGGTGGAAGCAAGACAACATCTGGGCAGCGTGCCTCGGTCTGACAGAAGAGGCCCAACGGCTCAACAGCGAGAAACTGGCCGACGGTCCCTACCGCTACCCCGCCTTCTGGGATGCCGGTTTTGACTGGGCACCCGACCTCAACCGAGGCGGTGCGGCCATGATCGGATTGCAGGAGATGCTGCTGCAGGAGACACCCGACGGACAACTGCTGCTCTTCCCTGCCTGGCCCCGCGAGTGGAATGTCCGTTTCCGTCTGCATGCCACCAGAGGACGCATGGTGGAAGGCAATCAGCACAACGGTGCCATCACCCATCAAGTCTTCCTGCAAAAATAAGGGCCAACAAACTTATTTCCCCTGATAAGATTTGTTGTTGTTGAGTTGGATATGATTGAGTATCCTGCGCTTCTCGATGAAGTCGTGCAATCCCAGATCATCAAGATACTCATTTGAGATGAGCGAACTGTCATACAACCAGTTGATGGTCTTGAGCAAAGGTTTTACCTCCTTCTTGAGATCCGCCAATTCCTGGTCGGTGAAAAAATGCGAAGGGTCGGAAAGTTGTGCCAGTTTCTCATTGAACCGTTGCACCTCCTTGGCACATTGACGAGCCTGTGCTTTCTGCTGACGGTTCTGCCAATAAACAAAAACCGCCCCTCCAAGGACAAGAATAAAAAGAATAGTCAGAATGAGAAACATAAAACAATTAGATTTTACCCTATTATCACTTATTCATTTAAACGGAGACAATCTATGTATCCGTTTTGCAAAATTATAAAAAAAATGGATATTTCATTCTATTTACAACAGTTTTCTTCCATAAAAAAAGAAAAAATTGACCTATGACAAAATGAGGTAGAAGGATGGGACAGAGGCTTCACATCCCATATAAGCAGTAACTCAAGAAAGTGCCATCAAAAACTTCGCTTTTTCCTTTGCTTTTCACTCACCTTGCACTACCTTTGCAGTACTAAAACCCAACCAAGATGAAATTGAGAATTTTGACCGCAGCCATACTGATGACCGGCGCTTTGCAAGTGACAGCACAAAGTGTGGCGAAGAACTACAAAGCCACCAACAATGCCAATCCCATCAGTTCGTCTGTCTTCTGTGCGGACCCCACAGTACTGGAATTTGAAGGCAGAGTGTATGTTTACGGAACCAACGACCACCAGCAGTTTATCAAAAATGGCAAAAAAGGAAGCAATGACTATGGCGCCATCAAATCACTGGTTGTTTTCTCCTCCGATGACATGGTCAACTGGACCTTCCACGGCACCATCGATGTCGCCAAACTCTGCAGCAGTTGGGGATGGCGTTTTGCCGCTTCCTGGGCCCCGTCAGTGACCTGGCGTGTGAACAAGCAAGGCAAGAATGAGTTCTTCCTCTATTTCGCCAACAGCGGAGGCAGCGTGGGCATGCTGAGAGCCGACACCCCCATCGGTCCGTGGCGGTCACCTCTGAGCAAGCCGCTCATCGACGGCGACACGCCAGGTGTCAAACCCTGCAACTGGATCTTCGACCCCGGCGTGGTGATTGACGACAATGGAGTCGGTTGGATTGCCTTCGGTGGCGGCGACCCCAACAGCCAAGGCACGAAACTGATGCCAGGCAACTCCCGCATCGCCAAACTCAAGGAGAGCATGACAGCACTCGATGGAAAGGCCGTCAACCTGCCTGCTCCTTATCTGTTTGAGGCCAGCGAACTCAACATGATGAACGGTAGGTATGTCTACACCTATAACACCTCCTGGTCGGACCGCAAAGACTGGAGCAAATATGCCAAGCGCGGCAACAACAAGGCACCCTCGTCGTGCAGCATGTGCTATATGGTGACCGACAACCCGTTGGATCCCGACGCATGGGAGTACAAAGGAGAGTACGTGCCCAACGAAGGCAACTTCGGTTTCGGATGGGGCAACAACCATACCCATCTTCAGAAATTCGGTGATGACTACTACCTGTTCTTCCACTCCTCGATGTTGGAGCAGGACATGAAGACGGGCGCCTCAGGCTTCCGGTCCATCGGCGTGGAGAAAGCAAACGTGAACGAAAGCACCCAGACCATCAAGCAAATCACCATGACCAAAAAAGGTCCGAGCGCTGTCCGCAACGTCGACCCCTTTGCCCTGCAGCAGGCCGAGACGATGGCCACGTCGGGCGGTGTCAACTACGAGGATTTCACCAACATCACGAGAGTGACCAACGTCAGCACTTTGGGCAACGATGCGTCGAGCAACATGCAGATCAACATGAAGGCAGGTTCATGGACGATGGTACGCAATGTGGACTTCGGCAGTGAGGGGCCCAAGTCTTTCACCTTCAGAGCAAGCGGCAAGGGCAAACTGGAAATCCGTTTCCAGGCCGTCTCCTATGCGACAGTGGCCTCATTTGAATTTTCCTCGACCAGTCTCGAAGACCATACCTTCGAAGTGGATCCGACAGTGTTCAATGGTGTCAAAAATGTCTTCTTCGTCTTCACCGAGGCAAGCAACGTGAAATTCGACTCCTGGCAGTTCGCTGAGACTGCCCCCAGCGGAATAAAGGACATCACAACAGAGACGCTGAAATCCGGTGCCATCTACGACCTTTCGGGAGCACGTCTAAAAGGAAAACCCAGCCGTAAGATATACATTGAGAACGGCAAAAAGCACATTGCACAATAAGTCTTTCACCTATCATTTTTCCAAAAACCAAATTGAATCACCGGGGCAGGAAATCCTGCCCCTCTTCTTTTTTTATAGAGTACATCGGCCTATCTGAAACGTCTATGGTAAAAGGATGATCCATCCAACTAAAACGAATCCCAAAGACATGAAGAAAGCAATGGAACAGAAACTGGTGGTGCGCCCCATTGTGGGTTGCCTCACCCACTCCCACTTTTGGGAGGGACCCTGCCGTGCAGGATATGCCAAGGACATGACCCCCGAGGCAGAGGATGCCGCCGCCACCGCCGCCTTTGAGGCCGCCAAAGAGGAATTAAAGAAAGTCACTTCTGAAATCACCCTGTTGCCCGCCATCGATGCCCGTTACGACGAGAAATTCGTGGTGAGCCGCGAGATATATGCCCAGATAGAGGAAGACATCGACCAAGTGGACTTCTTCCTGTGCATGAACTGGCGCATCCCAAAACTCGAACGCTACCGCAAGCCCGTTGTCATCATGCAGAACGGCAACGAGGGCATCGACTTCGCCGCCTACTGCCGCTCCATTGGCCTGGAGGCATTTGTCTGCATGGACATCCAGGACCTCAACGAGATTGCACACGTGCTTTGGGTGCGCAAGGTGGTGGCCAACACCCGCGCGCTGGTGCTTACCCACGGCAGCATGCCTACTTTCGGTCTGCAGAGTGTCATCCGCGACCCCGAACTCATCCGCAGCCGCTACGGCATGGAGATTGTCAAGTTGCCTTTCAGGGACATTTTCAAATACATGGACGAGGTGACCGACGAAGAGGCATCACCCATCGCAGAGCGCATCTGGGGCAACGCATTGGAAACCAAGGTGCGCAAGGAGTGGTTCATCAACGACATCAAATACTACCTCGCCGCCAAGCGGATGATGGAGGCATACGACTGCAACGCCTTCTCCACCGCCTGCCATGAACTGTGTACCAGCGAGATACCCCAGAACCGGAAGTTCACCCCCTGCATCTGTCACTCGCTCCTCAAGGACGAGGGCTATCCCAGTGGCTGCGAGGAAGACCTCAACGCGCTGTTGGCGATGACCATCATGCAAGCCGCCGCCATACGCCCCGCCTTCATGGGCAATCCCAACATGGAGACCGACGACCTGCTGCGCATCCACCATGCCGTACCCGCCCTCTGCATGAACGGCTATGGCAGCAAACCGCTCCAGTACAAACTTTGGGCCTTCACCGGTCAGGGCTTTGGCGGGAAGTTGCAGGTAGACTTCACCGAGAACGAGGAGCAATATATCACCCTCGGACGCTTCAACCCCATGGCAGACACGATGAGCGTGAAGCGCGGAGAGGTGCTCCGTTCGGAGTTTGATGCCGTCTACTGCTCACCTTATTATTATATTAAGATGAATGATGCCCGCGGGTTCATGCACCAACTGACAGGATTCGGACATCATCAGGTGCTCATTTTTGGCGACTATGCCAAGATGCTGCATCAGATAGGCCAGGTGATGGGCTTCAGGGTGATGGAACATCAGTAAGATCTGCTGAGCAATTCATTCCGCCGCCATGGTCTACCTCAACAATGCCGCCACCAGTTACCCCAAGCCCCCGTCGGTAGTGAAAGCCGTCACCGAGGCTTTGGAAACGATGCCATCGAGTGCCCTGCGCAGTTCGCTCGCTGCATCCGATGACATCATGGCTGCACTGCGGGAAGACCTCGCCACGATGTTGCATGTGAGCCATCCCGACAGGATATTCTTCACCAGCGGAGCCACCGATGCCCTCAACCGCCTCATCGGCGGTCTGTCCTTCCGGCACGCCACCATCACCACCGACAACCACAACAGCGTGCTCCGCCCCATCGAAAATCTAAAAAATCTAGAGGATCTAGAATATCTAGAGCATCTAGAATATCTAGATCATCTAGATCATCTAGATCCTCTAGATCCTCCAGATAGCCCTTCTGGGCTGCTCATCCTCCCTCACTGCTCCAATGTCACGGGAGCCATCCATGATATCGCCACCATCTGCCAAAAGGCCCATCAGCGCGGCATGCTGGTGCTGCTCGATGCCGCACAAAGTGCGGGATGTATCCCCATCCAAGCCGAGGAATGGGGGGTTGACCTCATCGCCTTCACCGGGCACAAGGGCTTATTCGGACCGCAAGGCACCGGGGGATTCTACATCCGTCCCGGTGTCAGCCTCCGCCCCACCCTCTTCGGCGGCACCGGGCGCGACAGCAGCGTCATCCGATACAAAGACGGTGACTGGGAATACGAGGTAGGCACCCCCAACATGCCCGGACTCGCCGGTCTCAAAGCAGGTGTGGAATATGTGCTGCAAGCGGGAGTGGAAACCATCTTTGGCCAACTGCAACAGCAGACTGGATGGCTCATTACCCAACTGAAAGGCATCCCGAAGATAAGGCTTTACAACAGTGGCCATCATGGAGGAGAATCGCAAGGACCTGTCGTCAGTTTCAACATCGACGGGCTGAAACCCGCCGACGTGGGATATATCCTGCAAAACGCCTACGGCATCACCACCAGAACCGGTCTGCACTGCGCTCCCCTCATCCACCAGCAACTTGGCATCACCCCTTGGGGCACCGTGAGGGTAAGTCTGTCTTACCACACCACACAGGACGACCTGCGGGCACTGGTCGATGCCCTTCAAGATATCTGTCAAGGCCTATGAGAATCATCAGCATCACACCCTCACCCGAACCCTGTGCCGAGGCAGGATGGCATGCCTCGCAATATCAACTTGACGGCATGGTGACCCGTGAACTCGTCATGTCACTCCGACCGCTGGGGAGTCTGCTGCTGATGGACAGTCTGCGCCAACCCTTTTTCAAGATAGAAAGCCATCACTACATGCTCAAGGGACTGCTTGGCGATAACAGCATCCGAGTAGCCATACACCGCGAGCATGAGGACGAGACCAAACTCATCAAAAAACTGATTAACAGTTATGAAACAATATCTTAGACCTCTCATCCTGCTACTAACGCTCCTGCCCTTGTATGCCTTTGCAGGAGACATCATCGTCACCCCCGACGGCAGTCTTCATGAAGCACTGCGCCAAGCCCGTGAATGGAGACGGACAGGTGACCCCAGATGCCAAGGCGGCATCCACATCATTGTCAGGGCAGGGAAATACTATATGGAAGAGCCCCTCTTCATCCGACCGGAGGACAGCGGCAGCGAGGACTCCCCCACCGTCATCAGCGGAGAAGACGGCACCGTGATTTGCGGTGACGCACCCCAGCAGCACACCCAACTCTTCCCTACGGAAGGCTTGGAACGCATCATCGCCTTCGACAAGCAAAAACGCACCATCACCATCCCCACGCCACCTCAGGATGTGCTCCGCGAACCCCATCTCGAGATGGTGCTGCAACAGCGGTGGGCAATGGCCATCCTCCGGGTCAAGGAGGCGAAAGTGAAAGGAGACAAAACCGAACTGACTTTTATGGAACCCGAAAGCCGTTTGGAGTTTGAGCACCCCTGGCCACAACCCATTGTAGGGGGCGAGAAAGGGAACAGTGCCTTCCTATTGCGCACCACCGAACAACGCGACGGTATCGAGCAACTCATCATTATTCAAGGTACACAGGAGAATCCTGTGAACTATGTGACGTTGGAAGGTCTGAAATTTGAGAAGACCTGTTGGAACCGTCCCCTGCACAAAGGACACGTGACGCTGCAAGGTGGTTTCCCCATCATCGATGCCTACAAATTGGAAAAAGAAGGTCTGCCCTGGGCTGCCACCCTTGAAAACCAAGCCTGGATAGAACGCCCCGTTGCTGCAGTGAGCATCTGTTGGGCGAATCACGTCCATGTGGAGAAATGTGTTTTCACCCAACTCGCCGCCACCGCCCTCGACTTCTCTGTCGGCATCAGCGACTGCAAGGTGAGCGGTTGTCTTTTCTCCGACATCGGCGGAACGGCCATCCTTGCAGGGTCCTTTGCAGAAAGTCCGCGAGAGGTGCACCGCCCCTACACCGACCTTGCTCCACTATGCCGCAATCTGAGTATCAGCAGCAACTCCATCATTAACGCCACCAAGGAGGACTGGGGTGCCGTAGCCATCGGCTGCGGCTATGTGACCCACACCGACATCACCCATAACGCAATAGACAGCGTCAATTACTCCGGAATCTGCGTGGGATGGGGCTGGACACCTGAAAACACAGGCATGTCGCACAACAGCATCACCCACAACTTGGTCAACCACTATGCCATGCAGTTATACGACGTGGGGGCCATTTACACCCTATCCAACCAACCGCACTCCGTGATGGAAGGCAATACCATCTATCCCCACGAGCCTGCGCCCTATGCCACCAACGACCGATGCTTCCCCATCTACCTTGATGCTGCCACCGATGGCTACACCATTCGCAACAACCGCATCACAGGAGAAGGACTGATTACAAAAGAGCAAATCGGATTCAACAACCCTGGTCCCGCCATCCACATCAACGTCCCCCAACCATAAGGTTTATTATGAAAGCCACCAACTACCATCTTTTCGACTTCATGGACTTCGACCCCACGCTGCAAAGCGATGAAGCCCTATGGAAAGCCTACGCACCAACAGCCATCAAAGAACATGGGGGCGATATCCATATCACCATTCCCTTCCAGTGCCAACTGCTTCAGGAGGACATGGCACCCGACCCCCACGTCGCGCAGCAAAGCCACACCCTCATCATCAGGGCATACGCCCCCGACATCCTGCGCCTCTTCATCAGCATGACCGGCGATGAGATGACAGAAATGGACGAGATGCTCACCATGCAGGTGGAGCGAGAACCCCTGCACCTCGACGGAACAGCCATACTCGGTCAGGACGGCAAGGTCAGGGCCTTCATTGACCTCAGCGCACCCATCCTCGACCATTGGAGCGACCTGCTCCCAGCCCCACAGCCCGCCCCCTTCATCACCTTCTATCCCGACGGCAACGAGCAGAAAGGCATCGCACTGAGCGATGACCATTTCTCCCCACCCCGCTACGACGCCCTGCCCATCGGCTATGTCAGCAGAAGCGGCAGCCACAGCGAGCGCGCCACCCTCAGTTTCAGATGCGAGGCCCAAGAGTGTTTTGTGGGTACCGGCGAGCGTTTCCGCAAGATGGACCTGAGCGGTCAGACCTTCCAACTGAAAAATCAGGACGGACAGGGAGTCAACAACCGCCGCTGTTATAAGAACATCCCCTTCTATCTCTCCAGCCGCGGCTATGGCGTGTTCTACCATACCAGCGACTACTGCAAACTCTCCCTCGCCGACCACTCCACCCGTTCAGTGCAGTTCCTCTGCGACCGTGCCACCCTCGACACGTTCCTCATCGGAGGCGATACACCGGAAAAAATCCTCCGCTCCTACCGTATGCTCACTGGTTTCCCAGCCATGCCGCCCCTATGGTCGTTTGGCATCTGGATGAGCCGCATGACCTATTTCTCCGCCGACGAGGTGGAAGACATCTGCCACCGTCTGCGCGAGGAGCATTATCCCTGCGATGTCATCCACCTCGACACAGGGTGGTTTCGTCAGGATTGGTTGTGCGAATGGAAATTCAACCCCGAGCGTTTCCCCGACCCGGAAGGTTTCATCCGGCGGCTTGGAGAACAGGGGTTCAAGGTATCGCTCTGGCAACTGCCCTACGTCGCCAAAGGAGCGGAACAGTTGGAAGAAGCCAAAGCCCACAACTATATCGGTCCACTGATACATGAGCAGGCCAGCGAAGGCAGCAACTTCTCCGCGCTCGACTATGCCGGCACCATCGACTTCACCAATCCCGAAGCCACCCAATGGTACCAGTCGCTGCTGCGCGACCTGCTCCGCATGGGTGTGAAATGCATCAAGACCGACTTTGGCGAGAACATCCACATGGATGCCGTCTATCACTCGATGACCCCGGCACAACTCAACAACCTCTATGCCCTGCTCTATCAGAAGGCAGCCTACGAAGTGACCAAAGAGGAGACGGGCGACGGCATCATCTGGGCACGCGCCGGATGGGCAGGATGCCAGCGTTACCCCCTCCACTGGGGGGGCGACAGCGCCAGTTCATGGGACGGCATGGCGGGATCGCTGCGCGGTGGTCTCCATCTCGGTCTGAGCGGCTTCGCTTTCTGGAGCCATGATGTGCCCGGATTCCATTCCATTCCCGATTTCATGAACTCCCCCCTCGACGAGAAGGTATATGTGAGGTGGACGCAGTTTGGTGTCTTCACCTCGCACATGCGCTACCACGGCACTTGCAAGCGCGAGCCCTGGCACTATCCCGCCATCGCTCCCATCGTGAAGAAGTGGTGGCACCTGCGCTACCGGCTGATACCCTACATCATCGAGGAGAGCGAGAAAGCCTGCAAGAGCGGCCTGCCCCTTGTCCAGGCCCTGCTGCTGCGGCATCCCCACGACCGCCAATGCTGGCACATCGACGACGAGTATTACTTCGGAAAGGAGTTTCTCATCTGTCCGGTGATGAGCAGCGACAACTGCCGCGACATCTACCTGCCCGAGGGGATGTGGGTCAACTTCTTCACCGGCGAGCGCCTGGAAGGAGGCCGCTGGTATGAACATATGGAAACACCGCTGGAGCACATGCCCGTCTTCGTGCGTCCGGGAGCCATGATCAGAATTTACCCCACCGATGTGGAGAGCACCGATGAGATGGACCTCTCCAAGAGTGTTTGGTGGACTATTTCACACGATTATCAAGGATACGAACTATGAGCACACATTACATGCAAGGCCTCGACTGGATCATCCTGGCCGTCTATTTCATCATCCTGCTTGCCATCGGCATCTGGGCAAGCATGCAGCGCAAGAAAGAGAGCAGTCTCTTCCTCGCCGAGCATTCACTCCGCTGGCATCACATCGGGTTCTCGATGTGGGGCACCAACGTCGGCCCGTCGATGCTCATAGCCAGTGCCAGCGCGGGTTTCACCACCGGCATCGTGTCGGGCAACTACGCGTGGTATGCCTTTATCTTCATCGCTTTGCTCGCCTTCGTCTTCGCCCCCCGCTACTTAGGAGCCAACATCAGTACGCTGCCAGAGTTCATGGGCCTGCGTTTCGGACAGTCGACCCGCAACATCCTGGCCTGGTACACCATCGTCACCATCATCATATCCTGGTTGGCGCTCACCCTCTTCGCCGGTGGCATCCTCATCCGCCAGGTGTTTGACATCCCGATGTGGCTGTCGGCCCTCATCCTGCTGCTCATCTCTGCCTTCTTCACCATGATGGGCGGTCTGAAAGCAGTGGCCTACACCAATGTCTATCAGATGATCCTGCTCATCATCGTCTCCGCCACCCTCACCATTGTCGGTCTCAGTCATGTGGGCGGCATCAGCGCACTGGCTGCCAAGGTGCCCTCCGACTACTGGGTGCTGTTCAAGCCCAACAGCGACGAGGCGTTTCCCTGGCTGCCCATCGTCTTGGGCTATCCCATCATGGGCGTATGGTTCTGGTGTACCGACCAGTCGATGGTGCAGCCCGTGCTGGCCGCCCGGAGTCTTGACGAGGGTCAGCGAGGCACCAATTTCACCGGCTGGCTCAAGATTCTCGACGTTCCCCTCTACATCCTGCCCGGTGTCATCTGCTTCGCCCTCTATCCCACTTTGGAGAATCCCGATGAGGCGTACCTCACCATGGTGGAGAACCTCTTCCCCGTCGGCATGGTCGGTCTGGTGTTCGCCGTGCTCACCGCCTGCCTGGTGTCCACCATCGGTTCGGCTCTCAACGCTCTGAGCACCGTATTCACCATGGACATCTACGTGAAGAAATTCCGTCCGGATGCCTCTCAGGCCCATATCAACCAGGTGGGCCGTGTGGTGACACTTGCCGGTGCCGTCATTGCCATTGCCCTCACGGTGGCCATCGACAGCATCAAGGGACTCAACCTGTTCAATGTCTTCCAGTCTGTATTGGGATTCATTGCCCCACCGATGACCGCCGTGTTCCTCCTCGGCGTGTTCTGGAAGCGCGCCACCACGCGGGCCGCCAATCTCGCACTCACCGCAGGCACCGCCTTCTGCCTCATCGTCGGTATCCTCTATCTGTGGCCTCCCCAGTGGCTTTCATTCCCCTGGCCCCACTTCATGCTGTTGTCGTTCTGGCTCTTTGTCATCCTTGCAGCGATGATGGTCATCGTCTCCCTGTGTGACAAGAGCAGTCAACCGCACGAGATACCGGCCCCCATCCGCGAACCCGTCCGGCGCTTCACGGTCATCCTCTGGCTGCTCCTCGCCGCTGTGATGGTAGGGCTTTACTTCATTTTCAATTGAAAATTCAACTTTTTCAAGTTGAAAGGAGTGTAGAAGTTTAGGAGTGTGGGAGTTTAGGAGTTTAGGAGTGTGGGAGTTTAGGAGTTTAGGAGTGTAGACATTACTCTTGCAAGTCATAGCCGATGCTGACGATGAATAGTCAGATCTATTGTCTAAACTCCTACACTCCTAAACTCCTAAACTCCCAAAAATAGAACAAATACGAAACTTGAATTGAAAATTGAAAAAGAGTGGCGCAGCGAATGTTGCTGCACCACTCTTTTTTATTATCGCCGGACTTGAGTGTCCTTATTGACGGCGGAAATTCCACTTGGAATTGTCGCTGCTGAAATCGTAGATGGCCAGGGTTGGGGTGCTGTCACCTGCAGAGTAGAGCACATACTTGGTGTTGATGCCCTCCATTCCCGGTATCTGCTTGGGCAGCAGGCGGAAGGTGCCATCGGTGAGTTGCTCCACACGCCACAGTTGCTCAGGAGCACCCGTGAAAGCAGTGGTGGTCAGTTCGAGAGACTCGGTGGCGGTCAGCGCACGCTCCGTTCCCTCAATCTCAATCTTGTAATACGGACCTCCGAGGTAGCCTCCGGCCTCAGGCACAGCCTTTACCGACCACAACTGGTGGGGACGGAACATGAAATCTCCGGCACGCACGGGGATGTCGCCAGCCGGCCAAGTGGAAGCCACCTGCTCCAAAGTCTGGTTGGCGATGGGCTTCGGCGGTTGCGGATTGCTGTTATTTCTCATCCATCCCTGACGCTCCTGCTGCATGCGCACGAAGTCGACAGCCAGTTCGAGAGAGTAGCCACGGCGCTCCGACTCAATCTCATAGGTACCCTCCTTGAAACGTTCGCCAGCCACAGGCCAGTCATTTTTCCACAGCAAGGGGTGGATGGCCAGCACACTGCGGCCACTCTGGTCGAAGTCAGCCTCCCAGTGGAACGACATGATCTCCACACCCTCGTCGATGATGGTGCGTCCGAAGTGCCCGGCACCCGTCTTGCGGTTACCGGCAGCAATGACCATACGGCCACCGCCGTGGTACATGTCACGGCCCACATTATCTATATAAGGACCCTCAACGCTTTTGGAACGGCCCACCACGATGTTGTAGGTAGAGTTCACACCGTCGCAGCAGGTACCGTGAGTACCCAGCAGATAATACCAACCGTTACGGTAGATGAGGTCGGTAGCCTCGCAGTCAATGGCGATGTCCTTCTCCTTGTTCCCACTCACGCGGAAGCCCGTGTTCGGGTCGAGTTCAATCAGTCGGATGGTACCGAAGTAAGTGCCATAACTGGCCCAGAGGCGTCCTGTCGTGGGGTCAAGGAGCAATCCCGGGTCGATGGCATCCTGATCTTCCATACCATCGCTCGAGCACACCTCCACAGCGGTCGACCATTTGAAATCGGGCGATTTCGGGTCGAGGGTCTTGTTCCACATCGTCAGGATGCGGCCGCTGTGACCGCCGCCCAGTCCACCGCCTGTTGCACCGTAAATGCACAGGTAGCGGTCGCCGATCTTCATCACATCGGGTGCAGCACCGCCGCCGGGACGGTCTGCTCCGCTATGCCAACTCCAGCCGTCCTCACTGATGAGGCCTCCGCCACCGGTGCCAAAAGTAAAGTACTTGCCGTCGCTCTCGGCGATGGTCGAAGGGTCGTGTATGTAAGGCTCGCCCACCTGCGCCGCCACTGGGCTGAAAGATAAATTGCAAATGACAAATGATAAACCTATCAGATATTTCGTCTTCATAATCTTCTGCTTAACGTTATTGGTTATTATTTAACGGTTATAGTATAGTTAGTGACAGGTAAGCCTTTCTCGTCGAGGAAGCGTACGCAGAAGTCGCTCATGCCAGGACCATTGATGATGGCACCGCGCAGGATGTTGCGGCCTTTCTTCAGGGTAATGCGTTTCGACATGGCGTCGTCCTTCACCATGCGGCGGTCGCCACTGAGCAGCAGGACTTCCTCCCCATTGAGCCACCACATGGAAGCGGAGTTGCTGCCAACAGCCAGGCGCACATTCTCGATGTCCTCCGGGCAGTCGATGATGGTGACACCCCAGAAGAGCACGCCATAGACCTTCTCGCCATATTTCTCGGCGAAGCGGAACAACTTCACGTTGAACATGTTGCTTTCCAGGGCATGCCAGGTCAGAGTCTGCTTCACGGTCTTCACCTCAGGCTGTGCAGGTGCGGCAGCGCCACGTCCGAAGCCGGCGGGAGCCTGCTCCTGCTGGAACACGGCAGTCACCTTCTGACCGTCCTTCGGCAGAATGGTCTGCTGACCCTTGAAGTATGACCTGTTGAAATGCTCGCGCAGATAACTGTCGGTGAAGACGGTGTTTCCGCTGTTGGGCTTGTCGATGGGCTCCAGCAACATCCAGCGGCGGATGAAGCCGTCGTTATCAGGCTTGGCAGCCGGAGCATTGGCAGCGACCGGCGAGAAATAGTTGGGACGGTTCTTGAACTGCACCCAGTCAACGCTGAGAGCACCCTCACCCTCGTTGGTGATGACCAAATCGGTCACGCCCGTAGGCTTGTACTCCAAGTTGACAGCCTGTGTGAGCCACTGGTTGCGCAAGTCGCGGCGGAAACGGCTCATCATGGGGTTGGGGGCAGCACCTGCGGGAGGCTCTGGAGGTCTCACGGCCAGTTTGATGCGTGCGATGACCTTGCCCTTGGGACTTTTTTCGCGGATGCACAACTCCGTATCGTCGGAAGCCTTGACGTTCATGATCAGGTAGCCATCATTGATGACACTGAAGTCAACGTCGTTATATTGGAGCCAACTGCCTTTGGCAGGCAGGGTGGCCTGATAACTGCGGAAAGTGTTGACCGTGTCGATCAGCGATTCAGTCACATCGGCGCTGGCGCTGCTGAAGCGGTCGATCTCGATTTTCTCCGTGGCCTTGTTGACACCTACGCCACGAATGGTCTGCTTCACCTCCTGGATGGTGCCGTCGGGATTGAAGGACAGTTTCTCGATGCAGGCAGAGCGGCGCTTGTCATCACTGGGTGAGAAATAGTTGTGGTGATAGAACAGATACCACTGGCCCTTGAAATTGACGATGCTGTGGTGGTTGGTCCAGCAGCCGTTGGGTTGCTCGGCCATGATGAGTCCCTTATATTCGTAGGGACCCATCGGATTCTTGCTCATGGCGTATCCAAGAACCTCGGTGTTTTCCCTCACGTAAGGATATGTCAGGTAATAGTTGCCGTTATACTCAAAGGCAAACGGACCCTCTGCCTGACGGTTGGGCAGGTCTTTGAGGCAACTGACGCCCACCATTTCCATCTCGCGGTTGCCCCACTTGACGGTCTCCTTCGGGTTGTCGTCAGCAAGTTCCTTCATGTTTGGCTTCAACTTGGCGCAACGTCCGTTGCCCCAGAAGATATATGCATTGCCATCGGAGGCCTGAAGCACACAGGGGTCGATGCCGTTGATGCCCTTGATAGGCTCCGGCTCTGGGATGAACGGTCCCGTCGGACTGTCAGCGATGGCCACGCCAACAGCAAAGCCACGTCCGTCCTTCGGTGAGGAGGGGAAATAGAAATAGTACTTTCCATTTTTCTCCACGCAGTCGGGCGCCCACATCGAATAAGAATCCGGTCTTACCCATGGCACCTTGTTCTGGGTGACAATCATGCCATGATCGGTCCAGTCTGTCAGGTTCTCGGAAGAGAACACGTGGTAGTCCTCCATGCAGAACCAATCCTGGCGCTGACCTGCGGGAGGAAAGATGTCATGAGAGGGATAGAGATAAATCTTGTCGCCGAAAACCCTTGCTGTGGGGTCGGCGGTAAACTGATTGCGGATGATGGGATTTTGGGCCGTAGAGGCCAAAGGCATCCCCAAAAGCAACAATAGGGTGAGTTTTTTCAGCATATTGAATGAATTTGATAAAATTAGTTAGCAATTGTTTCGGTTATCAGTCTGATTAACATAATGATGATCTTTTGCAAAATAAATAAAAATAAAGCAAAGAATAAAAATCTTTTGCATTCATTCTTTTATAATGTGACAAATCATAATATCTGTGATACAGGATAACTTTCTTTACACCTTATTTAAAAGTATAAGAAACATAATCGTATCAAAAAGGCTCTTCTGCCATAGACTTTGTTAAGAGAATCAAATAAGAAACCACTACTTGGGGCAATTTCTAAGCCGTTTTACTCCATATATCCGTGTTTTTCTGCCAAAATTCATGGTTTTGTGTTTTTAAAATGTATCATTTTGTTTCGAAAAACAATCATCTAAAAAAAACTGACACATAAACTATCGACACATCATTAAAATAAATTAACTTTGCACCTAACTTAATAAACCGAAATAGTGCGCCCAGACGAAAAGTAGGAGAACGGGCGACATCATTGATTAGAAAAAGATTATATTACTCTTTTATTTTTAACCAAAAACCAAGCTATGTGGAATTTTAAATTACTACAAAAGCCGTTAGTATTTCTGTTCCTGCTCTGTTTGTTCCCATTGGGAGCAATGGCTCAGAGTGTCGTCAAGGGAACAGTTGTAGATGAAGCGGGCGACCCGGTAATCGGTGCGACCGTGAAAGTGGAAGGATCCAGTGTCGGTGCCATCACCGACTTTGATGGAAACTTCAGCGTAGAGGCTCCCTCCAACGCCACCCTCACCATCACCTATGTGGGTTATGAGCCCCAGAAGGTGTCAGTGGCAGGAAAGTCAAGCATCACCGTCACCTTAAAAGAAGACTACGCCATGCTGAATGACGTGGTGGTCATTGGTTACGGTACGATGAAGAAGAAGTTGGTTACCGGTGCTACCGTTCAGGTAAAGGGTGAAGACATCGCCAAACTGAACACCACCAACGCACTGGAAGCCATGCAGTCAAGCACTCCTGGTGTGCAGATCACCCAGAGTTCTACTCAGCCGGGCAAGGGCTACAAGGTTTACATCCGTGGTATCGGAACCACCGGCGATGCAGCACCTCTTTATGTGATTGACGGTGTTGCAGGTGGCAACCTTGACGGCATCAACCCGAACGATATCGAGAGCATCGACGTCCTCAAGGATGCTGCATCGGCTGCCATCTATGGTGCCCGTGCTGCCAACGGTGTGATCCTGGTTACTACCAAGCAAGGTAAGGCTGGCAAGATTGAACTCAGCTACAATGGTGCCATGGGTTGGTCCAACGCTTACAAGCGTCCACAACTTCTTAATGCTGAGCAGTACATGACGATTATTGATGAGTACACCTTCAACACTTCTGGTCAGAAGATGGATTGGGCCGGCTACGTTCCTGCCGACATCCTCACCAAAGTCAAAAACGGTTGGGAAGGCACCGACTGGTGGGCTGCATTCGAAAACAAGAATGCCGTGCAGCAGAATCATTCTGTGACATTGACTGGTGGTACCGACCGCTCCAAGTTCGCTATGTCCTACACCTATACCGGCAACGAAGGTATCATGGGAGCCGATGTGGCTTCTTACTACAAACGCCACACCATCCGCGTCAACAGCGATCACGTTCTCTTGAGAGTGAAGGACTTCGATGCCATCACAATCGGTGAGAACATCTCTATTGGCTATAACAAGAGTCACGACCTGGCTGAGGACGGTATGTACTGGAGTTATATCCACAGTTTGCTTCAGACTTGCCCTCTTATGCCACAGTACGCTGACAATGGTGACATTTATTATTATCAGGATTTTGATGGTACTGTCAAATATGGTCAGGGTTGGAACGCTTCTTTGTTCAGCAACCCATGGGAGAACCTCGCTAAGGGTGGTTTCAACTCTAAGGCAGAGAGCCGCAACATCAATGCAAATGCTACTGCATTCCTCGTCATCCAGCCTATCAAAGGTCTGAGGTTCCGTTCTCAGTTCAACTACAACTGGGGTTCAGGTGCCTATCGCAACTATGGTGAGCCACGTTCATCTGGTTATGGAAATGCCACATCACCTGTTTATAGCGTTAGCCAGAGTACTTGGTTGAATACTTCATGGTCTATTGAGAACACCCTTACTTACGACCTTCCTATCATTTCAGGTCACAAGATCAGTGCCATGGTAGGTCAGAGTTTCCAGAGCAGTGCCTGGAGTACAAACCTGGGTGGTTCCAACAAGGTTAATTATGGTGACCAACTCGCAACACTGAAGGGTTGGGATTCAGCATGGCTGTCGAACATCAAACTTGTCAATGCTACTGATGCCACTCTCACCGGCTCACCTAACGACGAAGAGTATCTCGCTTCTTGGTTCGGCCGTGTAAGTTGGGACTGGAATGAGACCTATATGGCTACTGCAACTTTGCGTTATGATGGATCAAGTATCTTCACCGATGGTAAGCGCTGGGGTATCTTCCCATCTGTATCTGCAGGTTGGGTGATTAGCAATGAGCCATTCATGGAGAGCACACACAGCTGGATGGACTTCTTGAAGTTCCGCGCATCTTGGGGCCAGAACGGTAACAACCGTATCTCTAAGTATCAGTATCTGGCTACTATCGCCCTGTCGGGTGATGCTGGCGACGCTGGTTACAAGTTCGGTTCTGACATGGCTACTTCTGTTGCAGGTACTCCGAACACCGGTGCTTACGCCAACATCGTTCCTAATCCTGACCTGACTTGGGAGACCTCCGAGCAACTTGACTTAGGTTTCGATGCACGTTTCCTCAAAAGCCGTTTGGGCTTGAACTTCGACTGGTATAAGAAGACCACAAAGGACTGGCTGATTAGTGGCAACCTGCTTGCCATCTATGGTACCAATCCTGCAGCCATCAATGGTGGTGACGTGGAGAACACCGGTATTGAAATCGCTCTCACTTGGAACGACAGAATCAACAAAGACTTCAGTTACAACTTCGGTGTGAATTTTGCTACCAACAAGAACAAGGTTACCCGTATTGCCAACGACAACCACTATATCAATGGTCCTAGTGGTGTCCTCTCACAGGGTACAGAGTACATCTACCGCGCTGAGGAAGGCAAGCCCATCGGTTACTTCTTCGGCATGTCTTACAGCGGTATCTGGCAGAACCAGGCAGAGATTGACGCCGCACGTGCTGCCGGCAAGGCCGTTCTTGATAACGCACAGCCTGGTGACTGCATCTGGGACGACTGGAATGGTGATGGTGTGCTTACCTATGCAGAAGGTGAAACTTGTGACCGTCATGAGATTGGTAACCCCAACCCAGATATCATGTTGGGTGTCAACCTCGGCTTCTCATGGAAGGGTCTTGACTTCTCTGTCAACGGTGCTGGTGCATTCGGTATGCAGATCATGCGTTCTTACCGTTCGTTCAGTGACGCTCCTTATCAGAACTACGACACATCCATCCTGAATCGTTGGGTTGGTGAAGGTTCTTCAAACACTCAGCCACGTATTTCAAGTACTGGTAGCGAGAATACCAACTGGGTATCTAACCGTTATATGGAGGATGCCGACTACTTCAAGATCAAGACCGTAACACTCGGTTACGACTTCAAGCATCTCTGGAAGGCTTGCCCATTCCAGCAACTTCGTTTCTATGTTCAGGCTCAGAACCTTCACACCTTCACCGGTTACACCGGACTCGATCCTGAGGTAGGCAACTCAGCAGGTGGTAATGGTTGGGCATCTGGTATCGACCTGGGTCTTTACCCACCATCTCGTACATATTTGGTAGGTGCAAGTATTAAATTCTAATTCGACAAATAAGTTATGAAGAAATATATTTTATCATCGTTGGCTGTTTTGTCTGCAGTAACTTTGTTCACATCCTGTAACGACATGCTGGACACTGATCCACGTGTGACAGAGTTGACTGCAGCCACATTCCCTGGTAAGCCAGGAGATGTAGAGGCATTGAATGCAGCCACCTACAGTATTATGAATACGCTGGGTGGCGGAGATCAAAGTGGTATCTTGAATAATCCTTTCTATTGGTGGTCGCTCATGTCTGATGACTGCTACGGCAGTGGCGGTTTGCAGGACAATGTGGCTAAGTCACTGCATCATTTCACAACAGCAAGTGCCAACCAGTATGAGCAGGACTTCATCCTTCTCTATGGTGGTATATCACGTGCCAACAACCAGATTGAAACCATCGACAATGTGGAGTGGACTGAAGCCCAGAAGGCTCAGCGCAACCAACTCCTCGGTGAGGGCTATTTCATGCGCGGTCTCTACTATATGTGGCTCAGCCAGTTGTACGGCGATGTCCCCCTGATTACCTCTACTGTTATTACCGATGAGATGCAACAGCAGGTTAGTGCAGAGGAGTTCATCTACCCACAGATTATTTCAGACTTCGTTTCTGCCAAGAATCTCATGAAGCCAGAGAGAGCCAATGGCTCAGGTCATGCTGACAAGTATGCTGCCGAGGCATTTATTGCACGTGCATGGATGTTCTGGGCTGGCTTCTACAAGAAAGTTGCAGATCTCTCTACTGGTGATGCTACTATTAATCTTGTAGAGCAGGAGGGCTGCCAAGGAGGTACTCTTTCAAAGGCACAAGTCGTTGAAGGTTTGAAAGACATCGTTTCTACAGGCGGTTACAAGCTCTGCGAAGACTTCCGTTCACTTTGGCAGTATTCCAACAGTCTACTTTGGGATGAGGCACATGATAACGCAGATGGTACCGGCAACCTTGAAGGCACCCATGCATACGATTTCATCGCAGACATGAAGCGTGAGAACTGCTTCGACCAGCCTGGTATGGGTAACGGCAACACTGAGGAGATTTTCCAGATTCAGTTTATGAATGCCTCCAAGTGGGCAATTGGTGGAACATACAACAACCCGCGTATGTATTCCAACTATCTCTCTTGCTTCTGGGGTCTTCGTAATGGTGCTACCAATGACAATGGTCGTCGTCACAAGACTTATCCATTCAACCAGGGCTGGGGTCAGGGTACTCCTTCCTGCAATATTTGGGATGACTGGACAGATGCTGAGAGAAGTGGTGGTTATACAGACCTTCGTAAGAAAGCCACTCTGATTGACCTCGATAATGAACTCGAAGCCTATACCTACGAGAAGGACGACAATGAGGAGTCAGGCTATGCTGTCAAGAAGTACGCTGATGTCAACCTTGATGCTTGCGCTGCTGACAACGATTCATGGTGGTCAAAGTGCGAGGGATATTCCTCCAGTTCACTTGACAACAAACAGCAGGGTGACCACTTCGAGGACTACTACCTGATGCGTTATGCTGACGTTCTGTTGATGCTTTCTGAACTTACTGGTGATGTACAATATATGAATCAGGTTCAGGCTCGTGCCGGTGTGCCTCTGACAACTTCTTACTCTTTGAAGGCTCTTCAAGATGAGCGTCGTTGGGAGTTTGCATTAGAGGGACTTCGTTTCAATGACATGCGTCGTTGGTCAGGTATTGACTCTGGCGAATCTTCATACGCAGCAAAGGCTCTCGAAGCACAGAAGGGTAAAATGATCGTATGCTATGGTCAGAAGGGTGCCAAAATTCCTATGGCGCACATGACTTGTTCTTGGGCTAAACGTTATGCTGACACCAACGGTTTCTTGCCGAAGCCTCAGGCTCAGATTACTCTGATGGTTGATAAGATGCAGCAGAACCCTGGATGGGATGAAAAAGCTTCTGCATCTGAGTACACATATAAAGTTCTGTATTAATATTATATAAGTAAACAAGATGAAAAAGATATTATTTTTGCTTGTTGCCGCAGTTTGCGCTTTTGCCGCATGCGATCCTATCCATGAGGATATCAGCAATGGTGGCCACATCACGCTTGACGAGCTGAAGGCGAAGACATCAGTCACTGTAGACAAGTCTCCCAGTGGTCAGAATGGTAACGTTATTACCTGTCAGACATCTGCTCCAGTCAATGCAAAGTGGGATTTCGCTGGCAAGGAATTGATTGGTAATTTCGCATGGAAGAAGATGAAACTTGGTGACCATGTCGTTACCCTGACTGCTCTTTGTCCTGATGGAACTCAACTTGTTGCTGAATACCCTGTATCATGTCAGGAAATCACAGATCCACTTGTAAAGTACTATATTTATGGTGGTCCTGACAAGCCAGAGGATGTACCATTCCAGCCAGGTGCTTGGGATGCAGCAGCTATGCGTTTCAGCTCAACTGAAGGTGCTCACCTGCCCACTATTCCCGATGATGTTTACTTCGGTCTGAAGACTCTGATCTTTGACGTATCTGATGTCAGTGCAGATTTCGATTTGAAAGTCATGAATGGTTGGTGGAGTGCTACCTATTACGATCATGTGAAGTGGGTGTCTGGTTTGAACGAACTTCAGATTACTCAGGATATGGCAGACCAGTGTGCTAAGGGTGGTGAAGGTCGTGACCTTGACCTCATGCTGTACAGTGGATCAATGACTCTCAATGCTGTTTACTATGAGGAATAATCATTCCTTGACAGTATAATTAATAATAGGCTGACTCATTTGATTGAGTCAGCCTTTTATAGCAAAAAAAATGATAAACAAAAGCAAACTATCTGATGCCGTACTCTATGCAAGTCTGTTGGCTTTCATAGTATTTGTCGTATATATATTATACATCAATTTAGAGGTTTTCTATACGGCACACGACCGTTCCGAATTCATTTTCGGAGCCCCCTTCTTCCACAGGCTCCTATCAAAACCCTTTGGACTGATGCAGTATCTGGGAGCCTGGCTCACGCAGTTATTCTATAGACCGTCTTTTGGTGCAAGCGTGATGATGGTTATTTGGATCCTCATATTCTATGCGGGAATCAAGGCATTCCGGTTGAAGGGAAATTCCTCCGCGCTGATGCTCTTGCCTATTGCCTGTCTGCTCACATCGGTTGTGGATTTGGGTTATTGGATTTATATCTCCACCATCAGAGGATACTGGTTCTCGCAGTCGGTAGGCTACCTTGCCATGCTGCTGCTCTTGTGGGCAGCCCGCAGCACCCCACGCAAAAGGCATCTTGTCTGGTATCTGATGGGTGTTTGCATCTATCCATTGCTTGGATGGTTTGCTTTGCTTTTCGTCTTATGTCTAATACTTACAGACAAACCCACTTGGCGAGAGTTTTTGGGCATAGTCCTGCTCATCTTTGCCGCCAGCATCTGGCATACCCAGTTCTATTCGAATCTGAAATCCGACGATGTCATGATGGCAGGTTTTCCTCGCTTCGAAACACCAAGTGACGTTTGTCCACATCTTTCCATCCCGTTCTGGGCGCTTGGGGCTGCCTCTTTGCTCATACCGCTGTTTGGTCGTTGGGGAAGTTTGTTGTTTGGTCGTTTGAGGGGGTGGTTGTTTGGGAGATTGGCTGTCCCGGTGGTTTGTGCTGCTGCAGGCATCATCTTTACTTTGTCGTTCATGTACTACGACCGCAACTACATAGAAGAAATGCGCATGGTGCGCCTTGCCTCAAATGACAACTGGCAGGGAGTCCTTCGTGTGGCAGAAGCCAACAAGAAGCCGACTAGCACGATGGTATTTCTGAAGAATATTGCCCTGATGAATGAAGGCGGCCTACTCGACCGTTCATTCAAACTGTGCAACGATGCTGTCGACATCAACAACCCCGACACCCTCCACGTCACCCTTTTGGACATTGCATCGCCTTTGGTATATTACAACTACGGCATGATGAATGAAGCCATCCGCCTGAATTTCGAAAATGCCATCCAAGCTGGCTTTTCACCCTTCTATTTAAAAATGCTTGCCCGCTGTGCCCTGGCTGTCGGAGACAAGAAACTGGTAGAACGCTATACCACCCTACTGCATCATCATCCATTTTACGGCAATTGGCAACCGGCACCTGTCACAGAAAAGATAAAGGAACTGCAAAAGTGCTTCCCCGATGAACTAACTGGCGTAGAGAACAGCGACAGTTATATAGTCAATGGCATCAGCCTCTGGTACGAATCCGATAGTAAAGTGGCTTCGGAACAGGCATTGTTCTATTCCATGCTGCGATGCGACTCACGCCGTTTCTGGGCTTCACTGCACAACTATGTGCAGTTGCACTTGAACGAAGAGTTTCCTTTGCATGCCATGGAGGCTTATATCCTTTTTATAGACAAGGCTCCTGAAGAAAAGCGGATGATGCTCCCAGTCGAGCAGTCCGTCTTCGAGCGTTACAAACAATTCTGGTCAACTCTTGAGAATTTTGCAAAGCCTGGCATGACCATTGAAAAGATAGGTGAGGAAATGCGTGAAGAATATGGAGACACCTACTGGTGGTATAACATTTTCGGAAGAAAGCCTATCAATGTTACCGGTAAGATTGGAAACGAAACTCATTCGTGAGGAATTTAAATTGAAAATTAGAAGTGGATTATGAATAGGATTTTATCATATTTTCTGGCCTTTGTCATGACGTTGCTGTTGTCATCGTGTGTGCATCACCCTGATGTGCCTTCTTCATCCAAAGAAACCAAGTGCCTGCCTGCCATCTTCCCAGACTATTGCGATGTCACCGTGCCTTGCAATATTGCGCCACTCAACTTCATGCTCCCTGCTGACCAGTACGAAGCGTGCGTGGCACGCCTCACCACCCCTGACGGTCGGCAACAGACATACGGCGATGGCGTGAAGGTGCAGATACCCGAGTCAGAATGGCATGCTATGCTCGATGCCTCGAAGGGCAAGAGCATCAAGGTAGAGGTCTGGGGGCAGAAAAAGGGCGAACCATCGGTCGCTGGCCAAAGGGAAAAGCAATGGCTGTCGTACAGCCCATTTGAAATACATGTAGCCGAACAGCCCATCGACGAATATCTGTCGTATCGCCTCATCGAACCCTCGTATGTTGCATGGACCTACATGGAAATAGCCCAGCGCAACCTCACCACGTTTGAAGAGACACAGATCTTCAACAACGAGATTACCAGTATTGACAGGGAAAAAGGCCAGTGCATCAACTGCCACAGTTATCAGAACTACAAAACCGACAACATGCTTTTCCATGTGCGTCTCTCCAATGCCGGTACTGTTATTGTGAACGATGGTAAGGTCTCGAGAGTCAATCTGAAGCGCGACTACACCATTTCCTCAGGTGTTTATCCATCCTGGCACCCCACCGCCAAACTGATAGCCTTCTCCACCAATCTGACACGTCAAGCTTTCCACACATTGAATCCCAATAAGATTGAGGTGTATGATTTGGCCAGCGACCTGATTCTTTACGATGTGGAGAAAGACTCTGTAAGCGTCGTCTCGAACGACTCAACCCTCTTGGAGATATATCCCACTTGGTCGCCTGATGGCAAATACCTGTATTATGGCAAGTCAGCCCCGCTTCCTGAAGAGATGTGCGACAAGGATATCAGAACGACCTACCCGAAAGTGCAATACAATCTCTATCGCCGTTCGTTTGACCTGTCATCTCACAAATTCGGTGAAGAGGAGTTTGTGTATGATGCCACCTCGCACGACAAAAGTGTTACCTTGCCCCGCATCAGTCCCGATGGACGTTATCTGTTGTTTGCCCTGGGTCAGTATGGCTGTTTCCATAGCAGGCACCATGATGCCGACATAGTATGTATCCCGTTGGAACAATATACGGGCATTGCACTCAACGAAGAAACCACTTCGCCCATCGACCTCACCCTCCTCAACAGCGAAGGCTATTCTGACAGCTACCCCTCTTGGTCGAGCAACGGACATTGGATTATGTTAGCCAGCCGTCGTGATGATGACAACTACAGCCGTGTCTATTTTGCCTATTTCAACAATGGGAAAGTAGGAAAGGCCTTCCTTTTGCCACAGGAAGACCCCGAACTGCATATCAGCCTGCTTAAGAGTTATAACCGTCCGGAGTTCATGGTCGAACCTGTCAAAATCAGTGTAGACGAATTCAGTAAAGTCTTCGATAAATAATATGTTAAAGTGAAGTATTTACGTCCTTTATGCACGCTCCTTTTCGGTGTGGCGGTTCTCCTTTTTTTCGGATTGGCCTATCCGCATCACCTGCATTATCAGGAGCAATATCAACTTTTCCTCTTCGACTGCACCTATGTGTGGGAGATTGTCAGCCTGCCAGGCGGCATAGCCGACCTGCTGGGACGATTCTGCACACAGTTTTTCCTTTTTGCCTGGGTGGGGGCTCTCATTATTGCGGTGCTGCTCTCAGTAATACAACTTCTGACACTCAGGATGGCCAAATCTTGGGCGAACCAAGCGGCAGAGCCGAATAAGGGATGGCTCTTTGGTCTGAGTTTTGTGCCATCGTTTCTGCTTTGGCTCTTCCTGCTCGACGAGAATGCGCTGCTGGGTGGTGTCTGGGCTGTCTTGCTCACGCTTCTCGCAGCCTGGGCTTTCGACGCGATGCCACGCGGATGGCTGCGGCGCGTTCTGATTTTTGTTGCTATTCCAGTGCTTTATTTTTTGGTGGGTCCTGTCTGTCTGCTGTTTTTCCTCCTGCAGGTTCCACACCTTAAAGACTCCTCCCCCACCCTCCCATCTTCCAAGGAAGGGAAACAGAGTGAGGCATGGTATTATGGCATATTTGTCCTTTTGGTCCTCATGCCCGTCTTGCTGTCATTCTATCTCCCAGTACCAGCCAGCAAACTGTGGTTCGGCATACATTACCATCGCTACCCAACAGAAATATCCATTCTGCTTTGGTCGGCGACGCTGTCAGTGTTCATCCTCACCCTTATTGTCCGTGCCTTCCATCGTCCTCAGCAAGCAAAGCGACCAAGTTCGAACGCAACTTCCCGCACTGCCCCCAAGGACGCTCGCCATGGCAAGAATCTTCAATTTTCAATTTTCAATTTTCAATTTTCAATCTTTCTCCTGGTGGCTGTGGTTATGGGTGGCTTTGTATGGAAAAACAGCAATTTCAAAGCCGAGAAGGTGATGAAATATGACTTCATGGCACGCTACCAGCAATGGAACCGCATACTTGAAACCATCAGCACTGAAAAGCCCAACAACCAAATCGGTGTCACGGTGCAAAATCTTGCTTTGGCCATGCACGGCATGCTCACCGACCAATTGTTCGACTATCATCAGAACGGCATCTCCGGTCTTCTGCCCGATGTCGAGCGCGACGCGACCAGTCCTCTGCCTACAGCCGAGGTATTCTATCAGTTAGGTATGATATATGTCGCTCAACGAACGGTCTTCGAGGCTCAGGAAGCGATTCTTGACTTCCAGAAGAGTACCCGCTGCTACAAGCGACTGGCACAGACCAATCTGATTCTCGGCAGTTACGAAGTGGCCCGCAAATATCTCACGGCTCTGCAGAAAACCCTCTTTTATAAAGAATGGGCCAATGAGACCCTGCCGCTATTGGGGAATGAAGAGGCCATCGCCAAGCATCCCGAATACGGACGCCTGCGCCAGTCGGCCTACGAGGAAGACTTTTACTTCAGTGACCATGTGACACCTGAGATGCTCGAAAGCCTCTTCTTCAGCAATACAGACAACTATCTGGCCTATCAATATCTACTGGCATATTATCTGCTGACGGGCGACCGTGAAAGCTATCTCAAATTACTACATGACTTCACTCCCTATAAGCGATGAAAAAGATTTTATACATGCTGGCCTCGCTTCTTTTTCTCTCTGCTTGCACAGAGAATGTCAGCAATGCAAGACAGGAGAACGCTCAGCCTCTTATCTATCCCGATTACCTTGGGGTCTCCATACCCGTGAATATTGCCCCTCTCAACTTTTGCATGGCAGATGAAGCGGCATTGTGCATTGATGCCGTCATTACAGACAGCCATGGACACAACCTGCACGGTCAAGGCGAAGAATCAACTGACTTCGACATTGATGACTGGCATGCACTGCTCAGTCAGAACTGTGGAGACTCACTAAGTGTTACCGTTTCTGCCAAATATGACGATGGTTGGCACACCTACCGCCCTTTCCCGATTTATGTCAGCCCTGACAGCATCGACTATGGTATCTGCTACCGTCTTATCGAACCAGGTTACGAGGTGTGGAGCAAGATGGGCATCTACGAGCGCGACCTCTCCTCGTTTGATGAGCGTGCGTTGATTGAGAACACACAGTTTGAAGGCTGCGTCAACTGCCACAGTTTCAACCGCGGCAACCCTGCCGACATGAGCCTGCATATCCGAGGTCCACATGGTGCCACCCTACTGCGTCAGAACGATGGTCCTATCACCGCCTACAACACCAAGACCGATCAGACACTTGGTTTTTGTGTCTATCCCTACTGGCATCCTTCAGGCCGCTATATTGCTTATTCTACCAATACCACGAGTCAGTTGTTCCATAGTGCCGACCGCAACCGTGTCGAGGTCTTTGATGAAGCCTCCGACCTCCAAGTTTATGACATTGACAAGAATGAATTGTTGCTTTCGCCCTTGCTCAAGCAAGACTCCATCTATGAGACCTATCCCGTATTCTCAGCCGATGGCCGTTCGCTCTATTTCTGTGCAGCCCCCGCCCTACCTGCGGGCAGTCATCAACTCGACTCCATCCGCTATCATCTCTGCCGCATCGATTTCGACCCCACCACAGGCAGTTTTGGCAACCAAATAGAAATCATTGTCGACGCAGAGGCCCTGCACAAGTCGGTGTCCTTCCCCCGCCCCTCCTACGACGGACGTTTCCTTTGCTACACACTCTCCGACTACGGACAGTTCAGCATCTGGCACCATGAGGCCGACCTCTATCTGCTCGACCTCTCCACAGGAGAAAGCTGCCTGATGACTGGAGCCAACTCAGAAGACACAGAATCGTTCCACAACTGGAGCACCAACTCACGTTGGCTCGTATTCAGTTCCCGTCGTGATGACGGTCTGTTCACACGGCCCTATTTCTGTCATATTGATGCCAAGGGGGGAGTCAGCAAGGCCTTTATGCTGCCACAGCGAAATCCGCGGCGTTTTTATCGCGGACGTTTCTTTTCCTTCAATGTACCCGATTTCATCATTGGCCCGACTCATTTCGATGGAGACAAGGCCAGCCAACTCATCAATAATGAATACCGAAAGGACTTTGGCGTACGCCAATAAATTGAACAATAAGATAAATAGTATGAGAAAATCATTCATTATTCTTTATTCGCTATTTTTTTGCGTAGCGCTCTCTATGGCTCAGACAAACCCCAAGCCAGGATATATCATTACCAATACAGGTGACACAGTCAGAGGTATTCTCGACTTCCGCACCAACGAGATACTGTCAAAAAAATGTGTTTTCCAGGCCCAAGGAGAAAGCGAGAGCAAGACCTACAAACCAGGTGATATAGAATGCTTTAGGTTTGACCACAATGGAAAGTTTTTTGTCACTCGACGACTTAACGTCAATGGCGACCCACAATTATACTTTGCAGAGTTTATGGTTCAAGGCAAAATGAACCTGTACTGTGTAGCAGACAAGTATAATGAATACTTTTTCTTTGAACGTGAAGATGGTGAGATGGCCCAATTTACCAACAAGTCAATAATATCGTCATCAACTCTTCATGAAGCAAAGGACCAACTAGTGGAGCAGAGGGAACAATACGGAAAAGTGAAGATTCTACTGAAGGACTCAAGGAAAGCCATTGACGATTTGGATAAGGAGAAAGAGATGTCGAGAAAGAAACTGGTCAAGATTGTTCGCGACTATCACAATGATGTTTGTACTGATGGCAGCAACTGTATGGTGTATGAGTACAAGGAGGAATCCGACAAGGCAAAAACACATTTCAAGGTATTCGCAGGTTATGCATACTATTCCCATGAAAGAACAATCAATCAAAATCTGCCGGACGAGACCTACCACGGTGGTGCATTTGAATTGGGTTTTGCCACAGAGATAGATATTGAACGAACGATGAAAGGCGGCAGTGCGGAGATAGGTCTCACCTTCTCTCCAAAAGCAAAATTTGAGCACGACACCATGGTTCGCGGGGGGCACGAGCCATCACACACTACCTATGAGAAAGGACGTATTTCTTGCCACATGGGTGTAGTGAAGTGCTTTGGGCAAGGGAGCATTGTACCTTTTGTTCGTGGTGGCGGTTTTTATGTGTATCATTTTGGAAATCATGAAACCCGCATCTACCAGAACAAGAAAATTTTAGATATGGATTGGGAAAGCACAGCCCATTTCGGTCTCTATCTTGGTGCAGGAGTGCAAATGGCAGTTGGCAAGCACGTCACCCGCCTGCATGGCGACTGTTACAAGTCTGTGATAGGCAAAGGTAATATGATGAAGTGGGGAGTCACAGCCGAGTTCGTGCTATAGTATTGAATGCATGATTTTTCGAAGTAGTCAACGCCCCCTGCCCCATCTAACTTAGAGGGGGAGTTGGTTACCACTTCAATGGAAGGGGATACTGGATATTTCTGTTGCATTTTGAGGTGGATTGATTATGTTTTTGTTGTTTTTTTCCATTGTTTTTGTTTTGATATGCACAAAGAATCTGCTTTGTGATATGAATTTGGCAAAAAACGTTATGTTTTTGCAAATGTATCATGTTGTTTTGCAAAACAATCATCTAAAAAAAAAGAAAACACAAATAATCAAAACATCACCAAATAAAATTATCTTTGTGCAAACTGAATACAAAGACCTTATTTCTCTTTCAGGGCATCGCCTGGCAGAGGAAAAGGAAACTATTATAGACTATTATTACTCTTTCATTTTTATTTTATTTAAACACCAAGCGTCGGGAGCTACTGTGCATCGTATAAAAAACCAACAATAAACCACCAAATGATGACCGACCGTTTATCTGCAGCCAACGAGACACAAAAAGCGCAAGAGTATAACTTACTCCTGCGTAAAGGGCAATGGCCCCAGACGGTCTTTTTCTTTAGTTTGTTGCTGTGCATCTGCCTGTTGGCAGCCTGTTCCTCTGGACCACAGAAAGCAGAGGTGGTGAACGAGTTGCCTGCCATCTATCCCGACTACGTCGAGGTTACCATCCCTGTCGGCATCGCACCACTCAATTTCGCAATGGCAGATGACAGCGTGACAGCCATCGATGTGGAAGTGAACGGTGCCTGGGGCGGAACGCTTCATTCCAAAGGTGCCTGCACCGACTTCGACACAGAGATATGGCATGCCATGGTGAAACAGAATCGTGGCGGACAGCTCAATGTAACTGTCTGTGCGAAACGTGACGGAAAATGGAAACGTTACCGCGACTTCTGTATCCATGTCTCTAAAACAGCCTTGTCTGACTGGGGCATCACCTATCGCCACATCACATCTGGTCAAGACAAGGACAGCCCAATGGGCTTATATGAGCGGGAGTTGAGCACCTTTGAAGAAAAGTCACTCCTAGACCAAGATACCGACGAAGACACCATGGTTTATCACTATTGGCATCCTGGCGGACGCTACTGCGCTTTCTCCACCAACAAGACCTCACAGATGTTCCACATCAAGAAGGAGAACAATGTGGAGGTGTATGACTCGTCATCAGACGTATTTGTCTACGACACCGAGACCCATCAGATTGTCAATGACACCCTTATCATGAAAAAATACTGGGCAGAAAACTGCCCTGCCTTCTCCCCCGACGGCAAATGGCTGTATTTCACCACCGCCCGCCGTCAGGTTTACCCCAACGACTACGACAAGGAGCGCTACAGTCTCTGCCGTGTGAGTTTCGACCCAGCCACAGGGCATATCGGGCAAAAAGTGGATACGCTTGTCAATGCACCCTCAGAAGGGAAAAGCGTGAGTTGGCCCCGTCCTTCCTATGACGGACGCTTTCTGATGTACACTCTTGCCGACTATGGCTATTTCACCATTTGGCATCCAGAAAGCGACTTGTGGCTTCTGGACCTAAAGACCGGTCTGTCCCGTTCCCTCGACACTGTCAACAGCAGCCAGGCGGATAGTTTCCACAACTGGAGCAGCGACAGTCAGTGGTTCCTGTTTACCAGCCGGCGTGATGATGGGCGTTACTCCCGTATCTACCTCTCTTCCATAGGACATGACGGGAGAGCCACCAAGCCCTTCATGCTGCCACAGCGCGACCCCAAGCAGTTCTACACCCAGTCGCTGTATTCCTACAACACTCCTGACTTCACCTCAAGACCTGTGGGCAACGACACGCAGGCACAAATAAAAGCCCTGGAAAGCGGAGAACGCATTCCTACGATGCTGAAGTAGAAGAAGTTAAGTAGTTAAAGTAGTTAAGTAGTTAAGCCATTTGACTTATTTGACGGACGTTCGGTCGGATTTGCACGGGCACTTGGAAGTTCGGTCGGATTTGCAATCCGACCGTTTTGAATATTAGCATTTGTAATGCGATTATTTCGGATTAAAAATCCTGATATTCATGACATCGGGATTGCAAATCCCGATGAACAAAGTAGAAGTAGTTAAGTAGTTAAGCCATTTGACTTATTTGACTTATTTGGCAGCCTTTTATTCCTCTGTAACGAACTCGGGGCGCACATCATCCTCCTCGGTCATCACTGTGATGGCATCGAAATGGATGTTGCGGGTATGGCGCATATAGAAACCTTTAGCGGGCAGGTTGCCCCACATCGTCGCCTCAGGATATTCCTTTTCCTTCTCATCTGTCAATGCCTGCCTGATGGCGGGCATGTCTTTTTCTGCCACTCCACCGCGATGATGGAGGTGGATGCGGCTGAGCCATACGTCCTCCACGGGATGACCGGGAAGACCGGTGATGGAACAGCCCATCTTTCCGGCATGGCGGATATGGATATTGTCGAGATAGATGCCGCGGATGGTGCCCACATGGTCGATGACCTGCCCCTCGAAATACCCCCGAGCACGGTTGGCAAGCCGGATGAAGATAGGCGACTCCGTACCCTCCACAGTGATATCGGAGATGCTGACATTCTCCATTTTCCCGCCATCGACTATCTCCAGGGAGATGGCCGAAGAACCTATCCACTGCCCGAAGAATTTCTCCCGCTGGTCGGCACTGGGTCTGACCACGATGCCTGCGATGCTGATGTTGCGGAAGCCGCCGTTGGTTTCCGTGCCCAACTTGATAGCGTTGCAGTGACTCGACACCACACAGTCGGCGATGCGTATGTTCTCACACAACCGTGGTGAAGTGCTCTTGAGTGTGATGGCATCATCGTCGCTGTCGGCCAACATCCCCCTGACCACCACGTCATGGCATCCGTCGATGTCGAGCGCATCGTTGTTGTAGTTGTTGCGGTTGAACACCGTGATGCCCTCGATGCGCACCTGGTCACACGCCAGATAGTGCTGCATCCAACAGCCGGAGTTGCGCAGGGTGATGCCGCTGACCACCACGTCGCGGCACTGGACGAAGCGCAGCAGATGAGGTCGTGTGATACCCTCATCGTTCCATGAGAGTTTGGCAAATGCCCTTCCGCGCCCATCGATGGTGCCCCGTCCCGTAATGGACACATGCGCTGCGCTGTCGACATAGATGAGTTGCACGGTCTCTGTCTGTGTGCGCAACGACACATATGAGGAGCGCATGGGACGGTAGTCAGCCAAACGGGTGCTGCCATATAGCGTCGCTCCACTCTCCAGATGCAGTTCTACCCCAGAGCGGAGCACCAATGTGCCGATGGTATAATTACCTGCCGGCACCACCACCCTGCCCCCTCCGTCGGCACCACATTGGTCGATGGCACGTTGGATGGCGGCACTGCTCAGTTTGGTGGTGTCTGACACAGCACCAAAGTCAATGATGGAATAGTCGCGTGCTCCGGCTGCAGTACAGCCAAGCATCATTAGGAGAATAAAAAGGCTTTTTCGTTTCATGGTGAAAATTTTATGCAAAAATAGCATTTTTCTTTGAATAATCAACTAAAAACATCACGAATGGCCAATTAGTCAAATGAGAATGAGTCGCACATTCGATCATTCGGGAAAAATCTATGAAAAAGGGAGCAGTTTCGCAACTGCCCCCTTCACCTAATGAAATAACCTAAAAAACTAGTTTCGATAAGCCGGATTTTGATATGCAATTTTCTCTTCATCGCTCATCTTCATACCGTCGAGTTGTCCCTGTGGGATAGGACGGAGATAGAAGCCGACAGGGATGTCGCGCTTGAACTCCTCGAGATCCTTGTCAGTGTAGCCACTGCCAGCGATGTGATAGGTGGTGGCACGCTTGGCCCATGTCTGGGTGCGGACGAGGTCGAACCAGCGATATCCCTCACCCCAGAACTCACGGCTGCGCTCATCCAGGATGTAGTCGATGGTGATGGTAGCCGGTGTGGCAGCCAGCATCTCTGCGGTATGGTCCACCGAAACAGCCACATCGTCGTTCTGGCTGAAGGTCTGCTTGCCGGCACGGGCACGGAGCACGTTCACCATGTTGCGGGCATCGTCGTTACGGCCCAACTTCACAGCAGCCTCAGCAGCGATGAGATAGAACTCGGAGAACTTGGCGATATTGTATGGACGTGGGCTACCACCATTGACCTTACTTCCAAGACCACCGGCATTGTCGGTGCGGTAGATACCGAGTTTCCAGTTGATGGGGTACTTCTTGCGGCTGATATGGTTGACAGCCACCACGAAGTCTGCGCGTCCGGGCATCTCGCCGAATCCGAGTTTGCCGTCAGCACCCGTGTAGTTGATCTTGCCATCCTCGCTCTCAGGCACCCAACTGAAGTAAACCTCGTTGGGAAGCACCTGCATGCCATTGGCACCAAACACATAGGGCTCGCTGCCACCAGCCTTCTGCCAGTTGGTGTGATAACGCAGGGTGAAAGTAGCGTCGTAGCGGGAGTCAATGGCCTTGACATCATCCTCCCAGACACCGCCCTTCATAAAGTTGTCGGCGATAGGAGCCATACGGGTCCAGGGACGGCCGAGAGCCTGCACAGCCTCACGCTGGATAGGATTGATGGTAGCACCAGAAGCAGCCTTGGCTGTCATCTCGGTGTAGTTCCATGTCTCCATCCAATAAGCAAAGTTCTCAGGCGAGCCACCGCTACCCCAGCCATAGCCAGCACCACCGTTGCCGAATTTCTCGTTCTCGTCGTGGTCGGCATAGAGCATGATCTCAGAGTTGCGGTCGTTGGTGGCGACGTTCACATCATAGAATGTAGGCTGCAAACCGTAGGGGCCAGGATTGTTGATGGCTTCCACGGCTACCTGATAAGCCTTCTGGAAATAACTGTTGGCCTGACCGGCATCACGGTTGCACTCAGGATAGGTAGGAATCTGGTTGGGATTCTCCAGCCACCATGCGTAGGTGAGGTAAGCCTTGGAGAGGAACAGACGGGCGAGGTTCTTGGTGGCCGTTCCTGTCAGACGAGGATTATCGGGCAGTTCTGCGACAGCCTT
>JAEEJK010000044.1 GCA_016281815.1 Prevotella sp. | reverse complement strand
GTTACTCTATTTTCACTACATTTGCAGAGTAAAGACTCATTCAAAAAACCTGATGATATGAAAAAGATTCTTTTGACAACCCTGATTATGTTCATTGCCATGTCAGTGTATGCACAGACAAAGGCATGTGCCTATATCTGTGACAATAGCGGTACCCCCACCAACATCCGCAATGCTCCAAATGGCAAGGTGGTTCAGAAACTTTCTGAAATGGATGGTGGATATATTGTGTCACTCCTGGAAGTAAAAAAGAACTGGTGGAAGATTGACCCTGTCATTTTTCTATGCGGCGACGTTGACGAGGATGAAACTCTAAACCTTAAAGGATCGAAAACAGGGTACTGGGTGCATTACTCGGTGATTGGGTTCGGTATAGCCGGTGAACACGAGAATGTTTTGCGTGAAACTCCGTCACCCAATGGCAAGCCTCTAAAGGTAGAGGTTTCCTACTTGCTTGAAACCACCCTGCATCCTCTTGAGATTCGTGGAGAATGGATAAAGGTGACGACCACAGACAAACGTTACACAGGCTGGATGCCTATCGACAAGATTTGCGACAATCCCCTCACGACTTGTCCATAGAATCAGATTTAACTGAATACGATAGTTTCGCATCCGCGGCGGTCGCCACGGATGCGATTTTTAGTTTTTTTGGAAACAACTTAGAACAACTATAAACGAGTTAAGAATTAAGAGTTAAGAATTAAGAGTTAAGAGTTAGCTGTGGACCCCACCCCGGCCGGAGGCTGATTAGCTTTTAGGTTTTAGCTTTTAGCTGCTGGTTTTACCCCACCCCGGCCGGAGGCCACCCCTCCCCTTAAAGGGGCGGGGAGTCGATAGAGCCTTTCACTTAAATGGGAGGGGAGTCGATAGAGCCTGAGCCTTAGATGGGAGGGGAGTCTTTTGCTGGTGATGACAGCGCCCATGGAAAGGGCGGGCACAGCACTGCCCTGCAGATGTTGGGCGACCCTTTCAGGGTCGAGGGGTGGTGGATAGATAGAAAGGCCGTGGGTGCTTGAAGCTGAGCTTCATGCACCCACGGTTATTGAGAGATGTCCCCTTCGGGGACGGGAGATTAGGGTTTACTTCACGAGGTACTTCTTGCCGTTGATGATGTAGAGGCCACGGGTGAGACCATCGAGACTGGTGGTGCCACGGCGGACGATGCGACCATCGATGCTGTAAACGTTGTTGAGCATGACACGGTCGGACTTGACAGCATGGATGGCATCGGGAGCCTCTGGCAAAGTGGAAGAGGTGTAAACGTCGATGTACTTGATGAAACGACCTGCAGCAACGTCATGAGTGAAGACCTCGGATGTCACCTGTGTGGCTGTGTTCCAAACGGTGTTGATGTAGTTGGAACCTCCGAAACCGAACTGAGCCACCACATACTCTCCGTAGGTGAGTCCTGTGATTGAGAATGTGGCCTTAGACATGCAATAGAGACCAAGGTCGCTTGTGGGGTTGGTATAGATGAGGATACAACTGTTGTTCTTGGAGTTTGGAGGACAGTCGAGGCTGAAGCCGTTGGCTGTGATGGTCTCAGTGAGGTCGCCGGGAGCATAGTATGCATTGGTGGTGTACTCAGTTTCACTTGTCCAAGTGGTGTCGACCTTCACGTCGAGTGTGGCGCGTCCTCTTGAACCATCGTAAGTCCATCCGTATTTCTTGGAGACATACTCGGCATTGTCGGGGATGTCGTACTCACCGGAAGCGATTTGCTCAGCGCTCCACTTGGTGGTGTCGTTCGTCAGTGTATCGACCACATAAGCATAGTCGTAAACCTGTCCCATGAGTTGCTTCTGCACTTCCTCAGAAAGGTTGACGAAGTCCCAGTCGTGTGCTCCAGCAGCAGCGACATCAGCATTCTTGCGTGTGAAGACGGTGTCGGGCATAGCGACAGTGATGGAAGTGATGCCATCGGTGTAACCATCGACAGTGACAGTGGCGGTGATGCTCTCAGAACTGCTCACCACATCACCGACAGCGAGACCAGAGTATTCCTCACCTTCACCGTTGGATACTGTGATGATGAAATCCTCACCGCAGAGGGTGTTGTTGGTCCATCCAATCTGGTAGTCGCGGCGTGTGCCGTCGAGTCCTACGAGTGTGAGTGATGGAGCGTTGAGGACGATGTCGCCTACAGCCACGTTGAAGACGTTGACATCGGACATGGTTCCGTCTTCAGTGATAGAGACAGCCTGTACCTTGATGATGCCGTCGCCGTCCTCGTCGTCAGCAGTGGAGACCTCGAAGTACTCCTCGCCTTCGCCATATTCCCAGTCACCCCAGTTGCCGTCGATTTTCACGGGCTTGTACTTGTAGGTGTAGTAGATGGAGTCGTAGGTGATGGTGTCGCCATTCTCGTCGACCTTGGTCAGCTGGATGGTGTTCTCGATGGTCTCGGTCACCTCACGATAGACAGGGAACTCACCGTCGTAGGAGTACCAAGTGGAGACGGGACTTCCATAGGAAGCGACACCAGGAACGATGCTGATATGACGTGCGCTACCATCAACGCGTGAGAGGGAGATGACAGGTGCTGTGACTGTTTCGTCGGCAGTCTTGTCGGTCCAGACCTGGAATCCGTACCAATAGCAGGCGCGGTTGAGGTTGAGGTCAATGCGTCCGTCCTCTACGACCTGGTAGTAGTAGAAGTTGTCGGCTTCGTTGGCCTCTCCGTCGTTGTTGGTGTCAACGAGGTTCTGGATGGCGTGGATGGAGTCGGAGATATCGACGCAGTTGTCGGTGTTGACTGCTCCGTTGTACTCCCAAGAGCCATTGGCAAAACCTTCGACAACTACGATTTGACCAGCATGTAGTCCGGTGTAGCTGACGGCACGGTTACCTGAGCCATAGTTGAAGAGGTAAGGTCCGCGGTCGGTACGCATGCGGATGTTCTTACCATTGTCGCGGTCCTGCACATACCATCCCGGGCAATCTGTGATGGG